>NZ_JBWGIF010000001.1:0-731281 GCF_056312565.1 Pseudomonas sp. JE3303
GCAATCTCAAATGACTACTATGATTGCTCATGTGGTCACTTGTGATGCTGATAATCTTGCAGACTATCAGTCCGTACTCACAAGCACCCACACGAATTGCTTGATTCAATTGTTAAAGAGCGGTTGGTCCGAAGCGCTTGGCTTGCTGAACCGAGGTGCGCATTCTACGCTTTCCTCTGTGTCTGTCAAGCGTTTATTTTGAAGTTTTTAACCAGAAAGCTGTTTAACTTCAAACACTTGACTCGCTGCATCACTGCTAGCGGGAGGCGAATTCTACAGCGTTTCAATCTGCTGTCAACCACCTTTTTCACCGCTACCGATCTTTCGACCGGAGCCACTTCCGGCTGCTGTCCTGAACATCCAACTCGTTGATTCTCAAGGAGTTTTCCGTTCCAACTACGCTGGAAGTGGGCGCATTATAAGGGGATTCGAAATCCGGTCAAGGACTTATTTCATAAATGTTTCAAATACTTCAAAGCACCCCGGTTTCCCTCAATTGCTGCAGATGACCGGCATCAAGACCCAGCAGCTCACTCAATACCGCCTCGGTATGCTCACCTAATAAAGGAGGTGCATGCCGGTACTGCACAGGCGTCTCGGAGAGCCTGATGGGACTGGCCACTTGCGGCACGCTGCCCGCCAAGGGATGAGCGAGGCTTACCGCCAACCCCCGCGCCTTGACCTGTGGATCCTGGAACATCTGCTCCAGGTCATTGATCGGCCCACACGGCACACCCGCCGCTTCTAGTTGACTCACCCATTCAGCGGTCGTCTTGAACACGGTAGCCTGGCGGATCAGCACCACGAGCTCCGCGCGGTGAGCTACACGCTGCTTGTTAGTAGCGAAGCGCGGATCGTCCGCCCACTGTGGTTGCCCGGCAACTTCTGCAAATCTGCGGAACTGCCCATCGTTGCCCACTGTAAGGATGAAGTCGCCATCTGCGGTGGGAAAGTCCTGGTACGGCACAATATTGGGATGGGCGTTACCCAGGCGCTGAGGCGAAGCCCCCGTGGTCAGGTAGTTCATGGCCTGATTGGCCAGGCAAGCCACCTGCACATCCAGCAAGGCCATGTCTATATGTTGTCCGACGCCTTGCTGGTCCCGGTGTGCAAGCGCGGCAAGGATTGCCACGGTCGAATACACCCCCGTGAGAATGTCGGTCAGCGCGACGCCCACCTTAACAGGGCCTGCGCCATCTTCGCCCTCAGGGCGCCCGGTCAGGCTCATCAGCCCTCCCAGGCCCTGGATCATGAAGTCGTAGCCGGCGCGCTTGGCGTAAGGCCCAGTCTGGCCGAAGCCGGTAATGGAGCAATAGATCAGCTTCGGATTGACCGCCTTGAGGCTGTTGTAATCCAGGCCATACGCCGCCAGCCCACCCACCTTGAAATTCTCGATGACGATATCGGACTTGGCCGCCAGCTCGCGTACCAGACGCTGACCCTCTGGCTGAGTGAAATCGAGCGTCACCGAACGCTTGTTGCGGTTGGCTGCCAGGTAGTAGGCGGCCTCGCTGGTGTTCTCGCCCTGGACATCCTTGAGGAAGGGCGGTCCCCAGGCGCGTGTATCGTCACCGCTGCCCGGGCGCTCCACCTTGATGACATCAGCCCCAAGGTCGGCAAGGATCTGGCCAGCCCAAGGGCCCGCCAGCACGCGCGAAAGGTCCAGCACACGCAGATGTGATAGCGCACCCATGACCGGCCCCTCTATTAATAGAAAGCCTGGATGCCGGTCTGCGCACGACCGAGGATCAGCGCATGCACATCGTGGGTACCTTCATAGGTGTTGACCACCTCCAGGTTCACCAGGTGACGAGCCACGCCGAATTCATCGGAGATACCATTGCCACCGAGCATGTCACGGGCCAGGCGCGCAATGTCCAGCGCCTTGCCGCAAGAGTTGCGCTTCATGAGCGAAGTGATCTCCACCGCCGCGGTGCCTTCGTCCTTCATGCGGCCCAGACGCAGGCAGCCCTGCAGGCCCAGAGTGATTTCGGTCTGCATGTCGGCCAGCTTTTTCTGGATCAGCTGATTGGCTGCCAGTGGGCGGCCGAACTGCTGGCGATCGAGGGTGTACTGACGCGCAGTGTGCCAGCAAGCCTCTGCAGCCCCGAGGGCACCCCAGGAGATGCCATAGCGTGCCGAATTGAGACAAGTGAACGGGCCTTTGAGGCCGCGAACATCCGGGAAGGCGTTCTCCTCTGGCACAAAGACGCTGTCCATCACGATTTCGCCTGTAATCGACGCACGCAGGCCGACCTTGCCATGAATAGCCGGCGCGCTCAGTCCCTGCCAGCCCTTCTCGAGGATGAAGCCGCGAATGTCACCAGCATCATCCTTCGCCCAGACCACGAACACATCGGCGATCGGGCTGTTGGTGATCCACATCTTGCTGCCACTCAGGCGATAGCCGCCATCGACCTTCCTGGCACGGGTGATCATCGCCCCCGGATCGGAGCCGTGGTTGGGCTCGGTGAGGCCGAAGCAGCCAATCCATTCGCCGCTGGCGAGCTTGGGCAGGTACTTCTGCTTCTGCGCTTCGCTGCCGAACTCGTTGATCGGCACCATCACCAGCGAAGACTGCACGCTCATCATCGACCGGTAGCCCGAGTCGATACGCTCGACTTCTCGGGCAATCAGGCCATAGCACACATAGTTGAGGCCACTGCCGCCGTACTGTTCAGGGATGGTCGCACCCAGCAAGCCGACTTCGCCCATCTCGCGAAAGATCGCAGGATCCGTCCGCTCGTGACGGAAAGCTTCGAGCACGCGTGGAGCGAGCTTGTCCTGGGCGAACTGATAAGCGCTTTCACGCACCATGCGCTCTTCGTCAGTGAGCTGCTGATCGAGCAGGAGCGGATCGATCCAGTTGAAGCTTGCCTTACCGGCCATGAGCGGATTCCTCGAAATAGGGCGCAGAGTTCTTGTGCATTGATCGTAGGCGCGATCAAGGGAGGCGACAAACGAGGATTGCGCATGCCCCTGTGCAGACTTATCACTCCGTGCTACCAATTCATGGCTTATTACAGCCTGAAGAGTGAGGTAGACGTACATGCGCCGGAAAATTCCCAACACCACCGCATTGATCTGCTTCGAGGCCGCAGCGCGCCACGAAAGCTTTACCAAGGCCGCCCACGAGCTGGCCCTGACCCAAGGCGCCGTCTGCCGTCAGATCGGCGGGCTGGAGGCCTTTCTCAATGTCGAGCTGTTTCGCCGCTCCCACCGAGGCGTGAAGCTGACCGAGGCCGGACTTTCATATAGCCGCCAGGTGGCCGCGCAACTGGATGCGGTGGAGCGCGACACGCTCTCGGTGATGCGTCAGCAAGGTGCCAACGTGATCGAGCTGGCAGTAGTCCCGACTTTCGGTACCCAGTGGCTGCTGCCACGCCTGAAGGACTTCCAGCGGCTGCATCCGGAGGTCACGGTCAACCTGACCAATCGCACGCGCCCCTTCCTGTTTGCAGACACCACCTTCGACGCGGCCATCTATTTCGGCGATGCCGACTGGTCCGGCACCCAGTCCCACCGCCTCATGGGCGAGAACCCGATGCCTGTATGCAGCCCGGCATTGCTTGAGGGCCAGGACACCCTTGCCGCCGAGCGGATCGCCCAGTTGCCGCTCCTGCAGCAGACCACCCGCCCGTACGCCTGGCGGCAGTGGTTCGACAGCCAGGGAATGACTGTCGACCGCGACATGACAGGCCCGCGGTATGAACTATTCTCGATGCTGGGCCAGGCGGCCATGCACGAGATGGGCATCGCGCTGATCCCGCCATTTCTGATCCAGCGGGAGCTGGAGGAGGGCAGACTGGTGGTCGCCAACACCCAGGCGCTTTCCAGCCCCAGGGCCTATTACCTGATGATCCCCGAACGCAAGGTCGAGTCAGCATCGCTTCGATCTTTTCGGGACTGGCTGGTACAGCAGGCGCACCGATACGCCACCGCTCACAAGGGCCTCCCACCTGCATGAATCCCTAGTCAATTATATTAAACGGCTCAACGTAAGCTTTTGAAACCAATATGAATTTTGCTCAAGTTGCCGAAAATACTGGTTCAAACCCAACAAACCCGGCGGTTTCATGCCGTTTACGACCTCAGTGAATGCATGGGCGAACTCTGTCCGATGCTTCTGATTTTTTCCCCTAAGCTGCGAGTAGCCTGTGCTGATCGGCCGCCCCAGACGCACCATCCGCAGTCAGTGCGCCGCTTCACCTATACAAGAACAAGGTCACGCAGGAGATAAGTCGTGCACATTGGTGTTCCTCTCGAAACGCACACGGGCGAGGCACGTGTTGCCGCTACCCCGGAAACCATCAAGAAGCTGGTCGCCCAAGGTCATCAGGTCACCGTCCAGCGAGATGCCGGCGTCAGCGCCAGCATCCCGGACTCTGCCTATGAAGCCGCAGGTGCCTCCATTGGCAGCTCCGCCGATGCTTTCGGCGCCGAACTGGTGCTCAAGGTTGTCGCCCCGCAGGACAGCGAACTCGTGCAGCTCAACAGCGGCGCCGTCGTGGTCGGCATGCTCAATCCGTTCAACAACGAACTCATCGCCAGAATGGCCGAGCGGGGTATAACCGCCTTCGCTCTGGAGGCCGCGCCGCGTACCTCCCGCGCCCAAAGCCTGGACGTGCTGTCATCCCAGGCCAACATCGCCGGATACAAGGCCGTACTGCTGGCCGCTCACTACTACCCGCGCTTCATGCCGATGCTGATGACCGCCGCTGGTACCGTGAAAGCCGCCCGCGTGCTCATCCTGGGCGCTGGCGTCGCGGGCCTTCAGGCCATTGCCACGGCCAAGCGCCTGGGCGCGGTGATCGAAGCTTCCGATGTGCGCCCGGCGGTCAAGGAGCAGATCGAATCGCTCGGCGCCAAATTCATCGATGTGCCCTACGAGACCGACGAGGAGCGTGAGTGCGCCGAAGGCGTGGGTGGCTACGCACGGCCAATGCCAGCCAGCTGGATGCAGCGCCAGGCCCAGGCAGTGCATGAGCGCGCCCGTCAGGCCGATATCGTCATCACCACCGCGCTGATCCCTGGCCGCAGGGCGCCCACGCTGCTCAGCGCCGAGACCGTGGCGCAGATGAAACCGGGCTCGGTGGTGATCGACCTGGCGGCGGCGCAGGGTGGCAACTGCCCGCTGACCGTGGCTGACCAGGTGGTGGTGGAGCAGGGCGTGACCATCGTCGGCCCGACAAACCTGCCGGCCCAGGTCGCGGCCGATGCCTCGGCGTTGTATGCGCGCAACCTGCTGGACTTCCTCAAGCTGATCTGCACGCCGCAAGCCGCGCTGTCGATCAACCTCGAAGACGACATCGTCGCCGCGTGCCTGATGTGCCGCGACGGCCAGGTCATCCGCAAGAACGGGTAAGGAGCAACACAATGGAAGACATGCTGATTTCCGACGGCATCTACAACCTGATCATCTTCGTGCTGGCGATCTACGTGGGTTACCACGTGGTGTGGAACGTCACCCCGGCCCTGCACACACCGTTGATGGCGGTCACCAACGCCATTTCGGCCATCGTCATCGTCGGCGCCATGCTGGCCGCCGCACTGACCGTGACCACGGCGGGCAAGATCATGGGCACCCTGGCCGTCGCCCTGGCGGCGGTAAACGTTTTCGGTGGTTTCCTCGTCACCCGGCGCATGCTGGAGATGTTCAAGAAAAAAGCTGTAAAGGCTGAGGGGCGCAAGTAAAGATGAGCATGAACCTGGTCACACTTCTCTACCTTGTCGCATCGGTCTGCTTCATCCAGGCCCTCAAGGGCCTGTCGCACCCGAACACGTCGCGGCGTGGCAATGTCTTCGGCATGCTCGGCATGGCGCTGGCGATCATCACCACGGTAGGGCTGATCTACAAGCTTGGGGCCGAGCTTGGCTCCGGCGGCATCGGCTATGTGATCCTCGGCCTGCTGATCGGCGGCACGGCCGGCTCGATCATGGCCAAGCGCGTCGAGATGACCAAGATGCCTGAACTGGTCGCCTTCATGCACAGCATGATCGGCCTGGCCGCGGTATTCATCGCCATCGCCGCGGTACTCGAACCGCAGTCGCTGGGGATCGTTGCCAGCATCAGCGACCCGATTCCCGCAGGCAACCGGCTGGAGCTGTTCCTGGGCGCGGCCATTGGCGCGATCACTTTCTCGGGCTCGGTCATCGCCTTTGGCAAGCTGTCGGGCAAGTACAGGTTCCGCCTGTTCCAGGGTGCGCCAGTGCAATTCAACGGCCAGCACAAACTGAACCTTATCCTGGGCGCCACGACGCTGGTCCTGGGGCTGCTGTTCACGTTCACCGGTCATTACAGCGCCTTTACCTTGATGCTGATCCTGGCATTCGTCATGGGCGTGCTGATCATCATCCCGATCGGCGGCGCCGACATGCCGGTTGTGGTGTCGATGCTAAACAGCTACTCGGGATGGGCTGCGGCGGGCATCGGCTTCTCGCTGAACAACTCCATGCTGATCATTGCAGGCTCCCTGGTCGGATCGAGCGGTGCGATTCTGTCGTATATCATGTGCAAGGCCATGAACCGCTCGTTCTTCAATGTACTGCTTGGCGGCTTCGGCGGTGCCACGGCCGCGGCCTCAGCCAGCGGCAGCCAGGAAGCACGCCCGGTGAAGTCGGGCTCGGCCGACGATGCCACCTTCCTGCTGAGCAACGCCGACACAGTGATCATCGTCCCAGGCTACGGCCTGGCGGTGGCGCGGGCCCAGCATGCACTCAAGGAGCTCACCGAGAAGCTCACCCACAACGGCGTGACCGTGAAGTACGCAATCCACCCGGTGGCCGGGCGCATGCCCGGGCACATGAACGTGCTGCTGGCCGAAGCCGAAGTGCCCTACGATCAGGTGTTCGAGATGGACGACATCAACGCCGAGTTCGGCCAGGCCGACGTGGTGCTGGTGCTGGGGGCGAACGACGTGGTGAACCCCGCGGCGAAGAACGATCCCACCTCGCCGATCGCGGGGATGCCGATCCTCGAGGCGTTCAAGGCCAAGACCATCATCGTCAACAAACGCTCGATGGCCAGCGGGTACGCAGGGCTCGATAACGAGCTGTTCTACCTGGACAAGACGATGATGGTGTTCGGGGATGCGAAGAAAGTGATCGAGGACATGGTCAAGGCGGTGGAGTAGGGCGGTGTTGGCCGGCTTTCCTTGCAGAAGGCCGGCATTCGACCTTGGTCGTGGGACGGGGCTGGGCTAAAACACTAGACTGCGCATCTAGCTTCAGTAGCCCGAGATAACAATCCATGTACCGTGATCGTATCCGCTTGTCCTCCCTGCACAGCAAGGTAATGAGTGCGGCTGATGCCGCTGGTCTGATCGAGGACGGCATGACCGTCGGCATGAGCGGCTTCACCCGCGCCGGCGAAGCCAAGGCTGTCCCCCTTGCATTGGCCGAACGCGCCAGGCACTCGCCCCTGAAAATCAGCCTGATGACCGGCGCAAGCCTGGGCAACGACCTCGACAAGCAGCTGACCGAGGCCGGTGTGCTGGCCCGCCGCATGCCGTTCCAGGTCGACAGCACGCTGCGCAAGGCCATCAATGAAGGCCAGGTGATGTTCATCGACCAGCACCTGTCGGAAACCGTCGAGCAGCTGCGCAACAAACAGTTGACTCTGCCGGACATCGCGGTCATCGAAGCAGTCGCCATCACCGAGCAAGGGCATATCGTGCCGACCACCTCGGTGGGCAACTCGGCCAGCTTCGCGATCTTCGCCAAGCAGGTGATCGTCGAGATCAACCTGGCGCACAACGCCAATCTCGAAGGCCTGCACGACATCTATATCCCCACCTACCGCCCGACGCGCACCCCGATCCCGCTGGTGCAGGTCGATGATCGCATCGGCGGCACCGCCATTGCGATCGACCCAGCGAAGATCGTCGGTATCGTGATCAGCGAACAGCCGGACTCACCCTCGACCGTGCTGCCCCCGGATCACGAGACCCAGGGCATCGCCAATCACCTGATCGACTTCTTCAAGCAGGAAGTGGCGGCCGGGCGCATGACCAACAGGCTCGGCCCATTGCAGGCAGGTATCGGGAGCATCGCCAACGCGGTGATGTGCGGTCTTATCGACTCGCCGTTCGAAGACCTGACCATGTACTCCGAAGTGCTGCAGGATTCGACCTTCGACCTGATCGACGCTGGCAAGATGAGCTTCGCCTCGGGCAGTTCGATCACCCTGTCGAGCCGCCGCAACGCCGACGTGTTCGGCAACCTCGAGCGCTACAAGGACAAACTGGTGCTGCGCCCGCAGGAAATCTCCAACCATCCCGAAGTGGTACGCCGCCTGGGCATCATCGGCATCAACACGGCGCTGGAGTTCGACCTGTACGGCAACGTGAACTCCACCCATGTCTGTGGCACCCGAATGATGAACGGCATCGGTGGTTCAGGCGACTTTGCCCGCAATGCTCACCTGGCCATCTTCGTCACCAAGTCGATCGCCAAGGGTGGCGCGATTTCCAGCGTGGTGCCGATGGTCAGCCATGTGGACCACACCGAGCACGACGTGGACATCCTGGTCACCGAGCAGGGCCTGGCCGATTTGCGCGGCCTGGCACCCCGCGAGCGCGCGCGGGTGATCATCGACAACTGCGTTCACCCTGACTACCGCGACGCTCTGAATGACTACTTCGAGCGCGCAAGTCAGCGGGGCGGCCACACACCGCACATCCTGCGCGAAGCCTTGGCCTGGCATGACAACCTGGAAGAAACAGGACGCATGATCGCCGTCTGATCCAGAACAGATATCCGGCCGATGACGTGCAATGCGCATCAGCCGGGTAACTGAAAGAGCTGTAACGCACATAACTGTACTACTGTACTGCTTTAACCCCACCTTCGAATCAGCAGACCCCCTGACCTTTCGGTGAAAACGCACCATCACGGAGCGGACCGGTACAGTTTCGCCATTTTCGAGTGCAACAGTAGGGTCTATCAGTTAACTGACTGATCGCTTTACTGTTGAACTGTATCTACTGTTATGGACGACAGAGGAGGATCATTGGCATCAGTTAAATCACTACCTAATGCCGCCATAAGCGGAAGGATGACATCATGGAACGTACCCTCAGTTCCGACATGGTTTTTGAAAGCAACGCTCAACAGTCCCACGCCTCGCTGCCTCTGCGCGTACTGGCCAACATGCTGCTGTGGCAGCGCCGCCTCTCGAGCCGCCGTCAACTGGCTCGCCTGGATGCTCGCCTGCTGGCAGATGCCGGTATCAGCGAAGCCCAGCGCTACGAAGAGCTGAGCAAGCCGTTCTGGCGTTAAGCCTGGCTCGCCGGCCACGGTCGGCACCGAATTTGAAAACCCGCCACAGGGAACTGCGGCGGGTTTTTTTATGCCTGCAGCGAAACTGTACTGGTAGTCGTAAAGTTTTTCGAAATTGTTCTGGTATGAACGCTATGAGCATGAACTTTCTCACCTCGTGGTACGCTTATTCCTCACCAGCTTGGGTAAAAAGTACCGCAACAAGCTGTGAGTGCGTCTGAAAGCAAGAACCACCCTCAGCCCATGCAGGAGTCAATCGATCATGTTCCGTACCCATTTGTTTGGCGCCGCGTTGCTGCTGTCCCTGGCCGGTGCCGCCAATGCCACCAGTTTCATCGTTACCACGGACGCGGTTGTCGGTGCGGTCGCCGAGTCCACCGATGCCACTTCCGACATGACCTCGTCGCTGCGTGATGACAAGGTCGTCCGCGCAGCCCGGGACGATGCGGCAAGCTTTGTCGGCAGCGAAGGAGCCATCCGTGGCGTCAAGCTGGAAAGTGCCTTTGACCACATCCGCCAGCATATGCCTGACCTGCAGGCAAGCGATGCCCAGCTTGCCCAGGCCATCCTGGCGATCTGATGCATCCCCCGGTGCGCTGGCCTGGGCCGGCGCATTCGGGGTAGCCTTGGCGCCCCTTGATATCAACCTTCGAAACCCATGCGTTATTTGCCGCCACTGCTGTTCGCACTTGCTGGTATGGGCACTGCCCATGCCATGGACGTCACCACCCAGACTCTGGTCAGGAGCGGTTATGTCACCAGCCAGGTGACTACTGCACCCTTCGACCGCAAGCTCGTGCTGGAGGCCCGCGACGATGCCGCCGCCTTTGTCGCCAGCGACGGTCGGATCCGCGGCGCACGCCTGCAGGCTGCGCTGACTTCGTTGCACGAACGCTATCCCAGGCAATCTGCCGACGACCTTGAACTGGCGCGGGCGATTCTCGTCCAATGACCATTCCCCTCCCGACTCCCTGTATTACCCGGAGATGCTCCATGCGTAAAACGCTGATCGCCGCCACCCTCGGCTTCCTAGTGCTGGCCGATGTGGCCCAGGCGCAAACCCTGGTGGCCACCAGCAATATCATCGTCCGCGCCTTCGGCCGGTCGATCGACTTCACTTCGGACACCACCACCTCGATCCGCGACTCCAAAGTGGTGCGCGAAGCCCACGACGACGCCGCAAGCTTCGTCGCCAGCAACGGTGATATCCGTGGCGCCCAGCTCGAAGCCGCATTCGATACCGTGCGCCAGCGCGTGCCCGAAGCTCGCGACGTCAGTGACCAGGTCCTGGCCGAAGCCATTCTCGCCCTGTGAATCGCGTGCGTGCCTGGCTGCTTGGCTGCGTCCTGACGCTGCTCGGCACGCCCGCCCTGGCCGACCTGCAGCTTGAGCTGCAGGCTGCAGGTCTTGATCCGCAACAGCAGCGCGCTACCCAGGCACTCCTCGATGAAGCCCTTGGCAAACTGCCGCCTCTGTTCAGGCAGCAGCTGGACCGGCGTATCGCGGTCAGTTGGCGTGATGACATGCGCACCGATGCCTACGGCCAAGCCTCGCTCGTCTCCACCCTTGAACTCAATCGCCGTCTGTTGCCCGGCCTGGTCGACGGCAGCGCTGCACGCGAACAGACTGGCCGTCCGCATGGCACGGTTCGCCAGGAGCTGCTGGCCACCGTCCTCCACGAACTTACCCATATCTACGACCGCGCCCGCCTGTGGCCAAGCCCGGAGCGACGGCTGATAACCCTGTGCAAACGCCAGCAGTCCAGCCTGGGCAGCATTGGCCTGCCGGAGCAGTGCCGTGGCCAGACCGAGCGCCGCTTTACCCTGAGCGACGACCCGCGCCTGCTCGACCTCGCGGGCTGGCCGCAGTACGTTGGCAGGCGCGGTGAGCGCGAGCAGCACAATCGTCAATTGGTTCGCAGCCCCGACACCTACGAGCTGAGCAGCCCCAAGGAATTCATCGCGGTCAACATGGAGTACTTTCTCCTCGACCCGAGCTTTGCCTGCCGCCGTCCGGCGATCAACCGCTACCTGAGCGAGCACTTCGGCTGGGCACCGACTCAATCCAGTTGCGCCAAAGGCTTGCCCTTCCTCAATGCAGGCAACGACTTCGCCCGCCAGCCCCTCGGTGAGATCGACCCCGAGCGGGTCTATTCCGTCGACTACCTGCTGGCCGAAGCCAATCAGAACTGGGTCAGCCGCTGGGGCCACAGCATGCTGCGCCTGGTGATCTGCGCGCCAGGGCGCCCACGCGGCCCTGATTGCCGTCTGGACCTGGACCAGCACCTCGTGCTGTCGTACCGCGCCTTCGTCAACGACCTGCAACTGTCGAGCTGGGATGGCCTGACCGGCGCCTATCCGTCGCGCCTGTTCGTGCTGCCGTTGGGCCAGGTGATCGATGAGTACACCAAGACCGAGCTGCGCAGCCTCGCCTCGATCCCCCTCAAGTTCAGCCGTCCGGAGATCGAAAGCCTGGTCCGCCAAGCCGCCGAGATGCACTGGAGCTACGACGGGAACTACTACTTCCTGTCCAACAACTGCGCGGTGGAAACCTTGAAGCTGCTACGCAGTGGCAGCGCCAATCCACGCCTGGCGGACCTGGACAGCATCGTTCCCAACGGCCTGCTCGAAGTGCTCAAGGGCCGTGGCCTGGCCGATACCAGCGTGCTCGATGACCCGCGCGAGGCGCTGCGCATGGGCTACCGCTTCGACTCCTACCGTGATCGTTACCAGGCCATGTTCCACGTGCTCAAGCAACAACTGCCCATCCCGCAGACAACGGTCGAGGGCTGGCTGGAGCAGGACGCCGCGCAGCGTCGGCAGTGGTTTGCCCAGGCCGACCTGCGCACCAGTGCCGCATTGCTGCTGCTTGAACAAGCCAGCTTGCGCCGCCAGTTGCTGCTGGCCCAGGACGAGGTCAAGCAGCGCTACTTCAATGCACGGGCGCAAAATGACGGCAGCATCGCCAAGGCCAACGAGACCCTGCAGCAGATACTTGCCAACAGCGGCTTCCTCAGTCGACCGGCCGAACTGCTCGGCACCCAGGGTTACGGCCTGCCCCAGGCCGATGAGCGTCGTCAGTTGCAGAAGTCCAGCAGCGAGCGCCAGGCACAGCTGCACCGCCTCAGCGCCGACCTGGACAAAGAAGCACGCACCTTGCTCGAACCTGCCAGAGCCAAGGAAATCGCCGCCGTCGAAACCAACGTCAAGCAGATTGGCGAACACCTTCGTGCCTTGCACAAGGCCGCTGGCGGGCTGCAGCTTCCCTGAGCGATGCTCAGGGTGACTCGCGGCCCTCGCCGGGCAGGTTCTCATCCAGGTGCAGCCAGGGCAGGCGGCTGTCGGTCCAGATATGCCGCTGCGGCCTGGCCAGCTCTGGCTCGTCCAGCGTGGCGACAGTGATGTCGATGGTCTGCGGGCTGTGCAGGGTGATCAACGCCACGTGGGCGCCGCACTTGCCGCAGAAGTAGCGCGTGCAGCTGGCGGGGGCCCGGTAGGCCCTGGGAGTGCCACACAGCCACTGGAAGCGCGGGTAGGGAAGGGTGATCCAGGTCACCAGCAGGCCGCCGCTGACCTTTCGGCAGATCGAGCAATGGCAGTGGGCGACATCGTCCAGAGTCCCCTCCAGCCGGTAGCGCAAGTTGCCGCAGTGGCATCCGCCTTCGTGGAATTGCATTCATCTACCTCCAGAGTAATGCCCCAGGACGGTGCGTTTCTGGGGTGTATGCAGATTAGGTGTTGGCCGAAAGCTGGATGAAAGCTTCCGCTCTTAGGATAGCGTCACTACCGGCGTAAGACCGGTCAGCCAGGGCAGTCGGAAAACGCGGCGCCCGGCCCGATTAACAACAACAATGGTGATACTGATGTCTTTCCGCGCCCGCCTTCTCTTCGTACCCCCCCTGCGACTCCTGGCGCAGCGCTGCACGCGCTGACCCCCAACGCCCGAAACGTCCTTCCCGTTCGCCGCGCCACGCCTGGAGTACCGCCATGCTGACCTTCCTCGGCTTTGCCATGGTCATCACCTTCATGTACCTGATCATGACCAAGCGCCTCTCGGCCTTGATCGCGCTGATCCTGGTACCCATCCTGTTCGCCCTGTTCGGTGGCTTCTACTCCGATATCGGCCCGATGATGCTGCAAGGGATCAGCAAGCTTGCGCCCACTGGCGTAATGCTGATGTTCGCGATCCTCTATTTCGCCCTGATGATCGACTCCGGCCTGTTCGACCCGGCCGTGCGCAAGATACTCAAGATGGTCAAGGGTGACCCGCTCAAGGTCTCGGTCGGCACCGCCGTGCTGGCTCTGGTGGTCTCCCTGGACGGTGACGGCGCCACTACCTACATGATCTGCGTAGCCGCCATGCTGCCGATGTACAGCCGCCTGGGCATGAGCCCGCGGATCATGGCCGGCCTGATCATCCTGGCCGGTGGCGTGATGAACATGACCCCTTGGGGCGGTCCCACCGCACGCGCTGCCAGCGCTCTGCATGTGGATCCCTCGGACATCTTCGTACCGATGATCCCGGCCATGCTGTTTGGTGTCTGCGCGATCCTGGCCATCGCCTACATGTACGGCAAGCGCGAGCGCGCCCGCCTGGGCGAGTTGCACCTGCCCGGTGATGAGGTGGATCACAGCGAGATCAGCGTGTCGCAGTTCCCTGACGCCCGCCGCCCCAAGCTGATCTACTTCAACGGCGCCCTGACCCTGGCCCTGATGGTTGCCCTGGTCAGCGGCGTGCTGCCACTGCCTGTACTGTTCATGATCGCCTTCAGCGTTGCCATGATCGTCAACTATCCGTGCCTGCAGCAGCAGAAAGACCGTATCGCCGCCCATTCCGGCAGCGTGCTCGCCGTGACCGGGCTGATCTTCGCTGCAGGTATCTTTACCGGCATCCTGTCGGGCACCGGCATGGTCGATGCCATGTCCAAGAGCCTGCTGTCGGTGATCCCCGACGCGCTCGGCCCGTACCTGGCGGTGATCACGGCGCTTGTGAGCATGCCGTTCACCTTCTTCATGTCCAATGACGCCTTCTACTACGGCGTGCTGCCAGTGCTCACCGAAGCGGCGGCCCACTATGGCATCACCCCTGTCGAGATGGCTCGCGCGTCGATCGTCGGACAGCCGGTACACCTGCTCAGCCCCTTGGTACCCTCTACCTACCTGCTGGTTGCCCTGGCGGGCATCGAGTTTGGCGATCACCAGCGATTCACCCTCAAGTGGGCAGTGCTGGTCTGCCTGTGCATAATGCTCGCCGCGCTGCTCATGGGCATTTTCCCGCTGTTCAGCAGTCTCTAGCAAACCCGCCTCATCCCCGCGATGCGCCCCATGCCGGGCGCATTGCCTTTATCGTTCGAAGGAATAGACATGGAATGGCTGACCAGCCCGGAAATCTGGGTTGCCTTTTTCACCCTCACAGCGCTCGAGATCGTTCTCGGTATCGACAACATCATCATGATCTCGATCCTGGTCAGCCGCATGCCCAAGCACATGCAGCCACGTACCCGAATCTTCGGCCTGGCCCTGGCGATGGTCACGCGTATCCTGCTGCTGCTGTCGATCACCTGGGTCATGCGCCTGACGGCCGACCTGTTCGAGGTATTCGGCCAAGGCATCTCCGGCCGCGACCTGATCCTGTTCTTCGGTGGCCTGTTCCTGTTGTGGAAGAGCTCCCAGGAGATCTACCACGGCCTGGAAGGTGACGACGAAAGCAGCGAAGACCCCAAGGGCGCAGGGGGCAAGTTCCTCTACACCATCATCCAGATCGCCATCATCGACATCGTGTTCTCGCTCGACTCGGTGATCACTGCCGTGGGCATGGTGTCGCATGTACCGGTGATGATCGCCGCGATCATCGTGGCGGTGCTGGTGATGATGCTGTGCGCGGGCGCCATCAGCAACTTCATCGACAAGCACCCGTCGCTGAAGATGCTGGCGCTATCGTTCCTGATCGTGGTGGGAACGGTGCTGATCGCTGAATCCTTCGACGTGCATGTACCCAAGGGCTACGTCTACTTCGCCATGGCGTTCTCCCTGGCAGTCGAAGCCATCAACATCCGCATGCGCGCCGCACTGGCGCACAAGCGCGGCAAGGACCGCGAGGCGGTCAAGCTGCGCAAGGATATCCCGGGGCAATAAGCTTTCGGACAGCAGTGAGAAAAAGGTCCTTCGGGGCCTTTTTTTGTGCCTGAGCGTCACGCCGCGCCCGTGTGTGTTTCAAAAATGTTTCAGCCTGTGCGATGCTGGCGCCAAGGCCTTGAGCCGACTACACCAAGAAGAACGCCCACGGCCAGGCATGGCCCACGGCGTCATTCAACAGGGGGCCTGCCTTATGCTCACCCTGCTCAACCTGCTCTCGGCCGTGACCTTGCTGATCTGGGGCACGCATATCGTGCGGACCGGGGTCCTCAGGGTCTACGGGTCGAACCTGCGCAGAGTACTGAGCCAGAACATGTCCAGGCGTCCGCTGGCCTTCATTGCCGGGATCCTGGTCACCGCACTGGTGCAAAGCAGCAATGCCACCGCCATGCTGGTGACGTCCTTTGTCGGCCAGGGCCTGATGGCGATGACGCCTGCCATGGCGATCATGCTCGGTGCCGACGTGGGTACGGCGCTGATGGCGCGGGTGCTGACGTTCGACCTGTCGTGGCTGTCGCCGCTGCTGATCTTCCTGGGGGTGATCCTTTTCCTCTCGCGCAAGCAGACCCGTGCAGGCCAGCTGGGCCGGGTGGGTATCGGCCTGGGGCTGATCATCCTGGCGTTGCAACTCATCGTCGAAGCCGCCGCGCCCATTACCCAGGCCCAGGGCGTGAAGGTGCTGTTCGCCTCGCTGACCGGCGATATCCTGCTCGATGCCTTGGTCGGTGCGATGTTTGCCTTGATCTCCTACTCCAGCCTGGCCGCGGTGCTGCTGACCGCGACCCTGGCCGGGGCCGAGCTGATCAGCCTGCCGGTGGCGATCGGGCTGGTGATCGGTGCCAACATCGGCAGCGGCCTGCTGGCGTTTCTGAGCACCAGCATGCAGAACTCGGCCGGGCGCCGCGTCGCCCTGGGCAGTCTGCTGTACAAGCTGATCGGCCTGCTGCTGGTGATCCCGGTACTCGACCCGCTGGTGCGATGGATGGACCAGCTGCGCTTCAGCCCGCAAGAACTGGTGATCGGCTTCCACCTGATCTACAACACCTTGCGCTGCCTGCTGATGCTGCCCACCGTGACCCCCATGGCGCGCCTGTGCAGCTGGTTGCTCCCCGACCGGGAAGACAGCAACGGCCGCGCCCGGCCGCGTCATCTGGACCCTACAGCGCTGGTAACGCCGAGCCTGGCGCTGGCCAACGCCGTGCGCGAGACCCTGCGCCTGGGCGACATCGTCGACAGCCTGCTGGACGCCATGCTCGGTGCCCTGCGCGGTACCCAGTCGGCCCTGCCGCAACAGGTGCGGGCCCTCGCCGAAGATGCCGAGGCTCTGTACAACGCCATCAAGCTCTACCTGGCACAGATGCCGCGCGAAGACCTCAGCGAGCAGGACAACCGCCGTTGGGCCGAGATCATCGAGCTTGCGATCAATCTCAAGCTGGCCACCGACCTGATCGAGCGCATGCTGCGCAAGGTCCAGCAGCAGAAGACCTCTCAGCGCCGGGAGTTCTCCGAGATCGGCCTGCAGGAGCTGTCCGGGCTGCAAGAGCAACTGCTGGCCAACTTGCGCCTGGGTTTGTCGGTATTCCTCAGCGCCGACCCCGAAAGCGCCCGCCAACTGCTGCGCGAGAAGCGTCGGTTTCGCGCCCACGAACGGCGCCTGGCGCATGCTCACGTCAGCCGTCTGCAACGCAAGGTGGTGCAGAGTATCGAGACCAGCTCGCTGCACCTGGAGCTGATCGCAGACATGAAACGTTTGAACTCTTTGTTCTGCAGCAGTGCCTATGTGGTACTGGGGGGCGCGGACACCGGCGGGCTCATGCTCGACAGCGTGCCGGACGAAGTCCGCCTGTCCTGACCTGTACATTTACGAATACCGGCCTGGAAGATTTCATGCGTTGCCTGTCGTTGATCTGCCTGCTGATCTTCAGCCTTCCGGGCTTTGCTCTCGACCGAACACGGACCGAGGGTTACCTGTTGCCCAATGGTCTGCAAGTGATACTCAAACCCGGCTACGAACGTGATCACGTGGCTATCCGCCTGGTGGTCGGAGTAGGACTGGACGACTTCAACTGTGAGCAGAAAGAGCTGCCGCACCTGCTCGAACACCTGCTGTTCAGCGGTATCGATGAAACCGGCGAGGGTGGCCTCGAGGCTCGTATGCAGGCGCTAGGCGGAGAATGGAACGCCTACACCAGCAGTACCGATACCACCTTTGTGATCGAGGCGCCGGCGCGCAACCAGCGCAAGGTCCTCGACCTGTTGCTCGCCGTGATCCACGACACCCGCATCGACCCCAAGGCACTGGCCACGGCCAAGAAGATCATCGAACGCGAGGACGGCGGCCACTACGGTCACCTGCAGCGCTGGCTAGACCGCCAGGACATCGGCCATCGCGCCAGTGACCAACTGGCAATCGAACTCGGCCTCAAATGCCCCGAGCGCTCTTCTCTCGAAGACATGACCCTTGAGCAGGTCGAGACCTTGCGCAACCACTGGTACGCCGCCAACAACATGACCCTGATCATGGTGGGTGGCTTCGACCGCCTGCTGCCGGCCTACCTGGAACGCACCTTTGGCGAGCTGCCTGCGGTGGAGCCTGCAGAGCGCCGCGACCTTGAAACCATCACCCAGCAGGCCGAACACCGCCGGGACCTGACCCGCGGCTGGGTGGGCGACAGCGTCAAGCTGCACTGGCTGTTCATCGAGCCGGTGCTCGACAATGCCCACGACCAGACCCTCGAGCTGCTATCGCGCTACATGGACTGGGCCCTGTACGACCAGCTCCGGCTGCGCAACGGCTTGTCCTACGGGCCCAGTATCCAGCGCGAGAGCTTTGGCAACAGCGGCATTCTCAGCCTGAACGCCGACCTTGAACGCCAGGACCTCGACAAGGCCGTGAAGGTACTGGAGGAATTGTTCGAGCAGATGCGCAAGGAAGGGCTCGACCCGGACACTTTCGAGCGTATCAAGCAAGCGGCCATCGCCCGTGAGAGCTGGACCACCCAGGGTAACAGCGCCCTGGCCGACTACTACTGGGGCGCACTCAATGACTACAACGATGGCCGTTTCACAGACCCGGTCAAGAAGCTGCGCCAGGTCACCCTGAAGGAAGCCAATGAAGCGCTGGACGGCTTGCTCAAGGAGCCGGGATACCTGCGCATCGAGAAACCACTACTCGGCTATGACGAGCTGTACGGCATGGTGGCGCTGGTGCTGGGGCTGGTTCTCGCCGCCGGCCTGCTACGCCGTCGGCGCCACGCACCGACGCCCCCGAGCGGCGCTACACGGGATCGATGAATCGGCGGTATCCTGTGCAGTTACTTAATCCAGACGGCCCCCCATGCCTCCAATACCGCAACTCATCCAGCGCTTGATCGAACTGCTCAAGCGCTATCCTGGGGTCATCGCCCTGGGTGGTTTCCTTTCGGGTATCGGCAGTTTCATCCTGGTTGACCGCCAGGCCGGGCTGGCCAGCTGGATCGCGGTGATGCTGCTGGTCAGCTGGGTCTGGCTGATGCTGGAAAACACCGTCACACGGTTGTTCAGTCGCACCTTCAACCGCGAGATCCCGCAACCGCTGCTGCGGTATGCAACGCAGATGATCCACCAGGAAAGCCTGTTCTTCGTCCTGCCGTTCTTCTTCATCACCACCACCTGGAACAGCGGCCAGCTGCTGTTCACCGGGCTGCTCGGCGCGGCGGGACTGATCTCCATCATCGACCCGCTGTACTACCGCTGGCTGGCGCCACGGCGCTGGCTGTTCATGGCCTTGCACACGCTGACACTGTTCGCGGCCCTGCTCACGGCGCTGCCGATCATCCTGCACCTGACCACCTCGCAGAGTTTCAAGCTGGCGTTGATCGCGGCAATGGTGCTGTCCTTCCCGAGCCTGGCGACCAGCTTCCCGATCACCGACTGGCGACGCGGCGTAGGCCTGGTGGCGCTGACGTTGGCCGTCGGTGGCTGCGGTTGGCTGCTGCGCTCGTGGGTGCCGCCCGCGACCTTGTGGATGACCGAAGTGGCGGTGAGCACCGAGCTGCAGAACCGCACCCCGGGGGACTCGCTGGACGAGGTGCCGGCCAGCCGCATCCTCAGTGCCGGCTTGTACGCCTACACCGCGATCAACGCCCCGCGCGGCCTGAACGAGCGCATCTACCATGTGTGGCAGCTGAACGGCAAAGAGGTCGACCGCATCGCCCTGGACATCAAGGGCGGGCGCAAGGAAGGCTACCGTGCCTGGACCCACAAGCAGAACTTCCCGCCCAATCCGGTCGGCCGCTGGCAGGTACGGGTGCTGACCGAGGACGGGCAGGTGATCGGCGTGCTGCGCTTCAAGGTGGTGGGCGACGCATCAGCCGCCCCAGGGAAGGCTCAGGCGAAGAACCAGTAGCAGACCAGGATCGCCGCGATCACGCCCGACAGCTCGGCCAGCAGCGCGCAACCGACAGCGTGGCGAGCACGCTGGATACCCACTGCACCGAAGTACACCGCCAGCACATAGAATGTGGTCTCGGTGCTGCCCTGGATCGTCGCCGCCACCAGGGCCGGGAAACTGTCGACGCCATGGGTCTGCATGGTCTCGATCAGCATCGCGCGCGCGGCACTGCCTGAAAACGGCTTGACCAGCGCAGTGGGCAGGCCTTCGACGAAGCGGGTGTCCATTCCCATCCAGTCAACCGCATGGCGGATGCCATCGAGTGCCAGCTCCAGCGCGCCCGAGGCCCTCAGCACACCTACCGCGCAGAGCATGGCGACCAGGTACGGCAACAGGCTCTTGGCCACATCGAAACCTTCTCGAGCGCCCTCCACGAAGGTTTCATACACCTTGACTCGCTTCAGCGCCCCAATCACCAGAAACAGCACGATCAGCCCGAACAGGGTCAGATTGCCCAGGATCGACGACAGGCTGGCCAGCGCTGCAGCCGACAAGGTACCCAGGAAGGCCATGAACACGCCCAGCAGCACCGCGCCGGGGATCAGGTAGGCCAGCACCACGGGGTCCCACAGGCGCAGCCGCTGCATGACCGCGACCGAGAGCAGGCCGACCAGCGTCGAGCAGCTGGTCGCCAGCAGGATGGGCAGGAACACCAGTGTAGGGTCCATCGCCCCTTGCTGGGCGCGGTACATGAAGATCGTCACCGGCAGCAGGGTCAGGGACGAGGCATTGAGCACCAGAAACAGGATCTGCGCGTTGCTCGCCGTCGTGCTGCTGGGGTTCAGCTCCTGCAATGCGCGCATGGCCTTGAGGCCGATGGGGGTGGCTGCGTTGTCCAGACCCAGGCCATTGGCGGCAAAGTTCAAGGTGATCAGGCCCAGCGCAGGGTGGCCAGGCGGTACCTCGGGCATGAGGCGCGCGAAGAGCGGGCCGAGCACCTTGGCCAGCCATTCGACGATGCCGGCTTTCTCAGCGATCTTCAGGAAACCCAGCCACAGCGTCAGGGTGCCGAACAGCAAGACCATGACCTCGACCGACAGCTTGGCCATGGCAAAGATGCTCTCGACCATCGCCGCGAAGATGCCCGCATTCCCCCCGATCAGCCACTGCGCCATGGCAGAGACGGCCGCCACCAGGAAAAAGCCGAGCCAAAGGCCGTTGAGCATCCGAAAGTCCCCCTGAAAAATGGGTGGGATCATAGCGTATCGGGGCGCCGGGTTCGCCCCTAACCTGTGGGAAGCAAAAAGCCCCGACGAGTCGGGGCTTCTGGTTCAGCTCAGGTATGGCCTAGCGTTTTGCAGTCTCGCCAACCACTGCCGTCTGCTTGCCGCGCATGTGCGGCAGGGAGTTCCAGTAGCGCTCGCCCTTGGCGGCGTCGTACATGCCTTCCCAGCGGGAGACGACCAGCACGGCAAGGGCGTTGCCGATCACGTTCAGCGCGGTACGGGCCATGTCCATGATGCGGTCGACACCGGCGATGAATGCCAGGCCTTCCAGCGGGATGCCGACACTGCCAAGGGTGGCCAGCAACACCACGAACGAAACGCCCGGCACGCCAGCAATACCCTTGGAGGTGACCATCAAGGTCAGGACCAGCAGCAGTTGCTGGCTCAACGACAGGTCGATGCCGTACAGCTGGGCGATGAAGATTGCAGCGATGCTCTGGTACAGGGTCGAGCCGTCAAGGTTGAACGAGTAGCCGGTCGGGACCACGAAGCTGCAGATCGCCTTGGGCGCACCGTAGGCCTCCATCTTCTCGATCACGCGCGGTAGCACGGTCTCGGAGCTCGACGTCGAGTACGCCAGCACCAGCTCGTCTTTCATGATGCGCATGATCTTGATGATCGAGAAGCCGAACAGGCGTGCCACCAGGCCCAGCACCATGAAGGCAAAGAAGGCAATGGCGAAGTACACCAGGAGCACCAGCTTGGCCAGCGGCAGCAGCGAGGCGAAGCCAAAGTTGGCCACGGTCACGGCAATCAGGGCGAACACGCCGATCGGCGCGTAGTTCATGATCATGTGGGTGACCTTGAACATGGCTTCCGACACGCCCTGGAAGGTGCGTACCAGCGGTTCGCGCAGGTCGGCCTGCAAGCTGGAGAGGCCCAGGCCGAACAGCACCGAGAAGAAGATGATCGGCAGCATTTCGCCACGCATCAGCGCTGCGAAGATGTTCGACGGGATCAGGTTCAGCAGGGTCTCGATGAACGCGTGTTCATGTTGCACTTCGGCCGCAGTGGCCTGGTACTTGGAGATATCCACGGTACCCAGGGTGCTCATGTCTATGCCGCTGCCCGGATGGAAGACGTTGGCCAATCCAAGACCGACAACGATCGCGATGGTAGTCACGATCTCGAAGTAGATGATGGTCTTGAGGCCGATGCTGCCCAGTTTCTTCGCGTCGCCTACTCCAGCGATCCCTACGATCAGCGAGGAGATAACGATCGGGATGACGATCATCTTGATCAGGCGAATGAAGATGTCGCCGGCAGGCTGCAGTACGTTACCGATCCACCATGCCTTTTCCGCACTGAAATGGTTCAGCAGAGCGCCAATTGCGACGCCGAGGACGAGGCCGATGAGGATCTGCCAGGCGAGGCTTAGTTTTGCCTTCTTCATGTCATTACCTTTACTTCAAGTGAACACATCGACAGGGCGCCAACCATTGCCCTAGAGCCATCCTAGGCATCTTGCAGGCTCATGGCACTGCGCGCGGCAGATGTGCAGAAGGTCGTCGCGGGGCGTACACGACCGCGCTTTGCCCCGCGAAAAAGGCCGCAACTATTGCCATGGGAGGAGGGTCAGTCTAATGCCGGAAACGACTACCCCATGCCGATTCGGCATAATAATGAAAGGTAAAAATAGGGTGTCAGGACAGGAAGACAATACGCGTTCGGTTTTCCGAACATGGCCAAAGCGCCATATTCCGGCAGATTTGTCCGGCTGCGTTCGAGGTTAGAAGGCCGTTGTTCGACAATCCGAATGGAAGCCGGGCGGCAAATGCGGGAGGGTCCTGAAGACGAAAAAATATCGATGTACGGTCCAGGTGAAATGTGTCTCGCAGACTGATTCCTGCGTAGGGTCCGGAGATGGCACGAGATAGCGCTCCGGAAGCCAGGTCAGCAGAGCGTCGTCTCCGTACTGCTGACCTGAAGCTTCCGATGCCGCTTTACCTGACCCGGCCCACAAGATGGAGGCACTCCCTGTACCCCTAGGCCACTCCGGTCCTGTTACAACCAGAACAGCCCGACCCCTTGGTCATGCATCGACTCTCTTCGAGTGACGCATCATAGAAACGCGAATGCATGAATCTCCGGCTTCTATTCAGTTACAACCTGATGAATCTGCTCAGTACCAGTTCGGATCGCGCTTGAGCTGTTCGCGAAGCAAGGCCTGCATACCCTCATCGGGCTTGCCGAGCCAGCGGTATTCGGCATGACGCGTTGGGGACTTGTCAGCGGGCAATCCCTCCGGCACTTCCACCAGCATGCCGTAGGCCTCATCCTTGTCCCAGCTGAAGGCCACGATCAGGCGCTTGTGCAAGCAGTTCTGCTCCGTCTCGCACACAGGCCCAACCAGGTACTTGTCGCCATCTTCCTCCACGGCGGACATCTGCTGTTCGGAGCTACCGCTCAGGTTGATCACCCAATCGGGGAGGCGCTCCTCCTTTTTGACCACGTCTTGCCAGGTATCCCGATACTCGGGGTCCGCGCCCAACAGCTGGTTGACACGGATCTGGCCGTCATTGGCCGCCATGGCCGCTGAACCACTGCCTAGTAATACGGCAGTGGCCAGGGCTGCGCAAAACGCTCTAACCATGGTCAACCTCGACCGCGACGTCCGAAGAAGAAGGAAGCCACGAACAGGACCAGGAAGACGATGAACAAAATCTTCGCGATACCGGTAGCGGCGCCGGCGATACCACCGAAGCCCAGCACGGCGGCGACAATGGCGATGATCAGGAAAGTGATGGCCCAACTCAGCATGGTGATTCTCCTTACTCTCTATTTTCCGAAATCATTTCGGGACGGCGCTTAGAAAACCCAGCGCTCCTGGGGTACGACAGTGTTCAACGTGGCCGGTGCGGCATTCGTCTCCGGCAGCCGGTCGGCGGCTTGCACCAAGGTGCTGGCTCGCGTTGATTGGATCTGGGCCAGCAAAGCGGTCTGAGCGGCGACCTGATCGGCCAACCGGGCAGTCTGCCAGCTGTGGTAGAGCTGGCCGGCAACCAGCGTCAACATCAGTGCCAAGGTCAGAAAAAGAACCTGGCGCAAAGGCAGTGTGGTGATCTGCGTGGTGTTGACGTTCTGGCGGTTCATGCCGGCTCCTCCTGCTGTACTTTTTATGAAACCTGATACAAGTAGTGCAGCCTGCATGCCAGCTTTTGAAACAATAAAAAATCCTTATAATTCAATGAGTTATGATTGATACGCAGACACTGCGGGGACGTATCCTGCACGATGGCCCCCGCCAGGTCGTGCGATTTGCATGATCAGCCTTCGACCTTGGTTGCCACCTTGAGCAAATCGGCGTCCACGCCACGTACTCCGACGATCTGCCGGGCAACTTCGCTGGCGATGGATTTCTGCTCGGCGCTGACCACTTCTCCAGACAGTCGGACCAGGCCGTCCTGGCTGGAAACCTTGATGTTGAGGCCGTCAAGATTGCGGCTGAAGCGATAGCTGGTCTGGATCTTGTCGATGATCCAGCTATCCCCAGGCTGCGGGCCCTTGGGCGCATCCACGGGCGTCTCGCGGGCCTTGGCCATGGCGGCGGTGTCCATGCTGACCAGGTTGTTGACGAGGTACACGCCCTCGGTCGAGCGGGCCAACACACCGGCCAGTTCCTTGGCCTCGGGACTGGCCACCTTTCCGCGCAAGGTCACAACGCCTTCACGGCTCTCTACCTCGATCGGCGCCTCATGTGTAATACGGCTCCACAACAAGCGCGAACGGATGACTGCTCCCAAGGTAGCGTCCTCCAGGCGCTGGGCGTAGGCACGCAGCTCAAGCGGCTGCTCCACCAGCTCCGGGTTGATTTGCAGCTGGTTATCGACCTGTTCGATACCCTTCGTCGCCAGTGCGACGCGCTCGGCCAAGTCACGCTGCACCTGGTTTTCCACCTCACCACTCAAGCGTGCCTTCTGATCCTGGACATGCACCTCGATGCGCAACGCATTGAGGACGCGATTAAGCGTCAGGGCCGTCTGCAGCGCACCTTCGCGCCGGGCATCCTGCACGCTGTCGGCATTCGCCATAGGCAACGACAAGACCTGAGCCAGCAAGACAGCGGCACCCGCTGCGGCCAATCGACGGGGGACGGACATGGAAACTCCTCCTTAGCGTTAAAAACCCAAGATCCTCGCAACCTGCGTGCCAAACGCGGGACTGCAAAAATTCTGTTGTTTTTCAAATAGTTAACGAATGGCTTGGCAAGCGACTAGCATGCAAGCAAGAAAATCAATCAGAATTGACCATGCAACTTGCCCGATTTTTCCGACACTAACCAAGATCTATCCCAAAGGAGCGTAGGAAATGGAATCAGCCCAGGACAACAAAGGCCGTATTCTGTTGGTGGATGACGAGTCCGCCATTCTGCGGACCTTTCGTTATTGCCTGGAGGACGAGGGCTACAGCGTGGCGACCGCCAACAGCGCGGCACAAGCCGAGACGCTGCTGCAGCGCCAGGTCTTCGACCTGTGTTTCCTTGACCTGCGCCTGGGTGAAGACAATGGCCTGGATGTTCTGGCGCAGATGCGTATCCAGGCGCCCTGGATGCGCGTGGTCATCGTGACCGCTCATTCGGCAATCGACACAGCCGTGGATGCCATCCAGGCTGGCGCAGCCGACTATCTGGTCAAGCCTTGCAGCCCCGATCAACTGCGCCTGGCCACCGCCAAGCAGCTGGAGGTGCGTCAACTGTCAGCGCGGCTTGAAGCCCTCGAAGGCGAAGTACGCAAGCCCAAGGACGGCCTGGACTCCCACAGCCCGGCGATGATGGCGGTGCTTGAAACCGCGCGGCAGGTGGCCACCACCGACGCCAACATCCTTATTCTCGGTGAGTCGGGTACCGGCAAGGGCGAACTTGCCCGCGCCATCCATGGCTGGAGCAAGCGCGCACGCAAGTCGTGCGTGACCATCAATTGCCCGTCGCTGACGGCGGAGCTGATGGAAAGCGAGCTGTTCGGTCACAGCCGCGGTGCATTTACCGGCGCCAGCGAAAGCACGCTGGGACGGGTCAACCAGGCCGATGGCGGTACACTGTTCCTCGATGAGATCGGTGACTTCCCGCTGACCCTGCAACCCAAACTGCTGCGCTTTATCCAGGACAAGGAATACGAGCGGGTTGGCGATCCTGTCACGCGCCGGGCCGATGTACGCATCCTTGCGGCCACCAACCTCAACCTGGAGGACATGGTCCGCGAAGGGCGTTTCCGTGAGGACCTGCTGTATCGCCTTAATGTGATCACCTTGCACTTGCCGCCGCTGCGCGAGCGTAGCGAAGACATCCTCACCCTGGCCGAACGCTTCCTGGCGCGCTTTGTGAAGGAATACTCGCGGCCGGCCCGGGGCTTCAGCGAAGAAGCCCGCGCCGCGCTCCTCAACTACCGCTGGCCAGGCAACATACGAGAACTGCGCAACGTGATCGAGCGAGCCAGCATCATCTGCGCGCAGGAGCGAGTAGAGATCTCGCACCTGGGCATGGGTGAACAACCTGCTGGCAATTCACCTCGCGTGGGCGCGGCGCTGAGCCTGGACGAGCTTGAGCGGGCGCACATCGGTGCGGTGCTGGCCACCAGCGACACCCTTGACCAGGCTGCACGTACATTGGGTATCGATGCCTCCACGCTCTACCGCAAACGCAAGCAGTACAACCTGTGAAGTGGGCGATGAAGCTGCGTACGCGGCTTTTCCTGAGCATCTCTGCGTTGATTACCGTGGCCTTGCTCGGCCTGCTGATCGGCCTGGTCAGCGTGCTGCAGATGGCGACATCGCAACAGACCCTGGTGCGTGACGCAACGCATGTGCTGGAGGTAGGTCTGAAGCTGCGGCAGAACCTTGGCGAGCAGCTGACGCTTATCCTCGACGACACACCCGACCCGAGAAGTCTGGAAGCCTTGCAGGGTGGCTTCCAGCAATTGCTGGACCAGGGGCTGGAGCAAGGTGGTGAGCGCACTGGCCTGAGCAAGACCAGCAGCAACTACCAGACTTTCCTGCAGGCCTACCGCAACACTCCGGTTCCCGCTGACAGCATGGGCGTCAACGAGCCATTGGGAGCGGCCTTCAACCAGGTACGCACTGACCTGATCGAGTCGCACAAGCAGGTTCTGGAGCATATCAGCCGTAACGAGGAACAAGCCCGTGACCGGGCGCTGTTGATAGGTGGAATGCTTGGCCTGATGGGACTGGCGGTGCTGATATTGGGCTTTATCACCGCTCATAGCATTGCTCGCCGCTTTGGCCAGCCGATAGAAGCACTCGCCCAGGCTGCGGATCAGGTAGGCCAGGGCAATTTCGAGGTGACTCTGCCGGTCACCCAGGCTACCGAACTCAACCAGCTGACCCGGCGCTTCGGCCTGATGGCCCAGGCGCTGCGCAAGCACCAGGCCACCAACATCGACGAACTCCTGGCCGGCCAGCAGCGCCTGCAGGCGGTACTCGACAGCATCGATGACGGTTTGCTGATCATCGATCGCCAGGGCCGCCTGGAGCACCTCAATCCGGTTGCCCAACGTCAGTTGGGGTGGGACGACAGCCGTTTGGGCAGCGGCCTGGGCGATGCCTTGCAGCGACCCGAGCTGGACGAGCAACTGCGTCAGGTACTGCGCGGTGGCACTCTCGACCGGCTGCCTGAAGACCTCAGCCTGGAGGTCGAAGACGAATCACGCCTGCTGACCTACAGCCTGACTCCGGTGAGTCATCCACAGGGCCCGATCCTTGGCGCTGTGATGGTGCTGCACGATGTCACCGAGCAGCGGGCCTTCGAACGGGTGCGCAGCGAGTTCGTGCTGCGCGCCTCTCATGAACTGCGAACCCCGGTCACCGGCATGCACATGGCTTTCGGCTTGCTCAGCGAGCGGGTTAAATTTGGCGCCGAGACCCGCGAGCACGACCTGTTCGAAACCATCGGCGAGGAGATGCAGCGGCTTACCCAGCTGATCAACGACCTGCTGAACTTCTCGCGCTACCAGAGCGGACTGCAGAAGCTTGACCTGTCGCCCTGCGTCATCGATGAGCTGCTGGACCGGGCCCGGTCACGCTTCGCCGACCAGGCCGCGGGCAAGCAGATCGAACTGATCAACGAACTCGAAGAACCCTTGCCGCGGATCCAGGCAGACATGGCGCAGCTCGACCGCGTGCTGGACAACCTGCTGCATAACGCCATCCGTCATACCGCCAGCGGTGGCCGCATTCGCCTGCACGCCCGGCGTCATGCCGAGCGGGTCATCATCAGCGTCGAGGACAACGGCGAAGGCATCGCCTACAGCCAGCAGGGGCGCATCTTCGAGCCCTTCGTGCAGGTTGGGCGCAAGAAGGGTGGAGCGGGATTGGGACTGGCCCTGTGCAAGGAGATCGTGCAGTTGCATGGCGGGCGCATGGGCGTGTTTTCCCGGCCCGGCCAAGGCACCCAGTTCTACATGGCGCTACCGGCCTGACGGGCCTCAGGCCTCGTCGCCAAAGCGCCGGGCGCCCATGCGCCGGCCACGGGTGATCAGTTCGCAGAACTGCCGCGCACTGAGCGGATGGGCGAACAGCCAGCCCTGGCCGTAATTGACACCCTCGCTGTTGAGCAGTTCGGCCTGGTCCTCGTATTCGATGCCCTCGGCGATCACCCGCAACTGCAGGGCATGTGCCATGCGGATGATATGCGGCGCCACGCCACTGCTGGCGGCGTCGTGGCCGAGCGCATCGATGAACGCTTTGTCGATCTTGAGGCAGTCCACCGGCAAGGTCTGCAGATATGCCAGGCTGCAGTAGCCGGTGCCAAAGTCATCGATCAGCACCTGATGCCCCACCGAGCGCAACGCCTGCAGGTTATCGCGCGCCACCACCACATCGATCAGCCCGCGCTCGGTCACCTCGAAGGCGATCTGGTTGGCGCAGACGTGATGGATGGCCAGCAGCCGCGCGGCCACCATGCCGATACGTGGCACCATCACATCGCAGGCCGCGAGGTTGACCGAGATATAGAGATGGCGATTGCTGCGCAGCAGCTGTCCGAGCTGTTCAAGTACCCGCTGCAGCACAAAGTCGGTGATCTCGCGGATCTGCCCGGTGTTCTCCGCCAGTGGAATGAACAGCTCCGGGCTGGTCAGGGTTCCGTCATGCCGACGCCAGCGGACCAACGCTTCGGCGCCGACACAGCGTCGGCTTTCGAGCTCGAAGATCGGCTGGTAGAGCACCTGCAGTTCGCCACGGCGCAATGCGCCCTGCAACTCGGCGCTCATCGAGTGCCGCTGACGGATCAGTTGCAGCACCAGCCAGCCAATGCAGCTGGCGAGCATCAGGCTGCCGGGAAACATCAGCCAGAGCATGCCGTGCATCTTCAACGGCATGCTCGCCCGCGGCACGATCAGCGCCAGCTGATAATCCGGCGAGTTGGTCGGCATGCGGTAGACAAGGCGGTCGGAGGTTTGCAGCAACGATTTGTCGGAAGACCGCCATTCGGCCTGCGGCGGCAAGGGCTGGGCCGGGCCAAGTACCGGGATAGCCCGGCCGCCCCGGTCGAGCACGACCAGCAGACTGCCGCCTGGCGGCAGGTCCACCACATCGGCCAGGTGCCCGCGCGATGTCGAGACCATGAACCGGCCCCGCCCGAGCATCAGGGCAGCCAAATTGTCATCGGGCTCGATAGTGGTGTTGAGCCAGTAGCTGTAGGTGGGACCCTGGATGTCAGGCGTGCGCATGGGACGGATCAGGTGCTCGGCCACCCGGTTGGAGCAGGCGACATTGCCATCTACGTACGCGGCCTCATAGATGAAGCGAGAGCTCAGGCCAATCTGCTGCAGGGCCGACAGCATGTACGCGTCGCAACCTCGCAAAGGTTGCCCCTGAAGCTGGTCGACACCTTCGCGCAGCTGACCGAAAACCTGCTCGAGACGTGCCAGAAAACGCTCGCCCCGCGCGTTCATCCGCTCACTTTCGCTTTCACGCGCCTGATGCAGAACCACCCCGACGCTTGCGAAAAGAAGCAACCCCGCACTGGCCAAGGCCGCAAGGAAGGCCAGCAGCCAGGGTCTGTAGAACACATGGCGCAGAGCGGCGAGGGTGGGTGACATCTGCAAGCATCCAGTTGAGTACCATGAGGTATAGCAACTGGTGCGCAAAATAGCGTCGCCGTTGGGCGGCGCCTCAGCGCTTGCTGTTGAGTACCTGGAGCATCGCTGCGGTCTGTGCGTCTGGCGTACCGTCAAAGCGCTGTGGGCGGAAGCGCATCTGGAAGGCTGCAAGGACATGCCGGGTACTGACGTCAAGCTCGCCGGTCTGCTCGATGGCGTAGCCGAAGCGCAGCAGCTGCTGCTGGTACCACAGGATGCTGGGGAGCGTGACATTGAAACGCGCCTGCTGCTGCGCGACCGCGCGGGCATCCGGCCAGACGCCAAGGCCAGCCTCGGCCAGTCGTTTCCAGGGGAACATGGGACCCGGGTCGAGCTTGCGCGCTGGCGCGATGTCGCTGTGACCGATGATATAGCGAGGGTTGATGCCGTTGCGCTGGACGATGTCCCTGAGCAAGGCAATCAACGACTGCACCTGGGCTTCGCTATACGGGTGCCAAAGACGGCCGGTAGGCGTATCGGTGAAGCCTGGGTTGACGATCTCGATGCCGATGGAGCTGGAGTTGAGCCAGGTGCGTCCGTCCCACTGACTGTCACCGGCATGCCAGGCGCGGCGGCTTTCGTCCACCAGCTGGTAGATCTTGGCCGGGCCGTCGCCGATCAGGTAATGACTGCTTACCTCGCCATGGGTAAGGAGCGCCAGCGAGCGCTCCAGCGATGCGTTGGTGTAGTGCAGCACAACGAACTGGATGCGGTTGTCATGGTTGACCGAGGGATGGCTGCGGTCAATGCGCAGGCCAGTCGAACAGCCAGCAAGGGTAAGCAACAGTAAAGCGGTAAGAAGTCTTTTCATTGAGAAGAACACATCATGGCCTGCGCGAAATCGCTACAGTATAACGTGCAGCTTGGCTAACGCGCAGTGCCAAGCCCGTTCCCCTGGCATGGCCATTCGTCTCTATTTATGTTCGACGCGGTTTCGACCGCGGTCCTTGGCGATGTACAACGCTTCGTCCGCCCGCTTGAGCACGCTGTCGGCGCGATCGCCCGCCCGGAATGCGCTGATGCCGATCGACAGGGTAATCACCACACGCTCGCCTTTGAAATGGAACGGGCACGCCTCGATCGCCGTCCGCAGGTTTTCCACCAACTGGGTACCTGTTGCCAGAGGCGTCTGCGGCAGGAGCAGCACAAACTCCTCGCCGCCGAAGCGGGCGATGAAGTCACGGCCACGCAGGTGTTTGCGCAGCACGTTGGCGACGATCTTCAGTACTTTGTCACCGGCCAGGTGCCCATAACCGTCGTTGATCCGCTTGAAGTGGTCCAGGTCCAGAATCGCCATCAGCAAATGGCCGCCGTCAGTCTGCCAGGCCTGCATCTGCTGCTCGACCTGCTCGGTCCAGCCGGCGCGGTTGGGCAGCCCGGTGAGTGGATCGACCAGCGCCTTCTGCCGTTGTTCTTCAAGATGCTCGCGGTAGCCCATCGCCTCCTGCTCCATGTCCGCGACCCGTTCGGCCAGACCGTGCAGGCGTTCAGCGAGCTCCTGCTCGCGCAGGTCGCGCTTGAGCCGGTGGTCATCCATGGTATCCAGCAGGCCTTCCAGGCGGTTGTCCAGCACTTGCCGCAGTCCGGCGAGATCGGCGGCGCCCTGCACACTGGTTTGCAGGCCATCGACCTGTTCACGCAATTCAATGTCCAGATCGCGCCCGGCACAGCTGTTGTCGGCATGCCCGGCGCTGGCTTCCTGCAGGTGGCTCTGAAACGACTCCAGACGCTCGTTGAGCTGCTGCAGGTACGCTTCGAACTCGTGCTGGCCGCTGTCGTTGATGGCGAGCATCAGTACCGCCAGGTCGTCGAGCACCGGGATCAGTTCGTACCAGTTCAGCCCGAGTACCACGCGTTCACGCATGGCCTGGGCCTGGGCCTGGTGGCGCTCAGGCAGGTCGAGCTTGTCGAGCAGGCCGACCAGGGTTTGTTCGATGTGAGTAGCGACGGAGCTATAGGAAGGCTCGCGGGCATCGGGGAGCGCATAGAGGACGTCATCGTCGGGCTCGGGCTCGATGACCGGCATGGGCTCTGCGGACTCAAGCAGTTCGGCGGGGACCTCGAACGGTTCCAGCGCAGCCGGGACAGTAGCCGCTTCCTGTGCGTTCGGGTCCTTGCCCTCCTGAAACTCTGCCGTTGGCTGAAGCTCATCGGCATCAAGCGGCGGCTCCCGCTCTGGCAGGGATATCTCGGGATCAGGGTCGGCGGCTATCGAAGCGGGCACGGGCGACGCTGTTTCAACCGGCGCGGCCGCAGGCTCGTGGGCAGTTGGCGCATCGCCTTCGCGGCCACCGAACAGCCGCTGCAGCAGACTGGGGCGAATGGCTTCTTCCGGACGGTCCAGAACCGACAAGGCGCGGCCTTGCAAACCACTGAGCTCGCTCAGCAGCAGCGGCATTTCGCGGGGCTGGGTAATGCGGCCGTCAAGCTGCTTGGCGAACTTCTTCAAGGGACGCCTGATCTCGCCTGGCAAGGGCAGCGACTGCAACTGCGCAACCAGCGCCGTCAAGGCGCTGCTGACCTGGCCGATACGGGTTTCGCGCCGCTGCTCGGAGTCGAGCACAGCCTTTTCGAGCCGCGGAATCAGTCCGGCCAGGGCGGCGTCCATGTTGTCGCTGCGGATGACGTCGCGCATCTCCTTCATGCACTCATCCACCGCCCGGTCACTGCCTTCGGCCGCCAGGGTGCTACGCACCAGCCCCCGCCGCAGCAAGTCGAGACGGGCCGCCCAGCGGCGCTCCTGCTTCTCCTGTTGCTCGAGGCTATTCAGGTATTTTTCTTTCCAGCGCTCGGCTTCTTCGGTCATGCCTTGAGTCCGCAAGGGGTAATGGCAATTAGCTCAAAACCGGCAGCGTATCCACAGTCAGGGCATCAGGCAAACGAATCTCGACGGCGACCGGAAGATGGTCGGAAATCGGCTGAGCCAGCACCTCGAAACGCTCGAGAGTGAGGGTTGGGCTTAGCAGAATATGGTCCAGGCAGCGCTGGGGACGCCAGCTGGGAAAGGTCGCTTCGGCTTGGGGGGCGATCAGGCCAAGGTCACGCAACGGGGAGTGCAGCAGCAGGTCGTTGGCATGGGTGTTCATGTCGCCCATCAGCACCTGATGGCGATACCCGCCGATCAGCTCTCGGATGTACGCCAGCTGCCGGGCGCGGGTCTTGGAGCCCAGGGCCAGATGCATCATCACCACGATCAGAGCGTCCTTGCCTTCGCCAAACCGCACCAGGATCGCCCCTCGTCCGGCCGGGCCGGGCAGCGGATGATCCTCGAGGAGCTGCGGCTTGAGACGACTGAGTACGCCATTGCTGTGCTGGGCGAATCGCCCAAGGTTGCGGTTGAGCTGCTGGTACCAGTAGGGGAATGACCCGAGGTGGGCGAGGTGCTCGACCTGGTTGACGTAGCCCGAGCGCAGACTGCCGCCATCGGCTTCCTGCAGGGCTACCAGGTCGAAGTCGCCCAGCAGCTCGCCGATCTTCTGCAGGTTGCCGGCACGGCCCATGTGCGGCAAAAGGTGCTGCCAGCTGCGGGTCAGGTAATGCCGGTAACGCTCGGTGCTGATGCCAACCTGGATATTGAAGCTGAGCAACCGCAAGCGGCCATTCTCAGGCAGGCCAGAGGCTGTGAGGTGGTCTTCGTTGACCTTCGGTTCATGAAGGCCAACGATGCGCGGAGCTCTCCAGCGTCGCATGGTCGGCGCCGCTTACTTAGCGGCGCGCTCCTTGGCGATCAGCTGATCGGCAACCTCGAGGACGCCATCAGGCCCGCCTGCGGTGCCCAGGTCGAAGCGGTACTTGCCGTTGACGACCATGCTTGGCACGCCGGTGATCTCGTACTTCTTCGCAAGCTCCTTGGCCTTCTGCACCTGGCCCTTGATGGCGAAGGAATTGAAGGTCGCCAGGAACTTGTCCTTGTCGACGCCCTGGGTGGCGAGGAACTCGGCCATGTCGTCAGGCTTGGTCAGTTGCTTGCGCTGGTTCTGGATTGCATCGAATACAGCCGCATGCACGCTGTGCTCCACACCCATGGCTTCGAGGGTCAGGAACATCTGGCCGTGGGCGTCCCAGGGGCCGCCGAACATGGCAGGAATGCGCTTGAAATTGACGTCGGCAGGCAGCTTCTCGGCCCACGGATTGATGGTTGGTTCGAAGTGATAGCAGTGGGGGCAGCCGTACCAGAACAGCTCCACCACCTCGATCTTGCCCGGCTGTGAGACCGCGACCGGGGTGCTCAGCTCGATATATTGCTCGCCAGCCTTGGCAGGCTCGGCGGCCTGGACAGTGGCCATACCGAACGCGCTGGCGGCGACCAGCGCAGCGCTGAGAATCAGTTTACGCATGCTTTACTCCTGAGCATTCAAAGGTCGCCTCTGCACGACCTGTATTCAGACAGGCCATGCAGGGCTCGAGTTCTTTAGTGTAACGGCAGTGGACAGGAAAAAGGGCGGCTCGCGCCACCCTTTTCATCATTGCCCTGACAGTATTAACACAAGGTTAAACCGATCAGTGCAGCCCCTGGATATAGCTGGACAGGGCCTCGATGTCCTTGTTGCTGAGCTTCGCGGCGATCGAACGCATGGTCATCGCGTCGCCGTCGTTGGTGCGGTTGCCCTCGCGAAAATCGGTCAGTTGCTTGACCACGTATTGCGCGTGCTGGCCGCTCAGGTGGGGGAAGCCGGCCAGGGCCAGGCCCGCACCGTTGGGCGAGTGGCAACCGGTGCAGGCCGGCATGCCCTTGGCCAGATCGCCACCGTTGAACAGGGCACGACCACGCTCGACCAGTTGCGGGTCGGCCGCACCCACGCTGCCTTTCTGACTGGCGAAGTAGGCGGCGATGTCCGCCAGGTCCTGCTCGTTGAAGGGAGCGAGCATACCGGTCATTTCCAGCACGACGCGCTTGCCTGACTTGATGTCATGCAGCTGTTTTTCGAGGTAACGCTGGCCCTGGCCGGCCAGTTTCGGAAAGTTTGGTGCCAGGCTGTTTCCATCAGGGTTGTGGCAGGCGCCGCAGACCACTGACTTGGTCTGGCCGGCGGTGGCATCGCCTTGAATGACTGGCGCGGCATTGGCCGCACCTGCGACCCCCAAGGTCAAGAGCAGACTCACGATTGTCTTGTTCATCAGCTAATCCAACACGGCTAAGGGTGAAATGTTATGTGCCGGGACTGCCGCTCATCCACTGGATGACTGCGCGGTAGTCGTCGGTACTACAGTCCATGCACAATCCACGCGGCGGCATAGCCTTGAAACCCTGGGTAACATGCGCCACCAGTACCTTCATACCCTGCGCCAGCCTTGGCTCCCAGGCCGCCCGGTCACCCATTTCGGGTGCCTGTGGCAACTGCCCGGCGTGACAAGCCGCGCACGTGCGGTTGTACAACGCCACGGGATCCTGTGTAGCCTGCGCACTGAAAAACGGTATCAAGACACCGACGACCATCAGCCATCTGGTCATTTGCAATGACCTTCAGGGTTGGGGACCGAGCTGCGTTCTGCTGCGCGAGCTTGAAACCGGCCCCCTGTGCACATCGTCCTACGCTGGGATAATGCGCACACAAAAACTACGGCATTATATACTTCCGTCATCCAAACGGAAACGACACCGCTTGCCGGGCAAGGCCTTGGCAACACCCACATCGGATATCGCATGCAAGTCAAAAACCCCATCCTCGGCCTCTGCCAGAAAGCTACATTCGCCATCAGCGCGGCCAAGGTCGACCAATGCCCGGACGACCAGGGTTACGAAGTAGCGTTCGCTGGCCGTTCCAACGCCGGCAAGTCAAGCGCCCTCAACACCCTGACCCACGCCAGCCTGGCACGTACCTCGAAAACCCCGGGCCGCACCCAGCTGTTGAATTTCTTCAGTCTGGACGATGAACGGCGTTTGGTCGACTTGCCGGGCTACGGTTACGCGAAAGTGCCGATCCCGCTCAAGCAGCACTGGCAGCGCCACCTCGAGGCTTACCTGGGCAGCCGCGAATGCCTGAAGGGCCTGATCCTGATGATGGACGTGCGCCACCCGATGACCGACTTCGACAAGATGATGCTCGACTGGTCGCTGGCCAGCGGCATGCCGATGCACATCCTGCTCACCAAGGCCGACAAGCTGACCTTCGGCGCGGCGAAGAACACCTTGCTCAAGGTGCAGACCGAAATCCGCAAGGGCTGGGGTGAAAGCGTGACCATCCAGCTGTTCTCGGCGCCCAAGCGTCAGGGGCTGGAGGAGGCATATGGGGTATTGGCAGGGTGGATGGAGCTCGAGGACAAGCCCGAGGCGTGACGCCTTTCGCCCTGTGGAGCGGCGGTTCGGCGTACCGACTTGCCCGCTCCGGGGTCAAATCGCAGGCAAAAAAAACCCCGGACTTCATATGGGGAGGGGGAAGTTCGGGGTCCAAGTTCGGACCGCTAGGGCGGGGTCCGAATATCTGCCAACACTTAACACAACATAGGAGCATCGAAAGGCTTCACCAGCCAATCGATAACTCAGAGTCATAATACGTCGCGAAAGTTCCAGCGAACTGAAAACTATTTGCGATGGGTCAATGCGCCTCATCCCAATTCGCGCCTGCACCAACTTCCACCAGCAGCGGAACATCAAGCTGCGCAGCGTTGCTCATGTACGGCCGGATTTCCGTCTTGACCTGCTCAACCAGGTCTTCGCGAACCTCCAGCACGAGTTCGTCGTGTACCTGCAGGATCACCCGCGCATCCAGGCCCGACTCGCCCAGCCAGCTGTCCACCGCCACCATGGCGCGCTTGATGATATCGGCCGCGGTGCCCTGCATCGGCGCGTTGATCGCTGTGCGTTCGGCGCCCTTGCGCAGAGCCTGGTTCTTGGCATTGATGTCTGGCAGGTACAAGCGCCGGCCAAACAGCGTCTCGACGAATCCTTGCTCCGCAGCCTGGGCACGAGTGCGCTCCATGTAGGCGAGCACGCCAGGGTAGCGGGCGAAGTAGCGGTCGATGTAATCCTGGGACTGTTTGCGGTCGACGCCGATCTGCTTGGCCAGGCCGAAGGCGCTCATGCCATAGATCAGGCCAAAGTTGATCGCCTTGGCGCTGCGGCGCTGATCGTTGGTGACTGCCTCAAGCTCCACTCCGAACACCTCGGCGGCAGTGGCCCGGTGCACGTCCAGATCGTTGCGGAAGGCATGCAGCAGGCCTTCGTCCTTGGCCAGGTGTGCCATGATGCGCAGCTCGATCTGCGAGTAGTCCGCGGCCAGCAGGCGGTAGCCGGGGCTGGCGACGAAGGCCTGGCGGATGCGCCGTCCTTCGGCTGTGCGGATGGGGATGTTCTGCAGGTTCGGATCGCTGGATGACAAGCGCCCGGTCGCGGCCACGGCCTGCTGATAGGACGTGTGGATACGCCCGGTGCGAGGGTTGATCTGCTCGGGCAGGCGGTCGGTATAGGTGCTCTTGAGCTTGCTCAGCGAGCGGTACTGCATCAGCACCCTGGGCAGTGGGTAGTCCTGCTCGGCCAGCTCCGCCAGCACGGCCTCGGCGGTGGAAGCCTGGCCCTTGGCGGTCTTGCTCAGCACCGGCATTCCCAGTTTGTCGTAGAGAATCACGCCCAGTTGCTTGGGCGAGCCAAGGTTGAACTCTTCACCGGCAATCTCGTAGGCCTCACGTTCCAGCTGGGCCATCTTCACCCCCAGCTCCTGGCTCTGGATGCCCAGCAGCGCCGCATCAACCAGCGCGCCCTGGCGCTCGATCTTCGCCAGCACCGGCACCAGTGGCATCTCGATGTCGGCCAGCACCGGCTGCACGCTGGGCGTCTTTTCCAGGCGTGCCTGCAGGGCCTGGTGCAGACGCAGGGTGATATCGGCGTCTTCGGCGGCATATGGACCCGCCAGTTCCAGCGGGATCTGGTTGAAGGTCAGCTGTTTGGCGCCCTTGCCGGCGACATCCTGGAAGGCAATCGTGGTATGACCCAGGTACTTGAGCGCCAGGCTGTCCATGTCATGGCGGGTGGCCGTGGAGTCCAGCACATAGGACTCGAGCATGGTGTCGTACGCCACGCCGCGCATGTGGATACCCTGGGACGGGTCGCCGCCGATGGCGCAGTTGGCGAGGATATTGATGTCGTACTTGGCGTTCTGGCCGATCTTGGCCTTGGACGGGTCTTCGAGCAGTGGCTTGAGCGCCAGCAGCACGCTGTCGCGATCCAGCTGCTGGGGTGCGTCGGCGTAGTCATGGGTGAGCGGCACGTAGGCCGCTTCATGCGCCTGGACGGCAAACGACAGGCCGACCAGCTGGGCACGCTGGGCGTCCAGGCCGGTAGTCTCGGTGTCGAAGGCGAACAGCGGCGCCTGGCGCAGCTTTTCGAGCCAGGCGTCGAAGCGGGCCTGGTCAAGGATGGTCTCGTACTTCGCCTCGACGGCTTCAGCAGCAGGAAGCTCCTCGGCCACCTCCGGCACAGGCTCGCCGGAGCGCGCGGCGTCGCGCTGCACATCGGCGATCCAGCTGCGGAACTCCATCTCGTTGTACAGCGCCAGCAACGCCTCGCGGTCAGGCTCGCCGCACACCAGTGCCTCGACCTCGACATCCAGCGGCACATCGATCTTGATGGTCGCCAGCTCATAGGACAGGAACGCCGCGTCGCGGTGCTCCTCAAGCTTGGCAGCCAATGACTTGGCGCCACGCACGGACAGGCCCGCGACCTTGTCCAGGTTCTCGTACACCTCGCGCAGGCCGCCGCCAATGCCGGTCAGCAGGCCCACGGCGGTTTTCTCGCCGACACCCGGCACGCCCGGAATGTTATCGACCTTGTCGCCCATCAGCGCCAGGAAATCGATGATGTGCTCGGGACCGACGCCGAATTTCTCGTGCACCCCGGCCACGTCCAGCACGCTGCCCGTCATGGTGTTGACCAGGGTGATATGGCCGTCGACCAGTTGCGCCATGTCCTTGTCGCCGGTGGAGATGACCACCGGTCGGCCGGCCGCGGCGCTGCTGCGGGCCAGAGTGCCTATCACATCGTCGGCCTCGACGCCTTCGACGCACAGCAGTGGATAGCCCAAGGCTCGCACGCTGGCGTGCAGCGGCTCGATCTGCACGCGCAGGTCATCGGGCATGCTGGGGCGATTGGCCTTGTATTCAGCGAACATGGCGTCGCGGAAGGTACCGCCCTTGGCGTCGAAGACCACCGCGAACAGACCGTCCGGGTATTGCTTGCGCAGGCTCTTGAGCATGTTCAGCACGCCCTTGACCGCACCCGTCGGCATGCCCTTGGAAGTGGTAAGCGGGGGCAGCGCGTGAAAGGCGCGGTACAGGTAGGAGGAGCCGTCCACTAGGACGAGGGGCGCTAGGCTCATGAGCAGAATCAACCTTTTCGACGGGTCCGGCGCTAGAATATCCGGAAAACTGGACGACAAAGGGACAAGGTTATCATGCGGACACTCAATCGCCTGTTACTGCTCGGCCTGTTGGCAACCACGCCTGTCGTCACCCTGGCGGCGGACGACGCCCCCTCGGCCGATCCCGAGGTGACCATTCGCACGGAAGGCGACAAAACCATCCAGGAGTACCGCCAGAACGGTTTCCTGTATGCGATCAAGGTCACGCCGAAGACCGGCAAGCCTTATTTTCTGGTACGCGCCGACGGTTCGGAAGGCAACTTCGTACGTTCCGACCAGCCGGACATGCTGATTCCATCGTGGAAGATCTTCGAGTGGTAAGGTAGCGCGTACCCTTCACATCAACCTGGCACTTCCAGTCGGAAGTGCCCGTATGGGCGTTTTTTGATCATGTCAGTCTTCACCCCCGTGACCCGGCCGGAGCTGGAAACCTTTCTGGCGCCCTATGGCCTGGGCCGTCTGCTCGATTTCCAGGGCATTGCCGCAGGTACAGAGAACAGCAATTTCTTCATCAGCCTGGAACAAGGGGAGTTCGTTCTGACGCTGGTTGAGCGTGGACCGGTCGAAGACATGCCGTTCTTCATCGAGCTGCTCGACGTGCTCCACGAAGCCGACATGCCGGTGCCCTATGCCTTGCGCGACCGCGACGGCAACGCCCTGCGCGAGCTGGCGGGCAAACCGGCGCTGCTGCAGCCACGGCTCTCGGGCAAGCACATCAAGGCACCGAACAACCAGCACTGCGCGCAGGTCGGCGAATTGCTCGCGCATATCCACCTGGCCACCCGCGACCGGATCATCACGCGCAAGACCGACCGCGGCCTGGACTGGATGCTGGACACCGGGGCCGAACTGCTGCCGCGCCTGACGCCGGAGCAGGGCCGCCTGCTGCACGCCAGCCTGGACGAGATCAATGCACACAAGGCGAAGATCCTGGCCCTGCCCAGGGCCAACCTGCACGCCGACCTGTTCCGCGACAACGTGATGTTCGAAGGCACGCACCTCACCGGAGTGATCGACTTCTACAACGCCTGTTCCGGCCCAATGCTCTATGACCTGGCGATTACCCTGAACGACTGGTGCAGCGACGAGCACAGCGCGATCGACGTGCCACGGGCCCAGGCCCTGCTGGGCGCATATGCGGCGCTACGCCCGTTCAGCGCCGCCGAAGCCGAGCTGTGGCCAGTGATGTTGCGTGTGGCCTGCGTGCGTTTCTGGCTCTCGCGGCTGATCGCCGCCGAGTCGTTTGCAGGCATGGACGTGATGATCCACGACCCTGCCGAGTTCGAGGTGCGCCTGGCGGCGCGGCAGGATGTGAAGCTGGCGCTGCCGTTTGCGTTGTAACTGTCACGGCCACATCGCGGGCTTGCCCGCGATGTGGCCGCAACGCCCTACAACTGCTCCAGACACCCGGCCAGATCCTTGCCCATCTTCTCCAGCAATTGCTCATACCCGTGGGCACTGGCTGCCTCGCTGCCACCCAGAGCATCCAGCTCCGCGAGCCTGACCGGCAACCCCGCCACCAGGGTCTCGGCCAGGCGCGGCCGCAGCGGCGGCTCGCTGAAGACGCAGGTCTTGCCCACTTCCTGCAACCGCTTGCGCATCGCGGCCACATGCTGCGCCCCAGGTTGCACCTCGGCCGCCACGCTGAACACGCCGGTGTGCTTCAGGCCATACGCTGACTCGAAGTAATCGAACGCCTCGTGGAAAACGAAATATGGCTTGTCGGCGATACCCGCGACCCGCTCCTTGATGCGCTGGTCCAGGGCATCCAGGCGTGTGTCGAAGGTTTTCAGGTTGGCTTGATAGCGCACGGCATTGGCAGGATCAGCGGCGACCAGGTCTGCCGCCATCTTTGCCGCGATCACCCGCGCATTCACTGACGACAACCACAGATGAGCGTCCAGGCTGCCGGGGCGATGATCATGGTCATGCTCGTCGGCGCCTTCGTCGTGGGAATGGCTGTCTTCGCCGAAGTGGCGTAGCTGCAGCCGTGGCAAGACCTGCACGGCCACGCTGGGCTTGCTCCGGTTGCCCAGCACGCGGGGCAGAAAGCCCTCCATGTCCGGGCCGATCCAGTACAGCAGGTCGACATCCGCCACTCGCCGCACATCGGATGGGCGCAAGGCATAGTGGTGCGGCGAAGCGCCGGGCGGCAACAGCACGTCAGGGATGCCGACCCCCTCCTGGACCGCGGCGGCTATCTGCTGAAGCGGCTTGATGCTGGTCAGCACACGCACCTCGGCCTGTGCCTGGCTAACCCCGGCGAAGGTGACGAATGCGACAAAAAGGGCTAGGAATCGGGACACGATGAACACTCGACAGGTCAGAAACAGGTAACATAATAACGTCTCCATCCAGAACCGTCGCTGCCCATGTCTATCATCCATCTGGCTCATCGCCCCCATGATCACTCCCGTTGCGTCCACAGTGCGCTGACCGAGGCCGATACCATCTGCGCGCGCCTGGGCCTGCGCCTGACTGCTCTGCGCCGCCGTGTGCTGGAGCTTGTCTGGCAGAGCCACAAGCCGTTGGGGGCCTACGATATCCTGGCGGTGCTGAGCGAGCAGGATGGTCGCCGCGCCGCGCCGCCGACCGTCTACCGGGCGCTCGATTTCCTGCTGGAGAACGGCCTGGTCCACCGCATCGCATCGCTCAACGCCTTCATCGGCTGCAGCCATCCCGAGCACTCGCACCAGAGTCAGTTCCTGATCTGCCGTGAATGCCACGTGGCCGTCGAGCTGGAGCAGGCGAGCATCAGCGATGCGATCCTGGCGAGCGCCAGCACCGTGGGGTTTACCGTCGAGGCGCAGACTGTCGAAGTGGTCGGCCTTTGCGGCAATTGCCGGAGCGCTGCATGAGCGACGCTTTGATCCGACTGGAACAGGTTGGCGTCACCTATGCCGGCGACGCGGTGCTCGACAGCATCGACCTAAGCGTCGCGCCGGGGCAGATCGTCACCCTGATCGGCCCCAACGGCGCTGGCAAGACCACCTTGGTCAAGGCCGTGCTCGGCCTGCTCAAGCCGCACCGGGGCAGTGTCTGGCGCAAACCGCGCCTGCGCATTGGCTACATGCCGCAGAAGATTCAGGTCGACGCTACGTTGCCGCTGTCAGTGCTGCGTTTCCTGCGCCTGGTACCCGGTGTGGACCGTCCTGCCGCGCTGGCCGCGCTCAAGGAAGTCGGTGCCGAACAGGTCATCGACAGCCCGGTGCAGACGGTATCCGGAGGCGAAATGCAGCGCGTGCTGCTGGCCCGCGCGCTGCTGCGCAAGCCTGAGCTGCTGGTCCTCGATGAGCCGGTGCAGGGCGTCGACGTCGCCGGGCAGTCCGAGCTGTACGGCCTGATCACCCGCCTGCGCGACCGTCACGGCTGCGGCGTATTGATGGTGTCCCATGACCTGCACCTGGTCATGAGCACCACTGACCAGGTGGTCTGCCTCAATCGCCACGTCTGCTGCTCGGGTCATCCGGAGCAGGTCAGCGGCGACCCGGCCTTTGTCGAGCTGTTCGGTAACAACGCCGCGACGCTGGCCATCTATCACCACCACCACGACCACAGCCATGACCTGCATGGCTCGGTGGTCGCGCCCGGGCAGGGCACCCATGTTCACGGAGAGCATTGCAAGCATGGCTGATTTTCTTCTTTACGCCCTGCTTGCAGGTCTGGCCCTGGCGTTGGTGGCTGGCCCGCTGGGATCGTTCGTGGTCTGGCGGCGCATGGCCTATTTCGGCGATACGCTTTCACACGCCGCGCTGCTTGGCGTGGCTCTGGGCTTTGTGCTGGATGTAAGCCCGGCACTGGCGGTAACCGTCGGGTGCCTGCTGCTGGCAATCCTGCTGGTCACCTTGCAGCAACGCCAGCCGCTGGCCTCGGACACCCTGCTGGGCATCCTGGCGCCGAGCACCCTTTCGCTGGGCCTGGTGGTGTTGAGCTTCATGCACGATGTGCGCATTGATCTGATGGCCTACCTGTTTGGCGACCTGCTGGCCATCAGTCCTGGCGACCTGGGCTGGATCCTGGGCGGCAGCGCGCTGGTGCTGGTCCTGCTGGCGGCGCTGTGGCGGCCGTTGCTGGCAGTTACCGTCCACGAAGAGCTGGCCATGGTGGAAGGCCTGCCGGTGGCTGCGCTGCGCATGGCCCTGATGCTGCTGATCGCAGTGGTGATCGCGGTCGCCATGAAGATCGTGGGCGTGCTGTTGATCACCTCGCTGCTGATCATTCCCGCCGCCGCGGCGCAACGCCATGCCCGCTCGCCCGAGCAGATGGCCCTGGGTGCGAGTCTGATCGGCGTCACGGCGGTGTGTGGCGGCCTGGCATTGTCCTGGTTCAAGGACACACCGGCAGGTCCGTCGATCGTGGTCTGCGCGGCGATGCTATTCTTGCTGAGCCTGGCGCTTCCCAAGCGCTGAGGGGTAGGGTGCGCGCCTGGTGCACCCTGCAACCCTTTCCAGGGTAAAGGGTCTGTAAGACTTATTTTCGAGCATGCGCACCTCGGTGTAGACTGGCTCGCTTTTTGCGCAAATAGAGAGTTGCAGGAATGAAGCCGTCCGCCTCACGTTATCTGCTCCTTGCCGCGTTTTCCGTGATCCTGGCTGCGTGCTCCAGCGCCCCGCTCGAGCAGGCGGCCGTCCCGGCCCAGCCCGATGCCTGGCAACAGCTGGAGCAGACCATTGCCAGCAATGAGCTGGCCACCGCCGAAGACCAGCTGACCCGTCTCCAGGCCCAGTCGCCGGACGACCAGCGCCTGGAGCAGTACCAGCGCCAGCTGGCCGAAGCCTACCTGCAACGCAGCCAGATCGTGCTGCAGAAGGGCGACGTCAATGCCGCCGCCACCGCGTTGGCCCGCGCCCGCGTGTTGATGCCCCAGGCGCCTGCGCTGACGGGCGGCGTCAATGGCGCCATCAGTACCGCGCGCAAGGCCGAACTGGAAAAAGCCGAAGCGGCGCTGAAGGCTGCCGAGGCCAAGCCTGCAGCACGCCTGATAGATCCGACCGCGCCGAGTACGGTGATCGCATTGACGACTACTGAGATTGCGGACATGCGCCGTCAGCTCGATGACATCGCGGCGGATGTGGTGAATTATCGGTGCGAGGTGGTGTTCCAGGTGCCACGCGCCCAGGATGCGCCTTGGCTGAAGACGCTGCTGAGCAAGCGTGTGAGCAAGCTGGATGATGGTTTCAAGCTGGTACAGCGGCACGAGATCCAGCGCGCACTACCCGCTCAGGTGGTATTGATTCCGCATCGCGCGGAGTGATCCTGCCGCGGGCTTGCCCGCGGCAGGGCCCCTTGGCCTTACGCCGGAATCGCTTCCGCCGCAGCCTCCCGATCCCAGACCCGGTGCTGCTCCACAGCCTTGATAAAGGCAGCAACCGTGGTCTTGTCATCACCCAGCAGCAAGCCTTTATCGGCTACAAGTCCCACCCTGTCGAGCAACGGCTTGGCCGCCGCGTCCAACGCCAGCGGCTTGAGATGCTTGTAGGCCTCCAGCAGGAAGTGAATCGCCAGACCGCTCTTGCTCACGGCCTCCAGGGCCTGGGCGCCTGCTGGCACCAGCACTCCATCGAACATCACCGACGGCATGCCTTCCATCGAGGCATCGACTTTCAGCTCTTGGCCGTCAGCCGTTTTTACAGGCGCCGAGGTCGGGCCGAGCAAGAGGGGCTGTGCACGCTCGGCTTCCATTGCCTTGACCAGTCGATCGACGCTGGCGCCATCCACGCCATCAGCCACCAATACGGCGATCTTGCGTCCGCTGATGCCGATGGTGCCGGGATGGTTCATCTGGCTCAGGGCTGGCGACTTGGTCAATTTCGGTGTTGGAACCTGCACCGTGCCGCTGGTGGGCGCGGGCAGGCCAAGTTTCGCTGCTACCCCGGCCGCCAGGGTCAGGTCGATATTGGCCAGGATCTCGTTCACCTCACGCACACGAATGTGCTCGCGCTCCACCTTGCCCAGCTCGAAGCTGTAGGCATTGATGATGTGTTGCTGCTCGTTGGGGCTCATGCTCTGGAAGAACAGCCGGGCCTGGGAGAAGTGATCGGAGAATGATTCGCTGCGTTCGCGGATCTTGTGCGCATCGACACGCTCCTGGTACGTCTCGAAGCCACCGTCCTGCGGGCCGGCCGGGGTCTCCTTCGGCCAGCCGCCATCGATCGAGTTCGGCTCGTAGGAGGTACGCCCCAGGTCTATGCGCTGGCGGTGCATGCCATCGCGCTGACCATTGTGGTTGGGCGCCAGCGGGCGATTGATCGGGATCTCGTGGAAGTTCGGGCCGCCCAGACGGCTGATCTGTGTATCGGTATACGAGAACAGCCGGCCCTGCAGCAGCGGGTCGTTGGTAAAGTCGATGCCCGGCACGATATGGCCAGGGCAGAATGCGATCTGCTCGACCTCGGCGAAGAAGTTGTCCGGGTTGCGGTTGAGCACCATCTTGCCGAGCGGCGTTACTGGAACCAGTTCTTCCGGGATGATCTTGGTCGGATCCAGGAGGTCGAAATCGAACTTGTGTTCGTCGGCCTCTGGCACGATCTGCACGCCAAGTTCCCATTCTGGGTAGTGACCGGTCTCGATCGCTTCCCACAGGTCACGGCGATGATAGTCGGTGTCCTTGCCTGCCAGCTTCTGCGCCTCGTCCCACAATACAGAGTGCACGCCCTGCTTGGGTTTCCAGTGGAACTTGACGAACGATGCCACGCCTTGGGCATTGATCAGGCGGAAGGTATGCACGCCGAAGCCTTCCATCATCCGCAGGCTGCGCGGGATGGCCCTGTCGGACATCGCCCAGATGACCATGTGCGCCGACTCCGGCACCAGCGAGACGAAGTCCCAGAAGGTGTCATGAGCCGAGCCACCGGTCGGTATCTCGTTGTGTGGCTCGGGTTTGACCGCATGGACGAAATCGGGAAACTTGATTGCGTCCTGGATGAAGAACACCGGCATGTTGTTGCCGACCAGGTCAAAAATACCTTCGTCGGTATAGAACTTGGTGGCAAAACCGCGCACATCGCGCACGGTATCACCCGACCCGCGCGGGCCTTGAACAGTAGAGAAACGCACGAATACCGGAGTGATCTTCTCCGGATCCTGCAGGAAACCGGCCTTGGTCAGTTCGGCATGATTGCCGTAGCTCTGGAAAAAGCCGTGAGCACCGGTACCGCGCGCATGAACGATGCGCTCAGGGATGCGCTCATGGTCGAAGTGGGTGATCTTCTCGCGCATGATGAAGTCTTCGAGCAGCGACGGACCGCGCGAGCCAGCCTTCAAGGTGTTCTGGTTGTCGGAAATCTTGACGCCCTGATTGGTGCGCAGAGCCTCGCCCGTGGCGTCGCTGCGTACATCCTCCAGGCTTTGCAGCTTGGCATTGACGTTGGCACGGTCCGGTGTCTGAGTTCCCGCAAGTTCGCTTTGCTTCGGCGCGTCGGTCTTGTTGCTGGGCATATCCGAGTCTCCTCATCAATCATCAGGGCGCCCGTTCAGGGCTTGTCCTGCTAGTGACTGGAGGCCGGCGCCAAGCGTTCAATCCGAGTTGCCAGCTGTCGCGTTATGCCCGTTGCATTGGATGATTACGAAATAAATGCTAAGAACTGCGATTCGAAAAGGCTAAAATGCCGGCCCGGCTAACCGCTGACCCTAATTCATGCGCCCCACAAGGTTCGCTAAGTGATCGAGTTTCAAAACGTCCATAAGACCTACCGCGTCGCCGGTAGGGATATTCCCGCCCTGCACCCGACCAGCCTGACCGTCGAAAACGGCCAGGTCTTCGGCCTGATCGGCCATTCCGGCGCAGGCAAAAGTACCCTGCTGCGCCTGATCAACCGACTCGAAGCGCCGAGCGGCGGCAAGATCATTGTCGATGGCGAGGATGTCACCGCATTCAATGCCAGTGATCTGCGCGCCTTCCGCCAGCAGGTCGGCATGATCTTCCAGCACTTCAACCTGCTGGCCTCCAAGACCGTCGCCGACAACGTGGCCTTGCCGCTGATCCTGGCCGCCGAGTTGTCGCGTGGCGAGATCGACCGGCGCGTCGACGAGCTGCTGGCCCGTGTCGGCCTCGCCGAGCATGCCAGAAAGTACCCGGCGCAGCTGTCCGGCGGCCAGAAGCAGCGCGTCGGCATCGCCCGCGCCCTGGCCACGCGGCCGAAGATCCTGCTGTGCGACGAGGCCACCAGCGCCCTGGACCCGCAGACCACAGCCTCGGTGCTGCAGCTGCTGGCCGAGATCAACCGCGAACTGAAGCTGACCATCGTCCTGATCACCCATGAAATGGACGTGATCCGCCGGGTGTGCGACCGCGTGGCCGTGATGGATGCGGGCCGGATCGTCGAGCAGGGTTCGGTGGCCGATGTGTTCCTGCACCCGCAGCACCCCACGACCAAGCGCTTTGTCCAGGAGGACGAGCAGGTGGATGAAGCCGAGCAGCGCGACGACTTCGCCCACGTGCCAGGACGCATCGTGCGCCTGACCTTCCAGGGTGATGCCACCTATGCGCCGCTGCTGGGCACCGTGGCCCGTGAAACCGGCGTGGACTACAGCATCCTTGCCGGGCGTATCGACCGCATCAAGGACACCCCCTATGGGCAATTGACCCTGGCCGTCACCGGCGGCGACATGGACGCGGCGTTCGCCCGCTTCTCGGCAGCTGATGTTCATATGGAGGTACTGCGTTAATGGACGCCCTTGGTTTCTTTGCCAACGTCGACTGGGCCGAAATCTGGCTCGCCACCGTCGACACCATGATCATGCTGTTCGGCTCGCTGTTCTTCACCGTACTGCTGGGCTTGCCGCTGGGCGTGCTGCTGTTCCTGTGCGGGCCGCGGCAGATGTTCGAGCAGAAGGGCGTCTATGCGCTGCTTTCGCTGGTGGTGAATATCCTGCGCTCGCTGCCGTTCATCATCCTGCTGATCGTGATGATCCCATTCACGGTGCTGATCACCGGCACCTCGCTGGGCGTCGCAGGGGCGATTCCGCCGCTGGTTGTCGGGGCCACGCCGTTTTTTGCCCGCCTGGTGGAAACCGCGCTGCGCGAAGTCGACCGCGGGATCATCGAGGCGACCCAGTCCATGGGCGCCACTACTCGCCAGATCATCACGAATGCGCTGCTGCCAGAGGCTCGTCCGGGCATTTTCGCAGCCATTACCGTCACGGCGATCACTCTGGTGTCCTATACCGCGATGGCCGGTGTGGTGGGCGCGGGCGGCCTGGGCGACCTGGCGATCCGCTTCGGCTACCAGCGTTTCCAGACCGACGTGATGGTGGTTACCGTGGTGCTGCTGCTGATCCTGGTTCAAGTGCTGCAAAGCGTCGGCGACAAACTGGTCGTTCACTTTTCCCGTAAGTAACCCGATGGGGTCGGCTTGGCCCTCACAAGGAGTGATTCATGAAAAAACTGCTTGCTGTCGTCGCCGCAGTCGCGGCCTTCTCGGCCAATGCCGAGTCCCTGACCGTCGCTGCCACCCCGGTGCCGCACGCCGAAATCCTGAAGTTTGTCCAGCCGCAGCTGGCCAAGGAAGGGGTGGAGCTGAAGGTCAAGGAGTTCACTGACTACATCCAGCCGAACGTGCAGGTTGCCGAGAAACGCCTGGATGCCAACTTCTTCCAGCACCAGCCGTATCTGGACGAGTTCAACAAAGCCAAGGGTACTTCGCTGGTGAGCGTTGCCGGTGTGCACCTGGAGCCGCTGGGCGCCTACTCGAGCAAGATCAAGACGCTCGGCGAGCTGCCGTCCGGTGCCACCGTGGTCATCCCCAATGACGCCACCAACGGTGGCCGTGCGCTGCTACTGCTGAACAAGGCGGGCGTGATCAAGCTCAAGGATGGCGGCAATATCCTGTCGACCGTCAAGGACATCGCCGAGAACAGCAAGAACCTCAAGTTCCGCGAGCTCGAAGCCGCCACCATCCCGCGCGTGCTGACCCAGGTCGACCTGGCGCTGATCAACACCAACTACGCGCTGGAAGCCAAGCTCAACCCCGAGAAGGACGCCCTGGTCATCGAAGGCAGCGACTCGCCTTACGTGAACATCCTTGTTGCCCGTCCAGACAACAAGGACTCGGATGCCATGAAGAAGCTCGCTGCAGCATTGCATTCGCCCGAGGTGAAGCAGTTCATCACCGAGAAGTACAAAGGCGCGGTGATTCCGGCGTTCTGATTCATCGCGGCATGTAGCGTGGGTCTATTCCTTCTGCACCAGCTTCGGCAACTGCGCCACCATTTTCTGGTTGTTGAACGGGGCTCGAATGAACCCACGCTGCCGCCCATCCGGCCCCAGGATGGCCAGGTTCCCGCTGTGATCCACCGTGTACCCCGGCTTGCTGGTGTCGGCCGGGATGAACGGAATGCTCATGCCGTTGGCCAGCTTCTGAGTGCTGTCGATCGAGCCAGTCAGCCCGCGAAAATCCTTGTCGAAATACCCCAGGTACTGCCTCAGCTGCTCCGGCGTGTCACGGTCCGGATCGACACTCACCAACACGACCTGCAACCGGTCCACGGCCTCCTTGGGGAGCTCGCTCTTCACCTGGCGCAACTGGGCCAGGGTGGTGGGGCAGATGTCCGGGCAGTAGGTGTAGCCAAAAAACAGCAGTGACCATTTGCCCTTGAGCTCGTCGAGCGCCACCGGTTGGCCTTTCTCGTCGGTCATCTCCACGGCGGGGACCGTGCGGCTCTGGGGCAGCAGGATGATACCGGCATCGATGAGCTCGGCCGGATTGCCCTCGCTGCGGCCGGTGAGCACCTTGTTGACGGTAAGGCCCATGATCAGCGCGACCAGGGCAACGAGGATGAATACGGTTTTCTGGGTTCGGGTCATAGTCTGGCAACAGTAGTGGTCGGTAAGCGGCTGGCTATCACGGTACATCACCCAGCCCCGGTGCGGCAGGGTTATTGCCAAGCGCCAGCACGCGAGAGCCTTGGCCAAGCCGTACCTTGTCGGCCACACGTATGCGGTAGTTGACCAGCACCATTCCCAACAGCAAGGCCGCGCCACCGGCGTTGTGCGCCACCGCCACCGCGAGCGGCAGGTGGAACAGCACATTGCTGATGCCCAGTCCCAGTTGCACCGCCAGGCCCAGCAGCACCAGGCGCGATAAGCCAGACAGCCCATGGCGGTAGAGCCTGTAGCTCAGCAACAGCAGCACGCCCGTGACCAGCACCGCGCCCAGGCGATGGCTGATGTGAATGGCCGTGCGCGCATCGCTGTCCAGCTGACCACCCAGGTAGTTGGGGCCGATGTGCTGGGTCAGGTGAAACCCATTGGTGAAATCCGCTGTCGGCCACCACTCGCCATGGCAGGTGGGCAGGTCGATGCAGGCCACAGCCGCATAGTTGGCGCTGACCCACCCGCCCAGCGCGATCTGTCCGATCACCATCAGCAGGGCCAGGGCCGCGAGGCGCCGCACGCTCAGGGGAAGCCGGGGCAGTGGAGCAAACGCCCCCGACAGACGCAGGCTCAGCAAGAACAGCAGGCTCAAGGTCATGAACCCGCCCAGCAGATGCGCGGTTACCACCTGCGGCCAAAGCTTGAGCGTTACCGTCCACATGCCGAACGCCGCCTGCGCCAGCACTACGCCCAGCAACAGCAGCGGCAAGCGGCACGGCTGGCCGCTCTCGGCACGCCGGCGCACGGCCTGCGCCGCCAGCGCGGCGATGACCAGCGCGAGGGTGCCTGCAAAGTAGCGATGGGTCATCTCCGCCCAGCCCTTGTGTGCCTCTACCGGCGCATCGGGAAAATGCAGCTCGGCATGCGCAAGCTGGGCTTCGGTCTTGGGCACACTGATAAAGCCGTAGCACCCCGGCCAGTCGGGGCAGCCGAGTCCGGCGTGCGTCAGGCGAGTATAGGCCCCGAGCAGTACGACGAGCAGTGCCAGCAGGGTGGCGAACACGGCAAGGCGGTAACCGGGTCTGGCCATGATGGGCTCCTAGCCGATATTGGACAGCTTGAGCAGGTGACGCAGGTCGCCGAGCACATGCTTGCCGTTGACCTTGGCGTCATACCGCAGTACCAGGTTGCCGTGCGGGTCGACGATCCACAGTTGCGCACCCGGCTGGCTGACGCGCCGGCTGTAACGCGCGAGATCCAGCGGGTAGCGCTGCAACTGCGGGTACTCCTGGGCAAGCAGTGCCTGGTAGTCGGACGGCAAAGGCTGCGCGGCCGCAAGGGCATGGCTGGCGCGGCTGGCGTCACGCCCCAGGCCGATCTGGATCTGCCGCGCCAGGTAGACCAGCTGCCGGCAGTCCTGATCGCACTCGGCAGGGACACTGACCAGCAGCTGCCAGCGCTGCTCGCCGGCATCCACGCCAAGATCACTGCGGCTCAGGCCGTCTCCGATCATCTGCCCGTGGTAGCTGCGGCTGTCCGGCACCCAGAACTGCATCCGGTACATGCTGGTGGCCAGGATCATAGGGCCCAAAACCACCAACAGGATAAGGATCAGCTGGAGGCGGCCGCGGGCCCGCGACCTGGGCTTTTCACGCGTGTCGGGTGGACTTGTGGCCGCTGCCATGAGGGCGCTCCTTGTGGTTGTGCCAGCCAAGATAGAGGTAGAGCAGTAGCAGCGTGGTAGCCAGGGCGAACCACTGGACCGCATAGCCAAGGTGCTTTTCCGGGCCCATGGCGACGATTGGCCAGTCCAGCCGGTAGCTGGCGGGGCCGGGTTCCAGGCGCAGTTCGTGGGCAAAGCCCTCGCGTTGCAGCTGTGGCCACAGTTGGCTGGCGTCGATGGCGGTCAGCAAATGCGGCCAGCGGCCACCCACCGGATCGGCGCGTAGCTGGAAGGTGCTGCCCGGGGCTACGTAGACCCAGGCGTTCAGCGCAAGGCTATGCGCTGGTGTATCGATGGCCACCGGCACACGACGGTCAGGCCAGGGCAGCCAGCCACGGTTGATCAGCAACCACTGTCCGCTGGCCTGGTCCTGGAACGGCTGCAACAGCTCGACCCCCGCCTGGCCATCACGCAGGCGGTTGTCCAACAACAGGCTGTGCCCGCCATCGAAGGTGCCCTGCAGGTGAACCCGGCGATACGCCACGTCAGGCGTTCCAGACAGCTGTCCGACAGACACCGGCGCTTCGACTCGCCGCTCGGCCTGCGCCGCCAGCAGCTCGCGTTTCTGCTCGGCCCGCCCAAGCTGCCAGCAGCCGAGGCCGATCAGCCCCGGCAGCAGCAGCGCCACCACCAGGCTTGGCACCAGGCCCGGTCGAAAAGGCATCATCGAGCCCCCGCTATACTGACAGTCATCACCGTGTCCCCCTGGAGCCCCGCCATGCTCAAAGCCGCGATTGTCCTGCTGCTGCTGGCCACCATCGCCAGCCTGTTCAGTGGCCTGGTGTTTCTGGTCAAGGACGACGGCAACTCCACCCGCCTGCTCAAGGCCCTGACCGTACGCGTGACCCTGGCCGCGCTGACCCTGGCGCTGATCACCTGGGGCCTCTACAGCGGCCAGCTGGTGTCCCACGCACCCTTCTGAAGCGGACTACAGTACGTAGACGAAAATGAACAAGCCGACCCAGACCACATCGACGAAGTGCCAGTACCAGCTGGCCGCCTCGAAGCCGAAGTGTTTCTCGGGATTGAAGTGCCCGCGCAGAATACGCACCAGCATCACGCTGAGAATCAGTGTGCCCATGGTCACGTGGGCGCCGTGGAAACCCGTGAGCATGAAGAACGTCGCCCCATAGATCCCCGACCCTAGCGTCAGCCCCAATTCGTTGTAGGCCTCGTGGTACTCGTACGCCTGCAACAGCAAGAACAGCAGGCCAAGCAGGATGGTCACCCCGAGCCACAGTTTCAGCGGGCCGCGATGATCCTTGCGCAGGGCGTGGTGGGCGATGGTAATGGTCACGCTTGAGCTGACCAGCAAAATGGTGTTGATCAGCGGCAAGTGCCACGGGTCGATCACCTCACGAGGCGGCGGAAAGAGCTTCGGATCAGGCGTATGCAGAAGCGGCCAGGCGAACTCGAAGCTCGGCCACAGCATGTGCGATACACCCTTGTGGCCTTCGCCCCCGAGCCAGGGGCCGGCCAGCACCCGCACGTAGAACAGCACCCCGAAGAAGGCGAAGAAGAACATCACCTCCGAAAAGATGAACCACGACATGCCCCAGCGGAACGAGCGGTCGAGCTGCGCGCTGTAGAGTCCGGCGTGACTCTCCTTGACCACCGCGCCGAACCAACCGAACAGCATGTAGGCCAGGCACAGGGCACCTGCGAAAAATATCCATGGCCCATGGGACTGTTCGTGCCCGGCCTTGAGATCGTTGAACCAGGTCCCAAGGCCGAACACGGTAATCAACAGGCTCAGCGTGGCAATGATCGGCCATTTGCTCTGCGCCGGAACGTAGTACGGCTCGTGACTTGCCATTGCTGTTCTCCTTATCGCGCCGCCGCAGGCGTGCGTGCGGTGATATCGAACAAGGTGTAGGCCAGTGTCAGGTGCTTCACGCTGCCAGGCAGGTCGCGGTCGACAATGAAACGCACCGGCATCTCGATGCGCTCACCGGGCTGCAACACCTGCTGGCCAAAGCAGAAGCACTCGGTCTTGTGGAAATACGCCGCCGCTTCGGCTGGGGTGATGCTGGGGATTGCCTGGGCGGTCATCGGCCGGTCTGTCGGGTTGCGGGCGACGAATATCATCTGGTTCACCGCGCCCGGGTTGACCTCCAACTGGTCGGCCGTGGAATGAAACTCCCAGACCATGTCACGCGCAGTGGTCGACATGAACTGCACCCGCACGGTCCGCGAGGGGTCGCTGACCTGGCTGCCCTCGTACTGCCCGCCCGTCTTGCCATTGATTCCGAAGGCCCGGCACATCACGTCGTAGATCGGCACCAGGGCAAAGCCGAAGGCGAACATCGCCACGCTCATCAAGCCGAGGCGAAGCACCAGGCGGCGCAGCGGAGCCCTGTCGTTCATCTCATTTCACTTCCGGAGGTGTCTGGAAGGTGTGGTAGGGCGCGGGCGAGGGGACCGACCACTCCAAACCGTCGGCGCCATCCCATGGCTTGGCCGGGGCCGGCTCGCCGCCGCGGATGCACTTGATGACAATGAAAAGGAAGAAGATCTGCGTAGCGCCAAAGGTGAAGGCGCCGATCGAGGAGACCATATTGAAGTCGGCGAACTGCAGGTTGTAGTCCGGCACCCGCCGCGGCATCCCCGCCAGGCCTACGAAGTGCATAGGGAAAAATGCCATGTTCATGCCGATGAACGACAGCCAGAAGTGCAGCTTGCCGAGGGTTTCGTCATACATGTGGCCGGTCCACTTCGGCAGCCAGTAATAGGCCGAGGCGAAGATCCCGAAGATCGCTCCCGGAACCAGCACGTAATGGAAGTGCGCCACTACGAAGTAGGTGTCGTGGTACTGGAAGTCGGCCGGGGCGATGGCCAGCATCAACCCGGAAAAGCCGCCGATGGTGAACAGGATGACAAAGGCAATGGCAAACAGCATCGGCGTCTCGAAGGTCATTGCCCCCTGCCACATGGTGCTTACCCAGTTGAATACCTTCACACCGGTCGGCACCGCGATCAGCATGGTGGCGTACATGAAGAAGAGTTCGCCGACCACCGGGATGCCGACCACGAACATATGGTGGGCCCAGACGATGAACGACAGGAAGGCGATGGCGCCGGTGGCGTAGACCATCGAGGTGTAGCCGAACAGCGGCTTGCGTGAAAACGCCGGGATGATCGAGCTGACCGCGCCAAAGGCCGGCAGGATCATGATGTAGACCTCGGGGTGGCCAAAGAACCAGAACACATGCTGGAACAGCACCGGGTCGCCCCCGCCGGCGGCGCTGAAGAAGCTGGTGCCGAAGTGGATGTCCATCAGCATCATGGTCACCACGCCGGCCAGCACCGGCATCACGGCGATCAGCAGGAACGCCGTGATCAGCCAGGTCCAGACGAACAGCGGCATCTTCATCAGCGTCATGCCGGGTGCGCGCAGGTTGAGAATGGTGGCGATCACGTTGATCGCGCCCATGATCGAGCTGATGCCCATGAGGTGGATGGCGAAGATGAAGAAGGTCACGCTCTCCGGTGCGTAGGTAGTCGACAGCGGGGCGTAGAACGTCCAGCCAAAATTGGGCCCGCCGCCCGGGCTGAACAGCGTCGATACCAGCAGCAGGAACGCCGCTGGCAGCAGCCAGAAACTGAAGTTGTTCATCCGCGGCAGCGCCATGTCCGGCGCACCGATCATCAATGGGATCATCCAGTTGGCCAGGCCGACAAAGGCGGGCATGACCGCGCCGAAGACCATGATCAGGCCGTGCATGGTGGTCATCTGGTTGAAGAACGCCGGTTCCACGATCTGCAAGCCCGGCTGGAACAGCTCGGCGCGAATCACCATGGCAAAGGATCCGCCCAGCAGGAACATCGTGAAACTGAACCACAGGTACATCGTGCCGATGTCCTTGTGGTTGGTGGTCAGCACCCAGCGCATGAGTCCCTTGGCCGGCCCGTGGGCATGCTCATGACCGTGGCCATGCTCGTCAATCACTGCACTCATGTCCTGTCTCCTGCAATCAAGTAGCTGGCTGACCGGCTCATTGGCCTTCAGCCTGCTTGAGCGCTAGCACATCCTTGGGCGTGACCATGTCACCTTTATTGTTGCCCCAGGCGTTGCGCTCGTAGGTCACCACGGCGGCGATGTCCACTTCCGAAAGCTGCTTGCCGAATGCGGCCATGGCGGTGCCGGCCTTGCCGTGGAAGACAATGCCCAGGTGCTCGCTGATGGGCCCGGTGGCGATCTTCGAGCCCTTGAGTGCCGGGAACATCGGCGGCAGGCCCTGGCCCTCGGCCTGGTGACAGGCCACGCAAGTGGTGTGGTAGACCTTGTCGCCGCGCTCGACCAGCTCCTGCAGGGTCCATTCCTTGCTGGTCAGCTCCTTGAGCTTGGCCGCCTCGGCCTTGCGCTCGCCTAGCCAGGTGTCGTAATCGGCCTTGGACTTGACCTCGACCACCACCGGCATGAAGCCATGGTCTTTCCCACACAGCTCGGTGCACTGGCCGCGGTAGACGCCTGGCTTTTCGATACGCGTCCAGGCCTCGTTGACGAAACCAGGAATGGCGTCACGCTTGACCGCGAAGGCCGGCACCCACCATGAATGAATGACGTCGGCGGCAGTGATCAGGAAGCGCACCTTGGCGCCGACCGGCAGCACCAGCGGCTGGTCGACTTCAAGCAGGTAGTGTTCCCCCTTGGGCGAGTCATTACGGATCTGTTCGGAAGGGGTTGAAAGGTTGCTGAAGAACTCGACGTCCTGGCCCAGGTACTTGTAGTGCCATTTCCACTGGTAGCCGGTGACCTGGATGTCGATGTCCGAATCGCTGGCGTCATAGATGTCGATGAGGGTCTTGGTGGCCGGAATCGCCATGGCCACAAGGATAAGAAAGGGCACCACTGTCCAGAGGATTTCCACCCAGGTGTGCTCGTGAAAATGCGCCGCCTCCTGGCCGGTGGAGCGCCGGTGGATGACCATCGACCAGAACATCGCCCCGAAGACCACGACACCGATGATCACGCAGATCCAGAAAATGGTCATGTGCAGATCGAACACGGCGTTGCTGACTTCCGTCGCCCCCGGCGCCATGTTCACGGTCCACGCAGCGTGCGCGGGACCCATCATCAACCACAACAGCAGGCCCATCCAGACAGGTGGATGTCGCTTCATTGCGGGTCCCCTTTATCGTTCTTGTTGTCCCGGAGGCATGGACCTGAGCGGAGGGAGCGGGGGTCAAGACAGCGATCTCTGACGGCCGTGCCCCTGCAGACTGCAGTCGGGCCTCATCAACGAATCACGTTCATCCGCAGTATAGACAGCGGCTTCCTGACCGCCATGGCACGTATGAAAAGCCTTTCATGAAATGAGGAGTTTACCTACAAGCCGCATGACAGCTGGGCTGGGGCAGAGTAATGGCACATTGATAGAACTGATATGTAGGTAACCGCTAAGGGTTATAACAAATATGTCTTAAACGTTTGCGTATACCAGCTAACTTAGTGTCTTCCGTTTGTAATGCCATGTCCCTGGAGTTGTCATGAACATTGCTGCTTTACGTGAGCAGATCATCCTTGCCCATCAACATGAGAGCCAGACCGCTCAGCTCAAGCAACGTCTTGAGCAACAACTGCCGCACCTGCACCCCTCGATTCAGTTACCCAAGGACGACGCGCAAGGCACTCTGACAAGGTTTGTCACCGCTTACATCGATCAAGTACCAGAGCTGCTAGAAGCTGCGCATGCCGTGGCACGCGAAGCCGGTATCGAGTCGCAGGTCACGCCTGTGCTGAAGATCGCCGAGGCCTATTTCGTACAGCCGCCCGAGGTGATGGCCGGACACATTGGTCTCGATTGCCTGCTGGATGAGGCCTACCTCGCCCATCGCCTGGTCGAAGAGGTCAACGACCTGTACATCCGGCATTTCCAGCAGCCGCTGATCCCGGTGGACACCACCGTCGCCAACCTGATCGCCCACCAGCTGATCGGCGAGACCTTCGCCAATCAGCTCGATGAGGTCGTGCATCATTCGGTCGACGAGATGCTCGATGAAGAAAGCTTCGCCGTGGAGTCGGTCGAAGTCTACCGCGACGCGCTGACCAGCCCGGCCACTGGCGAGGCGTGGAAACGCTGGCCGTGCCTGTCGCGACAGCTAGGTGTTGAGCTGGGTCAGTCGGCGTAGGCCGATAACTGGCACAACACTGGTCCTGGTATTCAGGCTCCAACCCCTGCCGTTGTCCGTAACCTCCCCTCGACCCGGCGCTTCAAGCGCCGGTGCTCGATCACCAGCACCGAGCCGTTGGCCTTGTTGCTCCGTCCCCAGTCTTCCAATAGCTCCAGGCAGGAGTGGTCGATATAGCTCAGGTTGGCCAGCGGCACATGCAGCGTGGTGCCCGCGGGTACGCTGTCGAGCACCTGGGTCAGGGCCGGGACCTTGAGGAAGGTTGCCGCTCCGCTCAGGCGCAATTCCATATGCTGCGGCGTGTCGAGGCTGATCAGGTTGATCTTCAACCGGGCTGCCTTGAACGCCAGCTTCAGCAACGTCAGGGCAAAGCCCAGCAACACACCGGTCAACAGGTCGGTGAACACAATCGCCAGCGCAGTGGCCGCATAGGTGAACATCGGCATGCGCCCATACCGGCCCAGCCCGCGAAATGCCTTGAAGTCGACCAGCTTGAAGCCGGTAAACACCAGCACGCCCGCCAGGCTCGCCACCGGGATCTGCTGCAGCACGCTGCTCAATACCACCACGAACGCCAGCAGCCACAGCCCATGCAGGATGGCCGAGGCACGGGTCTGCGCCCCGGCCTGGACATTGGCCGAGCTGCGCACGATGACGCCGGTCATTGGCAAGGCGCCGAGGAAGCCGCAGAGCATGTTGCCAATGCCCTGGGCAGTCAATTCGCGATCGAAGTCCGAACGTTGGCCGCTGTGCATGCGGTCCACCGCCGCCGCCGACAGCAAGGTCTCGGCGCTGGCGATAAAGGCCAGGGCAAAGGCCGCTACCAGCAGGCTCGGGTCAGCCAGCCTTAGCAGGTCGTCGGGGCGCAACCAGTCGATCGCCTCGCTGAGGTCCGCCGGAACCTGCACGCGGTTGACCGGCAATGCCAGCCACATGCTGATGGCCGTCATCAGCGCCACGCCCAGCAAAGCGCCTGGAATGAACCTCAGGCGCTGCGGCCGCAATCGCTCCCATCCCCACATCACGGCGATGGTGCCCAGGCCCAGTGCTCCGGCCTGCCAGACACCACTGCCGCTTTCCACTGGCAGCGCGGAGGCGAGCGTGGCCGGGAAGCCCAGCAGGTTCTGCATACCCGAGGGCTGCGGCGCCGTGTCGAACATCACATGCACCTGGGACAGCACGATCAGCACCCCGATGCCTGCAAGCATGCCATACACCACCGCCGGCGCCGTGACACGGAACCAGCAGCCCAGCTTCAGGCGACCGGCCAGCAGTTGCAGCACCCCGGCCAACAGCAGGATCGGCCCGAGCATTTCCATGCCGTGCTGGCGCACCAGCTCGAACACCAGCACCGCCAGACCCGCTGCGGGACCGCTGACCTGCAATGGCGAACCCGCCAGGAAACCCACCACCACACCGCCAATGATCCCGGTGATCAAACCTTTGGCCGGCGGCATGCCCGAGGCAATCGCAATGCCCATGCACAAGGGCAGGGCCACCAGAAAGACCACTACCGACGCCAGCAACTCGCGCGGCAGGGCCGCTTTGATCTGTGTCTTGTTCACCATGACGCTCCATTGGGAATTCACGGCCATTCCACTGGCCGATAGGACGAACCCCTGACACACAGGCAGCCGCAAGCCGCCAGCAAGCCGGCAAAGGCAGTCAGGGAAGATTCAGGACAGCCGAAGACCAGGCCGCACCACAAGGGGTGCGGCCGTCAGTCAGCCTTCAGACGGGGTAATCGGGACGCTTAGTAGCGTCCTCTCGGCGAGGCGCAGGGAAATGGCTCTTCGGCTGTCAGGGGCATGAAGCGGTCACTGGATGCGTCATACGCCTCGATCTGGCTCGATTCGATATCGTAGATCCAGCCGTGAATATGCAGCTGACCGGCGGCCAGTCGCGAGGCCACAGAAGGGTGGGTGCGCAGGTGCTGCAACTGGGCGATGACGTTTTCCTTGGTCAACACTTGCATGCTCTCGTGCTCGGAACCACACGCACAGTTGTCCTCGACCACGGTGCGGGCGACTTCGGCATGGCGCAGCCAGGCCTTGACCGTCGGCATTTTCTCCAGGCTTTGCGGGTTGAGCACCGCTCGCATCGCGCCGCAATCCGAATGACCGCAAATAATGATGTGGTGTACGCCCAGGGCCAGGACCGCATACTCGATGGCGGTGGAAACGCCGCCATTCATCTGCCCATAGGGCGGCACAACGTTCCCCACGTTGCGGGTAACGAACAGGTCGCCAGGCGAGCTCTGGGTGATCAGCTCTGGAACGATGCGCGAGTCGGCGCAGGTAATGAACATCGCACGCGGTTTCTGTGCGGTGGCGAGCTTCTTGAACAGCTCCTGCTGCTCGGGGAAGACATCGTGATGAAACCGCAGGAAGCCGTCGACGATGTGCTTGAATGCGGCATCGGCGCTTTCGGCAGGCTCTACCGGGACGGCCTTAGAGGGGTCCTTGACGGGCATGATTCATCCTCTTGACGGTTTTGTAGGAAAATTCAGTTTACCGGTAAAAGATTCCGGTATCGCATGGCATTTAGATGACAGACGCGGACTATTAATCACAGTCTCTCTCGACTGAGTTCCTACGCTACCGGGGAAAACTTAACTGAAACTGAATTTGAAGGCTCTAGGACGAGCGTTCTAGCTTCATAAGGCGGGATTGGGATAGTAGCAAAAAAACACTATTGGCCAATACCCTTTAATGGATTTATCAGCAGGTATTAGTGGGATTACAGGGTGCATGTCTGGAAAGTTATAGCGCCCTTGGGTTCGAGCGCTGCACATTTCCAGACATGCCCCGCCACAATCGCTAAAACAACGCCATCTGCCCCCCTGGGGGACAAAATGCGCTGCAATCGAGTTCATACCCTTCGCGCCGGTTCATCTCCAGCCGGCGGATCGCTTTGCTGAACCGCTGGGCAAGCAATTCGGCAAACACACCCTCACCCCGCATGCGCGCACCAAAGCGGCTGTCGTAAAGCTCTCCACCACGGCTCTGACGAATCAGGCTCAACACATGGGCGGCACGCTGCGGATAGTGATCCTGCAACCACTGCTCAAACAGCGGCGCGACCTCCAATGGCAGGCGAAGCATCATGTAAGCCGCGCTCTGTGCCCCGGCATCCTTGGCCGCTTCAAGCAGGCGTTCCAGTTCGCTGTCGTTGATCATCGGGATCATCGGCGAGCACAGCACGCCCACTGGCACGCCCGCGTCGCGCAGTACACGAATCGCCCGCAAGCGCGCCCTGGGCGCTGCGGCTCGGGGCTCAAGGGTGCGCTTGAGCTCGTCGTCGAGCGTGGTGAGGCTGATCATCACCGCCGCCAGGCGCTGGCTGGCGAGCTCGGCCAGCAGGTCGAGGTCGCGCAGGATCAGCGACCCCTTGGTGACAATAGTTACCGGATGGCGATAACGCAGCAGCACTTCAAGCAGGCGCCGGGTGAGCTGCTGCTCTCGCTCGATCGGTTGGTAGGGGTCGGTATTCGAGCCCAGGTTGATCGGCGCGCAACTATAGCCAGGCTTGCTCAACTGCTGTTCCAGCACTTCAGCCGCGTTGGTCTTGGCGATAAGCCGGGTCTCGAAATCCAGTCCTGGGGAAAGGTCCCAATAGGCATGGCTAGGCCGCGCATAGCAGTAGATACAACCGTGCTCGCAGCCTCGATAAGGGTTGATCGAGCGGTCGAAGGGCAGGTCGGGCGAGTTGTTGCGGGTGATGATGGTCTTGGCCGTCTCGATCCGTACCTCGGTCCCCTGGGTGAGCGGTACCTCCTGGTGCCAGCCGTCGTCCTCCATGACCGACCGGTTCGCAGAGAAACGGTTGTCGGGATTGTGGGTCGTGCCACGGCCGCGCTGGGGTGCTGGAGTGAACATTTTGCCACCTTACTACTGTATCTGCATACAGTAGTCGCTGGCGCCGGTTTGTTCCAGCCCCTTCTGTCAGCCGCTCGCAGACTCGCTCAGACCGTGCCACCGCAGATATGGCTGCACACTGGCAGGTCGTCCGAGAAATGCTTCGATGCTTTGCGCCAGAGGCCTGGAGCCGCCTGGGGCGAAGAGCGCGGCCCGCAACTCGCGGCCTGTATGGGCATCGAGCAAGCCCTGGGACTGGAAGCGGGTGAACAGGTCGAAGGCGTGGACGTCCGACCAGAGGTAGGCGTAATAGCCGGCATCGTATCCGCTGACCAGATGCTCGAGTGCGTGCAGCGGTCGCTCGAAACCGGCCAGGGGCCAGCGTGATGCTTGTCTGAAACTGTCCTCCACGCGTTGCTCGATGGTTCTGCCGTCGTTCGGCGAGCCGTGCAGGTCCAGGTCGAGCAGGGCTTCACTGAGAATTTGTGCGCATTCACGCAGGCCTTCTCCCTGCAGGACCGTCAGTCGATCACGCATCTGCTGCGGGGCAAGTTGCGCACCGCTCTGGTAATGGGCCTATATGCCGGCCAGGTAGTCCGCGTCCCACGTCCAGCGTTCCAGAAGCTTGCCGGACACCTCTAAACCATCGGTGCCGAGGCGGCGCAGATCCGATAACAAGTGATTGTCGGTCCGTACCAGCAAGTGATGCAAGGCGTGACCGAACTCATGGTAGAGCTTGCGCAGCGCCAGGTGATCGAGCAACGGCGGCTGGCCCTCCCGGCCCGGGGTCACGTCACTGAAGACCGCGGCGACAGCGCCGTGATAAAGACCTTCGGCATCGATGCGGCGAGTCTGGATATACGACGTGAAAACGCTGCCACTCTGTTTGCCGGTGCGTTGCAGAGCGTCCACATGGAGGTGGCCGATACGCGCATGATCCTGCAGTACTTCAAAGGTCACCACGTCCGGGGCCCACGCCACCGCGTTATCGAGACGTTTCAGGATCAGTCCGAAGAGTTGCCAGGCCAGGTCCACAAGCGCCTGCACAACGTTGGCGAGAGTGAAGAACTCGGCGAGGGTTGCCGACGCAGTAGCCTGCCGGGTCTGTCCAGTTGCGCCCTGCAGGTAGGCAATGTCCCACGGCTCTACATTGGCGATACCGGCGGCACGCCCCGCTTGACGAACCCCTTCCTGCCAGGTTTGCAGCGGTGCGCTGATCCGCGTCGCCAGGTCGTCAAGAAATGCCCGCACCTGCTGTTCGGAGCCTGCGCTCTTGCTGTGCAGGCTCAAAGCCAGGTGGCTGGCGAAGCCGAGCACGCGGGCTTTTTCGTGCTTGGCGAGGGCGAGCTTTTCGAGCACAGGGCCGTTGTCGTGCTCGACGTCGACGCTCCAGCCACGCGTGGCGTAGGCACGGTAGACCTCTTCCCGCAGGGCACGGTCGCTGGCGTACCCCAGAATTGCCTTGCAGGAGGTTTCATCGCAGGCAATCAGCCATCCAGCCAGTTATGCCGCGTTCGCCTGTGCCGCCATCTCGGCGAGCAGGCGCGCGGGCACTCCAGCCATGCGCTGCTCAACCGCGGTGTAATCGACGGGCACGGTGGTCAGGAATGGATTGATTGTGCTCATGGCGCTTTCTCGGGTCGGTTAAGACCTGAGTGTGGGCGGCCAGGCGCGCGCGGGGACGGTAACCCAATGCCGCACGGGCATGCGTCAGGAAGCCCGGGGCAGGGCGCCCCGGGCCGCACATCAAGCGTTATTCCGCTGGCTTTTTCAGCTTTGGATTTGGAAAGAACTGCACCGTCTGCACTGTCGCGGCCGGTTTCGCGGGCGCCAGGTGGTTGACCCGTGTATCCAGTTCCTTGGGCACCGACAGGCCCTGTTCATTCAAGGTATCGGAGAACCCGCAGGCCACGCACTCACGGTGTGGCACACCGTCCTCGCTCCACATCTTGAGCTTGTCGATCTCGCTGCACGCCGGGCAGACCGCCCCGGCGACAAAGCGTTTCTTCGTCTTGCTCACGCTCACCTCACTCATGCCGCCACGTCCTCGGAGAGGCCGCTATGACGCAAGAGTGCATCGATCGACGGCTCACGGCCACGGAAGTCGACGAACAGCAGCATTGGCTCGCGCGAGCCGCCACGGGCCAGCACCGCATCGCGGAAGGCACGGCCGGTCTGCTCGTTGAGCACGCCTTCCTCCTCGAAGCGCGAGAATGCGTCGGCCGACAGCACCTCGGCCCACTTGTAGCTGTAGTAGCCCGCCGCGTAACCGCCAGCAAAGATGTGCGCGAAACTGTTGGGGAAGCGGTTGTAGGCTGGAGGCCGCATCACCGACACCTCGTCCCGCACGCCTTCGAGCACTTCGAGCACGCTGCGCCCGTCGCCATGGCTGGCATGCAGCTCGAAGTCGAACAGCGAGAACTCCAGCTGGCGCACCATCATCAGGCCGGACTGGAAGTTCTTGGCCGCCAGCATCTTCTCCAACAGGTCCTGCGGCAGCGGCTGGCCGCTTTCATAGTGACCCGAGATAAACGCCAGGCCTTCGGGTTCCCAGCACCAGTTCTCCATGAACTGGCTCGGCAGCTCGACCGCATCCCAGGCCACGCCGTTGATGCCGGAGACACCGGCATGCTCGATGCGGGTCAGCAGGTGATGCAGGCCATGGCCGAACTCATGGAACAACGTGGTGACTTCGTCATGGGTCAGCAGTGCGGGCTTGCCGGGTGCAGCTGGAGTGAAGTTGCACACCAGGTTGGCCACCGGGCTTTGCAGGTCCCCTGCGGCCGTACGGCGACGGTCGCGGGCGCCATCCATCCAGGCACCGCCGCGCTTGTTGGCGCGGGCGTAGAGGTCAAAGAAGAAGCGCCCGACATGCTGGCCGTTTTCCTTGATCTCGAACAGGCGCACGTCGGGATGCCAGGTGTCAAAGCCCTTGAGCTCGGCGATCTCGATGCCATACAGGCGCTGGACGATGGAGAACAACCCCGACAGCACCTTGTCGATCGGGAAGTAGGCGCGCAGGGTTTCCTGTGAAACGCTGTAGCGCTGTTCGCGCAGTTTTTCGCCAAAGAAGCCGCTGTCCCAGCTCTTGAGATCCGCGCAGCCTTGCTCGGCGGCATACGCCTTGAGCTGGGCGAGGTCCTGGGTAGCGAACGGTTTGCTGCGCTTGGCGAGGTCGCGCAGGAAGCTCAGCACCTGGTCGCTGGACTCTGCCATCTTGGTGGCAAGGCTCAGTTCGGCAAAATTGGCGTAGCCGAGCAGTTCGGCCAGCTCCTGGCGCAGGTCCAGAATCTCACGCATGACCGGGCCGTTGTCGTGCTGGCCGGCATTGGGGCCCTGGTCCGAGGCGCGGGTGCAGTAGGCGGCGTAGATTTCCTCGCGCAGAGCGCGGTCTTCGGCATAGGTCATCACGGCGTAGTAGCTGGGGAATTCCAGCGATACCAGCCAGCCTTCGAGGCCCTTGGCCTGGGCGGCGGCGGCCATCTGCGCCTTGGCCGAATCAGTCAGGCCGGCAAGCCCGGCCTCGTCAGTGATCAGCTTGGTCCAGGCCTGGGTGGCATCGAGCAGCTGGTTGGAGAAGCGGCTGCCCAATTCGCTCAGCTTGCTCTGCACTTGCGCGTAGCGCTGCTGTTTGTCGGCCGGCAAGTCGATACCCGACAGCCGGAAATCACGCAGGGCATGCTCGAGAATGGTTTTTTGCGCAACGTCGAAACCTGCGGCCTCAGGGCTTTTGGCCAGGGCCTCGTAGGCCTCGAACAGTTCGCGATTCTGCCCCAGCTCGGTAGAGTAGGCGCTCAGGGCGGGCAGGCAGGACTCGTAGGCGTCGCGCAGCTCTGCGCTGTTGCACACGGCATTGAGGTGGCTGACCGGGCTCCAGGCCGCGCCCAGGCGGTCGTTGAGCTCGTCCATCGCCAGCACCAGGCCTGCCCAGGTAGGATTCTTGCCCTGGGTCTGGAGGATTTCGGCAATGGCTTTGCGGTTGTCGGCCAGGATCTGTTCGATGGCCGGCAGCACGTGTTCGGCACGGATCGCCGAGAAGGGCGGCAGATCGTAGGCTTGCAGAAGCGGGTTGTTCGCACTCACGGTTAGACACCTTGGCAGAAGAAACACGTGCCCATCTTAATTACAATCGAGGCCGACCGCAGCAAGCAGCCTGCCTATCCGTACCCAAGAGGGGCGCTATCATGGCCATACGCAACTTTCAGCAGCACACTCCCAAGCTAGGCGATCGTGCATTTGTCGACCGTTCCGCAGTCGTCCTGGGTGATGTCGAGATCGGCGAGGACAGCTCGGTATGGCCGCTTGTGGTCATCCGCGGCGACATGCACCGCATCCGCATAGGCGCGCGCACCAGCGTGCAGGATGCCAGCGTGTTGCACATCACCCATGCCGGGCCTTTCAATCCTGAAGGGTTTCCTTTGCTGATCGGAGACGACGTGACCATCGGCCACAAGGTGATGCTCCATGGCTGTACCCTGGGCAACCGCATTCTGGTCGGCATGGGCAGCACCATCATGGATGGTGCGGTTGTCGAGGATGACGTCATCATCGGCGCCGGCAGCCTGGTGCCGCCCGGCAAGCGCCTGGAAAGCGGCTTTCTGTATGTAGGCAGCCCGGCCAGACAGTCCCGGCCGCTGACCGACAAGGAACGAGCCTTTTTCCCCTACTCCGCCGGTAATTACGTCAAGCTCAAGGACCAGCACCTGGCCGAAGGCTACGACCGCCCCGAATGACAACCGCTTTTCTCGAGACTGCCATGCACCATCAGAACATCCTTTTCGACCTCGACGGCACCCTGACGGACCCGCGCCTGGGTATCACCCGCTCTATTCAGTACGCCTTGGCCAAGCTGGGCATCGACGAGCCCGACCTGGCGAAGCTGGAGCACTTCATTGGCTCGCCCTTGCTGCAAGCCTTCATGCAGTTCTACGGTTTCGACGAAGCCAAGGCATGGGACGCGGTGAATTTCTATCGGGAGCGGTTCAAGGTGACCGGCCTCTACGAGAACGAAGTGTTCGACGGCGTGCCTGAGTTGCTCGAAGCGCTCAATGCCCAGGGGCGCACGCTGTACATCGCCACGTCCAAACCGTGGGAGTTTGCCCGCGAGATCGCACGGCACTTTGCCTTCGACCAGCATTTCAAGGTGATCTACGGCAGCGAGCTGGACGGTACTCGCACCAACAAGGTCGAGCTGATCAAGCACTTGCTCGATATCGAAGGCCTGGACCCCGCGCAGACGCTGATGATCGGCGACCGCAAGCACGACCTGATCGGCGCGCGCAGCAACGGCGTGCAGGCAGTGGCGGTGGGATATGGATTTGGCAGCGAGGAAGAGCTGGTGGCCGAAGCACCGGCCTTCCATTTCCCGACCCTGGCCGAGATGCATCGGGCGTTTATGTAAGGCTCAAGGGACTCTTCGCTGGCAAGCCAGCGAAGAGTCCAGTTCAGACAAAGCAGCTTTGCGCTGGCTCACCGACAACCTCCCAAGCGCCTCTACGCTCTCGTAGAACCGTTCCCAATCCCCAGCCGCCTGCGCAAACAATCGTGCAAACGCTGGCACCCATTGGTCATACAACCCAAACGGCAGCAGCTTGGCGTTGTTCAACGGCCCGTTCACCCAAGCGTCATACCTGCCAGAACCACCCCATTGGGCATCCCGCAGCTGCCGATACTCCGCCCGCAGCCGCGCGAACTCCGCCTGCTTTCCCGCACGCTTGGCTTCAACATCCAAAGGCCGTGCATAGATCGCCTGAAGCCGTTCTCGGCTGGCCAGCACCAGCCGAATGAACTGGTCCCGCTGACGTAGGCTGTCGTCGGCCGCTGCCGGCAGTCCGCGCGCGGCACGCCATTGCCGGGTGCCCTCCTGCTCGACAAAAGTGGCGAAGGATTCGTTGAACGCGGTGTCATCCTGCACATAGACACGCTGATGCGCCAGCTCATGGAAGATAAGCGATGCCAGCCGCTCGTCCCCCCAGCCAAGCATCGGCGCCAACAGGGGATCATCGAACCAGCCAAGGGTCGAGTACGCTTCCACGCCTGCGACGTACACGTCCAGTCCCTCCTGGCGCAGTACCGCCGCCGCGCCCCGTGCCGCGCCTTGACGATAGTAACCGCGATACGCAACGCAGCCTGCGATGGGAAAACAATGAGTCTGTGGATCAAGTGAAAGCTCAGGGGTGGCGAACACGTTCCATACCACGTAGGGCCGACCCAAATCGGCATAGACGCGGTAGCTGCGGTTGTCCGGCAACTGCAACCGGGCACTGGCAAATGCCCGCGCCTGCTCGGCCTGCAGCAGACGCTGGCGCAACGCGGGATCGGTTGCCGGATCCTCCACCAGTGACGCCACGGAGGTGCGGGCCCGCAACAGCTGCCATTGTCCCTCAGCCAACTGCCCGTAATACCCGACGCTTGAACAACCGTTCAGCAGGACAGCGCCCAGCACGGGAACAAACCACCTGAAAACGCGGTCGAGTGCCTGGCTTGAGCGCAGCAATGGATAAGGTCGGAACATCGGGAAAACTCATCTCGCTCAAGTGCCGGTGCACTCCAAGACTATCTTGCCAGGGGGGACTTTCGCCATGCGTACACTGTTTGTGATCAGTGCTTTGGGACTGTTGGGGGGTTGCTCCAGCCTGCCGGATCCTGACCCGAGCCAGGCCTGGATCGACCTGGCGCCCCACCAGGACACCGCGCTTCATGCGGTACAGGTCGATGAGCGTGATTGGGCCGACAAGCGTTATTTCGAAGTCACTCCAGGCAGCCATGAGCTGACCGTGCGTTATCTGTTCGAGGTAGAGCCTACCAATATCGGCCCGAGCAGCGAGCCATTGTGGCGCGATTGCCAGCTCAACGTGAAATTCAAGGACTTCGATGCCGGCCAGCGCTACCAGTTGCAGGCGGGCAGCATTGGCTTCAGGCCGTGGCTCAAGCTCTACGACGACAAGCGTCAACTCGTAGGGCAGGGCTTGCCAGCCGGCTGCCAGCGCACCTGAACAACCTGAACGGCGCTATGCTTGTAGCGTGTAGTTCGCAAGCGGGAGTTTCGCCATGCGCCAGCCGATGATGCTGATCGCCCTTAGTGCACTGGGGGCCTGCGCCAGCCCCTTGCCGCCCTCCGACCCGAAACAGGCGTGGATCGACCTCTACACGATCACCCCCGGCAGGCTGGTCATGGCCGACAGGCTTGATGGCCAGCGCCTCGAGGATGGCCGCTACTTTCAGGTCAGCCCTGGAAAGCACGAACTGGTAGTCCGGTTTGACTTCGAAGTTTATTCAGGCGGTTTCACCACCGATCCCACCGAACGCACCTGCTACCTTACGGTGACGTACGACAATTTCCAGGCGGGGCAACGTTATCGCCTCGAAGCGCGTGCGCCGGTGATGCAGCCGACCGTCCATCTCTACGATGCGCAGCGCACCCTGGTGGTAGACGAGCCTAGCAAGGTCTTCTGCATACCCTGACAGCTATCGATCATTTTTCTGGTAAATGATCTTCCTGGTGCCACCGTCACAACTCCCCACGACCATGTTCTGGTCGCGGACCTCGGCGTTAGGCACGATTTCGAGCGTGTAGGCGGTCACGCCGCTGGCCTGGATCTTGGCTTCGATCTCGGCCTTGAGCTCTTCGCAGGGCTTGGGAGCGGCCAGGGCAGCTGTTGCCAGGAGAGTACCGGCAAGGGCTAGAGCAATACGAATCATGGGAAAGCTCCTCGTGACGGCATTCGGTCTGCCGGCTCCCATTTGACCACAACATCCCTGGCCCGTTGCGCCCTAGGACACCAGGGTCGCGTCGAGCGTGATGGTGGCGTTGAGTACCTTCGACACCGGGCAGCCCGCCTTGGCCTTGTTCGCGATCTCGATGAACTGCGCCTCGCTGGCGCCGGGGACCTTGGCCTTGAGAATCAGGTGCACAGCCGTGATGGCAAAGCCGTCGGGCTGCTTGTCCAGGGTCACCTCGGCAATGGTGTCGATGCGATCAGCCGTAAGCCCAGACTCGCCCAGGATCATCGACAGCGCCATGGAGAAGCAGCCAGCGTGTGCCGCACCGATCAGCTCTTCAGGATTGGTGCCTGGCGAGCCTTCGAAACGGGTATTGAAGCCATAGGGATTCTGCTTGAGCGCGCCGCTCTCGGTGGAAAGCATGCCTTTGCCATCCTTGAGACCGCCTTGCCAGATCGCCGATGCTGTCTTTTTCATATTGCCTCCGGGGTTATGAATGGATACATAAAATTCAGAGGACATGGCCTACGGCAAGTTCAGAGCAATCTGCCCCTTGCCATTGAATCCTCCAAATATGCCCATACAGAACCCTAAAGGCCGATGGCCGACCCACTTCCTGGAGGCTGTACGCCCATGACGACTTTGCGCAACCTGAAAATCTCGACCCTCGACCTGGTGCCCGTGCGCGACGACGCCGGGCCCGCCCAATCGCTGCGCAACTCCCTCGATCTGGCGCAGCATGCCGAGCGACTGGGCTACAACCGCTTCTGGGTGGCCGAGCACCACAACATGGACGGCATCGCCAGTTCCGCCACATCGGTGCTGCTGGGATACCTCGCGGGGGGTACCTCGACTATTCGCGTGGGCGCTGGCGGCGTGATGTTGCCCAACCATGCGCCGCTGGTGATCGCCGAACAGTTCGGTACGCTGGCCAGCCTTTACCCCGGGCGCATTGACCTGGGGCTTGGCCGTGCCCCGGGATCCGACCAGATGACCGCCCGCGCCCTGCGCCGCGAACGCTCCGGCAGCGCCGATGATTTCCCGGACGATGTCGAAGAACTGGTGCGTTACCTAGGCCCGCGCACCCCGGACCAGCGCGTCATTGCCGTGCCGGGGCATGGCACCGAAGTGCCGATCTGGCTACTTGGTTCAAGCCTGTTCAGCGCGCAACTGGCAGGCATGCGCGGCTTGCCCTACGCCTTCGCCTCGCACTTCGCGCCGCGCTACATGCACGAAGCGATTCGAATCTACCGCGACCATTTCCAGCCGTCGGCAGTGCTCGACAAGCCGTACGTGATGCTCGGTGTCCCCATGGTGGTCGCCGAGACCGACGAGCAGGCCAACTACCTGGCCACCTCGGTGTACCAGCGAATACTTGCCCTGATCCGCGGACAAAGCCTGATGCAGCGGCCCCCAGTGGACAGCATGGACGGCCTGTGGCTGCCGCATGAGCGCGATGCAGTGAGCAGCTTCCTGGGCTTGGCGATGATCGGCAGCCCACAGAAAGTGCGGGCGAAGGTGGAAGTATTGCTGGAGCAGACGGGGGCGGATGAGCTGATCTTCACGTGTGACCTGTATGAGCATGCAGACCGCGTGAAATCCTACGAGCTCCTGGCGCAGGCCCTGCGCCAGGAGTGATGAGAGTGGGAACGGGCTTTCCGGGACACCGGATCGCTCGCTCCCATGCAGACAGGCGTCATTCCCGCCGGTACACGATCTCCTTGCTACCGGCCTCGCAACTGCCAACCACTTTTCCAGCCGGGGTGCCCTGGTCCACGACTTCCAGGGTATATCCCTGCACCCCCTTTGCATCGAGCTTGCCGGCAATCTCTGCCTTGATCTCGTCGCAGGGCGTGCCGGCAGCCAGCACCGAGCCTGCCATCGTCATCAGGCCCAGGGCCAATATCATCTTTTTCATCGAACGCATTCCCTGTTCAGATTTCAGTCCGCTGGAATCAGCTGTTGGCGATGCGGAAGCCCACCTTCAGGGTCACCTGGAAGTGCGCAACCTGGTTGTTCTCGATATGGCCACGCGTCTCGACCACTTCAAACCACTCCAGTAGCTTGATGCTCTTGCCGGCTTCGGCGATGGCGTTGCGGATAGCATCGTCGATGCTGGTCGCCGAGGATCCAACCAGTTCGATCTGCTTGTAGGTGCGATGATCACTCATGGGTACTCTCCTGATTTAGCGGTGGAATAGAGCCTAGCAGCGCAGGGCCGATTTACCTGCGAGCGACGCGCAGCGTACAAAGTTCGATTGCACTTTCCCGCCAACCCACAGTCGCATCCTTACACAGCCCATCCCACTGCGAAGGAGAGACACCATGGCCCATAACCCGCTGCGCAAGACGTCGCTGGAAAGCATGGAAGCCGAGATCGTTAGCCTGCTCAAGACACTGGAGTCCATGAAGGGCGATGCCTCGGACGAGTCCACCAAGTCGCTCAAGGCACTCAAGAGCAACGCCGAAAATGCTCTTCAGCATTCGCGCAGCCTGCTGACCGATGCCTATGCCGAGGTCAAGACCCGCACCAAACAGACCGGCATCGCTACCCGCGATTACGCCCAGGACCATCCTTGGACCACCGCCGGTGTTGCGGTCGGCGCACTAGGCCTGGTCGCTGCATGGCTGCTGTGCAAGCGCAACCACTAAGCGGTCTGGCGCGCGAGCTCCGCGCGTAGCCACTGCGCCAGTTGCTCGGCGCGCCCATCCGCGGCGCGCCGAGGTACCCAAAGCGCCAGCGCTGCTGGCGTCGGGCTGAAGCCCCAGGGGGCGGTCAGCCGTCCGGCACGCAGGTCATCGGCAACCAAGGGTTGCGGCGCGATGGCCACTCCGAGACCCGCCACGGCGGCTTCAAGCAAATAATACAAATGCTCGAAATCCTGGCCGAACTTCAAGTCCGCCGGATCGAAGCCTTGTTCGCGTGCCCATGTAGGCCATGCCTGCGGCCGTGACGTGGTCTGCAGCAGGGTTTCGTCAAGCAAGGCACTGGGTGGCGCGGCCTGCAGCCGGGCAGAGCCGGCGAAGTGCGGGCTGAGCACGGGCCCGATACGCTCCTCGGCCAGCACATGCACCTGCATGTCCGCCGGCCATGGCGGCTCGGCGAATACAAGCAAGGCATCGAGCCCAGGCCGGCGGGGATCGAGATCGCCTTCACCCGCCGACAGATGCAGGCGAAGCTCCGGCAGGTCAGCCTTGAGACGTCCCAGGCGCGGGATGAACCAGCGCGCCAGCAAGCTGCCCGAGCACCCGAGCACGAAGGGCGCTTCGCTGCTGTCACGGCTCAGTTCACTGCACACCCCGCGCAACCGCTCGAACGCCTCGCCTGTCGCGTCGCGCAGTCGGATACCCGCATCTGTGAGTTTCACGCCACGCCCCTCCTTGACGAACAGGCTGATCCCCAGATGCTCTTCCAGCACCTTGATCTGTCGGCTTACGGCGCCGTGGGTCACGTGCAGGTGCTCGGCCGCCTGGCTGACGCTGTTTAGCCGGGCGGCGGCCTCGAAGGCTCGCAGGGCATTGAGGGGTGGGAGATCATGGCGCATGGGACGTGTGAGTTTTCCTGACATGTTGACGCAATCTTATCGGTTTTCAGACGCGCGCGTCGTGGGTACAGTAAAGCCCATACCTTATCCGTCACGCCCTGGAGCGACCCATGACCCAGACCAACTTCCGCGCCGGCCCCGATGCCAATGGCCTGTTCGGCTCGTTCGGCGGCCGCTACGTCGCAGAAACCCTGATGCCATTGGTGCTCGACCTGGCCCGCGAATACGAAGCCGCCAAGGCCGATCCGCAATTCCTTGAAGAGCTGGCGTACTTCCAGCGCGACTACATCGGCCGCCCCAACCCGTTGTACTTCGCCGAACGCCTGACCGAACACTGCGGCGGCGCGAAGATCTTCTTCAAGCGCGAAGAGCTCAACCACACTGGCGCGCACAAGGTGAACAACTGCATCGGCCAGGTGTTGCTGGCCCGTCGCATGGGCAAGAAACGCCTGATCGCCGAAACCGGCGCAGGCATGCATGGCGTGGCCACGGCCACCGTTGCCGCGCGCTTCGGCCTGCCCTGCGTGATCTACATGGGTGCCACCGACATCGAGCGCCAGCAAGCCAACGTGTTCCGCATGAAGCTGCTTGGCGCCGAGATCGTCCCGGTAACCGCTGGTACCGGCACCCTCAAGGACGCCATGAACGAGGCCCTGCGCGACTGGGTCACCAACGTCGAGGACACCTTCTATCTGATCGGCACCGTGGCGGGTCCCCACCCGTACCCTGCGATGGTGCGCGACTTCCAGTCGATCATCGGCAAGGAAACCCGCGCCCAGTTGCAGGAAAAGGAAGGCCGCCTGCCGGACAGCCTGATCGCCTGCGTCGGTGGCGGTTCCAACGCCATGGGCCTGTTCCACGAGTTCCTCGATGATGCCAGCGTGCAGATCATCGGCGTCGAAGCCGGTGGCCATGGCGTGCACACCGACAAGCATGCGGCCAGTCTCAACGGCGGCGTGCCGGGCGTTCTGCACGGCAACCGCACCTATCTGCTGCAAGATGAAGACGGCCAGATCACTGACGCCCACTCCATCTCCGCTGGCCTGGACTACCCCGGGATCGGCCCCGAGCACGCCCACCTTCACGAGGTGAAGCGCGTCGACTACGTCAGCATCACCGACGACGAAGCCCTGGACGCCTTCCATGCCACCTGCCGTCTCGAAGGCATCATCCCGGCGCTGGAGACTTCTCATGCCCTGGCCGAGGCGATCAAGCGCGCGCCGACCCTGCCCAAGGACCACCTTATGGTGGTGTGCCTGTCAGGGCGCGGCGACAAGGACATGCAAACCGTGATGAACCACATGGCCGCCCAGGAGAAACAGGCATGAGCCGTCTCGAACAACGCTTCGCCGACCTGAAAGCCGAAGGCCGCTCCGCGCTGGTCACCTTCATCACTGCAGGCGACCCGGGCTATGACGCCTCGCTGGCTATCCTCAAGGGCCTGCCTGCAGCCGGCGCCGACGTGATCGAGCTGGGCATGCCGTTCACCGACCCGATGGCCGATGGCGTCGCCATCCAGTTGGCCACCCTGCGTGCGCTGGAAGCTGGGCAGACCCTGGCGAAAACCCTGCAGATGGTCCGCGAATTCCGGGTCGACGACCATGCCACCCCTATCGTGCTGATGGGGTACTACAACCCGATCCACCGCTTCGGTGTGGATAACTTTGTGGCTCAAGCCAAGGAAGCGGGCGTCGATGGCCTGATCATCGTCGACCTGCCGCCAGAGCACGACGCCGAGCTGGCGACTCCGGCCCAGGCCGCTGGCATCGACTTTATCCGCCTGACCACGCCGACCACCGATGACGCACGCCTGCCGCGCGTACTCGAGCGCAGCTCCGGTTTTGTCTATTACGTGTCCGTGGCCGGTGTGACTGGCGCGGGCTCGGCGACCACCGAGCATGTCGGCGAAGCGATCGCCCGTCTGCGCCGCCATACCGACCTGCCAGTGAGCGTCGGCTTTGGTATCCGCACTCCGGAGCAGGCCGCGGCAATTGCCCGGTTGGCGGATGGTGTGGTGGTGGGGTCGGCGCTGATCGACAAGATCGCCCAGGCCAAGCATGCCGATCAGGCTGTCGGTGATGTGCTCGCACTGTGCTCATCCCTCGCCGAAGGCGTGCGCGGCGCGCGCAGGACCTGATTCAGCACCGCGATCCGCTGTGTGCACCCCAGCGGATCGCGAACCACCACAGGCTGTGCTCAGCCGCCAAACAGCTCCAGCTTCAACGGCCGCACGGCGCCCATCCAGATCGCATGATCCCGGTGATCCGCCAGCTCGTCCCCCGTCAGCGGATGCAGAAACACCACCAGCCCCCGCCGATACAAGGCCAGCCACGGCAAGACCACCCCCACCACCTCCGGCCCGAAGGACAGCTGGCAGCTCCAGTCCGGATGCGGACCGACTGGTTTCTGATGCATGCGCCCCATGGTCACGGGAAACAGCCGCGCCGCTTCCTCGCACAGCTCACGCGCCGGCTCGAACGTGCTTGCGTCGTAGTACACGTGGGCGTGGTACCCCTTGATCCTCTGCACAATTGCTCCTGACAAGAATAAGCCCTAGCGATGCTGCTCTTCGGCCAGCCAGTCGACAAAGCGCTGGATCAGCGCCCCGCGACGCTTGCGTGGTGGCAAGACTACATAATAGCCGCGCGCCGAGCGCAAGCTACCTTCCATGGGCCGGCACAACAGGCCTTGCTCGACCAGCGCATCGACCAGGTGAGCCCAGCCGATCGCCACGCCTTGACCGGCAATCGCCGCCTGTATCAACAGAGTGTAATTGTCGAAGCGCAGTTGTCCCGGGGCCGGTGGGCTGGCCAGCCCCAGCTCGCGAAACACTCCAGCCCAGTCGAACCAGCGACTGGCCTGTTCGCCGCGCAGATGGAGCAACGGCATGCGTTGCAAAGCTTCGCGGGACAGGGCCTTGCCACTGATCAGCCGTGGGCTGCAGACCGGGAAGACTTCCTCGTCGAACAGCCACTGGCTTTCACCCTGATGAAAGCGGCCATCACCAAACAGCAGCGCCACGTCGATATCCGGACGCAGCATCGCCTGGCTGCGTTCACCCGTGACCAGGCTCACATCCACCTGTGGATTGGCCGCATGGAAGCGCTGGAGCCGCGGCATGAGCCAGAAAGCGGCAAATGCGAAGTCGGTGGCGACCTGCAGCACTTCGCGCTGGTTGTGGCCACGCGCCTGGGCAATACCATCGTCGATGGCCAGCAAGCCCTGGTGAACCTGCTCGAACAGCAACTGGCCCGCGTCGGTGAGCTGGATGCCCCGATAGATGCGGTCGAACAGCCGGGTCCCCAGTTGCGCTTCCAGGCGTTTGACCTGCTGGCTGATAGCGGGCTGCGTCGTGCCCAGTTCAAGCGCAGCCGCCGTGAAGCCGCGCAAGCGCGCTGCGGCCTCGAAGACCCGGAGGCTGTCCAACGACATGTGTCCAAGCTGCTCAAGCATAAGCGCTGCTAATCCCAGTCATTGCCCGCCATGGGCTTTACCCATGTTAGCGCCAGTCGCATTCTCCTTCGTAGATGAATTACATAATCCCCGACGATGGAAAAAGCCTAATGAAGCGCAAGAACATCCTGTTCATCATGGCCGACCAGATGGCCGCCCCCTTGCTGCCGATCTATGGCCCGTCGCCATTGAAGATGCCGCACCTCAGCCGCCTGGCCGCGCAGGCCGTGGTATTCGATGCCGCCTATTGCAACAGCCCACTCTGCGCGCCGTCGCGCTTTACCCTGGTCAGCGGCCAGTTGCCCAGCCGCATCGGTGCCTACGACAACGCTGCCGACTTTCCGGGCGATGTACCTACTTATGCACATTACCTGCGCCGTCTGGGCTACCGCACTGCGCTGTCAGGCAAGATGCACTTCTGCGGCCCGGACCAGCTGCACGGGTACGAGGAGCGGTTGACCAGCGACATCTATCCCGCCGACTACGGCTGGGCCGTCAACTGGGACGCCCCGGATGAGCGGCCGAGCTGGTATCACAACATGTCCTCGGTACTCCAGGCCGGGCCCTGCGTGCGGACCAACCAGCTGGACTTCGACGAGGAGGTAGTGTTCAAGGCCCGGCAGTATCTGTACGACCACGTGCGCGAGGCCGAAGGCCGGCCGTTCTGTCTCACCGTGTCGATGACCCACCCGCATGATCCCTACACCATCCCCAAGCGCTGGTGGGACCTGTACCAGGACGTCGAGATCCCGATGCCGGCCTACCCGCTGGCCCAGCATGAGCAGGACCCCCACGCGCAACGCCTGCTCAAGGTCTACGACCTGTGGGACAAACCGCTGCCCGTCGAGAAGATTCGTGACGCCCGCCGCGCCTACTTCGGCGCTTGCAGCTATATCGACGAAAATATCGGCAAGTTGCTGGAGACCCTGGAGGAAACCGGCCTGGCGGATGACACCTTGATCGTGTTTTCCGGGGATCACGGGGACATGCTTGGCGAACGGGGGCTCTGGTACAAGATGCACTGGTTCGAGATGTCGGCGCGTGTGCCGCTGTTGATCCATGCGCCAGGACAGTTCGCGCCGGGCCGGGTTGGCGCGGCGGTATCGACCTGCGACCTGCTGCCAACGCTGGTGGAGCTTGCTGGCGGTAGCGTCGAGGCCAACCTGCCGCTCGATGGGCGCTCGTTGCTCGGCCACCTGCAGGGGGAGGGCGGTCATGATGAGGTCATCGGCGAATACATGGCGGAGGGCACGATCGGTCCGCTGATGATGATCCGCCGGGGCGCCTACAAGTTCGTGTACAGCGAGGAAGACCCTTGGCTACTCTATGACCTGAGCCACGACCCGCACGAGCGGGAGAATCTCGCCAGCAGCCCCGAACACCAGGCGCTGCTGCAGGCATTTGCCGATGAAGCTCGCCAGCGCTGGGATATCCCCAGCCTGCGCGAGCAAGTCCTGGCCAGCCAACGCCGCCGCCGCCTGGTGGCCGAGGCCCTGTCCATCGGCGCGCTGAAGAGCTGGGACCACCAACCCATGGTGGATGCCAGTCAACAGTACATGCGCAATCACATCGATCTCGACGACCTCGAGCGCAAGGCCCGTTATCCACAGCCCGCCCCGTAATTGAGCAGAGAGACCGCGATGAAACACTTGTCCACAGCCGCGATTGCCCTAGTCCTGAGTCTGGCCGGTGCCTCGGCCAGCGCCGAAGACGCCAGCTGCAGCACCGTGAAGCTGGCCGACCCTGGCTGGAGCGACATTGCCTCCACCAACGCCGTCGCCCGCTTGCTGATGGAAAGCCTGGGTTACCAGGTGAAAATCGACAGCCTGGCGGTGCCGATCATCTATGGCGGTCTCAAGGACGGCAAGGTCGACGCTTTCCTCGGCAACTGGATGCCGGCCCAGCAGGGATTCCACGACAAGTTCATCGCCACAGGTGACGTCAAGCAGTTGAGCCGTAACCTTGAGGGCACCGAGTTCACGCTCGCAGTTCCGGATTACGTATGGAACGCCGGCGTGAAGTCATTCGCCGACTTGCAGAAGCATGCCAGCGCATTTGACCAGAAGATTTATGGTATCGGCTCTGGTGCCCCGGCCAACCTGTCGCTCAAGGAGATCATCGACAAGAATGAATTCGACCTGGGGCGCTGGAAACTGGTCGAATCCAGCGAACAGGCGATGCTCGCCCAAGTACAGCGCGCCACTCAGAAAAAGCAGTTCATCACATTTCTTGGCTGGACCCCGCACCCGATGAACGTGAAGCTGAAGATGCATTACCTTACCGGTGGGGAGAAGTGGTTTGGCAGCAAGGGCGAGGTGTTTACCCTGACGCGCAAGGATTATCCACAGGCGTGCCCGAACGTCGCGAAGCTGCTGGGCAACCTGAATTTCACATTGGACATGGAAAACGCCATCATGGCGGAAGTTGTGGATAAGAAGGGGAGCGTCGATGCTGCGGCCAAGGCGTGGGTGAAGGCGCATCCCGAGCTGCTTGACGGATGGCTGAGCGGTGTCACCACCCGCGACGGTGCCGATGCCAAGCCCGCAGTAGCTGCCCAGTTATAGACCTGCTTCCACGCTCGGACGCGATACCTGTAGGAGCTGGCAAGCCAGCTACCACAAGTATCGCGCCGTCATAGACAAGGATGGTGTGTTATCGCCGAGAACCCGCATGCCCAGGCTTGACCGTTTGATCCCCTTCCTGAGCTGGCTCCCCCGGCAGTCCCGCACCAGCGTGCGCCGCGATCTGCTGGTGGGCCTGAGCGGTGCGATTCTGGCCTTGCCGCAATCCATTGCCTACGCCCTGATCGCCGGCCTGCCCGCCGAGTACGGTCTCTACGCAGCCATCGTGCCGGTGCTGATCGCCTGCCTGTGGGGATCGTCGTGGCACCTGATCTGCGGTCCGACCGCCGCGATCTCCATCGTGCTGTATGCCAGCGTCAGCCCGCTGGCGGTCAGCGGCAGCGATGACTACATTACGCTGGTCCTGCTCGTGACATTCCTGGGTGGCGTGTTCCAGTTGCTGCTCGGGCTGCTGCGCTTCGGAGCCCTGGTCAACTTCGTTTCCCATTCCGTGGTGCTCGGTTTCACTCTTGGGGCGGCGGTCGTGATCGCCTTGGGCCAGATGCCCAACCTGCTCGGCATGAATCTGTCCGGCCAGGCAACCGCGCTCAAGACAGTGGAAGATCTGCTCGGTCACGCAGGGGATGTGGATATCCCATCCCTCGTACTTGGCCTGGCCACGCTGGGAGTCGGCATGGCCTTCAAGGTCTGGCGTCCGCGTTGGCCAGGACTGTTGATTAGTCTGGCAGCGGTCAGCCTGGTGGCGTGGCTGCTGCCAGGATATTTCGGTCATGTGCAGCGAGTACCGGGCTTCATCGGCCAACTGCCACCGCTGAGCCCCATACCGCTGCTGGACCTTGAGGCTATTTTGCGCCTGCTCCCCAGCGCCGTCGCGGTGGGCATGCTTGGCCTGGTCACCAGCCTGTCGATTGCCCGCTCGCTGTCTGCCCGCTCCGAGCAATTGATCGATGCCAACCAGGAAATCCGTGCCCAGGGCTTGTCGAACATGGTTGGCGCGTTCTTTTCCGGTTACTTGTCCTCGGGCTCGTTCACCCGTTCGGGGTTGAGCTACGAGGCGGGGGCGCGTTCGCCGTTGGCGGGTGTGTTTTCGGCGCTGTGGGTGACGCTGTTCGCGGTGTCCGGCGCAGGGCTGATCGCGCATCTGCCCCTCCCGGCCATGGCCGGCAGCATCCTGCTGATCTGTTGGGGGCTGGTCGACCATCGTGGCATGCGAGCTCTGTTCAGGGTCAGTCGCTCGGAGTTTCTGGTCATGGCGCTGACCGCTGCGGCCACCTTGCTGCTCGAGCTGCAGACCGCCATCTATGCCGGGGTCCTGGCCTCCTTGTTCTTCTACCTCAAGCGCACCTCACGGCCGCGGGTGCAGCAGTCACGCGAAGGGAAGTCCGATGTATTGCGGGTTGGCGGTTCGATCTTCTTTGGCGCCAGCCACTACCTGCAGGTTCGCCTGCAACGTTGCGAGGGCCCTGACGTGGTGATCGACGCACGGCAGATCAACTTCATCGACTATTCGGGCGTCGACATGCTTCACCGCGAAGCCCGCCGCCTGGCGCGCGCAGGAGGCAGCCTGACGCTGCATCACGCCCGGCCACAGGTGATCGAAGATCTGCACAAGCTTGAAGGGGCAGCGCTGTGCCCCATTCGTTTCGAGAATTAGCGCGCCAGCTGGCGACGCAGCTCGGCCAACACCGGCGCGGTGTCCGGGCGCACATCACGCCAGATATAGAAGGCTTCGGCAGCCTGCTCGACGAGCATGCCCATGCCGTCGAGCACCTTGGCCGCGCCCAGGTCGCTGGCCCATTTGCAGAAAGGGGTGGGCTCCTTGGCGTACATCATGTCGTAGCACACGGTCAGCCCGGGCTGCACCAGACTCTCGGCAATCGGCGGCATCTCGCCCGCCAGGCTTGCCGAGGTGGCGTTGATGATCAGGTCGACGGGCTCCTGCAGCCAGGCGAAACCGCTGGCGGCCACCGGGCCCAGGTCGGCAAACTCACGCGCCAGTTGCTCGGCCTTCTCCACCGTGCGGTTGGCGATCACCAGCGACTGTGGCCTTTGCGCCAGGATCGGCTCCAGCACACCGCGCACCGCGCCGCCGGCACCCAGAATGAGGATTCGCTTGCCCGCAAGCTCGACCCCTGCGTTTACCGTCAGGTCACGCACCAGGCCTGCGCCATCGGTGTTATCGCCTTCCAGGGTGCCGTCATCGAGTTCCGTGAGGGTGTTGACCGCGCCAGCGCGCCGTGCACGAGGGGTCAGGGTGTCGGCGAGACGAAACGCCTCTTCCTTGAACGGCACTGTGACGTTGGCGCCATGGCCCTGCTTGAAGAAGCCACGCGCGCAGTCACTGAAGTTATCCAACGGGGCGAGCAGAGTGCTGTACTCCAGGTCTTCGCCGGTCTGGTCGGCGAACAGGCGGTGGATCAACGGCGACTTGCTGTGGCCGATGGGGTTGCCGAAAACAACGTACTGGTCCATGGACAAAGCTCCTGGGCGTTTCAGATCACAGCGTTGGGTTGCCGGCCTGGCCGAGCCAGTCGCGGTCCTGCAGGTAGTAGTCGGTCAGACGCGCTTCCTCGCTGCCCGGCGCGGCCTTCCAATCGTAGCCCCAGCGGACCTGCGGCGGTAGCGACATCAGGATCGACTCGGTACGCCCGCCCGATTGCAGGCCGAACAGGGTGCCGCGGTCGTACACCAGGTTGAACTCGACATAGCGCCCACGCCGATATTCCTGGAATTCGCGTTGCTCGGCAGTGAACGGGGTGTTCCTGCGGCGCTGGACGATGGGCAGATAGGCCTCCACGAAGGCGTCGCCGATAGCCCGGATGAAAGCGAAGCAGGTGTCGAAGTCCCAATCGTTCAGGTCATCGAAGAACAGGCCGCCGATACCGCGCGGCTCGCCGCGGTGCTTGATATGGAAGTAGCGGTCGCACCAGGCCTTGTAGCGCGGATAGACATCGGCGCCGAAGGGCGCGCAGGCGCGTTCGGCTACCCGGTGCCAATGCACGCAGTCTTCCTCGTGGCCGTAGTAGGGCGTGAGGTCGAAGCCACCGCCGAACCACCAGACTGCTTCTTCGCCTTCTTTCTCGGCAATGAAGAAACGCACGTTGGCATGGGACGTCGGCACGTGGGGGTTATGCGGATGGATCACCAGCGACACACCGAGCGCCTCGAAGCCGCGCCCCGCGAGTTCCGGACGGTGCGCGCTGGCCGAGGGTGGCAGCCCCTTGCCAAAGACGTGGGAGAAGTTGACGCCGCCTTTTTCGATCAGCTTGCCCTCGCCGATCACTCGCGTACGGCCACCACCGCCGGCTTCCCGCACCCAGGCGTCCTCGACGAAGCGGGCGCCACCGTCCTCGGTTTCGAGCGCGGTACAGATTCGGTCTTGCAGGTCGAGCAGATAGGCTTTCACGGCCTCGGTGCGGCTAGTCATCAGGTCACCTGGGTGGGGCTGGGCAGATTTCGCCGCGTAGCATACCACCGGCAACCGGCACGCCGCAGTTGACGGCGGTCACGCAAAGGCGTCCGATAACGGTTTGCCCCAATGCCGACAACAGGAGTGAGAGATGGCCAAGCGTATACAGTTCAGCAAGCACGGTGGCCCTGAGGTTCTGCAATTGCTCGACTTCGAGCCCGCTGCACCCGGCCCCCAGCAGGTTCGCGTGCGCAACCAGGCGATCGGCCTGAACTTCATCGACACTTACTTTCGCAGCGGCCTCTATGCACCGCCATCCCTGCCATCGGGTCTGGGCACGGAAGGGGCGGGCGTGGTCGAGGCCGTCGGCGAGCAGGTCAGCCGGCTCAAGGTCGGTGACCGCGTCGCCTATGGCGGCGGCCCGCTGGGTGCCTACAGCGAAGTGCACACGCTGCCCGAGGCCAACCTGGTCAAGCTGCCCGACAGCATAAGCTTCGAGCAGGCTGCGGCGGTCATGCTCAAAGGCCTTACGGTGCAGTACCTGTTCAAGCAGACCTACGCCCTGCAGTCGGGCGACACCATCCTGTTCCATGCTGCTGCCGGGGGTGTCGGCTCGCTCGCATGCCAGTGGGCAAAGGCCATCGGCGCCAAGCTGATCGGCACCGTAAGCTCCGCCGAGAAAGCCGAGCGCGCCAAGGCTCTGGGCGCTTGGGAAACCATCGACTACAGCCGTGAAGACGTCGTCCAGCGGGTGCTTGAGCTGACCGATGGCAAGAAGTGCACGGTGGTCTATGACGGCGTGGGCGCCGACACGTGGCTTACCTCGCTGGACTGCCTGCAGCCTCGCGGCCTGATGGTCAGCTTCGGCAACGCCTCGGGCGCCGTCAGTGGCGTGAACCTGGGGATTCTGGCGCAGAAGGGATCGCTGTACGTGACTCGCCCGACCCTGGCGACTTACGCCAATACGGCTGAAAACACCCAGGCGATGGCTGATGACCTGTTTGCCATGATCAGCAGCGGGCAGCTCCAGGTGGATATCCAGCAGCGTTATCCCCTGGCCGAGGCGGCCAAGGCGCAGACCGAGCTGTCGGCACGGCGGACGGTAGGCTCGACCATCCTGTTGCCCTGACAGGCCACATGCAGTCTCGGTGGTAACGGGCCGTCGTGAATCAGGCCCGTTCCCACACAAAGGCTCAGCCCGGCCGGACGATTTCGCCCGTGGCCAGGTCGCGGATCACGCTCGGATTACGCCTGCCACCCAATGCCCCTCCCAGCACCAGATCCACCTGCCCGCGGAAGTACTGCTCTACCCGCAGCCGCGACTTGGCCGCCGGCCTGCCCTGCGGATTGGCCGAAGTCGAGATCAGCGGACCAACCAGCGCGCACAGGTCGCGCACCACCGGATGGTCGCTGACCCGCAAGGCCACCGTGTCATGCACGCCGGTCACCCACTCTGGCAACAGGCCCTGATGAGGCACCAGCCAGGTGTTCGGGCCAGGCCAGGTGCTGGACATGCGGTCGAGCCAGTCCTCGGGAAAATCCTCGAACAGGAAATCGAACTGGCGGATGTTGTCGGCGATCAGGATCAATCCCTTGTCCACCGAGCGGGACTTGATCGCCAGCAGGCGGTCCACCGCCTCTTCGTTCCAGGGGTCACAGCCCAGGCCCCAGACCGCTTCGGTAGGGTAGGCGATGACCGCGCCCGCCCGGATCTCACGCGCGGCTTGTTGCACACGCCAACTGCTCACCATTGCTGTTCTCCGCATATAAGGCTGGTGAGCAGTGTACTTAGCCGCAACGGGCAAACCAACGCCCGGCTGCATTGCTGACCCGGCCATCGAGCTCAAGCTCGGTGAGACTTGCCAGCACCTGGGCCAGCGGCAGGCCACTGCTGCGGGCCAGGCCTTCGCTGGTCTGCGGGGCTGCCAGGAGCAACTCCAGCAACGGATGCCCGGCCTTGGCCACGGGCGCGGCGGGCAGGTTCTGCCAGCCGCGCAGGCTGTCGATGATCTGGCCGACGCTCTCGACCAGCAAGGCCCCATCGCGGATCAGCTGATGGCACCCTTTGGCACCCGGATGGTGAATCGAACCTGGGATGGCGTACACCTCCCGGCCTTGTTCGGCGGCCAGGCGCGCCGTGATCAACGAGCCGCTGGCAAGGCCGGCTTCGACTACCAGGACGCCGAGGGAAAGGCCGCTGATGATCCGATTGCGCCGTGGAAAGTTGCCCGGCAAGGGGCCAGCATCGAGCGGGAATTCCGAGACCACTGCGCTGCCGCTCTCGATCATCGCCTTGGCCAGTGAGCGGTGGCTCTGTGGATAAAGTTTTTGCAGCCCGGTACCCAGGACTCCAATTGTTTGCCCAGAGGCATCTAGTGCAGCCCGGTGAGCAACGCCGTCGATCCCCAGCGCGAGACCGCTGGTGATGGTGAAACCGGCTTGGGCGAGGCACCGTGAAAACCCTGCCGCAGTATCGAGCGCAGGTGGAGAAGCGCGGCGGCTACCGATGATTGCCAGCTGCGGTTGCTCGAGTATTCCTGGATCGCCTGCGACAAAAAGCAGCGGGGGCGAATCGTCCACTTCCGCAAGCAGGGCCGGGTATCCAGGGCTGTCCCACATCAGCAAATCCTGGCCCGGATGCTCTAGCCAGGCCATTGCGGCGGCGGCCCCGTCGCGCGCATCGGCACTGCGCCGAGCCTCGCTGCAGGCCGGGGGCAGGCCCAGCGAGTGCCATGCGGCGGCCGGTGCGCTGAGCGCGCTGGAGGCGCTGCCAAAGGCCTTGATGAGTGTGCGAAACCGCTGGCCGCCTATCTGCGGCAGGCGATGAAGACGCAATCGGGCTTCCAGTTCAGCTGGCGGGCAAGTGGGGCAGCAGCGGGTCGTCATGCGGATTCATCCTTGATCGGCAGGCGGTCATCCAGTTGGCACAACCTGTGGATAACTGTGTTGATAATAGTTTGACAACCTGTCGATCGAAGCGGCTTACAGGTGTCCATTCACACCCTAGCCAAGCTTTGGCAGGTGCCGAACGCGGCGAATCCCTTTATTATGTGAATCCATGTTTGCAACCGAACGCACAGTACTGCTCAGACCCCTATGGCTATCTTGAACATCCTCGAATTCCCGGACCCGCGCCTTCGCACCCTCGCCAAACCGGTGACGGAAGTGGACGACGCCCTGCGCCAGCTGATCGATGACATGTTTGAAACCATGTACGAAGCGCCTGGCATCGGCCTCGCGGCCACTCAGGTCGACGTGCACAAGCGCGTGGTGGTCATGGACCTGAGCGAAGACCGCAGCGAGCCACGGGTATTCATCAACCCTGTAATCGAAGAGCTGACCCATGACATGGGCCAATACCAGGAAGGCTGCCTGTCGGTGCCCGGCTTCTACGAGAACGTAGACCGTCCGCTGCAAGTCCGGGTCAAGGCCCTGGACCGCGACGGCAAGCCCTACGAACTGGTTGCCGAAGGCCTGCTCGCGGTGTGCATCCAGCACGAATGCGATCACCTCAACGGCAAGCTCTTCGTCGACTACCTGTCCCAGCTCAAACGCGACCGGATCAAGAAGAAGCTGGAAAAGCAGCACCGCCAGCAAGCCTGATCCCGCCGACTTCCAAGGCTTGCTCCGGCAAGCCTTTTGCTTTTCTAGCGAGAACTCCATGCGCATTGTCTTCGCAGGCACCCCAGAGTTTGCCGCCGAACACTTGAAGGCCCTGCTCGACAGCCCTTACGAGATCGTGGCCGTCTATACCCAGCCAGACCGTCCGGCTGGCCGCGGGCAAAAGCTTGCGCCCAGCCCGGTCAAGCAGTTGGCGGCGGCGCACGACATCCCGGTATTGCAACCGCCGACCCTGCGCAATGCCGAGGCCCAGGCCGAGCTCGCAGCCCTTGAGCCTGACTTGATGGTGGTGGTTGCCTACGGCCTGATCCTGCCACAGGCCGTACTCGACATCCCGCGCCTGGGCTGCATCAACAGCCATGCCTCGCTGTTGCCACGCTGGCGCGGTGCTGCGCCGATCCAGCGCGCGGTGCAGGCGGGCGATGCCGAAAGCGGCGTCACCGTCATGCGCATGGAAGCCGGGCTGGATACCGGACCGATGCTGCTGAAGGTCAGCACCCCGATCGGCGCCGACGATACCGGTGGCAGCCTGCACGACCGCCTCGCCGAGATGGGCCCGCCCGCGGTGCTCGAGGCAATAGCGGGTCTGGCCGCAGGCACACTGCAGGGTGAGGTGCAGGACGATGCGCTGGCCACTTATGCACACAAGCTGAACAAGGACGAAGCGCGCATCGACTGGAGCCGCCCGGCCCTCGAGCTGGAGCGCCTGGTGCGCGCCTTCAATCCGTGGCCGGTGTGCCACAGCACGCTGGGTGGCGAAAGCGTGAAGGTGCTGGCGGCGGACTTGTCCACAGGGCAGGGCGCGCCTGGCGAGATTCTCGGCGCCAGCAAGGACGGCCTGGTGGTCGCCTGTGGCGAGCAGGCACTGTGCCTGACCCGCCTGCAATTGCCAGGTGGCAAGCCCTTGAACTTCAGTGACCTGTTCAACAGCCGCCGCGAAAAATTCGCCACCGGCACGGTGCTTGGCCAATGAACCCGCGTCTGGCTGCCGCCCGCGCCCTGGCCTCCGTGCTCAGCGGCAAAGCCTCGCTGAACAGCGCCTTGCCCATGCAACTGGACAAGGTCGACGAGCGCGACCGTGGCCTGACTCAGGACCTGGCCTTCGGTACCGCCCGTTGGGAGCCGCGCCTGGCCCTGCTGGCCGAGCAACTGCTGCAGAAGCCCTTCAAGAGTGCCGACAGCGATGTCCAGGCATTGTTGCTGGTAGGCCTGTATCAGTTGTTCTACACGCGGATCCCGGCTCATGCGGCGATTGGCGAGACCGTCGGCTGCGCTGAAAAGCTGAAGAAGCCTTGGGCCAAGGGTCTGCTCAATGCCGTGCTGCGCCGCGCCCAGCGCGAGGGCGAAGCGCTGCTTGCCGGCATGGAACGTGATCCGGTGGTGCGTACCGCTCATCCACGCTGGCTGCAGAAGTCCCTCAAGGCGTTCTGGCCAGAACAGTGGGAAGCCATCTGCGCCGCGAACAACGCCCATCCGCCGATGATCCTGCGGATCAACCGCCGCCATCACGGCCGCGACGCCTACCTCGCCCTGCTGGCCGATGCCGGCATCGGCGCCAGCGCCTGCCGCTACAGCCAGGACGGCATCGTGCTGGCCGAGGCCTGCGATGTGCGCACTCTGCCGGGCTTTGCCGAGGGCTGGGTCAGCGTCCAGGACGAAGCTGCGCAGCTGGCTGCCGACCTGCTCGACCTGGCCCCTGGGCAGCGCGTCCTCGATGCGTGCTGCGCCCCCGGTGGGAAAACCTGCCACCTGCTCGAGGCGCAAGGCGGCCTGGAACAGGTCGTGGCGATCGACCTGGAAGCCAAGCGCCTGACCCGCGTTCGCGAAAACCTCGATCGCCTCGGCCTGGATGCCGAGCTGATCGCGTGCGATGCGCGCGAGACCGCTACCTGGTGGGATGGCAAGCCGTTCCAGCGCATCCTGCTCGACGCTCCGTGCTCGGCCACCGGCGTCATCCGCCGTCACCCGGACATCAAGCTGACCCGCCAGGCCGATGACATTCCGGCTCTGGCCAGTCTGCAGGGCGAGCTGCTCGATGCGTTGTGGCCGACCCTGGCGGTGGGTGGGGTGCTGCTCTACGCCACCTGCTCCAGCCTGCCGACGGAAAACACCGAAGTGATCGAGGCGTTTCTTGCCCGCACGCCGGGTGCCCGTGAACTGGACATGGCCATCGAAGCCGGCCTGCGCCAGCCCCATGGCCGCCAGCTGCTGGCCCAGGAACGCGGTCACGATGGGTTCTACTATGCCAAGCTGATCAAGATCGCCGCCTCGCGCGGTTAACGGTGGGAGTAGCGGATGAAAATCATCATCCTCGGTGCAGGGCAGGTCGGCGGCACGCTGGCCGAGCACCTGGCCAGTGAGGCCAACGACATCACGGTGGTCGATACCGACGGCGACCGCCTTCGCGACCTGGGCGACCGTCTCGACATCCGTACCGTGCAAGGCCGCGGGTCTTTCCCCACGGTGTTGCGCCAGGCCGGCGCCGATGACGCCGACATGCTGGTGGCGGTGACCAACAGCGACGAGACCAACATGGTGGCCTGCCAGGTCGCCTACACGCTGTTCCACACCCCGACCAAGATCGCCCGGGTGCGCGAGGCGGCCTACCTGACCCGCGCCGGCCTGTTCGACAACGAGGCCATCCCGGTCGACGTGCTGATCAGCCCGGAGCAGGTGGTTACCCACTACATCAAGCGTCTGATCGAACACCCGGGTGCCCTGCAGGTGATCGACTTCGCCGACGGCAAGGCGCAGCTGGTGGCGGTCAAGGCCTACCATGGCGGCCCGCTGGTCGGCCAGCAGCTGCGTCAGCTGCGCTCGCACATGCCCAATGTCGACACCCGGGTGGCCGCGATCTTCCGCCGTGACCGGCCGATCAAGCCCCAGGGCGATACGGTCATCGAAGCCGACGACGAAGTGTTCTTCATTGCTGCCAAGGCGCACATCCGCGCCGTGATGGGTGAGCTGCGCAGCATCGACGAAACCAACAAGCGCGTGGTGATCGCCGGCGGCGGACAGATCGGCGAACGCCTGGCCGAAGCCATCGAAAGCCGCTATCAGGTCAAGATCATCGAGATGAACCCGGCGCGTTGCCGCCACCTCTCGGACACTCTCGAAAGTACGGTAGTGCTGCAGGGCAGCGCGTCGGACAAGGACCTGATGCTCGAAGAGAACATCGCCGAGGCCGACATCTTCCTGGCCCTGACCAATGATGACGAAGCCAACATCATGTCCTCGCTGCTGGCCAAGCGCCTGGGCGCGCGCAAGGTCATGACGCTGATCAACAACCCGGCGTACGTCGACCTGGTGCAGGGCGGCGAGATCGACATCGCCATCAGCCCGCAGTTGGCCACCATCGGCACCTTGCTTGCCCACGTGCGCCGTGGCGATATCGTCAGCGTGCATTCATTGCGCCGCGGGGCGGCCGAGGCCATCGAAGCCATCGCCCATGGCGATTCCAAGTCGAGCAAGGTGATCGGCAAGGCCATCGGCGAGATTGCCTTGCCCCACGGCACTACCATCGGCGCGATCATTCGCGCTGACGAGGTGCTGATCGCCCACGACCACACGGTGATCGAGGCTGGTGACCATGTGATCCTCTTCGTTGTGGATAAAAAATACATCCGCGACGTCGAGAAGCTCTTCCACGTGGGCCTGAGCTTTTTCTAGGAGAACCCGAGATGCGTGAATCGCTGGAAAAGATGCTGGCCAAGGGCGTGGATAACGCCCTGCTGCGCTTCGGCCTGGGCAAGGCCTGGCTCGATGAGGGCAACGGCGCCGAGGCGGCGGAGCATTTGAGCAAGTGCGTGGCGTTTGATCCGAAGTACTCTGCAGCCTGGAAACTGTTGGGCAAGGCGTATCAGGTGCAGGGGGATGCAGCGGGCGCACGGCGCGCCTGGGAGCAGGGCCTGGAGGCGGCCCGCGCTCATGGGGACAAGCAGGCCGAAAAAGAGATGTCAGTGTTCTTGAAGAAGCTGGATAAAGCCTGACACCGAGGTTGATGTCATCGCGGGCAAGCCTGCGATGACGGTCTCAATACCAGCGGGTTTCCCCGGCCGGCCGCTTCTTGAAGCGTTTCATGCTCCACATGTACTGGCTCGGATACTCACGCACGTACCTCTCTACCACCTGGCTCATGGCTGCCGTCGCGGTAGCGGTGTCTTCGCTGTACATGGCTTCGGGTGCCGCTTCGAGGATCACCTTGAACCCCGAACCATCCGGCAGCCGCAGAGCATGCAGGAACACGCCCACTGCCTTGCCTCCGGACAGCATGTTCGGTACGAATTTGCTGGTCAGCGCCTGGGTACCGAGAAAGGGCACGAAGAACCCGGCCGATTCCGCAGGCTCCGGATCTGCGGGAATACCCACCTGACCACCGCGCCGCACTTCCTTGATGATGCTCAGGATGCCTTCCTTGGTCGACGGCGCCACTCGGTTGCCCATCTGCACCCGCTGCTCGCGCAACAGGTCATCGACCGCCTTGAGCTTGGGCGGACGGTAGAAGATGATCGGTTTGCACTGGGCGCAATAAAAGTGGTTGAGCACTTCCCAGTTACCCAGGTGACTGGTGATGCCAACCACACCCTTGCCCGAGGCCAGCGCCTTCTCCAGCACCTCCAGCCCCTGTACTTCGCGCACCAGCGCCAGCGAGCGGTGCGCCGGCCAGATCCAGGCGCAGGCGCTCTCGGTGAACGACTTGCCGATGTCCATCAAGGCACGGCCCACCAACTGCTCGCGGGCAGCAGGGTCCATTTCCGGGAAGCACTTGGCAAGGTTGATCCGCACCACGTTGCGCGAACCGTTGGGGACCTTCCACATCAGCCAGCCGATACCCGCGCCGACCCGCTGCACAGCCCCCCAGGGAAGCTTGGCGAACAATCGCAGCGCTCCGACCATCAGGGCGCCCTTGAACTTTTCCACAGGCTGATTCCTTTTATTGCAAGCCGGGCATTGTAAACCTTCAGCGCAGGAGTGCGGCGTAGCGATCGCAATCGGTGGTGTGGTCCATGACCATGCCGGTGGCCTGCATGAAGGCGTAGCAGATGGTCGGACCGACAAAGGTGAAGCCGGCCTTGCGCAGGGCCTTGCTCATGGCCGTGGCCTCGTCGGTGACTGCGGGTATCTCGGCTCTCGCGCTGAAATGGTTGACCAGGGGTTTGCCGCCGGTAAATGACCACAGCCATTCGCCAGGGTCATCCAGCGCCAGCCAGGCCCGGGCATTGCGCCGGGCGGCGTGGAGCTTGAGGCGATTGCGGATGATGCCGGCATCCAGCATCAGCTCCTCGATGCGCTCATCGCTCATCTGCGCAAGGCGCCGAGGATCGAAGCCGTACAACACCTCCCGGTAGCGCTCTCGCTTTTTCAATACGGTGATCCAGGACAATCCCGCCTGGAAACCTTCTAGCAACAGCATCTCGAACAATGCCGCCGGGTCTCGCTGCGGGGTGCCCCACTCCTGGTCATGATAGGCCTGGTAAAGCGGATCGTCGGTACACCAAAAGCAGCGTGGCATAAGGCTCCATGGGTAGAGGGCCGAGCGAATCGGGTTATACTCCCGCTCTTTATATTCGCAGCCCTAGATACAGGTGAATTTCGTGAGCCAGCCTACGCCAGCCGTGCGTACCTTCCAAGACCTGATCCTCGCCCTGCAACAGTACTGGGCGGAGCAAGGTTGTGTGGTACTTCAGCCCTACGATATGGAAGTAGGCGCCGGCACTTTCCATACCGCCACTTTCCTGCGCGCGATCGGTCCAGAAAACTGGAACGCCGCCTACGTGCAGCCCAGCCGTCGTCCGGCTGACGGCCGCTATGGGGAAAACCCCAACCGCCTGCAGCACTACTACCAGTTCCAGGTGGTGCTCAAGCCGAACCCGGCCAACTTCCAGGAGCTGTACCTGGGGTCGCTGAAAGCCATCGGCCTCGATCCGCTGGTGCATGACGTGCGCTTCGTCGAAGACAACTGGGAATCGCCAACCCTTGGCGCCTGGGGCCTGGGCTGGGAAATCTGGCTCAACGGCATGGAAGTCACGCAGTTCACCTACTTCCAGCAAGTGGGCGGCATCGAGTGCATGCCGGTTACCGGCGAAATCACCTACGGCCTCGAGCGCCTGGCGATGTACCTGCAGGGTGTCGACTCGGTCTATGACCTGGTCTGGACCGACGGCCCATTCGGCAAGGTCACCTACGGCGACGTGTTCCACCAGAACGAAGTGGAGCAGTCCACCTACAACTTCGAGCACGCCAACGTCGAGAAGCTGTTCGAGCTGTTCGATTTCTATGAAAGCGAAGCCAACCGGCTGATCGAACTCGAACTGCCGCTGCCGACCTACGAAATGGTCCTGAAGGCCTCTCATACCTTCAACCTGCTCGACGCCCGCCGCGCCATCTCGGTAACCGAGCGCCAGCGCTACATCCTGCGCGTACGGACCCTGGCCCGGGCCGTGGCGCAGAGCTACCTGCAGGCCCGGGCCAAGCTGGGCTTCCCGATGGCGTCCCCTGAATTGCGTGATGAAGCGTTGGCCAAGCTGGAGGCTGCACAATGAGTGCTCAAGATTTCCTGGTTGAACTGGGCACCGAAGAGCTGCCACCCAAGGCCCTCGCCACCCTCGGCGATGCCTTCCTGGCAGGCATCGAGAAAGGCCTGCAGGCCGCTGGCCTGAACTACACCGGCAAGCGTGTCTACGCAGCGCCCCGCCGCCTGGCCGTGCTGCTCACCGCGCTCGACACCGAACAGCCTGACCGCAGCATCAATGTCGATGGTCCACCGCGCCAGGCGGCATTCGACGCCGAGGGCAACCCAACCCAGGCCGCGCTCGGTTTCGCCAAGAAGTGCGGTGTCGACCTGTCGGAAATCGACCAGACCGGGGCCAAGCTGCGTTTCTCCCAGCACATCCCGGGCAAGGCCACCGCCAGCCTGCTGCCGACCATCGTCGAGGATTCGCTCAACGACTTGCCGATTCCCAAGCGCATGCGCTGGGGTGCCCGCAAGGAAGAATTCGTACGCCCGACCCAGTGGCTGGTGATGCTGCTGGGCGACGAGGTGATCGACTGCACCCTGCTCGCGCAGAAATCCGGACGTGTTTCCCGTGGTCACCGTTTCCACCATCCGGAAGACGTCACCATCAGCGCCCCGGCCAACTACGCCGAGGACCTGCGCAAGGCCTACGTGCTGGCTGACTTCGCGGAGCGCCGCGAGCTGATCAGCAAGCGTACCGCCGAACTGGCAATGCAGCAGGAGGGCACCGCGATCGTGCCGCCAGCGCTGCTGGATGAAGTGACCGCGCTGGTCGAATGGCCGGTGCCGCTGGTGTGCTCCTTCGAAGAGCGTTTCCTGGATGTACCGCAGGAAGCCCTGATCACCACCATGCAGGACAACCAGAAGTACTTCTGCCTGCTCGACAGCGAAGGCAAGTTGCTGCCGCGCTTCATCACCGTGGCCAACATCGAGAGCCGCGACCCGCAGCAGATCGTCCTGGGCAACGAGAAGGTCGTGCGTCCGCGCCTGACCGATGCCGAGTTCTTCTTCAAGCAGGACAAGAAGCAGCCGCTCGAAAGCTTCAACGACCGTCTGAAGAACGTGGTCTTCCAGGCTCAGCTGGGCAGCGTCTTCGACAAGGCCGAGCGTGTCTCCAGACTGGCCGCGTTCATTGCCCCGCACATCGGCGGCGACGCCCAGCGCGCGACGCGTGCCGGCCTGCTGTCCAAGTGCGACCTGGCCACCGAAATGGTCGGCGAGTTCCCAGAGATGCAAGGCGTCGCTGGCTACTACTACGCTCTCAACGACGGTGAGCCGCAAGACGTCGCCCTGGCCCTGAACGAGCAGTACATGCCGCGCGGTGCTGGCGCCGAGCTGCCGCAGACCCTCACCGGTGCTGCCGTGGCGATTGCCGACAAGCTCGACACCCTGGTCGGCATCTTCGGCATCGGCATGCTGCCTACCGGCAGTAAAGACCCGTACGCCTTGCGCCGCGCCGCCCTGGGCATCCTGCGCATCCTGATCGACAAGCAGCTGGACCTGGACCTGACCGACGCGGTGAGCTTTGCCGTGGTGCAATTCGGCAACAACGTCAAGTCCGCCGGCTTGGCCGAGCTGGTGCTGGAATTCATCTTCGACCGCCTGCGTGCGCGCTATGAAGACGAAGGCATCGACGTCGCGACCTATCTGTCTGTGCGTGCCCTCAAGCCAGGTTCGGCGCTGGACTTCGATCAGCGCGTGCAGGCCGTTCAGGCTTTCCGCAAGCTGCCCGAAGCCGAGGCCCTGGCTGCGGTGAACAAGCGTGTTTCGAACCTGCTAGGCAAGGGCGAAGGCGCGATTGCAGCCCAGGTCGAGCCAAAGTACTTCGACAACGCCAACGAGTTCTCGCTGTATTCGGCGATCCAGCAGGCCGACCAGGCCGTTGGCCCGATGGCTGCGGCACGCCAGTACAGTGAAGCGCTGGCCCGCCTGGCTGCGTTGCGCGAGCCGGTGGACGCCTTCTTCGAGGCGGTGATGGTCAACGCCGAGGATGCCAACGTGCGTGCCAACCGTTATGCCCTGCTCAGCCGCCTGCGCGGTCTGTTCCTGGGTGTGGCCGACATCTCGCTGCTGGGGTAAGTCTTGAAACTGCTGATACTTGATCGGGACGGCGTGATCAATCACGACTCCGACGCTTACATCAAGTCGCTGGAAGAGTGGATTCCCATTCCCGGCTCGATCGAGGCAATCGCGCAGTTGAGCAAGGCGGGCTGGACGGTGGCTGTAGCCACCAACCAGTCTGGCATTGCCCGCGGTTACTACCCGCTTGCCACGCTCGACGCCATGCACGAGCGCCTGCGCGAGCTGGTGGCCGAGGCTGGCGGTGAGATGGGATTGATCGTCTATTGCCCACACGGCCCTGACGAGGGATGCGATTGCCGCAAGCCCAAGCCTGGCATGCTGCGGGTCATCGGCGAGCACTACCGGGTCGGCCTGGGCGGTGTATGGTTTGTAGGCGACAGCAGTGGTGACCTGAACGCCGCGAGCGCCGTCGATGCACAACCTGTTCTGGTAAAAACCGGAAAAGGACTACGGACCCTGAGCAAGGGGATTCCGGAAAACACCTTGGTGTTCGATGATCTGGCAGCCATCGCCAGACAACTCATTCAACAATAGTGCGCCGCGCTGGCGCACTTTCCTTTAGGCGGGCACGACCCGCAACGGTACATGCCACTATGTCGATGCTGCAGGCGATCAGAATTTTTCTTTTTTACCTGCTGTTGGGTACCAGTTCGCTCCTGTGGTGCACCCTTAGCTTCTTTATTGCGCCCTTTCTCTCGTTTCGCGGGCGCTATCGATTCATCAACGTCTACTGGTGCCGGTTCGCCCTGCTGCTGACGCGGGTGTTCCTGGGTATCAATGTCAAGGTCACAGGGTCTGAGAACATTCCTGCCCAGCCATGCGTGATTGTCTCGAATCATCAGAGCACCTGGGAGACGTTCTTCCTCTCCGCGCATTTCCAGCCGCTGAGCCAGGTCTTGAAACGCGAATTGCTGTACGTGCCGTTCTTCGGCTGGGCGATGGCCATGCTGCGGCCGATCGCGATCGATCGCGGCAACCCCAAGGAAGCGCTGCGCCAGGTCGCCAGCAAAGGCGACAAGCTGCTCAAGGAAAAGGTCTGGGTATTGATCTTCCCGGAAGGCACGCGAGTGCCTTATGGCCAGATCGGCAAGTTCACCCGCAGCGGCAGCGCCCTGGCGGTCAATGCCGACATGCCTGTGTTGCCGATCGCTCACAATGCGGGCAAGTTCTGGCCGAAGGATGGCTGGGGCAAGCGACCGGGGACGATCGAGCTGGTAATCGGCGCCCCCATGTATGCCGAAGGCTCCGGCCCACGAGCGGTAGCCGAGCTCAATGACAGGGTAGCGGCGTGGAACGTGCAGACCCAGCGAGCGCTGGGATCGTTGCCGGCGGCGGCAGAGAATCCAGCAGAGGGGGCTGCATGAGCCTTCTGTGGATAAGATGTGTGTAGTTTTTGGATTAACTGCTAGAAAACGTCTTAAGTTATTGATAATTAAGTTTATTTATCTGTATGACCGTTTCTCGAAAATCGTGCATAAGTTTTTCCAGGGCATAAAAAAACCGGCTTTTAAGCCGGTTTTTTTATGCGTGAGATTCAGACCTTGTCGATGTCTACATCACGCGTTTCTTTCAGACAGAAAATCCCTACCACCAGGCTCACTCCAGTGATCAACACCGGATACCACAACCCGTAGAAGATATCCCCGGTATACACCACCAGCGCGAAAGACACCGTAGGCAGGAAGCCGCCGAACCAGCCATTGCCGATGTGGTAGGGGAGGGACATGGACGTGTAACGAATGCGTGTCGGGAACAGCTCGACCATCACCGCTGCCAAGGGTCCATAAGTCATTGTCGCAATCAAGATCATCGCCACGATGATCACTACCACCATGAACTGATTGACCTGGGCTGGATCTGCCTTGGCTGGATAACCCGCCTGGTCGATGGCCGCGCGCATGGCCGCCTCGTCGAATCCATTGATCTTCTGCTCCCCCACACTCACCACAACGTCGCTGCCGCTTGCTGCGCTGACCGAGCTGTACGGCAGCCCCTGCTTGACCAGGAACGTCTTGACCTTGTCGCACGGGCTGTCGAAACGGGCTTTGCCCACAGGATCGAACTGGAAGGTGCAGTCCTGCGGATCGGCGGTGACGACGATCGGCGCTTGGCGACTGGCCGCGTCGATCTGCGGGTTTGCGTAGTGACTCAGCGCCTTGAACATCGGGAAGTAGCACACCGTTGCCAGCAGAAGACCAACCATCAGGATCGGCTTGCGGCCAATGCGGTCAGACAGCCAGCCAAAGAACACGAAGAACGGAGCCCCGATCACCACGCTGATGATCAGCAGGGTATTGGCCTGGGCAGGATCCACCTTGAGCATCTGGGTCATGAAGAACAGCACATAGAACTGCGCGGTATAGAACGTCACGGCCTGGCCGGCATTGATGCTGAACAACGCAGTCAGCACTACCTTGAGGTTAGGCCAAGAGGTAAAGGACTCGCGAATCGGCGACTTGCTGATCTTTCCTTGGGCCTTCATTTTCACGAAAGCTGGCGATTCGTGCATGCTCATGCGGATCCAGGTGGAAATGCCCAAGAGCACGATCGACAGCAGGAACGGCAGACGCCAGCCCCAGGTCTCGAACTGATCGCCGCTGATATAGCGGCTGCCCAGCACGACCAACAGCGACAGCAGCAGTCCGAGGGTGGCAGTAGACTGGATGAAACCGGTGTGGAATCCACGCTTGCCGGCTGGTGCATGCTCGGCCACATAGGTGGCCGCTCCACCATATTCACCACCCAGCGCCAAGCCTTGGAGCATGCGCAACACCACAAGAATGATGGGCGCCGCGATTCCGATGCTGGCATAAGTCGGTAGCAAGCCTACAGCGAAGGTAGACAGCCCCATCAGCACGATAGTGATAAGGAAGGTGTACTTGCGCCCGATCATGTCCCCCAGGCGTCCGAACACCAAGGCGCCGAACGGACGCACAAGGAAGCCTGCCGCAAAAGCCATCAAGGCAAAGATAAAAGCGGTGGTGTCGTTCACCCCGGCAAAGAACTGCTTGCTGATGACTGCGGCCAGTGCCCCGTAGAGAAAAAAGTCATACCACTCGAAAACAGTTCCGAGGGATGACGCGAAAATGATCTTGCGCTCCTCGCGCCGGCTTGTGGTCTTGGCTGTCGCGCCTTTTTCCGAAATATAGTCCGACATCGTTGCTGTCCTCGGCCCGCAGGCCACAGTGATTATTCTTTTTGTTCCACTGTCGGCAGCCACTGACGGCTGGGCTGCCGGTATTGCGCGCACCTTGGTCAGGGCGTCGGTAATGAGCTCGCGTCGTTGAAATTGATGTGGTTGGCCGCTCCCTTGAGGATTAGTTGTGCCGCTTTCTCGGCGATCATCAGCGTGGGTGAACAGGTATTGCCCGAGACGATCTGCGGCATGATCGACGCATCCACCACGCGCAGGCCGGGTATGCCATGCACGCGCAGCTGGTCATCCACCACATCCAGCACACCACTGCCCATGCGGCACGTGCCGACCGGATGGAAGATGGTTGTACCGATCATGCCGGCCGCATCTTGAAGCTGCTCCTCGCTCTGAAGCGCCGCGCCCGGCAGGTATTCCTCGGGTGAGAACGCCGCCAGCGCAGGCGCCTGCACGATTGCGCGGGTAATACGGATCGACTGGGCAGCAACCCGCAGATCCTCGGGATCGCTCAGGTAGTTCGGATCGATGAGCGGGGGGTCGGTCATGTCCGCCGAACGGATATCAATCCGGCCGCGGCTGCGCGGACGCAGGTTGCACACCGAGGCGGTAAACGCGGGAAAGCGGTGCAATGGCTCGCCGAAACGCTCCAGTGACAGCGGCTGTACGTGATATTGCAGGTTGGCGGTCGGCTGGCCGGGATCAGAGCGAACAAACGCGCCCAGTTGGCTTGGCGCCATGGCGAGCGGCCCACTGCGGTCATAGAGGTAGCGCAGCCCCATGCCCATCTTGCCCCACACGCTGTTGGCCATCTGATTGAGAGTGCGTGCATTGCGTATCTGATAGATCAGCCTCAGCTGAAGGTGATCCTGCAGGTTGCCGCCCACACCGGGCAACTCATGACGAACTCCGATGCCCAAGCCTTCGAGCAGCACGCGCGGGCCAATGCCGGAGCGCTGCAGGATACCCGGTGAGCCAACCGCCCCTGCGCAGAGGACAATCTCGCAGCGTGCGGAGAATTCGTGCCACTGGCCTTGCCAGAGCGCTTTCACGGCACAGGCCCGAGTGTTTTCCAGCACCACCTTGTCGACTTGTGCGCCGGTCAACACGGTCAGGTTAGGGCGCTGGGCAATGGGCCGCAGAAAAGCCTTTGCCGAGTTCCAGCGGATGCCACTGCGCTGGTTGACCTGGAAGTATCCACAGCCTTCGTTGTCACCGGTATTGAAGTCGGCAACGCTGGCTATACCGGACTGAGCCGCGGCCGCACGAAAGGCATCGAGTATCGGCCAGGCGACGCGCTGCTGCTCCACGCGCCATTCGCCCATGGCACCGTGGCTGTCACTGGCACCGCCGTAGTGATTTTCGCAGGACTTGAAAAGGGGGAGTACGTCTTTCCATGCCCAACCGGCATTGCCTTGGGCAGCCCACGAGTCATAGTCAGCCGACTGGCCACGCATGTAGATCATGCCATTGATCGACGAGCAGCCACCTAGGACCTTGCCACGGGGATACCCCAGGCTTCGACCGCCCAAACCAGGCTGGGCTTCGGTCTTCAGGCACCAGTCGGTGCGCGGATTGCCGATGCAATACAGGTAACCGACAGGTATGTGAATCCAGTGATAATTGTCGCGTCCTCCCGCCTCAAGCAGCAGGACACGCTTGGTCGGGTCCGCGGACAAACGATTGGCGAGCAGGCACCCGGCAGGGCCTGCGCCGACTATTACATAGTCGAAGACGAAATCGGCTGATGGCATATGCAACCCTGCGCCTGATTATTGTTCTTGTCCCGATCCATGTTATTGATTAATTTCGCGAAGGAAACGTTAGATTTCGCGCAACTGCTGTGCGTTTTAGCACAACGCTCGTGAACGCCTGATTCACAAGGAAAAGCATGTTCGACTGGAATGATCTGCGGTTTTTCCTCGAGTTGCAGCGCAGCGGCCGGCTCCTTACGGCAGCCAAGCGCCTCAACACCACCCACAGCACCGTCGCCCGCCATATCGAGAACATCGAGCGAAGCCTCGGCACGGCCTTGTTTGTCCAGCACGCCCAGGGTTACGAGCTGACGCCCTCAGGCCAGGCGCTGCTAAAGCATGCCGAGGCCATGGAGAACGTCGCCTTGCTGGCGCAGGAGGAAATCAGCCAGGCAAGCACGCCACTGGGCAAGATCCGTCTCGGCGTAACCGAGGGCATCGGTATCATGTTCTTTACGCCACGCATGAACGCGCTGTTCGAGCGCTACCCAGGCCTGGAGGTAGAGCTGGTGGCGGTGCCGCGATTTGTCAGCATTCTGAATCGCGAGGCCGAAATCAGTATTCACCTGGAGCGGCCCAACGCTGATCTGCTGATTACCCGCAAGCTCACCGACTACCGGCTGGCGCTTTATGCCAGCCGTGAATATCTGGCAAAGGCACCGCTGTTACAGCAACGCGAGGACCTGGCGCGGCACAGCTGGATCGGCTACGTGGATGATCTGCTATACAGTCAGGAGCTGCTGTTTCTCAACAGCTTCTGCCGAGCGCCGAGCGTGGCGTTTCGCAGCACCAGCGTGATCGCCCAGCAGCAGGCGGCGAGGGCTGGGCTGGGCATCGCGGTGCTGCCCAACTACATGGCCCGGCATGACCCGCACCTGGTACGGGTGATGCCCAGCGAGACGATCCAGCGCAGCTACTGGATCTGCACTCGCCGGGAGCTTCACAAGTCAGTTCGCTTGCGCGTGGTCTGGGACTACCTGATTGCTCTGTGCGCGCAGGAGCAGGCCGACCTGCTCGCTGAGTGACTTCAGCCCAACAGGACCTTGCCAGCCAGCAACATGGCGGCAGCAAGGCCGGTGAAGGCAAACAGCTGCTGGAGCCGCGGGCCTGCCAGCTTGCTCGACAGCGGGCGCGCCAGTAACAGACCCAGCACGGCACCTGCAGCGAAGGGCCCGCCGACCTCCCATTGCATGGCGCCTACCAGGCTGGCCGTGACCACACTGCCGGTCGATACCAGGGCAATCACGGCCAGTGAGGTTGCGACGATGCTCTTCATTTCCAGATTGGTATAGCGATTCAAGGCCGGGATGATCACAAAACCGCCACCCACGCCGAGCAGGCCGGACATGAGCCCTGACAACAGGCCAGTGCAGGCCAGCGCCCGAGCGCAGGGCAGTGTCCAACGCAACCTGCCTTGCTGCGGATTCATTACACAAGGCATGAGCTGGCGAGGTCCGCAGGGCGACTCACCGCGAAGCTCCCGACGGGCCTTGCGCCAGATGCGCAGGCAGGCATACGCCAGAACCGCCGAGAACAGCAGCGCCAGCGGAGCATTCGGCAAACGATGGGCGAGCAGGAGCCCGAAAGGCGTCGCTGCAATACCGATCAGCGCAACAAACAGTGCAGCGCGATAACGCACTACTCCCTGACGCAGGCCCAGCAAGGCACCCACTGTTGCTGCCAGGCCCACTGCGAGCAAACCGACCGGCGCGGCTTCGACCATGGGCAGGCCCAGTCCGAACACCAGCAGAGGTACCGCAAGTATCCCACCGCCAGCACCTGTCAGCGCCAGTACGGCGCCGATGATCATGCCCAGCAACATCTCAACAATCATGCAGACGTTTTTCCATCAAAGCACATTCAGTGGGATTTTCAGGTAACGCACGCCGTTGGCTTCAGGCTCAGGCAACTGACCACTGCGCATGTTGACCTGCACCGAGGGCAGTATCAGCACAGGCATGTCCAGGGTAGCGTCACGTGCCTCGCGCATGGCCACAAAACTGTCTTCGCTGACGCCCTGATGGATATGGATGTTGCCCGTACGCTGTTCGGCAACGGTCGTTGCAAAACGCATCTCGCGGTCACCTGGCGGGTAGTCATGGCACATGAACAGGTGTGTATCAGAGGGGAGGGCGAATATACGCTGGATAGAGCGATACAGCGTGCGGGCGTCGGCACCCGGGAAGTCACAACGCGCGGTGCCGTAGTCAGGCATGAACAAGGTATCGCCGACAAAGGCGGCTTGGTCGCCAGCGTCTTCCACCAGATACGTCATGCAGGCGGGCGTATGACCGGGCGTGTGCAGTGCACGGGCTTGCAAGTTACCAATGGCGAACGCCTGGTCGTCGTCGAACAACACATCGAACTGGCTGCCATCGCGGGCAAACCCCACCTCGGCATTGAACAGCGCTCCGAATACCTTCTGCACTTGGGTGATACGGCTGCCGATGGCAATTTTACCGCCCAGCTCAGATTTCAAATAAGCACCTGCCGAAAGGTGATCGGCATGCACATGTGTCTCCAGGATCCACTGCACCTCGGCGCCCAATTCCTTGACTCGGGTGATCAGGCTGTCTGCGGAAGCCGTGTCAGTGCGGCCGGACTTGGCATCGAAGCCGAGCACGCTGTCGATGATCGCACACTGTCTCGAGGCGCTGTCCATGACCAGGTAGCTTATGGTCGAGGTTGCCTTGTCGAACAGCGCTTCCACCTGCATGTTGCGGCCGATGTTCATTGGCTGTCTCCTGTTGTGCGTCATTCCAGTCTAGTGCCTGGCCATGTTGAAGGCGCCGTTCGAGACTGCCGGGGTATGCCTAGCCATGCCATGATCCACGTCAGGCAAAGCCTCTAAACAAAAAACCCCGGCGCAGGCCGGGGTCATGTCTCAACAGCGCTGGTCAGAAGTCCAGGTTGGACACCGATAGTGCGTTGCTTTCGATGAACTCGCGGCGTGGTTCTACCGCATCGCCCATGAGGGTGTTGAAGATCTGGTCAGCCCCGATAGCGTCTTCGATCGTCACTTTCAGCATGCGGCGCACGGTCGGGTCCATGGTCGTTTCCCAGAGCTGGTCAGGGTTCATCTCGCCCAGACCTTTGTATCGCTGGATAGTGTGGCGCTTGGCGGTTTCGTTCATCAACCATTCCAGCGCTTCCTTGAACTCGACCACGGCTTTCTTGCGCTCGCCACGCTGCACGTAAGCACCTTCACCCAACAGGGTGCTGAGCTTGGAGCCCAGGGCGGTAACAGTGCGGTAGTCGTTGCTGCCGAAGAAGTCACGGTTGAAGGTGATGTAGCTGGCTAGACCGTGGGAGGTGATTTCCACTTCCGGCAGCCAGACACTTCGCTCCTTGTCTTCACGCAGGCTGACCTTGTAAGCCAAGCCTGACTTCTCGCTGGTGCTGAGACGCGCCTGCAGCTTGTTCAACCAGCCCTGCATGACGCTGTGATCGCCCAGCTGTTCAAGGGTCACTTCCGGGAGGTAGATAAAGTGCTCGGTCAGCTCTTGCGGGTACAGACGCGACAGACGCTTGAGGGTCTTCATTACCGAGCGGAAGTCGTTCACCAGGCGCTCGAGCTCAACGCCCGAAACGGGTGGTGCATCTTCGTCCAGGTGCAGGCTGGCATCTTCCAGGGCCGACTGGGTCATGTACTCTTCCATGGCTTCGTCGTCTTTGATGTACTGCTCCTGCTTGCCACGCTTGACCTTGTACAGCGGCGGCTGAGCGATGTAGATGTAGCCACGCTCGACCAGCTCTGGCAGCTGACGGAAGAAGAAGGTCAACAGCAGGGTACGGATGTGCGAACCGTCAACGTCAGCATCGGTCATGATGATGATGTTGTGATAACGCAGCTTGTTGATGTTGTACTCATCGCGACCAATACCACAGCCCAAGGCGGTGATCAGTGTGCCCACTTCCTGGGACGAGATCATCTTGTCGAAGCGAGCTTTCTCGACGTTGAGGATCTTGCCTTTCAGCGGCAGGATAGCCTGGGTCTTGCGGTTACGGCCTTGTTTAGCCGAACCACCTGCGGAGTCACCCTCCACCAGGTAAAGTTCGGAGAGGGCAGGGTCTTTCTCCTGGCAGTCGGCAAGCTTGCCTGGCAGGCCAGCGATATCCAGAGCGCCTTTACGACGGGTCATCTCACGCGCCTTGCGAGCCGCCTCACGGGCACGGGCAGCGTCGATCATCTTGCCAACCACGGCCTTGGCTTCTGCCGGGTTCTCCAACAGGAAGTCGGAGAAGTACTTGCCCATCTCCTGTTCGACCGCTGTTTTGACTTCGGACGAAACCAGCTTGTCTTTGGTCTGAGAACTGAACTTTGGATCTGGCACCTTGACCGAAATGATCGCGGTGAGGCCTTCACGTGCATCGTCTCCAGTAGTCGAGACCTTGTTTTTCTTGGCCAGACCTTCCTGCTCGATATAGTTGTTCAGGTTCCGGGTCAGCGCTGAACGGAAACCAACCAGGTGAGTACCGCCATCGCGCTGAGGAATGTTGTTGGTAAAGCACAACAGGTTTTCATTGAAGCTGTCGTTCCACTGCAGCGCAATCTCCACGCCCACGCCATCGTCACGCTGGACGTTGAAGTGAAACACCTGGGAGTTGACCGGAGTCTTGTTGGTGTTCAAGTAGTCCACGAATGCGCGCAGACCACCTTCGTACTTGAAGTACTCTTCCTTGCCGCTACGTTCGTCTTTCAGCAGGATGCCGACGCCGGAGTTGAGGAAAGACAACTCACGGATTCGCTTGGCAAGAATGTCCCAGCTGAAATGGATGTTCTTGAAGGTTTCAGCCGACGGCATGAACAGGATGTGAGTACCAGTGGTTTCACTTTCGCCAACGATCGCCATCGGGGCTTGAGGCACGCCATGGACATAGGTCTGTTCCCAGATCTTGCCGCTACGGCGTACTGTCAGCACCAGCTTCTCTGACAAGGCGTTCACTACCGAAACACCCACGCCATGCAGACCGCCCGACACTTTGTACGAGTTGTCGTCGAACTTACCGCCAGCGTGCAGTACGGTCATGATGACCTCAGCTGCGGATACGCCTTCTTCTTTATGCACATCAACCGGAATGCCGCGACCGTTGTCACGGACACTGATCGATTCGTCCGGGTGAATGATAACGGTGATGTCATCGCAGTGACCCGCGAGGGCTTCGTCGATTGAGTTGTCGAGCACCTCGAACACCATGTGGTGCAGGCCGCTACCATCATCGGTGTCGCCAATGTACATGCCAGGGCGCTTACGCACGGCATCCAGACCTTTCAGCACCTTGATGCTGGAAGAGTCGTACGTTTGATTCTCGCTCATGCCTTCACTCCCGATGGTCGTGGGTCTGGGTGATACGGCCTTGTTCCACGTGGAACAAAGCGACTGGCGTATCCGTCCGCCAGCAATCCCTCAGTAATTCGTGGTCTACGCAGGTGATAAAGACCTGGCAGTTCAATTCTTCTAACAAGCGACACAATGCGCGGCGATGTTGCTCATCCAGCTCGGAGGGCAAGTCATCTACAAGATAAATACATTGGCCGCGGCGCACCTGACTGACGAGATGCCCTTGGGCGATACGCAGTGCGCAGACTACAAGCTTCTGCTGGCCCCGCGAGAGGATGTCAGCGGCGTTATGAGCGCCGAGGCGCAGTCGCAAATCGGCGCGCTGGGGACCAGCCTGGGTATGCCCCATCTGCTGATCTCGCATCAACGAAGCAGCAAGTACATCACCAAGTTCGCGATCCTTGTCCCAGCCTCTGTAGTAACTCAGGGCCAAGCCATCCAGCTCGACTAATTCGCTCAGGGTCCGCTCAAAGACAGGTTTGAGGGCCATGATGTAGTTGCGTCGGTATTCATCTATTTCCGCGCTCGCGAGGGTCAATTCCCGGTCCCAAGCGGCTTGCGAAACAGCGTCAAGTGTACCATGCCGCAACCACGAGTTTCGCTGCCGCAGCGCCTTCTGCAGGCGCTGCCAAGTGGCCATGAAGCGAGGTTCCACGTGGAACACTCCCCAATCAAGAAACTGTCGTCGAATCTTCGGCGCACCTTCGAGAAGCCGAAAGCTATCCGGGTTGATCAACTGCAGCGGGAGCATCTCGGCTAGCTGGGCAGCGCTTCTGGCATTCTGCCCGTCGATACGAATGGTAAAGTCACCCTGGCGCTCGCGAGAGACACCGAGATTGCTGGAACCGCCGTCGCCGGTATCAACCTGCCCGAATACAGTGCAGATAGGTTGCTCGTACTGAATAACGGGAGTCAGTCGTGTGCTGCGGAAGGAACGGGCAAGACCCAGCAAGTGCACAGCTTCCAGCACGCTGGTCTTGCCGCTGCCATTAGCGCCATACAGGATGTTGATGCGGGGGGAGGGGGAGAAGGTCACCGGGTGCAAGTTGCGCACCGCGGTGACTGAAACGCGTAGGAGGGACATCGAGATTCGGCTTTACAGGCGCATTGGCATGACAACGTAAGCGGAGTCGTCATTGCCGGCTTCCTGCAGCAGTGCGCTGCTATTGGAGTCAGACAGGATCAGGCGAACCTGCTCCGTAGTCATGACACCAAGCACGTCCAGCAGATAGCTGACGTTGAAACCGATCTCCAAAGACCCGCCGTTGTAGTCGACGCCGATTTCTTCTTCTGCCTCTTCTTGCTCCGGGTTGTTCGCCTGGATCTTCAACTGGCTTGCGGCAAGCTGGAGACGAATACCACGGTATTTCTCATTGGACAGAATTGCGGTCCGGCTGAATGCTTCACGCAACGCTTGGCGATCACCAATCACCAACTTGTCGCCACCCTTGGGCAGAACGCGTTCGTAGTCTGGGAACTTGCCATCCACCAGCTTGGACGTAAAGGTGAACTCGCCAGTGGTCGCACGGATGTGGTGTTGACCCAGGACGATGCTGACCATGCCTTCTGGATCGGTCAGCAGACGAGCAAGTTCAAGGATGCCCTTGCGCGGAACGATCACCTGATGGCGGTCGGCCTGGCCGATAGCCGCCTGCATCGAGCACATGGCCAGGCGGTGACCGTCAGTGGCTACGGCGCGCAAGGTATCGGTCGATACCTCCAGCAGCATACCATTGAGGTAGTAACGTACGTCCTGCTGCGCCATGGCGAAGCTGGTGCGTTCGATCAGGCGGCGCAGTCTGCTCTGCTCCAGGCTACAGGTCAGTGAACCTGGGCCTTCTTCAACTGTAGGGAAATCATTGGCAGGCAGCGTCGACAGGGTGAAGCGACTGCGTCCTGCCTTGACCACCAGCTTTTGCTCATCGAGCTTGATGTCGATCAGTACATCGCTGGGCAGGCTCTTGCAGATGTCCATGAGCTTGCGCGCAGGGACGGTGATCTCGCCCGGCTCGGCCGGCTCTTCGAGCTGCACACGGCCTACCAGCTCGACTTCCAGGTCCGTACCCGTCAGCGATAACTGCTGGCCTTGCACGACTAGCAGCACGTTGGACAGTACCGGCAAGGTCTGACGTCGCTCTACGACGCCTGCGACCAGTTGCAGGGGTTTCAACAGGGCTTCGCGTTGAATGGTGAAATGCATGGTCTAGTCCCTTGCTTTCATAAAGGGTGCGCCAACGCCCATCAGGTCGTGAGCGTGCGCAGCAGGTTCTTGTAGTCCTCGCGGATGTCCGCGTCGGACTCCTTGAGTTCGTTGATCTTGCGGCAGGCGTGCAGGACAGTCGTGTGGTCGCGGCCGCCAAACACATCACCGATTTCTGGCAGGCTGTGGTTGGTCAGCTCCTTGGACAACGCCATGGCAACCTGACGCGGCCGGGCCACCGAGCGAGAGCGTCGCTTGGACAGCAGATCGGAAATCTTGATCTTGTAGTACTCAGCCACGGTGCGCTGGATGTTATCCACACTGACCAGCTTGTCCTGCAATGCCAGCAGGTCCTTGAGAGACTCGCGAATGAGCTCGATCGTGATATCGCGGCCCATGAAGTGAGAGTGTGCAATTACACGCTTCAAGGCGCCTTCAAGCTCACGCACGTTGGACCGAATGCGCTGGGCAATGAAAAACGCGGCGTCATGGGGCAGATCGACCTTGGCCTGGTCGGCCTTCTTCATCAGGATCGCCACGCGGGTCTCAAGCTCTGGTGGCTCTACGGCCACGGTAAGGCCCCAACCGAAGCGCGATTTCAGTCGCTCCTCCAGGCCTTCGATTTCCTTTGGATAGCGGTCACTGGTCAGGATTACCTGTTGGCCGCCTTCAAGCAAGGCATTGAAGGTGTGGAAGAACTCTTCCTGTGAACGCTCCTTGCGGGCGAAGAACTGGATGTCGTCGATCAGCAACGCGTCCACCGAGCGGTAGAAACGCTTGAATTCGTTGATCGCATTGAGCTGCAGCGCCTTGACCATGTCTGCGACGAAACGCTCTGAGTGAAGGTATACCACCTTGGCATTGGGGTTCTTCTTCAGCAGGTGGTTACCCACAGCATGCATCAAGTGCGTTTTACCCAGGCCCACACCACCATAAAGGAACAGCGGGTTGTAGCCATGCTTCGGATTGTCCGCCACCTGCCAGGCAGCTGCCCTGGCCAGTTGGTTGGATTTACCTTCTACAAATGTCTCGAAGGTGAAGGTCCGGTTGAGATAACTGGTGTGCTTGAGCGCACCCTCTACCTGCACGGTGCGCTGTTCGGCACGGCTGGCAGCAACCGGCGCAGGAGGCGAATCTCCCATGGCGTCGAAGCTTTCACGCGAAGGTGCTTGCTCGATCACGCTCGCGGGCGCAGCCGCGGCAACGTGAGAGACAACCGGTTCGCTAGGCGCGACCACTTGCGCGGCCTGCGCCTGGGACGCCGCCATGGCAGCGCTCACCGGGGCCGTAGGCGCAGCACGTGCTGCCGAACTGCGGCGGCTGCCTATCAACAAGGAAAGCGCAGGCGCCATGCCGTTGCCTTTCTCGCCCAGCAGCTCGAGAAGCCGGCCCAGGTACTTTTCGTTGACCCAGTCGAGCACGAAACGGTTGGGCGCGTAGACGCGCAACTCGTTGCCTTCGGCCTCGACCTGTAGCGGACGGATCCAGGTGTTGAATTGCTGGGCAGGCAGCTCATCGCGCAAAAGCTCCACGCACTGCTGCCAAAGTTCCACTGACACGGATATCCCCTGAGTTTGAAAGCCGGTGAGGCAAAAACAAGCAGCCATTGTACCGACCGAACGCGCAGTTATCCACATGCACCTACGACTTGAAGGACGACAAATCAGCAATTTAGCGTCTAAAAACACACAATTCACCTGTGCATAAACCCTGTGGATAAGCTGCCATGAGCTCTATGCACAACCCTGTCAGGAAATCTGTGGATAACACACCTGTGGACAAGTAATCATTCAATCCACAGCTTTTCCGTAGGTCCAGCACAGGTGCCGCACGCGTTACCGACAGACTTTTGAATCTCTGTACAGCACGAATTTCGTGGCATCTAGGGGTTTATCCACAGAAGATTGTCCACATAAGCTTTATAAGATCTTTAGAAAAGCTTTATAAAATCCTTCTTTCTTTTTTCTATGTTTATTCGCCTTCGTGACCTTGGGCAGTCCGTTCAGCCACGCTGCTGATCCACGTAAATCCATAAAGGAAACGCTGGTTGGAAATTGACCTATCGCCTTGCTTTCTCTAGAATCGCCGATCTCTTAAAACGGGGGCCATTCCGGCCCGTTGTCGACGAACCAGGTAACACGCCATGAAACGTACTTTCCAACCAAGCACCATCAAGCGCGCGCGCACTCACGGTTTCCGTGCCCGTATGGCTACCAAGAACGGCCGCGCCGTACTGTCGCGTCGTCGTGCCAAAGGCCGTAAGCGTCTGGCCATTTGATTTTTCGGCACAGGTGGTGAGTCAGGACTTCAGTCGGGATAAGCGTCTGCTTACACCCCGGCATTTCAAAGCGGTCTTCGACTCCCCAACCGGCAAGGTTCCAGGGAAAAACCTGCTTATCCTTGCCCGCGAGAACGGTTTTGATCACCCCCGCCTGGGCCTGGTGATCGGCAAGAAGAGCGTCAAGCTCTCCGTTCAACGCAATCGCCTTAAACGTTTGATGCGCGATTCCTTTCGCCTGCACCAGCAAATGCTTGCCGGTTGGGATATCGTGATCGTCGCGCGCAAGGGGTTGGGCGAGATTGAAAACCCAGAATTGCACCAACATTTTGGCAAGCTCTGGAAGCGGCTCGCACGCAGTCGGCCCTCTCCAGCGGTTAACGCCGATTCTGCAGGGGTAGACAGTCACGATGCGTAAACTGGCACTCGTTCCGATCCAGTTTTACCGTTACGCCATTAGTCCACTGATGGCCAGTCACTGTCGTTTCTACCCCAGCTGCTCCTGTTACGCCCAAGAAGCCATCGAATTGCATGGCCTTCTGCGTGGCGGGTGGCTAGCCGTTCGTCGCCTGGGGCGTTGCCATCCGTGGAACGCGGGCGGTTTCGATCCGGTTCCGCCAGCTCCTTCCTCCCGAAATTCTTCGATAGCCGAGTAATCATGGATATTAAACGCACGATCCTGATCGTCGCCCTGGCAATCGTGTCCTACGTCATGGTCCTCAAATGGAACCAGGACTATGGGCAGGCTGCCCTGCCGACTCAGCATGCTGCCGCCAGCAACGGTGCCCCGGCACTGCCGGACACCGCGCGGGCCGGCAATTCCGGTGCAAATGCCGATGTGCCCAGCACCAATGCTGATTCCAGCCCAGCGGAGCTTGCGCCAGTTGCCGTAAGCAAGGACCTGATCCGGATCAAGACCGATGTCCTGGACTTGGCTATCGACCCTGTCGGCGGTGATATCGTCCAGCTGAACCTGCCCAAGTACCCACGCCGCCAGGATCATCCGGACATTCCGTTCCAGTTGTTCGACAACGGCAATGAGCGTACCTACCTGGCGCAAAGCGGCCTGACCGGCACCAACGGTCCGGATGCCCGGGCCGGTGGCCGTCCGCTGTACACCGCCGAGCAGCGCAGCTATCAGCTGGCCGATGGCCAGGAGCAGTTGGTCGTCGACCTGAAGTTCAGTGACAACGGCGTCAACTACATCAAGCGCTTTGCCTTCAAGCGCGGTGAATATGACCTGACCGTGTCGTATCTGATCGACAACCAGAGCGGCCAGGCCTGGAGCGGCAACCTGTTTGCCCAGCTCAAGCGTGATGCCAGCTCCGATCCGTCGTCGAGCACTGCCACCGGCACCGCCACCTACCTCGGCGCGGCCCTGTGGACAAGTTCGGAGCCGTACAAGAAGGTGTCCATGAAGGACATCGACAAAGGTAGTCTGAAAGAAAATGTGTCCGGCGGCTGGGTCGCCTGGTTGCAGCACTACTTCGTGACCGCCTGGATCCCGAAAAGCTCGGACAACAACGTCGTCCAGACCCGCAAGGACAGCCAGGGCAACTACATCATCGGCTTTACCGGTCCAGCGCTGAACGTAGCGCCAGGCGCCACGGCCGAAACCAGCGCCATGCTGTACGCCGGTCCGAAAAGCCAGGACAAGCTGAAAGAGTTGTCCCCAGGACTGGAATTGACCGTCGACTACGGCATTCTCTGGTTCATTGCCCAGCCGATCTTCTGGCTGCTGCAACATATCCACAGCCTGCTCGGTAACTGGGGCTGGTCGATCATCGTTCTGACGATGCTCATCAAAGGTCTGTTCTTCCCGCTGTCGGCTGCCAGCTATCGCTCCATGGCGCGCATGCGTGCCGTTGCACCGAAGCTCGCTTCGCTCAAGGAGCAGTTCGGTGACGATCGCCAGAAGATGTCCCAGGCGATGATGGAGCTGTACAAGAAAGAGAAGATCAACCCATTGGGCGGCTGCCTGCCGATCCTTGTGCAGATGCCGGTGTTCCTGGCGCTGTACTGGGTACTGCTTGAAAGCGTGGAGATGCGCCAGGCGCCGTGGATGTTCTGGATCACCGACCTGTCGATCAAGGATCCGTTCTTCATCCTGCCGATCATCATGGGCGCGACCATGTTCATCCAGCAGCGTCTGAACCCGACTCCGCCGGATCCGATGCAAGCCAAGGTGATGAAGCTGATGCCGATCATCTTCACCTTCTTCTTCCTGTGGTTCCCGGCTGGTCTGGTGCTGTACTGGGTTGTGAACAACTGCCTGTCGATCACCCAGCAGTGGTACATCACCCGCGGTATCGTGGGAGCGAGTAAAAAAGCTTCTGCGTGACGGGCTGATCCACTAGCCTGTGTATAAAAACGCCCCCTAGTGGGGCGTTTTTGCTATCTGTCGTTTTATTTGTTGAGGCATCCAGCATGAACATTGTGCGTGAAACCATTGCCGCGATCGCTACCGCTCAGGGACGTGGGGGTGTGGGTATCGTGCGCCTTTCCGGTCCTTTGGCGACCCAGGCGGGCCTTGCTCTTACCGGACGTACCCTGACCCCGCGGCATGCCCACTACGGGCCGTTTCGGGACGAGGCCGGACGTGTGCTGGACGAAGGCATCGCGTTGTTCTTCCCCGGGCCCAACTCATTCACCGGCGAAGATGTGCTCGAGCTGCAGGGTCATGGTGGGCCGGTAGTGATGGACATGCTGCTGCAGCAGTGCGTACAGCTTGGGTGTCGACTGGCGCGCCCTGGCGAGTTCAGCGAACGCGCGTTTCTCAATGACAAGCTCGACCTGGCGCAGGCCGAGGCCATCGCCGACCTCATCGAGGCCAGTTCCACCCAGGCTGCCCGCAACGCATTGCGCTCGCTCCAGGGGGAGTTCTCCCGACGCGTGGATAAACTAACCGAGGCGCTGATTGCCCTGCGGATCTATGTGGAAGCGGCGATCGACTTCCCGGAAGAGGAAATCGACTTTCTCGCTGACGGCCATGTGTTGAGCATGCTTGATGCCGTGCGCAGCGACTTGTCCACAGTGCAGCGCGAAGCCGGGCAGGGGGCCCTGCTACGTGACGGCATGACCGTGGTCATAGCCGGCCGTCCGAATGCGGGCAAGTCAAGCCTGCTCAATGTGCTGGCAGGGCGGGAGGCGGCCATCGTCACTGATATTGCCGGCACCACGCGGGATATCCTGCGCGAACATATCCACATCGACGGCATGCCGTTGCACGTGGTGGACACGGCCGGGTTGCGTGATACCGAGGACCATGTGGAAAAGATCGGTGTCGAGCGCGCCCTCAAGGCGATCGGCGAAGCGGACCGAGTGTTGCTGGTCGTTGACTCGACCGCACCCGAAGCATCCGATCCATTTGCCTTGTGGCCAGAATTCCTGGACCAGCGCCCAGACCCTGCCAAGGTCACTCTGATTCGCAACAAGGCAGACCTCAGTGGCGAACAGGTCGCGCTGGAACAGAGCGAGGACGGCCATGTCACGATCACCCTGAGCGCCAGGGATGCCGACACCGGGCTGGAGCTGCTGCGCGACCACCTCAAGGCCTGCATGGGCTTCGAACAGACAGCCGAGAGCAGCTTCAGTGCACGCCGACGGCATCTGGAGGCCCTGCGCCAGGCTAGCACGCATCTGGAGCACGGGCGTGCGCAGCTCACCCTTGCAGGCGCCGGCGAGCTGCTGGCGGAAGATTTGCGTCAGGCGCAACACGCGCTCGGTGAGATCACAGGCGCGTTCAGCTCCGATGATCTGCTTGGACGTATCTTCTCCAGCTTCTGCATCGGAAAATAGCAAAACCCGTCCACCGGCACGTCACGGCCGGTGGATAACCCTCCCTCGAAGCGGTTTCATGCCGTTTTCGCGAGTTTCATCCACAGGCGTATTGTCCGCCTGACCCCCAAATCCCAGTTTAACTCCCGTCGAGGCTTTTCCGAGCGCGACTCCGTTCGCCCGTGCACGGGATAAGCCCTGTGGAAAAGTCTATCTGAGCTCAGTTGATAACCACGCTCCAAAGTTGGAGATAAATCTGCCTGTGGGTAAATAGCCGTTTCATCCACAGGCTTAATCCGCTTATCCAGAACCCTCATCCAGGGTGCTGCACAGGGTTTTGAAACTCTGTACATCACGTAAAATACGGAGTGTAGAGATTTATCCACAGAATTGTGCCTGTGTAAGAATAAACATAAAAACAAAGCTTTTATAAATTTCTCTCTTTTTGTTTCTATTGCTCCACTCATCCACAGGCTGGTCAAATTTTGCGCAAAAGGTTCCTTTGAAGGGGGGTAAGTCCCTATACTTGTCGGCTTACCTTCTCTATTCGCAAAAACAGGCACGAGGTGCGTGGTGGATTTCCCTTCCCGTTTTGAAGTGATCGTCATCGGCGGCGGCCATGCCGGTACCGAGGCTGCGCTTGCGTCAGCACGCATGGGTGTGAAAACCCTGCTGCTGACCCATAACGTGGAAACGCTCGGTCACATGAGCTGCAACCCGGCTATCGGTGGCATCGGCAAGAGCCATCTGGTCAAGGAGATCGATGCGCTCGGGGGCGTCATGGCGCTTGCCACCGACAAGAGCGGCATCCAGTTCCGCGTGTTGAACAATCGCAAGGGCCCGGCCGTGCGCGCTACCCGCGCCCAGGCGGACCGGGCCATCTACAAGGCGGTCGTGCGCGAGATCCTCGAGAACCAGCCCAACCTGTGGATATTCCAGCAATCCTGTGATGACCTGATCGTCGAGCAGGACCAGGTACGCGGCGTGGTCACGCAGATGGGTCTGCGTTTTCTGGCCGACTCCGTGGTGTTGACTACAGGGACCTTCCTGGCCGGACTTATCCACATCGGGATGCAGAACTATTCCGGTGGCCGTGCGGGTGATCCTCCGGCAATGGCCCTGGCTCACCGCATGCGTGAACTGCCGCTGCGCGTGGGTCGGCTGAAAACCGGGACTCCGCCGCGGATCGACGGCCGCTCGGTGGACTTTTCAGTCATGACCGAACAGCCAGGCGATACTCCGATCCCAGTGATGTCCTTCATGGGCTCGAAGGAGATGCACCCGCGTCAGGTCAGTTGCTGGATTACCCACACGAACGCGCGCACCCACGAGATCATTGCCTCGAACCTGGACCGTTCGCCGATGTACTCCGGCGTCATCGAAGGGGTGGGGCCTCGGTATTGCCCGTCGATCGAGGACAAGATCCATCGCTTCGCCGACAAGCAGAGCCATCAGGTGTTCATCGAGCCCGAAGGCCTGAACACCCATGAGCTGTACCCCAACGGCATCTCCACCTCCTTGCCTTTCGATGTGCAGCTGCAGATCGTGCGGTCCATCCAGGGCATGGAAAACGCGCATATCGTGCGTCCGGGCTACGCCATCGAGTACGACTACTTCGATCCGCGCGACCTGAAGTACAGCCTGGAGACCAAGGTCATCGGCGGCCTGTTCTTTGCTGGCCAGATCAACGGCACCACCGGCTACGAAGAAGCTGGCGCCCAGGGCCTGCTGGCCGGCACGAACGCGGCGCTGCGCGCCCAGGGCCGTGACAGCTGGTGCCCGCGGCGTGACGAGGCGTACATCGGCGTGCTGGTGGACGACCTGATCACTCTGGGTACCCAGGAGCCGTACCGCATGTTCACCTCGCGTGCCGAATACCGGCTGATCCTGCGCGAAGACAACGCCGACCTGCGCCTGACCGAGAAAGGCCGCGAACTCGGCCTTATCGATGACCAGCGCTGGGCGGCCTTCTGCGCCAAGCGAGATGGCATCGAGCGTGAGGAACAGCGCCTGAAGTCCACCTGGGTTCGCCCGGATACCGCCCATGGCCAGGCCATCACCGAGAAATTCGGCACGCCGCTTACCCATGAGTACAATCTCCTGAGCCTGCTGACCCGGCCAGAAGTCGACTATGCAGGCCTGATCGAGGCGACCGGCGGTCAGCCCGCCGATGCGCAGGTGGCCGAACAGGTCGAGATCAAGACCAAGTACGCCGGTTACATCGACCGCCAGCAGGACGAGATTGCCCGGCTACGCGCCAGCGAAGATACCCGCCTGCCCGTGGACATCGACTACACCGGGATATCGGGGCTTTCCAAGGAAATCCAGGGCAAGCTCGGCCAGACCCGCCCGGAAACCCTGGGCCAGGCCTCGCGAATTCCTGGCGTCACTCCGGCGGCGATTTCCCTCTTGCTGATTCACCTGAAAAAACGCGGCGCTGGCCGCGAGTTGGAGCAAACCGCTTGAGTTCTCTGGTTTCCCCGCAACATGCCGAAGAGTTGTCCACAGGCGCCCGCCAGCTCGGCGTCGAGCTGACCGCCGTGCAACATGAACAACTGCTGGGCTACCTTGGCCTGTTGATCAAATGGAACAAGGCCTACAACCTGACCGCCGTGCGCGATCCCGACGAAATGGTTTCACGCCATCTTCTCGACAGCCTCAGCGTCATGCCGTTTATCCACAGCGACAGCAAAAGTTGGCTGGATGTTGGCAGTGGTGGTGGCATGCCCGGGATTCCATTGGCTATCCTGCATCGGGACAAGCAGGTGACCGTGTTGGACAGCAACGGCAAGAAGACCCGTTTTCTCACCCAGGTAAAAATGGAACTCAAGCTGGACAACCTTCAGGTTATCCACAAGCGGGTCGAGGAGTTCCAGCCAGCCCAGGCATTCAGCGGTATCGTCTCCCGAGCGTTCAGCAGCATGGAGAACTTCACCAACTGGACGCGGCACCTGGGCGACAATCAAACAGCATGGCTGGCAATGAAAGGCCTCCATCCTGCCGACGAACTGGTAGCATTGCCGGCAGACTTCACAGTAGAGAGCGAGCGTGCCTTGACCGTTCCGGGTTGCCAAGGCCAGCGCCATCTGCTGATACTGCGCCGCACGGCTTGATGGGGAACACACGCAACAATGGCTAAGGTATTCGCAATAGCGAACCAGAAAGGTGGTGTGGGCAAGACCACCACCTGTATCAATCTCGCCGCATCGCTGGTCGCGACCAAGCGACGCGTGCTGCTGATCGATCTCGATCCACAGGGCAACGCCACCACGGGTAGTGGCGTGGACAAGCACGACCTGGACCATTCGGTCTATGACCTGCTGATCGGTGAATGCGATCTCGCCCAGGCCATGCACGTCTCCGAGCACGGTGGTTATCAGCTGCTGCCCGCCAACCGGGACCTCACGGCCGCGGAAGTGGTGCTGCTGGAGATGCAGATGAAGGAAAGTCGCCTGCGCACGGCGCTGGCGCCTATCCGCGAGAACTACGATTTCATTCTCATCGACTGCCCGCCGTCGATGTCGATGCTGACCCTCAACGGCCTGGTCGCCTCCGATGGAGTGATCATCCCGATGCAGTGCGAGTACTACGCGCTGGAGGGCTTGAGCGACCTTGTGGACAACATCAAGCGAATCGGCGAACGGCTCAACCCGGAGCTCAGGATCGAAGGCCTGCTGCGGACGATGTTCGACCCGCGCCTGAGCCTGAACAACGACGTGTCCGCGCAGCTGAAGGAACACTTCGGCGAGCAGCTCTACGACACGGTGATCCCGCGCAACATCCGCCTTGCCGAGGCGCCGAGCTTCGGCATGCCTGCCCTGGCCTACGACAAGCAATCGCGTGGTGCGCTGGCCTACCTGGCCCTGGCCGGTGAGCTTGTACGCCGTCAGCGTCGACCCACTCGCACTGCGCAGACAACTTAAGGAATCCGCATGGCCGTTAAGAAACGAGGTCTCGGACGTGGGTTGGATGCACTGCTCAGTGGTCCTACCGTCAGCTCACTCGAAGAGCAGGCTGACAAGGTCGACCAGAAAGAACTGCAACATCTGCCGGTCGAGCTGATCCAACGTGGCAAGTACCAGCCGCGCCGCGACATGGACCCGGAAGCGCTCGAAGAGCTGGCTAACTCGATCCGCTGCCAAGGCGTGATGCAACCGATCGTGGTTCGTCCGATCGGCGACAACCGCTTTGAAATCATTGCCGGTGAGCGTCGCTGGCGGGCCACCCAGCTGGCTGGCCTGGATACCGTTCCGGCCATGGTCCGCGAAGTGCCCGACGAGGCCGCCATTGCCATGGCCCTGATCGAGAACATCCAGCGCGAAGACCTCAACCCGCTGGAAGAGGCCATGGCCTTGCAACGCCTGCAGCAGGAGTTCGAATTGACCCAGCAGCAGGTGGCCGACGCCGTGGGCAAGTCGCGGGTGACCGTGGCCAACCTGCTGCGACTGATTTCGCTCCCCGAAGAGATCAAGACGCTGCTCGCCCATGGTGATCTCGAGATGGGTCACGCGCGCGCTTTGCTCGGTCTGGGAGAAGATCAGCAGGTCGAAGGGGCGCGTCATGTTGTCGCACGTGGACTGACCGTGCGCCAGACTGAGGCACTTGTGCGCCAGTGGCTCAACGGCAAGCCTGAGCCGGTCGAAGCGGGCAAACCTGATCCGGATATCGCACGCCTTGAACAGCGTCTCGCAGAGCGCCTGGGCTCGGCTGTACAGATACGTCATGGGAACAAGGGCAAGGGCCAGCTGGTTATCCGCTACAACTCTCTCGATGAGTTGCAAGGTGTCCTTGCACACATTCGCTGAAACACTTCCTGTTGTAGCGCGCAGTCGGAAATCACTACCTGATAGTTGAATAGGGGTTAATCCACCCCTATACTCTGCGCGCATTTTGTCGGCACAAATTATGCCAAGTCATTGCTGACTGGAAGGTCGACTTACGAGGAGCAGTAGTGATGGAAACCCGCACGCCAAACCGCCTGCCTTTCCATCGCTGGGCAGTTTTCCCGGTACTGCTGACTCAATGCGTGGTATTTCTGCTGGCAACTTTGGTGTTGTGGCAGTGGCAAGGGGTGGTCACTGGTTATTCAGGTCTCTGCGGAGGGCTGATTGCCTGGCTACCCAATGTGTATTTCGCCTGGAAGGCATTTCGCTTCAGCGGGGCCAAGGCAGCACAGGCCATCGTCAGGTCGTTCTACGCAGGCGAGGCAGGCAAATTGATTTTGACGGCAGTGCTGTTCGCACTGACCTTCGCAGGAGTGAAGCCACTGGCGCCGTTAGCAGTCTTCGGCGTCTTCGTGCTGACCCTATTGGTCAGCTGGTTCGCGCCCCTGCTGATGAATAAAAGACTTTCGAGACCTTAGGGCGTTTGAGGCAACCATGGCAGAAGAAACCGCTTCGGGCTATATCCAGCACCACTTGCAGAACCTGACCTACGGTCAACTACCAGACGGCGGCTGGGGCTTTGCCCATTCGGCTGCAGAAGCCAAGGCAATGGGCTTCTGGGCGTTCCACGTGGACACCCTGGGTTGGTCCGTCGCACTGGGTCTGATCTTCATCCTGTTGTTCCGCATGGCGGCGAAGAAGGCGACCTCCGGTCAGCCTGGCGGCCTGCAGAACTTCGTCGAGGTGCTGGTCGAATTCGTCCACGGAAGCGTCAAGGACTCGTTCCACGGCCGTAGTGCCGTCATCGCTCCGCTGGCGCTCACCATCTTCGTCTGGGTGTTCCTGATGAACGCCGTCGACCTGGTACCGGTTGACTGGATCCCACAGCTGGCGATCATGATCACCGGTGATCCGCACATTCCATTCCGTGCGGTATCGACCACCGATCCGAACGCAACGCTGGCCATGGCCTTCAGCGTGTTCGCCCTGATCATCTTCTACAGCATCAAGATCAAGGGCCTGGGCGGCTTCCTGGGTGAGCTCACCCTGCACCCGTTCGGCAGCAAGAACATCTTCGTGCAGATCCTGCTGATCCCGGTCAACTTCCTGCTCGAGTTCGTTACCCTGATCGCCAAGCCGATCTCGCTGGCACTGCGTCTGTTCGGCAACATGTACGCCGGCGAACTGGTGTTCATCCTGATCGCAGTCATGTTCGGCTCCGGCCTGCTGTGGCTGAGCGGCCTGGGTGTGGTGCTGCAATGGGCGTGGGCCGTGTTCCACATCCTGATCATCACCCTGCAAGCTTTCATCTTCATGATGCTTACCATCGTCTACCTGTCGATGGCTCACGAAGATAACCATTAAGACCGCCTGGCGTGTCTGATAGCCTTCCCGCCCACATGGGGGAGGGCTTAAAAAGTCCGCAAGGGCAGTTGTACAAAACGATTTGTTTTACCGCTTCAAATTAAAAAACCTAACCAATACGACGTAAAAGTCGGGAGGAAAGATGGAAACTGTAGTTGGTCTTACCGCTATCGCTGTTGCTCTGCTGATCGGTCTGGGTGCTCTGGGCACCGCCATTGGTTTCGGCCTGCTGGGCGGCAAGTTCCTGGAAGGCGCTGCTCGTCAACCAGAAATGGTTCCGATGCTGCAGGTCAAGATGTTCATCGTTGCCGGCCTGCTCGACGCCGTAACCATGATCGGTGTTGGTATCGCACTGTTCTTCACCTTCGCGAACCCCTTCGTCGGTCAAATCGCTGGCTAATCACTCGTTTCCAACGAGTTGATTTGCGGTGTGATGGACTAAGAACGAGCGAGGTGTTGGCGTGAACATTAATGCAACCCTGATTGGCCAGTCCGTTGCGTTCTTTATCTTTGTGCTGTTCTGCATGAAGTTCGTGTGGCCTCCGGTCATCGCGGCTCTGCAAGAACGCCAGAAAAAGATCGCAGATGGATTGGACGCTGCCAACCGAGCAGCTCGCGACCTGGAGCTGGCCCAAGATAAAGTGGGTCAGCAACTGCGCGAAGCTAAAACTCAGGCAGCCGAAATCATTGAGCAAGCCAAGAAACGCGGTGCCCAGATCGTCGAGGAAGCCCGTGACCAGGCCCGCGTCGAAGCTGACCGTGTGAAGGCTCAGGCTCAAGCCGAGATCGAACAGGAAATCAACAGCGTCAAAGACGCGCTGCGCGCCCAAGTGGGTAGCCTGGCCGTCGGCGGTGCCGAGAAGATCCTGGGTGCCACAATCGATCGAAACGCGCATGCGGAGCTGGTTGACAAACTGGCCGCTGAAATTTAAGCGAGGGCGATCATGGCAGAACTGACCACGTTGGCCCGACCTTACGCTAAGGCAGCCTTCGAGCACGCCCAGGCCCATCAGCAACTGGCCAATTGGTCAGCCATGCTCGGCCTGGCTGCTGCGGTGTCGCAAGACGGCACCATGCAGCGCCTGCTCAAGGCCCCGCGACTGACGAGCGCAGAAAAGGCCGCCGCGTTTATTGACGTGTGCGGTGACAAGTTTGATGTACAGGCACAGAATTTCATTCATGTCGCCGCGGAAAACGACCGTCTCCTGCTATTGCCGGAGATTGCCGCCTTGTTCGACCTGTACAAGGCCGAGCAGGAAAAATCCGTGGACGTGGAAGTCACCAGTGCTTTTGCGTTGAACCAAGAACAGCAAGACAAACTCGCCAAGGTTCTCAGTGCACGGCTCAGCCGGGAAGTGCGCCTGCATGCGACGGAGGATGCCAGCCTGATCGGCGGCGTCGTTATCCGCGCCGGCGACCTGGTAATCGATGGCTCTGTTCGCGGCAAAATCGCGAAACTGGCCGAAGCATTGAAATCTTGAGTTTGAAGGGGCAGCAGAGCAATGCAGCAACTCAATCCTTCCGAAATAAGTGAAATCATCAAGGGTCGCATCGAGAAACTCGATGTCACCTCTCAAGCCCGCAACGAAGGTACCGTCGTCAGCGTTTCTGACGGTATCGTGCGGATTCACGGTCTGGCCGACGTCATGTACGGCGAAATGATCGAGTTTCCGGGTGGCGTGTTCGGTATGGCCCTCAACCTGGAGCAAGACTCCGTTGGTGCGGTAGTACTGGGCGCATACGACACCCTCGCCGAAGGCATGAGCGCCAAGTGCACCGGCCGCATCCTCGAGGTTCCTGTTGGTAAGGAACTGCTGGGTCGCGTTGTCGACGCACTGGGCAACCCAATCGACGGCAAAGGCCCACTGGGCAACACCGAGACCGATGCGGTCGAGAAAGTTGCTCCGGGCGTGATCTGGCGTAAGTCGGTAGACCAGCCTGTACAGACTGGTTACAAATCCGTCGACGCCATGATCCCTGTCGGCCGTGGCCAGCGCGAGCTGATCATCGGTGACCGTCAGATCGGCAAGACCGCCATGGCGATCGACGCCATCATCAACCAGAAAGACAGCGGTATTTTCTGTGTTTATGTAGCCGTCGGCCAGAAGCGTTCCACCGTAGCCAACATCGTTCGCAAGCTGGAAGAAAACGGCGCAATGGCCAACACCATCGTGGTGGTTGCCAGTGCTTCGGAATCCGCCGCACTGCAATTCCTGGCGCCTTACGCCGGTTGCACCATGGGCGAGTTCTTCCGTGACCGCGGTGAAGATGCGCTGATCGTCTACGATGACCTGTCCAAGCAGGCCGTTGCCTACCGTCAGATCTCCCTGCTGCTGCGCCGTCCACCAGGACGTGAAGCGTACCCAGGCGACGTGTTCTATCTCCACTCCCGTCTGCTGGAGCGTGCATCGCGCGTTTCCGAAGAGTACGTAGAGAAGTTCACCAACGGTGCAGTCACTGGCAAGACCGGTTCCCTGACCGCTCTGCCGATCATCGAAACCCAGGCTGGCGACGTTTCGGCGTTCGTTCCGACCAACGTGATCTCGATCACCGACGGTCAGATCTTCCTGGAATCGGCCATGTTCAACTCGGGCATCCGCCCAGCAGTGAACGCCGGTGTTTCGGTATCGCGTGTAGGTGGTGCCGCTCAGACCAAGATCATCAAGAAGCTGTCCGGTGGTATTCGTACCGCACTGGCTCAGTATCGTGAACTGGCTGCATTCGCCCAGTTCGCGTCCGATCTGGATGAAGCGACCCGCAAGCAGCTGGAGCATGGTCAGCGCGTTACCGAGCTGATGAAGCAGAAGCAGTACGCGCCGATGTCCATCGCGGACATGGCCCTGTCGCTGTACGCCGCTGAGCGTGGCTTCCTGACTGACGTAGAAGTCTCCAAGATCGGCAGCTTCGAGCAAGCACTGATCGCCTTCTTCAACCGTGATCACGCTGAACTGATGGCGAAGATCAACGTGAAGGGTGACTTCAACGACGAAATCGACGCAGGCCTGAAAGCCGGTATCGAGAAGTTCAAGGCCACCCAGACCTGGTAAGCCGCAGCGGGGGCCCAGGCCCCCGCTTGCTAACCTCATAGGTGATACATGGCAGGCGCAAAAGAGATTCGCAGTAAGATTGCGAGCATCAAAAGCACGCAAAAAATTACCAGCGCCATGGAAAAAGTGGCGGTCAGCAAAATGCGCAAGGCTCAAATGCGCATGGCTGCTAGCCGTCCTTATGCGGAGCGTATCCGCCAGGTTATCGGTCATCTGGCCAACGCCAACCCGGAATACCGCCACCCGTTCATGATCGATCGCGAAGTAAAGCGCGTCGGTTATGTCGTGGTGAGCAGTGACCGTGGTCTGTGCGGTGGCTTGAACACCAACCTGTTCAAGGCCCTGGTCAAGGACATGAACGCCAACCGCGAACAGGCCGTCGAAATCGACCTGTGCGTGATCGGCAGCAAAGGTGCGGCGTTTTTCCGCAGCTTCGGCGGTAACGTCGTCGCGGCAATCAGCCACCTGGGCGAAGAGCCATCGATCAACGATCTGATCGGCAGCGTCAAGGTCATGCTGGATGCCTACCTGGACGGTCGTATCGACCGCCTGTCCGTGGTGTCGAACAAGTTTATCAATACCATGACGCAACAACCGACGGTCGAGCAATTGGTACCGTTGGTGGCAACCCCGGATCAAGAACTCAAGCACCACTGGGACTACCTCTACGAACCCGATGCCAAAGAGCTGCTGGACGGCTTGATGGTCCGTTACGTGGAGTCGCAGGTCTACCAGGCGGTGGTCGAGAACAACGCTGCTGAGCAAGCGGCCCGGATGATCGCCATGAAGAACGCCACAGATAACGCCGGTGATTTGATCAAAGAGCTCCAGCTGATCTACAACAAGGCGCGTCAGGCTGCGATCACCCAGGAGATCTCGGAAATCGTCGGCGGCGCAGCCGCGGTTTAACGGTTCAAATATTCAGAGGATCCAGCTATGAGTAGCGGACGTATCGTTCAAATCATCGGCGCCGTCATCGACGTGGAATTTCCACGTGACGTCGTGCCGAGTGTCTACAACGCGCTGAAAGTACAAGGCGCGGAAACCACTCTCGAAGTCCAGCAGCAGCTGGGCGACGGCGTGGTTCGTACCATTGCCATGGGTTCGACCGAAGGCTTGAAGCGCGGTCTGGATGTCGTCGACACCGGCGCTGCCATTTCCGTTCCGGTTGGTAAGGCCACCCTCGGCCGTATCATGGACGTACTGGGCAACCCGATCGACGAAGCCGGCCCGATCGGCGAAGAAGAGCGTCGCGGTATCCACCAGCCAGCGCCTTCGTTCGCTGATCAGGCAGGCGGCAACGACCTGCTGGAAACCGGCATCAAGGTCATCGACCTGGTTTGCCCGTTCGCCAAGGGTGGTAAGGTTGGTCTGTTCGGTGGTGCCGGTGTCGGCAAGACCGTAAACATGATGGAACTGATCCGTAACATCGCCATGGAACACAGCGGTTACTCCGTGTTCGCTGGTGTGGGTGAGCGTACTCGTGAGGGTAACGACTTCTACCACGAGATGAAGGACTCCAACGTTCTCGACAAGGTAGCGCTGGTCTACGGTCAGATGAACGAGCCACCAGGAAACCGTCTGCGCGTAGCGCTGACCGGCCTGACCATGGCCGAGAAGTTCCGTGACGAAGGTAACGACGTTCTGCTGTTCGTCGACAACATCTATCGTTACACCCTGGCCGGTACTGAAGTATCCGCACTGCTGGGCCGTATGCCTTCGGCAGTAGGTTACCAGCCGACCCTGGCTGAAGAGATGGGCGTTCTGCAAGAGCGCATCACCTCCACCAAGGAAGGTTCGATCACCTCCGTCCAGGCCGTATACGTACCTGCGGACGACTTGACCGACCCGTCGCCAGCAACCACCTTCGCCCACTTGGACGCCACCGTCGTTCTGTCCCGTGACATCGCCTCCCTGGGGATCTACCCAGCGGTCGATCCACTGGACTCGACTTCGCGCCAGCTGGACCCGAACGTGATCGGCAACGAGCACTACGACACCGCTCGTGGCGTTCAGTACGTGCTGCAGCGCTACAAAGAGCTGAAGGACATCATTGCGATCCTCGGTATGGACGAACTGTCCGAAGCCGACAAGCAGCTGGTATCCCGCGCTCGTAAGATCCAGCGCTTCCTGTCCCAGCCGTTCTTCGTGGCAGAAGTCTTCACCGGTTCTCCAGGCAAATACGTTTCCCTGAAAGACACCATCGCAGGCTTCAGCGGCATCCTCAAAGGTGACTACGACCACTTGCCAGAACAAGCGTTCTACATGGTCGGCAGCATCGAAGAAGCGGTCGAGAAAGCCAAGAAACTGTAATCCCGGCGCCCCGCAAGGGGCGCTATCAGGTTGAGGCAAGCAGATGGCTATGACAGTCCATTGCGATATCGTCAGCGCGGAAGGGGAAATCTTCTCCGGTCTGGTCGAGATGGTGGTTGCGCACGGTAACCTGGGTGATCTTGGTATCGCTCCGGGCCACGCGCCGCTGATCACCAATCTCAAGCCTGGTCCGATCACGCTGACCAAGCAGGGTGGCGCCCAAGAGGTGTTCTACATCTCTGGTGGTTTCCTCGAGGTCCAGCCGAACATGGTCAAGGTGCTTGCCGATACCGTGCAACGTGCTGCAGACCTGGACGAAGCTCAGGCTCAGGAAGCCCTCAAGGCTGCCGAGAACGCCCTGAATGCAAAAGGCGCGGAGTTCGACTACGGCGCCGCTGCCGCACGACTGGCCGAGGCCGCAGCCCAGCTGCGTACCGTCCAGCAAATACGCAAGGGCAAGTAATCTGGCCCCGGTCGGATACTTTCATTGCGATTGAGTTAAAGGGTAGCCTCGGCTACCCTTTTTCTTTTCCGAATTTCATCCGGTCACTCAACTGACCGCCCAGGATTGGTAGCCAGTCAATGTCACTCGATATCGTTATTCTTGCCGCTGGCCAAGGGACTCGCATGCGCTCCGCGCTGCCCAAGGTACTGCACCCGGTTGCCGGCAACTCCATGCTCGGTCATGTTATCCACAGCGCGCGTCAACTGCAGCCTCAGGGCATCCACGTTGTGATCGGCCACGGTGCCGAGCGTGTGCGTGAGCAACTGAGCGCCGCTGACCTGAATTTCGTCCTGCAGGACAAGCAACTGGGCACTGGCCATGCCGTGGCCCAGGCACTGCCCGCATTGAGTGCCGAGACGGTATTGATTTTGTACGGCGATGTCCCCCTGATCGAAGTGGAGACCTTGCAGCGCCTGTTGGCCAAGGTCAATGACGAGCAGCTGGGCCTGCTGACCGTCACTCTCGCCGACCCTACCGGCTACGGCCGTATCGTGCGTGACGGGCAGGGCAACGTGGAAGCGATCGTCGAGCACAAGGACACCAGTGATGCCCAGAAGGCCATCAAGGAAGGCAACACCGGCATCCTCGCCGTACCGGCTGCGCGCCTGAGTGACTGGCTGGGCCGCCTGTCCAACAACAACGCCCAAGGCGAATACTACCTGACCGACGTGATCGCCATGGCGGTGGCCGATGGCCTGGTGGTGGCGACCGAACAGCCGCTCGATCCGATGGAAGTGCAGGGCGCCAACGACCGCCGCCAGCTCGCCGAGCTCGAGCGCCACTACCAGTTGCGCGAAGGCCGCCGCCTCATGGCACAGGGCGTGACCTTGCGCGACCCGGCGCGCTTTGACGTTCGCGGCGAAGTGATTGTGGGCCGCGATGTACTGATCGACATCAACGTCATTCTCGAAGGCAAGGTCGTCATCGAGGACGACGTGCAGATCGGTGCCAACTGCGTGATCAAGGACAGCACCCTGCGCAAGGGCGTGGTGATCAAGGCCAACAGTCATATCGACGGCGCCGTGCTGGGTGAAGGCAGCGACGCGGGCCCGTTCGCCCGTATTCGTCCTGGCACCGTACTGGAAGCCAAGGCCCATGTGGGTAACTTCGTCGAGCTGAAGAACGCCCATCTGGGCGAGGGTGCCAAGGCCGGACACCTGACCTATCTGGGTGACGCCGAGGTTGGCGCACGCACTAATATCGGTGCCGGTACCATCACCTGCAATTACGATGGCGCCAACAAGTTCAAGACCATCCTGGGCGAAGACGTATTCATCGGGTCGAACAACTCCCTGGTAGCACCTGTGGATATCCAGGCCGGAGCTACGACGGCGGCGGGATCGACCATCACGGAGGATGTTGAAACCCAGCAGTTGGCAGTGGCGCGGGCGCGTCAGCGCAATATCGACGGATGGGCACGGCCTGTGAAGATCAAGAAAGACTGAAGTTATCCACAGATCCAACCGGCCGGCTTATGAGAATAAGCCGGCTTTTTTGTACTCGCTGACTACCTCTCGACTTGACGAACTGCCCTGCATAGGTTTTGATTGCAACTATTATCTTTCGAAACGAAACTTAGCGCGCCATGTCGAAGCGTAACACCCCCCAACGTCGTCACAATATCCTCGCTCTGCTCAATGAACAGGGCGAGGTGAGCGTTGATGCCTTGGCCAAGCGCTTCGAAACTTCCGAAGTGACAATTCGCAAGGATCTGGCGGCGCTCGAAACCAATGGCCTGCTGTTACGCCGTTACGGAGGCGCTGTGACCATGCCTCAGGAGCTGATCGGTGATGCGGCCCAGCCTGTGTCTCTCTACAAGCAGGCCATCGCCAAGGCGGCGGTGGGGCGCATCCGCGAGCACGCGCGAATCATCGTCGACAGCGGCAGTACCACCGCCGCCATGATTCCCGAGTTGGGCCACCAGCCGGGGCTGGTCGTCATGACCAACTCGCTGAATGTCGCCCGCGCGCTTGGCGACCTGGAGCATGAGCCCGTTTTGCTGATGACCGGTGGTACCTGGGATCCGCATTCCGAATCCTTCCAGGGCCAGGTCGCCGAGCAGGTACTGCGCTCATACGATTTCGACCAGTTGTTCATCGGCGCTGACGGCATCGACCTGGACCGCGGCACCACCACCTTCAACGAGCTGCTGGGCCTGTCACGGGTGATGGCAGAGGTCGCCCGCGAAGTAATCGTCATGGTCGAGTCCGACAAGGTGGGGCGCAAGATACCCAATCTCGAGCTGCCGTGGAGCAGCGTGAACACCCTTATTACAGATGAACGCCTGTCCGCCGAGGCACGCGAACACATTCAAGCCCGCGGCATCAACCTGATCTGTGCCGCTATCAGCTAGGAGCAACATCATATGTGTGGAATCGTTGGTGCCGTCGCCGAGCGCAACATCACAAGCATCCTGATCGAAGGCCTGAAGCGCCTGGAGTATCGGGGTTATGACAGTGCTGGCCTGGCTGTCTTCAGCCAGCAAGGCGAGCTGGAACGCCGCCGCCGTATCGGCAAGGTCAGCGAGCTGGAAGCGGCCGTTGCCGCCGATCCCCTGACAGGCCAGCTGGGCATCGCCCACACTCGTTGGGCCACCCACGGCGCACCGAGCGAACATAACGCCCACCCGCATTTCTCCGGTCACCAGGTCGCCGTTGTGCACAACGGTATCATCGAGAACCATGAAGCCTTGCGCCATGAGCTCAAGGACCTGGGCTACGTGTTCAGCTCCGAGACCGATACCGAGGTCATCGTTCACCTGCTGCACCACACTCTCAAGTCCGTACCTGACCTGACCGAGGCCCTCAAGGCAGCGGTCAAGCAGCTGCACGGTGCCTACGGCCTGGCTGTCATCAACCTGGAACAGCCAGATCGCCTGGTCGCCGCCCGCAGCGGCAGCCCGCTGGTAATCGGCCTAGGTCACGGCGAGAACTTCCTGGCCTCTGACCAGTTGGCGCTGCGCCAGGTCACCGACCGCTTCATGTACCTGGAGGAGGGCGACATCGCCGAGATCCGCCGTGACCAGGTCACCATCTGGGACCAGGCCGGCCAACTCGTCCAGCGCGAAACCGTGCAGTACCACGAAGGTGCCGAAGCGGCCGACAAGGGCGCCTACCGTCACTTCATGCTCAAGGAAATCCACGAGCAGCCTGCGGTCGTCCAGCGCACCCTGGAAGGGCGCCTCGGCAAGGACCACGTGCTCGTCCAGGCCTTCGGCCCGCAAGCCGCCGAGTTGTTCGCCAAGGTGCGCAACGTGCAGATCGTCGCCTGCGGCACCAGCTACCACGCGGGCATGGTCGCCCGTTACTGGCTCGAAAGCCTGGCTGGCATTCCTTGCCAAGTCGAAGTAGCCAGCGAATTCCGCTACCGCAAGGTGGTCGTGCAGCCTGACACCCTGTTCGTCTCCATCTCCCAGTCCGGCGAAACCGCCGATACCTTGGCTGCATTGCGCAACGCCAAGGAGCTGGGCTTCCTCGGCAGCCTGGCGATCTGCAACGTTGGCATCAGCTCGCTGGTGCGTGAATCCGACCTGACCTTGCTGACCCTGGCCGGCCCGGAGATCGGTGTCGCCTCGACCAAGGCCTTTACGACCCAGCTGGTGTCTCTGATGCTGCTCACCCTGGCCCTCGGCCAGGTCCGTGGCACTCTCGAAGCGGGCGTCGAAGCCGAGCTGGTTGAAGAACTGCGCCGTCTGCCTACCCGCCTGGGTGAAGCGCTGGCCATGGACACCACGGTCGAGAAGACCGCCGAGCTGTTCGCCGACAAGCACCACACCCTGTTCCTGGGCCGTGGCGCCCAGTTCCCGGTGGCCATGGAGGGCGCTCTCAAGCTCAAGGAGATCTCCTACATCCACGCCGAAGCCTATCCGGCCGGCGAGCTCAAGCATGGTCCGCTGGCGCTGGTCGACAACGACATGCCGGTGGTGACCGTCGCGCCAAACAACGAGCTGCTGGAAAAGCTCAAGTCGAACCTGCAGGAAGTCCGTGCGCGTGGTGGCCAGCTGGTAGTGTTTGCCGATGAGCAGGCCGGTCTGTCCAACGGCGAGGGCACCTACGTCATCGAGGTCCCGCACATAATCGACGCCTTGGCGCCGATCCTGTACACGATTCCGCTGCAGCTACTGTCGTACTACGTCGCCGTGCTGAAGGGGACCGATGTGGACCAGCCGCGTAACCTGGCGAAGTCTGTGACGGTGGAGTAAGTCTCGGGGCAGCTGGAAGCGCGCTTTGGATTTCGACAATGAAGTCGGTACAGGCACACTGAAAACGGTCACCGGTGGGAGCCGATAGCGGCTCCCTACCTCGTCCTCCATTGCGGATCAGCGGCTACGGGTACCAACCCGAGGGCATTTTGCCGTGTCGAAGCATGTCTGGGTGAACCTGAATGAAAAAGGCGCCTGATGTTTCCATCAGGCGCCCTTCGTTTCTCCTTGGAAACTATGTAGTCAAGATTGCAGCCTGGCGTTGTGAAGGTTGCGAGGCGTCAGTACCGGGCCTTGGGCCAGCAAGCCGAACGCCAGGCCGAGGACTGTCCATAGCACCACGTGGATGCCAACCGAGGCGACACGGAAGTTCCACAGTAATGAGGCTGAGAACCCGGTTGGTACCTCGTTGATCGCCGGGAACAGCTTGCCGGCCACCGCCATGATCACCCCATAGAGCACGATGGCAAACATGGCTGCGCTCCAGCCGCCGTGACGGGCCAGCAGTTTGCGGAACAGGTTGATCGCCACCACAAGCGCGGAGATCGACACAATCATCATCAGGAAGAACAGCTTGGTGCGCTGGCGGATTGTTTCAGGATCACCCACGGCCGGCGGGTTGGCGGGATACTTGAGCCCTGGCACCAGAAACACACTGATGAATGCCAGCACCGCGAGGATCGCTGCCAACCCCCGTGGACCGACTTTCAAGCCGCCCATGCGTCCCATGGCAAACGCGAAGACCAGGGCGAAGATGCCTCCTATGGACACGCTGTAAATCACCACACCCGTGAATAGCCCTACGGTGCTCTGTACTTCGCGGCTGACCAGCTCTTCTTCCACGTCCGAGGTGCCGTCGCCATGATGATGGCTGTGGCCCATGCCTTCCTCGAACGCAATGGCTTGTTCCACCGAAGGTTCGCCGAACACTTTGGCAAAACCAAAGGCGAGGATGCCCGCCAACAGCCCGGCAAGCATGCCGCGCAGCAGGAGTTTTCCTATCATGTCACGCTCCTCGGTCAGTGGCAGGGGAAGCCCAGCAGGTGGCGGCCGTCATGCACGAACTCGTGCACATGGGTACCCGAGATCAGCGCAGTTGCGCCTTGTTCGGCACCGACGAAGTAGAGGGCCAGCAGCAGAAGCAGACCGGCGAAGATCGCCCATGGCAGGATCTCGCTGAGTGGAAGTGAGGGCAGCGACAGATCGCTTTCAGGGGTAGTGACAACGGTGGTGGACATGCGAAGCTCCTGGAGAATGACGCGTTCGGTCAGGATATTGTGATTGTTGACGAAACTGGGGGTCTGGCTCTCGATTGTCGATTACAGTGGCGCGACCGCGCCGGGCTTTCACCGGCTTCCCCATTCGTAAGAAAATGATACACCTAGTCGGCACTTCCGCTCACCAAGAGTCACCCATGAAGGCTACTCATCTCACGCTGATCAGCCATGCACCCACCGAAGCGCAGCGGTTGGGCCGGTTCCATGTCGATGCTGATGGAGTGCTCGGCTGTGCGGTCAAGTCCCTTTTATTCGAGAACGATACACATCTGCTGGCCGGCCCAGAGTTGCGTACTACCCAGACGGCGAGCATGCTGGGGCAGTGTCATACCGTTGAGGCTGCTTTGCGCGATTGCGATTTTGGTCGGTGGGACGGCCTGTCGCTGAAGGCGCTGCAGCGAGAGGAGCCGGTGCTTTTGGAGGAGTGGCTGACCAATCCTCACGCCGCACCCCATGGGGGTGAGTCAATTGCTGACGTTTGCCGGCGCGTTGCCCTCTGGCTGGACAGCTTTACCGAATCAGGGCACTGGCGGGCGGTGACACACCCGATGATTGTTCGTGCGGCGATGATGCATGTACTGCAAAGCCCATTAGCAGCATTCCGTCACATCGACGTTCAACCTCTGTCGCAGCTGCATCTCGCGCGATACGGTATGTGGCGAGTCAAACTGACAAGCATTGACTGAATGGCATGCCATTCCCGCTACGGACCGATGAAAAACGCCCCGCAGTTTGCGGGGCGTTTTCTATTCTGCGAGGTGCTTGAGACGCTCAAGCACGCTCAACTTCAGTCGAGCAGATCCTGCGGCACCTGCCCACCGTTCTGGGAAAGCTTGGTCAGAACCGCTTTATGCAGCCAGATGTTCATGGCGGCAGAGTCTTCGGTCGAGCCGGTGTAGTTGAGCTCTTTCGCCAGCTCTTTACGATTGGCCAGGCTGCTGTCGATATTCAACAGCTTCAGAAGATCCACGATCGAAGTTTTCCAGTTCAGCTTCTCCGCGCTTTGCGCCGCCAGACCGTCGAGCTTCGCACTGACATCCACTGGCGCAGCCGCAGTTTGCGTGGCCGCTGGCGCCGACGCGGGAGCAGCAGGGGAGGCGGGCGCTGTCCCAGCAGCGGTTGGCGCACCGGCCGGAGTTTGTGTGTCAGCCTTGGCGTGGTTGCCGATGCCGAGTTTGCTCAAGATGGTTCCGAAAAGACTCATGGGATGTTCCTCAAATTATCGGTTATGAACGGCCGCTTGCGTCATACGGTGACGCGGGCCCATTGGCTTTGCGATTAACGATTTCTCAGCGGATCGTTAGGGTTTTTAACGAGGGTCTCATGGTGCGTCACCGACCCAGGTTCGTTTTGCACATCGACATCGGTGCGGCGCACGGTGTCACGCACCGTTTCCTTGTGATCCGAAGACTGCTTGCCCACAGTCACTTCTTCGACCACGCGTGCCGACTTCTCGACCACGACTTCTTCAGCGGTTTCCTGGATCTCGATCGACCCTTCCTTGAAGCTGTTCAGCTCGCCTGGGGTAGCTGCACGATCCACCGGGCGGCGCTCGATGTGTGCATGTTCTTCGTGCAGATTGACGGTCTCTTCCACGGGGCGTTCGCTGATGCGTGACACAACTCGAACGCGACCGGTGTTCAGCTCGCGTTTGCCCACGCGCAGGTTTTCCTCGATCACGGGAATGGCGGTACGCCCGGTCAGGTCATCCGTCCGGCGATCCACTACCTCAGCGCGATCGGCACCCAGGTGGGTCCCCGCAACATGCATCGAACCCGTCTCCTCATTACCCCAGGCGGCAACGCGTTCGTCGATATCGATCGCACCGTTTCGCTCGAGGATCTCTTCGACGAGCTCTGCCTGCACTTCGGTCGCGGCAGTCACCGTCAACACCGCAGCGCCCCGGCGATACGCTTCAGGATAGGCAGTGGCGTAGCGGTGAGGCTTGTCACTGTCATCGTCATCGCTGCCAAAGAGGGAGCCGAAGAAGTGGCTGACCTTGTGCATGAACGAGTCATCGTGCGGCTCGGTGCGCACGGCAGCGCCGGCGCCCGATGCATGCAACTCGGACGATGACAGTTGAATATCGCTTTCCAGTACGCGCTGAGCCAGCAGCTGTGTCTTCGCGGTTTGTGCTTCAGCCAGGGTGTCGAATGCTGCAACCAGTGTATGAGTCATGGGTATCTCTCTCTCGTTGCTAAGGGGAAAAGGTTGGTCGTTAAGATCAGGAGTGTCCTCGGTTCGGTCAGCGGCACGTACTTCAAGGTGCTTCAGCACTACCGATTCAGACCGCAGTGTGACTACCTGAGCAGAAGGCGCTTCCTCCACATGTTGCCGAATATGCAGCTCTTCCTTGAGAACCAGACGCTTCTCAACGACAAGGATTTCTTCAAGGACAGGAATTATGGTGAGGCCATTTTCAGTTCGGACCTGAGGCGGGTTCGAAGCGTCCACCTCGGTACCGATTGGCACTCTTTCAACGGATGCGCTGTGAGTCCGCAGACTCTCGGACACCACATAGTCCTGAGAGTGAACCTGCTTTTCGACAGTGGTCACGCCTGTCGTGACAGTACGCTTCACGACAGTCGCGACTTCTTCCAGGACGGGTATGGGTTCGTCGCCAGGAGGGGTGTTGAAGTTGTCCATAAACCGCTCGTTACCTTTGATGAATCTCGGCTGCTATTAAGCTGAGTGGCACGCAAGCGGATCAGTTCCAACGAATTTCGGCTGCCCTGCGCAGCGGGCATGTGACATAGCCCGTCGACTCGCCCGGAAAGCTTTCCGGGATGGGCTACCATTCCTGCATACGTCCGAGATCGATGGGAGGGTTCATTGATGCTTGCGCAACTTCCCCCTGCGTTGCAAAGCTTGCAACTGCCACTGCGTCTGAAGCTATGGGATGGCAATCACATCGACCTCGGTCCTAGCCCGCAGGTGACAATCCTGATCAAGGAGCCGCAGCTCATTCATCAGCTGACACATCCAAGCCTTAACGAGCTGGGTGCTGCCTTCGTCGAGGGCAAGCTTGAGCTCGAAGGCAGCATCAGCGAAGTCATCCGCGTCTGCGATGAACTCAGCGAAGCGCTGCTCAAGGGTGAAGCCGATTCGAATCCGGAGCGCAAGGCCCACGACAAGCAGACTGACGCTGAGGCCATTTCCTATCACTACGACCTCTCCAACGAGTTCTACCAACTGTGGCTGGACCAGGACATGGCTTATTCCTGTGCCTACTTCAAGGAACCCGACAACACCCTCGATGATGCGCAGCAAGACAAGTTTGACCACCTGTGCCGCAAGCTGCGCTTGCAGGGCGGGGAGTACCTGCTGGACGTGGGCTGCGGCTGGGGCGGGCTGGCGCGTTTTGCCGCGCGTGAGTATGGCGCCAGGGTGTTTGGCATCACGCTTAGCAAGGAACAGCTCAAGCTCGCACGCCAGCGAGTCGAAGATGAAGAACTGACCGGCCAGGTCGAGCTGCAGATTCTTGATTACCGGGACTTGCCGCAAGATGGCCGCTTCGACAAGGTCGTCAGCGTGGGCATGGTCGAGCACGTTGGGCATGCCAACCTGGCGCTCTACTGCCAGCGCCTGTTTGGCGCCGTGCGCGAAGGTGGCCTGGTGATGAACCACGGCATCACCGCCAGGCATGTGGATGGCCGGCCGGTAGGGCGGGGAGCGGGGGCGTTCATTGGCCGCTATGTCTTCCCCCACGGCGAGCTGCCTCATCTGTCGATGATCGACGCGCAATTGTGCGAGGCGGGTCTGGAGGTGGTCGATGTCGAGAGCCTGCGGCTGCATTACGCCAAGACTCTGAATCTCTGGAGCGAGCGATTGGAAAACCAGCTGCACAAGGCAGCCGGGTTGGTTCCGGACAGGGCCCTACGCATCTGGCGTCTGTATCTCGCAGGCTGCGCCTACGCCTTCAGCAAAGGCTGGATCAACCTGCATCAGATCCTGGCCGTCAAAACCTACGCCGATGGGCATCACGACCTGCCCTGGACTCGCGAGGACCTGTACCGCTAGTTCAGAGTATCGGAGAAATCAGCCGGGCAACACGCATGCCCAGCTGCTGCAGGCGGTGAGTATCACGGGTGTCTTCGTGGGTTATTTCCCTGGACTGGTTGAAATCATGCAGGAGCATGGCTTCGACCTGATCGGCAAAAACTCGGTCGACGGTCAGCAGCATGATTTCGAAGTTGAGCCGGAACGACCGGTTATCCAGGTTGGCACTGCCGATCGCGCTGACTTCATCATCGATCAGCACCACCTTCTGATGCACAAAGCCGGGACCATAGCGGAACATGCGCACGCCAGCCCGCACCGCTTCGAAAGCGAAGAGACTCGAAGCCGCGTAGACAATTCGGTGGTCAGGACGTGATGGGATCAGAATCCTTACATCAACGCCGCGCAGCACCGCGAGGCGCAGGGCGGCGAAAACGGCTTCATCCGGAATGAAATAGGGGCTGGTTATCCACACCCGGCCAGTGGCTGAATGAATCGCTTCAACGAAGAACAACGCACAGGTTTCCTGAGGGTCAGCCGGACCGCTGGCGAGTACCTGGCAAAGGACGCCATCATCAGGATAAGTGTCCTGAAGTATCAGCGGGGGCAGTTGGCGAGTCGCCCAATACCAGTCCTCGGCAAAGGACTCCTGCAGGCAGGCGAGCACTGGCCCGCTCACTTGCACATGGGTGTCCCGCCATGGCGATAATTTCGGATTGCCGCCCAGGTACTCATCACCCACATTGAGCCCGCCAAGGAACCCCACCAGGCCATCGATCACGACGATCTTTCGGTGATTGCGGAAGTTGACCTGGAAACGATTGAACCAACCCCGCCTTGTGGAGAAGGCCCGGGCTTCGACGCCGCCTTCGCGCAGTTCCTGGACGTAGCGGCCTGGCAGGGCGTGCGAGCCGATGCTGTCATAGAGTACGAATACCCGCACGCCTTCGGCTGCCCGGCGCAGTAGTAGCTGCTGCAGCTCCCGGCCAATCGCATCGTCGTGGATGATGAAAAACTGCACCAGCACGGTTTCCCGCGCACTGGCAATCGCCTTGAAGATCGCGCCAAATGTTGCATCGCCGTCTATCAACAGTTGCACTTGATTATTGGCGAGGCAGGGCATGCGTCCAAGCTTGGGCATCGCACGCAACGCGGCATAGGAACTGGATTGCCTGGCCGCTAACGCTTCCTCTACCCACGGCCGCCAATTTAGGCTGGCCATGGCGACGTGCATTTCCTGGTTTGCCTGTCGCCTGGCCTGAATATAGGCATTGAACGACCGGGCGCCAAAAACCAGGTAGGGCACCAGCGTCAGGTAGGGAATGAATAGCAAGGACAGTGCCCACGCGATCGCACCTTGAGCGGTGCGCACGGTGAACACGGCATGCAGGGCGGCGACGCCCCCTAGCAGGTGAACCAGGCCTACGAGGTAACCGAAGAAGTAGGGGCTGTGGTAATCCATACGCTTCCTGCTGTCGATGAGCACTGCCGCTAACAGAGCATGTTCCTGATACCCGTTGCAACCGAAAGCGAAAATACTCGTCTAAGTTCCTGTCCGGCTTGGGGCCGGTATATCGAGGAGCTTCAGATGAATATTCGCCGTCCAGTGCTTGCCCTGATGATTGGTCTCTGCAGCCCATTGGTGAACGCGCAGATGTTGCAGCCGGGGCTTTGGGAGTTGACCACCAGCAACATGGAAGTGGACGGCAAGCCTTTGCCTGACATGGCGTTCATGTTGGGCCAGTTGAAGAATCTTCCGCCGGAGCAGCGGGCCAAGATGGAGAGCGTCTTGTCCAAGCAGGGGATCACGCTCGCCGGTAATGGTGTTCGCTCTTGCCTGACGCCTGAACAGGTGAAAACCAACGACATACCGCTGCAGGACCCGCAGTCGGGATGCACTCAACGCATCACCGAGCGCAAGGGCGATGTGTGGAGATTCGAGTTCAGCTGTCCCAAGGCTCAGGGAAATGGTGAAGCCACTTTTCTCAATGACCGCGAATTCAATACCCGGGTCAATGGCACTTTCAACGTGTCCGGCGTTCAGCAGCAGGGCAGCATGAACACTCGAGCTGTCTGGCTTGGGTCGGACTGCGGTGCAATCAAGCCACGCACCTGAGCTGGATCTAGCAGTTCCATCAACTTGTTGCGACAGCATCGTGGGCATGCAGACTTTCAGCATGTTCCACGTGGAACACTCTGATCATTACGCTTTTTCTCTCTTGGTAGACGTGTTTAGTTATAGTATAACATCCTAAAGCGCACCGCTCGTATGCGTTGCCCTGATGAGGATCCGCCATGCCACACCGTCTTCCCGTTACCGTGCTTTCTGGCTTTCTAGGAGCCGGGAAGAGCACGCTGCTCAATTACGTGTTACGAAACCGCGATAACCTGCGGGTAGCCGTTATTGTCAACGACATGAGCGATATCAATATCGATGCTAGTGAGGTTCAGCGCAACGTCCGCCTCAACCATGCCGAGGAAAAACTGATCGAAATGAGCAACGGCTGCATCTGTTGCACCTTGCGCGAGGACCTGCTCGAAGAAGTGGCGCGTCTGGCCAAGGAAGGCCGGTTCGACTACCTGCTGATTGAATCCACGGGTATCTCCGAGCCGCTGCCGGTCGCTGAGACATTCACCTTCCGTGATGACCAGGGGCGCAGCCTGTCGGACCTGGCGCGCCTGGACACCATGGTCACCGTGGTCGACGGGCTGAATTTCCTGCGCGACTTCAGCGCGGCTGACAGCCTCGCCACCCATGACGAAACAGTGGACGAAGCTGATGAGCGGTCAATCACTGATCTTCTCATCGAGCAGGTCGAATTTGCCGACGTGATCCTGCTGAGCAAGATCGACTTGATCAGCCAGCACGACCGCGAGGAGCTCATGGCTATCTTGCGTAGGCTGAATGCCAAGGCTCAGATCCTGCCCATGGTGATGGGTGAGGTCGCGCTGGGGCGGATCATCAACACCGGGCTGTTTGACTTCGAGGAGGCTGCCGCTGCTCCGGGATGGCTCAAGGTGCTGCGCGGAGAGCACGTGGCTGAGAGCGAGGAATATGGGATTGTGGCGGGTACCTGGCAGGCGCAGAGGCCGTTGCATCCGCAGCGTTTCTTCGAGTTTATCCACAGGCCCTGGGTCAATGGACGATTGCTGCGATCCAAGGGATTTTTCTGGCTCGCCAGCAAGCACAAGGATGCAGGCAGTTGGTCCCAGGCTGGCGGCATGATGCGTTATGGCTTCGCCGGACACTGGGCGCCTGACTTCAGTGATCGCCGGCAGGAGCTTGTGTTTATCGGCCAAGGTATCGTTTTTCAGACCCTTCATGACGAGCTCGAAGCCTGCTTGCTGAGCGATAGCGAGCTGTCCCAGGGCCAACAGGCCTGGGAAGCGCTAGCCGACCCGTTCGGGCCGTGGCAACTCGAGGATGCTGCCTGATGCATGCTGTGGCGCGAGGAGTCTTGACTGGCTGGCCTGAGGCGGCATAGTTAAACAAATCCCGAAGAATCCCCCTTATGCTGAAGCACATCCCGACTCATGTCATCGCCGGACCGCTCGGCGCGGGCAAGACCAGCCTCATCCGGCAATTGCTGGCGCAACGGCCTGAGGGCGAGCGCTGGGCAGTCCTGGTCAACGAGTTTGGGCAGATTGGCCTTGATGCGGCATTGCTGAGCCGCGATGCCGATGGCATTACCATCAGCGAGGTGGCTGGGGGGTGCCTGTGCTGCGTCAATGGCGTTCCGTTTCAAGTCGGACTAGGCCGATTGTTGCGCAAGGCCCGGCCGGACCGATTGTTGATCGAGCCCTCTGGTCTGGGGCATCCCGCTGAGTTGATCAGCCAGCTGGGGCAGTCGCCCTGGACGGATGTTCTCGACCTGCAGCCCTTGGTGATGGTGCTCGATGCCATGGCATTGGCAGCTGGCAGATCGCTCTCCGAGGCTCAGCGGCAGGCACTGGAACTCGCGGAACTGATAGTTATCAACAAATCGTCATCTGTTGATAAGTCTCAACGCGCGTTGATAAGTCGGCCACTACCTGAGGTTGCCAGTCTGTGGACAAATGATGGCTATCTGAATGTGGATAATTTGCCTCGCAATAAATATCAACAGACTGTTTTATCCACTGTTGATAAGTTGCCATGGTCCAGCGAAACGGGAGCTAAAGGAAGCCTGTGGATAAATCCCCAGATTCCAATGTGTGTTTTCCACCTCGGTGACGGTGGCTGGAGCATTGGGTGGCGATGGTACCCGTCCCAGCGTTTCAAATCCGCATCTGTGGATAACTTTTTGAAGCGTTGGAAGTGGCGGCGCGCAAAAATGGTTATCCACAGTACGGAGGGCTGGCGATCCCTCAATGCTCTGGATGGCCAGGCATCGAGCTGGCAATCCAGTGAGTGGCGGAAAGACTCGCGAATCGAGCTGATCTTCGACCAGCCCCAGGCGCCAGAGGCCTTGCAACAGGCCCTGCAAGGCTGTCTCGCCGACTGATCAGTGGCGCCAGCGGTTATGTTCCTGGCGCCACTGGTTCATTTCGATGACGTTATCGGTCCGTGGCGGCGTCTTGATCTCGAACGGGTAGGGCGCCAGCTCTATCTGCATCGTGTGAGCGCCGAACTGAGTGACGGTGCCCGGATGGCGTTGCTCGCCAGTCACGGTGAACTCGAACCCATAGATTCGGGCCAGGCGCTTGCGGCCATTGGCATCGCGGACAAGGCCGATGCGCTTGAGCGCCACGTTGCCATCGAGCAGCTCGAGTTCAAGCTTGGCGCAGTGCTGCTTGACCCTCTCCAACGCTTTTTCACGCAGCCCGTGGCTATGCCACAGCCAGGCACCCACTGTCGCCAGCACCATCAGCACGGAGAGATTCTCGAGGGTCAACATTTGCGTATGCTCCAACCAGGTCGATCCAGCTTAACTGCGTTGTCGGCCTGTCGTACAGGCCGCATTTGACCAGATGTCATGGGGCAGCGGCTGGCTTTCTAGAGTGTGTCGGTCTTGAGGTCCCGGTAACGCTTTTCCAGTTCCTGGCGAATCAGACGGCGTTGCTTGCCTTGCACGAAACGGCGCTTTTCCTCGCTGGTTTCGGGCTGACGCGGCGGTACTGGAACCGGCTTGCGGTTGTCGTCCACGGCGACCATGGTGAAGAAGCAGCTGTTGGAATGGCGCACCGAGCGCTCGCGGATGTTCTCGGTGACCACCTTGATGCCAACCTCCATCGAGGTGGTACCGGTGTAGTTGACCGATGCCAGAAACGTCACCAGCTCGCCGACATGCACCGGTTCGCGGAAGATCACCTGGTCGACCGACAGGGTCACTACATAGGTGCCGGCATAGCGGCTTGCACAAGCGTAGGCGACCTCGTCGAGGTATTTCAGCAAGGTGCCCCCGTGTACGTTTCCAGAAAAGTTGGCCATGTCCGGGGTCATCAGGACGGTCATCGACAACTGGGCGTTTCCAGGTTCCATAGTGTGCTCACGGTAGGGTTGCGCGGGTATGGGGCTGGCATCTGCGGACACTTCTATTCCCCTTGTTGATGCTTGCATCCAGAAACGGGACGCCGACCGACGCACTGTCGTCACTTGCATCGCGCCATTGCCTGAGACGGAACCGGCCGATCTGTTTCTGCATATTGCACCGGACATATGTAACAGGACGCGATGTTAACCTGAGTACGCCCACGTAGCAGGGCATTTACTACATTCAAAACAGTATGTACTCGCTGGCAGCCGGGGGTCTGGCTTACAGAGGAGCGGTCTGTCCCGTGCATTGAGACAAGGAGTACCACGCCGTGCATGCCATCAGCTTTATCCAGGACCTGGCAGTGATCATGCTGGTCGCCGGGGTGGTCACAATCCTCTTTCACCGTTTCAAGCAACCGGTGGTGCTCGGGTACATCGTGGCCGGCTTCATCATAGGCCCGCACACCCCACCGTTTGGCCTGATCCATGACGAAGACACGATCAAGACCCTTGCCGAGCTCGGGGTGATCTTCCTGATGTTCTGCCTGGGGCTCGAGTTCAGCCTGCGCAAGTTGTTCAAGGTGGGAGCCACGGCGTTTATCGCGGCATTCCTGGAAATCATCCTGATGATCTGGATTGGTTTCGAGATCGGCCGCTGGTTCGAATGGAGCACCATGGACTCGCTGTTTCTCGGCGCGATCCTGGCGATCTCCTCGACCACCATCATCGTCAAGGCGCTCAACGACCTGAAGATGAAGAACGAACGTTTTGCCCAGCTCATTTTCGGCGTGCTGATTGTCGAAGACATCCTGGGTATCGGCATCATTGCCCTGCTGTCGGGTATTGCCGTCAGCGGCACGGTCAGCTCCGGCGAAGTCTTTTCCACAGTCGGCAAGCTGTCGCTGTTCATGATCGTGGCGCTGGTCATCGGTATCTTGCTGGTTCCCAGGCTTCTCGCCTACGTGGCGAAGTTCGAGAGCAACGAAATGCTCCTGATCACCGTGCTGGGCTTGTGCTTTGGCTTCTGCCTGCTGGTGGTCAAGCTGGAGTACAGCATGGTGCTGGGTGCCTTCCTGATCGGCGCGATCATGGCCGAATCTCGGCAGTTGCTGAAGATCGAGAGCCTGATCGAGCCGGTTCGCGACCTGTTCAGCGCCATCTTCTTCGTTGCCATTGGCTTGATGATCGACCCGCAGGTATTGGTCGACTACGCCTGGCCGATCGTGGTGATAACGTTGGCGGTGGTCCTGGGCAAGGTGCTTTCCTGCGGTCTGGGGGCGTTTATCGCGGGCAATGACGGACGCACTTCGCTGCGGGTCGGTATGGGACTTTCGCAGATTGGCGAGTTCTCGTTCATCATCGCGGCGTTGGGGATGACGCTGCAGGTAACCAGCGACTTTCTTTACCCTGTGGCGGTGGCGGTGTCGGCGATCACCACCTTGCTCACGCCTTATCTGATCCGAGCGGCAGATCCGCTTTCGATCAAGCTTGGCCGGGCCATGCCGGGGCGGCTGTCCCGAGTGCTCTCGCTGTACGGGGAGTGGTTGCGCAGTATCCAGCCGCACGGTGAAGGGGCCATGCTGGCATCCATGATCCGGCGTATTCTGCTGCAGGTCGGGGTCAACCTGGCTCTGGTAGTCGCTATTTTCTTCAGTGGTGGCTATTTCGCCGAGCGACTCGGCACGTATCTGAGCGAATGGGTGACCGATATCAGCCTGCAGAAGGCGCTGATCTGGGGTGCTGCGCTGCTGCTGTCGCTGCCTTTCCTGATCGCTGCGTACCGCAAGCTCAAGGCGTTGTCCATGTTGCTGGCCGAGATGGGGGTGAAGCCGGAGATGGCCGGGCGCCACACGCAGCGTGTGCGCAGGGTGATCGCCGAAGTGATCCCTTTGCTGTCGCTACTGGTGATTTTCCTGCTGTTGTCCGCGCTGTCCGCAAGCATCTTGCCGACCAACGAGCTGCTGCTGGTGATCGCGGTCGTGGCGGCGGGCGTGGTGGCGCTGCTGTGGCGCTGGTTCATCCGCGTGCACACGCGCATGCAGATCGCGCTGCTGGAAACGCTTGAAAACAATCGGGACCAGACTCACTGAGGGACGCTGTGCATCGAGTAGCCAGGCTCGCGGAGCCTGGCTACTCTGATGTTCATCAACCGGCCTGGATCAGGCTGTCAGCTTTCCAGCCACACATCCCGCACCCAGTGCCATACCGATTCCCAGCTTTCCTCGGTGACGATTTCTTCTTCGCCCGACCACAGCACCACGGTGCCGTCTTCTTCCACGCAGTAGTAATCGTCGCCGTCCTGGCAGATCGGGATCAGGTCCCGAGGCACACCGGCATCCCAGGCGTTGGCTGCCACGTCGGGCAGGTGCGTATGGGCCTGGGGGTCGGTTACCGTTACCGGCTCCAGGCTGCCATAGACCACGTCGCTGACGGTCAGCAGGTATTCCTTGAAGACGAACGGAATATTGATGAACAGCTGCTCTTCGATTTCCACCAGCTGATCTTCGTCTGGAAGCTCAAGGGGAACCGGCACGGGTTCATTGGCTTCACGCAGTTGTTCGATCACTTCTTCCACGGTTCACGTCCTCTCTACCTAGATCACACGGGGCGGGTTATACCCTAGTAGCCCAGTCTGCTAAAAGCAAAAACCCCAGGCAGGCCCGGGGTTTTTTGTGCAACGCCTCAGGATCAGCCGTTCTGGCGGATACCTGCAAGCATCCAGGGCTGGTTTTCGCCTTGTGCACGTTCCATGTTCCAGCTTTCGCTGAATGGCTCGCCCTGGTCGAAGCGCGAAGTCTTCGACACACCATGGAAGGTCAGGGTAGCGAGCGTCTTTTCGGCACGGTCGTCGACGCCGTCCAGTTGTACCTGGAGGTTGTCGATATAGGTGGACTGGAAGCCGTCGCCCAGCTCGGCGCGCTCACGCTTGAGGAAATCAAGCATCTGCGGGGTAACGAACTCGGAGATCTTGTCCATCTCGTTGGCATCCCAGTGCTGCTGCAGCGACTGGAAGTGGTTGCGCGCGGCTGCCAGGAAGTTCTGCTCGTTGAACCAGGCCGGGGCATTGATCACCGGGGCAGCGGCAGGTGCGGCGGAGCCTCCGAAGATCGACGGCTGGGCCTGTGGGGCATGGGCTTCACGCTGGAACGGCGCGTGACCGGCAGCGGCCATCTTCGGCTGTTGCTGGCGACGGCGCGCGGCAATGAAGCGGAACACCAGGAAGGCGATCAGCGCCATGATCAGGATGTCGAAGATCTGCATGCCTTCGAAACCGTCGCCCATGAACATGGAGGCGAGCAGACCACCCGCGGCGATGCCTGCCAGTGGGCCCAGCCAGCGCGAAGCACCGCTGGCGGCAGCGGGGGCACGGCCAGGAGCAGTTGGAGCAGCGGCAGGAGAAGCCGGTGCAGCCTGGCGAGTCTGATGGGTCGGCGCGGCGCCCGAGCTCTTGCCGCCGCCGAAGCGCTTGGCGTTGGCGTCGATGCTCAGCGTCAAGCCGATGCACAGCGCCATGGCGATGCTAAGAAAACGTTGCATAGAAGGGTATTCCCGTTTTGTGGATTGCACGCGCGTCATGGTGCACAGGTTGTATGACACATGACCAGCAACATAATGTTTCCAGCTTTTGCCTGGATAGTGCTGGAGATGCTGAGGGCCTTTCCGCAATGGGTGTAGGAAAGACCCTGAAACCTAGTATGAAAAGTCAGATGGCTTCGAGCTTGGCGTAACCCAGCATCAGCCACTTGCTGCCCTCATCGAAATTGACCTGCACCCGTGCCTGGGGACCTGAGCCTTCGAAGTTGAGAATCACGCCCTCGCCAAACACCGAATGCGAGACACGCTGGCCCAGGTTGAATGCCGTCTGTGGAATGTTGGCATTGGCGAACAGGCTGCTGGCTTTCGTCTGGGTATTGCTGAAGGGGCGGCTGACGCTGTTGGACAGGCGCACTTCCTGCACCAGTCCAGGCGGAATCTCACGTACGAAGCGCGACACCTTGTTATAAGTCTCGCTACCGTATAAACGGCGCGTCTCGGCATAGGTCATCACCAGCTGGCGCATGGCCCGGGTAATGCCTACATAGGCCAGCCGGCGTTCTTCCTCGAGACGCCCCGGCTCTTCGAGGCTCATCTTGTGTGGGAACAGGCCTTCTTCCATGCCCACCAGGAACACATAGGGGAATTCCAGGCCCTTGGCGCTGTGGAGGGTCATCAGCTGGATGCTGTCTTCATGCTCGTCGGCCTGAGTGTCACCGGCTTCGAGCGAGGCATGGCCAAGGAAGGCGGAAAGCGGCGTCAAATCGGCGTCTTCCTCGGTGGTCTCGAAGTTGCGCGCGGCGCTGACCAGTTCCTCAAGGTTTTCTACCCGCGCCTGGCCCTTTTCACCTTTTTCTTCCTGGTGATAGACAATCAGGCCCGATTGCTCGATGACCGTCTGGGTCATCAGGTGCAAGGGCATGTCCTTGACCTTGGCCGAGAGATTATCGATCAGCTCGATAAAGGCGCCCAGCGCGCTGGCGGCGCGGCCCTTGAGGGCTTTGTTGGCCAGCAGCTGACACATGGACTCCCACATGGAGAGGCGGCCGTGACGAGCATGTTCGCGAAGGGCCTCGACGGTCTTCTCGCCAATGCCGCGCGGCGGCACATTGATCACACGCTCCAGGGCGGCGTCGTTGCCACGGCCTTCGAGCAAACGCAGGTAAGCCATGGCGTTCTTGATCTCGGCCCGCTCGAAGAAGCGCTGGCCGCCATAGATGCGGTACGGAACGCGTTCGCGCAGCAGGGCCTCTTCGAGCACCCGCGACTGGGCGTTGGAGCGATACAGGATCGCTATGTCATTGCGGGTGGCGCCGGCCTTGATGACGCTCTCGATGGTTTCCACCACGTAGCGGGCTTCGTCGTGCTCGTTGTAGGCCGCGTACAGGCTCAGTGGCTCGCCATCGCCGACGTCGGTCCACAGCTCCTTGCCCAGACGCCCGCTGTTGTTGGCAATCAGGGCGTTGGCAGCCTTGAGGATACCGGCGGTAGAGCGGTAGTTCTGCTCCAGGCGGATCAGCTCGGCGTCAGGGAAGTCTGCCGTGTACTGGTGAATGTTCTCGATCTTGGCGCCGCGCCAGCCGTAGATGGACTGGTCGTCGTCGCCCACGGCCATCAGGCTGTCGCCCCCGGCGGCAAGCAGGCGCAGCCAGGCGTATTGCACGGCGTTGGTGTCCTGGAACTCATCGACCAGCAGATGGCGGAAGCGCCGCTGATAGTGCCTGAGCAGGTCAGGCTGGTCTCGCCACAGGTCCAGCGCACGCAGCAGCAGCTCGGAAAAGTCGATGACCCCGGCGCGTTGGCACGCGTCCTCGTAGGCCTCGTAGACGCTGCGCATGGTGCCCAGGAACAGGTCGCCGTTGACCTGGATATGTTTGGGGCGCAGGCCCTCGTCCTTCTGCCCATTGATGAACCACTGGGCCTGGCGGGCCGGCCAGCGCTGCTCGTCAAGGCCCAGCTCGCGCATGACCCGCTTGACCAGGCGCTGCTGGTCGTCGCTGTCGAGGATCTGGAAGTTCTGGCTCAGGCCGGCTTCCTGCCAGTGCGCCCGCAGCAGGCGGTGGGCCAGGCCGTGGAAGGTGCCGACCCACATGCCCGCTGGGTTGATGCCCAGCAGTTGCTCGATCCGGTGGCGCATCTCGGCCGCCGCCTTGTTGGTGAAGGTCACCGACAGGATCGAATGGGGCGAGGCATGCTCGACCTGGATCAACCAGGCGATACGGTGCACCAGCACCCGGGTTTTACCGGAGCCGGCACCAGCCAGTACCAACTGACGCCCGACCTTGGCAGCTACTGCCTGGCGTTGGGCATCGTTGAGGGAGTTAAGGAGTAAGGAGAGGTCATCATCGCGCATCTCGCCATTCTATGGCGGGGGGCAGGGCAGGGGCAAACATCCCTCGGGAAAATCTTGCAGTGCAGGCAGGCCGCTCATCGGCTTGCCTGGCGTCGCGCCAGGCAAGTCACAAGGCGGTTTCAGTGGGTGGTCTGGATATCGGTGATCCGAACCAGGACCTTGCCGTCATGGATGACCGTTACCCAGGGGATGTTGCCGTGGTTTCCCTGGAGTTCGAGCACCACTTCCTTCTCAGTCACGACCTGCAGGAAAAAGCCTTCCTTCGTTTCCAGATTCAGGTCGACGTTCAGTGCTGCAGACTTGTCCTGGATCTTGCTCAGCGCAAGTACCGGTACGATACCTGGATGCGCGACCATCACGGTCCCGCGAAGGCGGAAAGTGCCGCCTTCAGGGCCCGGCATCAGATCATTTTGCGCGGTCCAGTTCTTGGTTTCGATGATCATGGTTCTGTTCCTTGAATGATGGGATGGAAACCGATGTTGCACTCCCATCTTCGGCGCGCCGGGATTGCCCTGGCAGTCAGAAAGCTTTCAGCTAGGCTGCGGGCTTCCCCGGCGCGCTCACAAGCGGCCCGCTCAGTGTCCGATAGGCCAGGACCATGACCCCCACGGCAGTGCGGTCAAACCACCCTGTTCCTGGATCGTTTAGCTGGGCGGGTTGTCGGTCATGTAGTATAACTACAAGAAAGCTACAACCCGGCCAGTCGAACATAACCGAGTCCAGCACGTGAATCTGTTGCAACACATCACCCAATCGCGCCACCTGCTGCGCAAATCGGAACTCAAAGTCGCCGATCACGTGCTGTTGGACCCGGCTGCGGTCATGCACAGTTCAATGGCTGATCTTGCCCATAACGTGGGTATCAGCGAGCCCACCATCGTGCGCTTCTGCCGTGCCATCGGCTGTACCGGGTTTCAGGATCTGAAGCTCAAGCTGGCCCAGAGCCTGGCCGCTGGCGCCAGCTTTGGCCAGTTCGCGATCCACGAGGACGACTCGGTCGCCGACTACAGCCTGAAGATCTTCGACACCACGTTGCACACTCTGATGGAGGTGCGTGAGCAGCTCGATGCCGCCGCCCTGCAACGGGCGGTGACTGCCATGGCCCAGGCGCAGCGCGTGGAGTTCTATGGTTTCGGCGCGTCGGGCGCGGTCGCGGCCGACGCCCAGCACAAGTTTTTCCGCCTTCTGCTCACTGCGGCGGCCTACTCGGATCCGCACATGCAGGCCATGTCGGCGGTCACTTTGAAACCGGGCGATGTCGCGGTCTGTATTTCCCAGTCGGGCCGATCCAAGGATCTGCTGATCACTGCGAACCTGGTGCGTGAAAGCGGCGCTACGCTGATCACTCTCTGCCCAAGCCAGACTCCATTGGCGGAGCTCTCGAGCGTCAACCTGGCGATAGATGTGCACGAAGACACCGAGATCTATACCCCACTGACCTCGCGTATTGCCCACCTGGTCGTGATCGACGTGCTGGCGATGGGCGTGGCCATGGCCCGTGGCCCGAGCCTGGTCAACCACCTGAAGAGCGTCAAGCGCAGCTTGCGCAGCCTGCGGCTGTCGCCCAAGTCGATCAAGGCGATGGACGACTGACCTGTCACGTAGCGCTTATATTTCACGGATTTGTCACCGGGTTTGCACCAAACCGTAAAATCCCCGCGCCAGTCTGAAGCTCCCGCACTCGACCAGGGAGACAGGCAATGGCTCGTGAATTCGATGGCTCGTACCAACCCGGCGCCAAGGCGCGCAAGCAACAGGAAAAAGACCAGCGCCGCATGGAATATCGCCGCGCGATAGAAACTTACTGCGAGCAACGCCAGCTGCTGCGAGAGCTGGCGGATTATTCGGAGTTCCGGGACTTCACGGTGTGGCAGGTATCGGCGGCAACGTCCCCGAAAAGCGCTCGACCAGCGCACTGATCCTTGCTCGTTCGTTACGAATGAAAGCCAGAAACGCCAAGGCCACCGGCGACTGCCGCTTGGCCTTGGACTGCACAACGCACCAGCTCCGGTACAACGGCAGCTCCTCGACCGGCAGTTCGCGCAGCATGCCGGTCGCCAGCTCCAGGTTGAGTGCATGGCGAGTAAGCAGTGCGATCCCCAGCCCTGCGATCACGCACTCGCGCTGTGCATCGGCCGAGGCCACCTCCAGCGTCTGGGTGAAATGCACGCGCTTGTCCTTGAAGTACTCCTCGCATGCCTTGCGCGTCCCCGAGCCTTGTTCCCGGATCAGCAGGGTATGAGGCTCCAGGTCTTGCAGGCGCAGGCGTTCGAGCTTGCACAGCGGATGATCGGGGGGCGCCACAGCAACTATGGGGTTATTGAGAAAGGGCAGGAATTCCAGGCCCATGTCCTGGGGCACCATGGACATGATGATCAGGTCGTCACGGTTGTCCGAAAGCCTGCGAATCGCCTGGGCACGGTTCACTACGGTAAGGGTGAGATTGACCTCAGGGTGAAGCTGCTTGAAGGCGGCGAACAGGTGTGGCACGAAGTACTTGGCGCTGGATTCGACCGCCAGTTTTAGCTGACCCTGCAGTGATCCCTGCATGTCCGACAACTGCATGTCGAGGTTCTCGAGCCGGCCGAAGATATCCCGGCTGGCTCGCTGCAGCGCTTCCGCGGCCTCGGTGAGGTACAGTTTCTTGCCGACATATTCGAAAAGGGGCTGCCCAACCAGCTCTTCGAGCTGGCGGATCTGTAGACTTACGGCCGGTTGTGTCAGCGACATCTCCTCCGCCGCACGGCTGTAAGAGCGTAAATCACACACCTCATTGAAGATCTGCAATTGACGCAATGTCATACGCATCAATGACTTACGCATTTTCCTCACTCTCCAGCAAAACTTTGTAACACCAGTATAAGTTTTTGCTTATGCAGCCTCTAACAAATATTGATTTTTGTTTATCCATCTTCAGCGCTAGGGTGAATATGCGACTGGCCAGCGACGTCTGGTCCCGCGCCGACCGGTGTTGCCGGCTCGTGTGTTCCATCGGCTTTGGGAAGAATCCAAGTGATAAAAAAAATCCTGATCGCCAACCGGGGTGAAATTGCAGTTCGGATCGTGCGCGCTTGCGCCGAAATGGGCATTCGCTCTGTTGCGATCTTTTCCGACGCCGACCGTCATGCCTTGCACGTCAAGCGTGCCGATGAGGCATACAGCATCGGGGCGGAGCCGCTGGCCGGCTACCTCAACCCGCGCAAGCTGGTGAACCTCGCGGTGGAGACGGGTTGCGATGCACTGCATCCGGGGTATGGCTTCTTGTCGGAAAACGCTGAACTGGCGGACATCTGTGTAGAGCGCGGGATCAAGTTCATCGGCCCGGCCGCCGAAGTCATTCGCCGCATGGGCGACAAGACCGAAGCGCGCCGCAGCATGATCAAGGCCGGTGTACCGGTGACCCCAGGCACCGAAGGCAACGTTGCCGACATCCACGAAGCCCTTCAAGAGGGGGAGCGCATCGGTTATCCGGTGATGCTCAAGGCTACCTCGGGCGGCGGTGGGCGCGGTATTCGCCGCTGCAACAGTGCCGAAGAGCTGGAGCAGGCCTTCCCACGGGTCATTTCCGAGGCCACCAAGGCCTTTGGCTCGGCCGAAGTGTTTCTCGAAAAATGCATCGTCAATCCCAAGCACATCGAAGCGCAGATCCTCGGTGACAGCTTTGGCAACGTGGTGCACCTGTTCGAGCGTGACTGCTCGATCCAGCGGCGTAACCAGAAGCTCATCGAGATTGCCCCGAGCCCCCAGCTGACCCCCGAACAGCGCGCCTACATCGGCGACCTGTCGGTGCGCGCGGCCAAGGCAGTCGGGTACGAAAACGCCGGTACCGTGGAGTTCCTGCTCGCTGATGGCGAGGTGTACTTCATGGAGATGAATACCCGTGTGCAGGTGGAACACACCATCACCGAGGAAATCACCGGCATCGATATTGTCCGCGAGCAGATCCGTATTGCCTCGGGCCTGGCGCTGTCGATCAAGCAGGAAGATATCCAGCACCGCGGCTACGCCCTGCAGTTTCGTATCAATGCCGAGGACCCGAAGAACAACTTCCTGCCAAGCTTCGGCAAGATCACCCGCTACTACGCACCCGGCGGCCCCGGGGTGCGTACCGATACCGCGATCTATACCGGCTACACCATTCCACCGTACTACGATTCGATGTGCCTGAAACTGGTGGTCTGGGCACTGACCTGGGAAGAAGCCATGGACCGCGGCCTGCGGGCCCTGGACGACATGCGTGTGCAGGGGGTGAAGACCACCGCTGCCTATTACCAGGAAATCCTGCGCAACCCGGAATTCCGTAGCGGCCAGTTCAATACCAGCTTTGTCGAAAGCCATCCCGAACTGACCAACTACTCGATCAAGCGCAAACCCGAAGAGCTGGCCCTGGCCATCGCCGCCGCCATCGCCGCCCACGCAGGCCTGTGAGGAACCCATAATGTCCAAGAAAATTTTCGTAACCGACACAATCCTGCGCGACGCCCACCAGTCCCTGCTGGCCACCCGCATGCGTACCGAAGACATGCTGCCGATCTGCGACAAGCTCGACAAGGTCGGCTACTGGTCGCTTGAATGCTGGGGGGGCGCGACCTTCGACGCCTGCTTGCGCTTCCTCAAGGAAGACCCGTGGGAGCGCCTGCGCAAGCTGCGCGCGGCCTTGCCCAACACCCGCCTGCAGATGCTCCTGCGCGGCCAGAACCTGCTCGGCTACCGCCACTACAGCGACGACGTGGTCAGGGCATTCGTAGCCAAGGCAGCGGTCAACGGCATTGACGTTTTCCGTATCTTCGACGCCATGAACGACGTGCGTAACCTGCGCGTGGCCATCGAAGCGGTCAAGGCCTCCGGCAAGCATGCCCAGGGCACCATCGCCTATACCACCAGCCCCGTGCACACCATCGACGCTTTTGTCGCCCAGGCCAAGCAGATGGAAGCCATGGGTTGCGACTCGCTGGCGATCAAGGACATGGCTGGCCTGTTGACCCCTTACGCCACCGGCGAACTGGTCAAGGCCCTGAAGGCCGAGCAGTCGCTGCCGGTATTCATCCACTCGCATGACACTGCTGGCCTGGCCGCGATGTGCCAGCTCAAGGCAGTCGAGAACGGCGCCGATCATATCGACACCGCCATTTCCAGCTTCGCCTGGGGCACCAGCCATCCGGGTACCGAGTCGATGGTCGCCGCGCTCAAGGGCAGCGAGTTCGACACCGGCCTGGACCTGGAGCTGCTGCAGGAAATCGGCCTGTACTTCTACGCAGTGCGTAAGAAGTATCACCAGTTCGAAAGCGAATTCACCTCCGTTGACACTCGCGTGCAGGTCAACCAGGTGCCGGGCGGGATGATTTCCAACCTCGCCAACCAGCTCAAGGAGCAGGGCGCGCTCAACCGCATGGGCGAAGTGCTCGCGGAGATTCCACGGGTGCGCGAAGACCTCGGTTTCCCGCCGCTGGTGACCCCCACCTCGCAGATCGTTGGCACCCAGGCGTTCTTCAACGTGCTGGCCGGCGAGCGCTACAAGACCATCACCAACGAAGTGAAGCTGTACCTGCAAGGCGGTTACGGCAAGGCGCCAGGCGTGATCAACGAGAAACTCCGCCGCCAGGCCATCGGCAGCGAAGAGTTGATCGACGTACGCCCGGCCGATCTTCTCAAGCCAGAGATGAGCAAGCTGCGCGGCGACATCGGCGAGCTGGCCCGTAGCGAAGAAGACGTGTTGACCTACGCCATGTTCCCGGACATCGGGCGCAAGTTCTTCGAAGAACGTGAAGCCGGCACCCTGGTCCCCGAAGTGCTGCTGCCGATTCCCGAGGCTGGCGCCGTGGCGTCGGCCGGTGGCGAAGGTGTACCGACCGAGTTCGTCATCGATGTGCACGGCGAAACCTACCGCGTCGACATCACCGGTGTCGGCGTCAAGGCCGAGGGCAAGCGTCATTTCTACCTGTCGATCGACGGCATGCCTGAGGAAGTGGTGTTCGAGCCGCTCAACGAGTTTGTCAGCGGCGGCAGCAGCAAGCGCAAGCAAGCCAGCGCGCCGGGGCACGTCAGCACCACCATGCCAGGCAATATTGTCGATGTGCTGGTCAAGGAGGGCGACACGGTCAAGGTCGGCCAGGCGGTGTTGATCACCGAAGCGATGAAGATGGAGACCGAGGTCCAGGCGGCCATTGCCGGCAAGGTCACTGCCATCCACGTGGCCAAGGGTGACCGAGTCAACCCAGGCGAGATCCTGATCGAGATCGAGGGCTGATCGAAGATCTCACCTGGAAATGTTTTACCTCTGGGGAGCGAATGCTCCCCTTTTTCATGGCTTGCGGCAACTTTCCAGAGACTTCAGCTGGCCCCCGGCAGCCTGGTTCTCCGGGCTCAGCCATGCTTCAAACCGTGCCGCGATTGCTGGCCACTCATCATCGGTAATCGAGTACCACGCGGTGTCGCGGTTACGGTCCTTGATGACCATGTGCTTGCGGAACACCCCTTCAAGAGTGAACCCACACCGCTCGGCCGTACGCTTTGAGCGGGCATTCTCGTTGTTGCACTTCCATTCCAGGCGCCGGTTGCCCAGCTCGAAGGCCAGCTTGCCGAGCAGGTAGATGGCTTCGGTCCCCTTGGGGGTGCGCTGCATGGCAGCGCCGAAGGTGACATGACCGATCTCGATCCGGCCTTGTTCCGGTACGATCGACATCAGGCTGAGTATGCCTTGGGCCTTGCCGCTCGCCAGGTCGATGACGCTGAAAAAAAGCGGATCACGGCTGGCAGCGTTGCTATCGATCCAGTCGCCGAAACCTTCCCGCTCGGTGAAGGGCCCATAGGCCAGGTACTTCCACAGCGCGGGGTCGGCATCCTCGCCCTGGAACACCTCCCACAACGCATCGATGTCGCGCCGCGGGTCGAGCTTTTCGAGACGGATGAAACGGCCGGCGAGGGTCTGTGGCTGAGGCACCTTCGCGGGTTTCCACTGTAACGCATCATTCATGATTGGCTCCTGGCTCAGATAGCTTTGCGAAACTGGATGAAGCCTGGGCGTTCGGCCACCTGTTCATAGAGTCCGATCGCCGTGGCATTGGTCTCGTGGGTCAGCCAATGCACCTTGGTGCACCCGAGGTCCTTGGCCTGCGCATAGACATGTTCGATCAGCTGACGGCCGATCCCCAGGCCCCGCGCCTGGCTGTCGACATAGAGATCTTGCAGATAGCAGGAGTTCTCGATGCTCCAGTTGGAACGATGATAGATCCAGTTGACCATGCCCACCGCCTTGCCATCGACCCAGGCCAGAGCAGAGTGGGTCGGTTCCGTGGGATCGAGCAGGCGTTGCCAGGTGCTGGCGCTGACTTCGTCCGCCAGGCGGGTTTCATAAAAGCGCAGGTAGGCTTGCCACAGCGGCAGCCAGGCAGCGTGGTCGTTGATATTGACCGGGCGGAGAGTGACTTCTGGCATTGGGTGGTTCCTTCACAGCGGGCGCATATGCGCCGAAAGTTGGTTGTCCAGTGGATCGGCGCTGGCGGCCAGCCCAGCGCGCACGCCTCCGATGTCGGCCGCAGAACGGTTCTGGCTGAGCTTGCGCGCGCCCTGCAGACGTTCGATGGGCAACCGCACGCCGACGATGGCGCGCAGCATTCCTTCAATGTAGTCGGTGGGCGCATCGCTGACCTGCCATGGATCGGGGCGGCCTTGCTCGTGGCGGTCGGTCAGGCGGTGGACGATATCCAGCAGGCGCGGGCCCTCCTGGATGACCTCGGCGTGGCCATAGGCGTGCACCGCCAGGTAGTTCCAGGTAGGCACTGTGCGTGGGTCCTGGGCTTTGCTGGGGTAATAGGCGGGGCTGACATAGGCGTCCGGGCCGGGAAACACCAGCAAGGTCTCGCCACCGCCTCCCAGTTCCAGCCACTGTCGATTGGCGCGGGCCAGATGAGCGTAGACCGTGCCATTGGGACCCTCATCGGGAACCAGCAGGACCGGTATATGGCTTGCCAGCAAGCCTTGCCCGCCATGGGTTACCAGTACGGCAAGTCGGGTCTGCAGCATCTGCTGGTGCAGGCTTTCGAGGTTGTTCTCTTTATGGGCCTTGGCGTTGTACATGAGCGTGTCCTTGTCGAATCGCTCCATGCTAGGCACGCTATTGGTTCTGGGTAAGATCCATTTACCGCTAATTTCATAGATCCAATGTCGTGACTGAGGCTTCCATCATGCTGCCGTTCGATCCTGCGGGTATCGTGCTGGACCGTCGCCGTGGCTTGAGCAACCAGCTGTATCAAGCTCTCCGCTTGCGGATTCTGGATGGGCGGCTGAGCAGTGGTACCCGTCTGCCTGCCACGCGCGACCTGGCGGCCATCCTGGGGTTGTCTCGCAATGGTGTGGTTCGCGCTTACGAGCAATTGTATGCAGAAGGCTTTGTCGCGAGCCGGGTAGGGGATGGCACCTATGTGAGCCAGCTGCCAAAACTATCCACACAACTGTCCACAGGGTTATACCCTGGGTTATCAACAAGTTTATCCACAATTTCTTCAGGCAATACTGAGGATTTATCCAGCTCAGTGGCATTCTGTGAGCCACTCGAGCGTCTGAAAAATCACCATTTGCCGTCACCTAAATCAGGTAGTCCCCGGGCATTCCGGGTGGGTGTACCTGCCTTCGATCTGTTTCCCTTTTCGATATGGGCCAGGCTACAGGCGGCTTACTGGCGAAATCCGGATCCTGCGCAGTTGGGTTATGGGGACCCGGCAGGGGAGCGGCTGCTGCGCGAGTTGATCGCCACGTACATGCGGCGATCTCGTGGCCTGTCATGTACCGCTGAACAAATTGTGATCACCAGTGGCGCACAGCAGGCCATCAGCCTTTGTGCACAGATGCTGCTGGTGCCCGGGGACCGGGTGGCGGTGGAGAATCCCGGCTATCGCGCTGCGGGCAATGCATTCGCAATGACAGGTGCGCACGTAAACGGTGTGCCTGTGGATAACGAAGGGTTGGACTGTGAGCGGTTGGCTGAACTGGGCGGGTGCCGGCTGGCGTATGTCACCCCGGCTCACCAGTACCCGACCGGGATAACCATGAGCCTGGGCCGGCGCCTGGCGCTGCTGGCCTGGGCCGAGCGCAACGATGGCTGGATCATCGAGGACGACTACGACGGCGAATATCGCTATACAGGCGCACCACTGGCGCCACTGGCCGCGCTCGATCGGCAGGGGCGAGTGATCTATGTCGGCACCTTTGGAAAAATCGCCTTCCCAGCGTTACGCCTCGGCTATCTGGTCCTGCCGCCGCAGTTGGCACAGCCTTTCTCCCAGGCACGGGCGTTGGCGGTCAGGCATTCAGAAGTCAGTACCCAAGTGGTGATGGCGCAGTTCATGGCCCAGGGGCATTTCCAGCGGCATATTCGCCGCATGCGCCGTGCGGCCTTGGCGCGGCGTGATGTGCTGAAGGCGGGATGGCCTACGCATATTACTGGGGTTGGGCCGATGCCGGCGGTAGACGCTGGACTGCACGTGAAAGTGGATGTGGATAACTTCAGCCGCGAAAAGGAGCTTGTGGCGAAGGCCGAAGCCGCAGGCGTGGAGATCAACCCGCTGAGCAGCTACTGGCTGGACAGCCCCGAGGCCCCTGTGGATAAGCGCGCCGGTCTGGTCCTCGGCTTTGCTGCGGTACCTGAGCGCGATATAGCCGAAGCTCTCCTGCGGCTGCGTAAAGCCTGGAACAAGGTGTAGAAAAATCCTCTATTGATTGACGAATTTTCCATGTTGTCAGAGGTGCCCTTCAGGCTTAACTTTCTGAAATTGGCAGATTTTAGGAGCAGCCTTGTGCCGGGACGCCGGGACGCCGGGACGCCGGGACGCCGGGACGCCGGGCCGCCGGGACGCCGGGCCGCGCGAACCGGGCCCGCGGGCGCCGTAAAACTTGCCAATTTAGTGTGTCAGGCACTCCGCGGGGGCAGGTTATACGGCCCCTAGGGCGCCGCTTCGCGCGGTCCGGCGTCCCGGCACGAGGCCGCTCCTACACAGGCCGCGCTTACCGCTCCGGCCAGGCGCGCTTGTCGAGGTCCAGGTCGCGGAACTGGGCCGCATCGAACACCGGCACCTTGATCCCGGCGGCACGCTGGTTGTCGTAGTCTCGCAGCACGCGCATGGCGATGCCGAACAGCAGCGCCAGGGCGATCAGGTTGACGAACGCCAGCATGGTCATCGTGATGTCGGCGAAGGCGAATACCGTGCCCAGGTCTTCCACAGCACCCCAGCAGATCAACACCAGCACCAGGGCGCGGAAACCGATCAGCGCCATGCGGTTTTCACCAATCATGAACCGCAGGTTGCTCTCGCCAAGGTAGTAGTTGTAGAGAATCGAGGTGAACACGAACAGCGCCAGGGCGACGCTGATGAAGATCCGGCCCCAGTCACCCACTACCGCCGCCAGGGAATTCTGGGTCAGGGCGATGCCGTCCCCTTCGAAGCCTGGAGTGTAGAAGCCCGACAGCAGGATCAGCAGCGCCGTGCAGGTGCAGATGATGAACGTGTCGAGGAACACGCTGAACGCCTGGATCACACCCTGGGCCACCGGATGCTCGACCTGGGCCACCGCCGCGACGTTGGGCGCGCTGCCAAGGCCGGCTTCGTTCGCGAATACACCGCGCTTCACGCCCATGACGATGGCAGCACCGATAAGGCCGCCAAACGCCTGGTCAAGACCGAAGGCGCTCCTGACGATGGTCATGAGCATGGCCGGCACCTGGTCGAACTGCAGCACGATGACGTACAGGGTGACGGCGATGTACGCCAGCGTCTTGATCGGTACCAGCAGGTCGGCCACTGCGGCGATGCGCTTGATGCCGCCAACGAAGACCAGCCCCAGCAGGACAGCCAGGCCAATGCCGGTATAGGCGGTGGGCAGGCCGAAGGCGTCGTTAAGCGAATGAGTGACGGCATGAGCCTGCAACCCGTTGAAGGCGAGGCCGAAGGTCACCAGCAGCAGGAACGCCATGACCAGGCCCAGCCAGCGCTTGCCCAGGCCATGCTGGATGTAGAACGACGGACCGCCGCGATACTGGCCATCACTGTCGCAGCGCTTGTAGAGCTGGCCGAGCGTGCATTCGAAGAAGCTGCTGGACATGCCGACGAGTGCCGTGACCCACATCCAGAAGACAGCCCCTGGCCCGCCGAGGGTCACGGCGATGCCCACCCCGGCGATGTTACCTGCGCCAACCCGGCCGGCCAGGCTCAGCATCAGCGCCTGGAACGAGCTCACCTGGTCGCTGCTGCTGCGCAGACTCTCACGAAAAACCGAGAACATGTGGGTGAAATGACGCAGTTGTACGAAACGCGAGCGGATCGTGAAATAGCTGCCCAAACCGACAATCAGCACGATCAGTACCTTGCCCGAGAGGAAGTCGTTGATGACTTCAAGCATGGAGTTTTCCTCGCTTTAACCGCTGGCGAACGGCGTTGTTCGCCGCTTGAGTGCATAGAAGTGTGCGTCTGGCCCGGTATGCATGCGCCTGGCGCAGGTCTCCCCAGGCGAGAGGGCGGGCACTATACGCACCAAAGATGCGCAAGTCTGTAGGGATTGACCGATTCAGCACGGGTTGCAGGTATGAAGTCGCCTGGAAATAAAAAAAGGCCCGAAACTTTCGCTTCGGGCCTCAAAGGGTCGAGAGGTGTCTAGTCCCTCAAACCTGGTGAGCGTTCACAACAGTCGGTTACGCCTTCAGCGGAACCAGACGTGGAGCAATCATGTTTTCCGGACGCAGGATGTCATTGAGCATCGCTTCGTCCAGCAGGCCTTCCTCGCGTACCAGTTCCAGCACACCGCGGCCGCTTTCGAGCGCGATTCGGGCGATACGGGTAGCGTTTTCGTAGCCGATGTACGGGTTCAGGGCGGTGACCAGGCCGATCGAGTGCTCGACCAGTTCACGGCAGCGCTGTTCGTTGGCAGTGATGCCGACGATGCAGTGCTCGCGCAGCATGTCCATGGCGCGTTGCAGCAGGCGGATCGAGTCGAAGATCTTGTAGGCGATCAGCGGCTCCATGACGTTCAGCTGCAGTTGGCCGCCTTCGGCTGCGAAAGTCAGGGCAATGTCGTTGCCGATGATGGCGAAGGCCACCTGGTTGACGGCCTCCGGGATCACCGGGTTGACCTTGCCTGGCATGATCGAGCTGCCCGGCTGGCGTGCTGGCAGGTTGATTTCGTTGATGCCGGTGCGCGGGCCGCTCGACAGCAGGCGCAGGTCGTTGCAGATCTTCGACAGCTTGACCGCGGTGCGCTTGAGCATGCCGGAGAACAGCACGAAGGCGCCCATGTCGGAGGTGGCTTCGATCAGGTCGGCAGCCGGGACCAGCGGTTGGCCGCTGATCAGTGCCAGGCGCTGGACGGCCAGCATCTGGTAGCCAGGGTCGGCGTTGATGCCGGTTCCGATGGCGGTGCCGCCCAGGTTGATTTCGGTCAGCAGCTCAGGCGCCAGGGTGCGCAGGCGGTTCAGGTCTTCGGTCATGGTAGTGGCGAAGGCGCGGAATTCCTGACCCAAAGTCATTGGCACGGCGTCCTGCAGCTGGGTACGGCCCATCTTCAGTACGTGGTCGAACTCCTGGCCCTTGGCAGCGAAGGCCTGGATCAGGCTGTCGAGGCTGGCCAGCAAGGCGTCGTGACCGAGCAGCAGACCCAGGCGGATCGCCGTCGGGTAGGCGTCGTTGGTCGACTGCGCCATGTTCACGTCATTGTTCGGATGCAGGTACTGGTATTCGCCCTTCTGGTGGCCCATGGCCTCCAGCGCGATGTTGGCGATGACTTCGTTGGCGTTCATGTTGGTGGAAGTACCAGCACCGCCCTGGATCATGTCGACCACGAACTGCTCGTGGTAGTCACCGCGGATCAGACGGGCACAGGCCTCGCTGATGGCAGCGTGCTTGGCATCGCTCAGGTGACCCAGCTCCCGGTTGGCGTCAGCAGCCGCCTGCTTGACCATGGCAAGCGCCACGACCAGCTTGGGGTAGTGCGACAGCGGCACACCGGAGAGGTGGAAGTTGTTGGCAGCGCGCAGAGTCTGGATGCCGAAGTAGGCATCGGCAGGGACTTCAAGGGTACCAAGCAGGTCTTTTTCGACGCGGAACGATGCAACGGAGGACATGACGGATATCATCTCGGTTTTGGCCCGGCACATGCCGGAATGCCGCCAATGCTAGGCCTGGGCCGTTTTTGCGGCCAATGCTGTTAGTCGCTAACCTATGCGCAAACGGCATAATGATTAATGTGACGCCAACTGATATTCGTGCGTGTTCCATTTTGGTGCATTCCTGGAGAAGTGCAGTGAACCTCGAGAGCAAATGGCTGGAAGATTTCAGCGCCCTGGCCGCTACCCGCAGTTTTTCCAAGGCGGCCGAGCGGCGTTTCGTGACCCAGCCGGCTTTCAGCCGCCGGATACGCAGCCTCGAAGCAGCGTTGGGGCTGACGTTGGTGAATCGTTCCCGCACTCCGGTCGAGCTGACCGAGGCAGGGCAGCTGTTTCTGGTCACGGCCCGTACCGTTGTCGACCAGTTGGGCGAAGTTCTACGGCATCTTCATCATCTTGAAGGCGGGCAGGGCGAGGTGATCCAGGTCGCCGCTGCGCACTCATTGGCGCTGGGTTTTTTCCCCCGCTGGGTGGCGCAGTTGCGCAACGACGGCATGAATCTGGCGACCCGCCTGGTAGCAACCAACGTCGGTGATGCCGTGCACGCCCTTCGCGAAGGTGGCTGCGACCTGATGCTGGCTTTCTATGACCCGGACGCTGCGCTGCAGATGGACTCGGAGATCTTTCCCTCGCTGCACATGGGCCACACCGAGATGGTGCCGGTGTGTGCAGCCGATGCCGAAGGCCGTCCGTTGTTCGACCTGGAGGGCGAGGGCAGCGTGCCACTGTTGGCCTACAGTGCCGGAGCCTTCCTCGGCCGCTCGGTCAACTTGCTGCTTCGCCAGCGCAATCTGCGCTACACCACTGTCTATGAGACCGCCATGGCCGACAGCCTCAAGAGCATGGCGCTCGAAGGCCTGGGCATCGCCTGGGTGCCGCGCCTGTCGCTGCGGGGCGAGCTCGAGCGGGGGGAGCTGGTGATCTGCGGTCAGGGCCAGTGGCACGTGCCGCTGGAGATTCGCCTGTACCGTTGCGCTCTGGTACGCAAGGCGAACGTGCGGTTGCTCTGGCGCAAGCTCGAAGGCAACGCTGCCGGCACGCCTGACCTGAAAGTCAGCCAAAGCCCCGAAAAATAAGGCCTGACAGTTGGTCGCCGGGGTGCCTTAAATGCACTTCGTTACGTTATACTGCGCGGCCTTCGGTCGGCTCGCCCGACCTCGAATTAGCATAACAAGCCACGCCGGTCATCCCGCGTGGCTTGTTGTTTTTTGACGCGCCTGCGGGCGCACAAGCGAAGAGGCTCGACGATGAGTGCACTGGTTGGCGTGATCATGGGCTCCAAGTCCGATTGGTCCACCCTTAGCCACACCGCCGATATGCTGGAAAAGCTCGGCATTCCCTACGAGGTGAAGGTGGTTTCCGCCCACCGTACCCCGGACCTGCTGTTCCAGTACGCCGAAGAGGCCGAAGCGCGTGGCATCGAGGTGATCATTGCCGGTGCCGGTGGCGCTGCCCACCTGCCAGGCATGTGCGCCGCCAAGACTCACCTGCCGGTGCTGGGCGTGCCGGTGCAGTCGTCGATGCTGTCGGGCGTCGACTCGCTGCTGTCGATCGTGCAGATGCCCGCCGGCGTGCCGGTTGCCACGCTTGCCATCGGCCGTGCAGGTGCGATCAACGCCGCGCTGCTTTCGGCGAGCATCCTGGGTGCCAAGTACCCCGAGTATCACGCGGCGCTCAAGCAGTTCCGCACCGAGCAGACCGATACTGTTCTGGACAATCCAGATCCGCGTCAGGCTTGAGGTCAAGAGCATGAAAATCGGTGTAATCGGTGGTGGCCAGTTGGGCCGCATGCTGGCCTTGGCGGGCACCCCGCTGGGCATGAACTTCGCTTTCCTCGACCCCGCGCCGGATGCGTGCGCAGCGCCCCTGGGCGAACACCTGCGCGCTGATTACGGCGACCAGGAGCACCTGCGCCAGCTGGCCGACGAAGTCGACCTGGTGACCTTCGAGTTCGAGAGCGTCCCGGCTGAAACCGTGGCCTTCCTCTCCCAGTTCGTCCCGGTGTATCCAAGCGCCGATGCACTGCGCATCGCTCGCGACCGCTGGTTCGAGAAGAGCATGTTCAAGGACCTGGGCATTCCGACCCCTGAATTCGCCGACATCCAGTCCCAGGGAGATCTCGACGCCGCCGTGGCCAGCATCGGCCTGCCGGCCGTGCTCAAGACCCGCACCTTGGGTTATGACGGCAAGGGCCAGAAGGTTCTGCGCACCGCCGAGGACGTCGTCGATACCTTTGCCGAGCTTGGTAGCGTGCCATGCCTGCTTGAAGGCTTCGTGCCCTTCACCGGCGAGGTCTCCCTGATCTCGGTGCGTGCCCGTGATGGTGAAACCCGCTTCTATCCGTTGGTGCACAACACCCATGAGAGCGGCATCCTGCGCCTTTCGGTGGCCAGCCAGTCACATCCGCTGCAGGCCTTGGCCGAAGACTACGCCGGCCGCGTGCTCAAGCAGCTGGACTATGTCGGCGTCATGGCGTTCGAGTTCTTCGAAGTCGACGGCGGCCTCAAGGCCAACGAAATCGCCCCGCGAGTCCACAACTCGGGTCACTGGACCATCGAAGGCGCCGAGTGCAGCCAGTTCGAGAACCACCTGCGCGCCGTTGCCGGCCTGCCGCTGGGCTCGACCGCGAAGGTGGGCGAAAGCGCCATGCTCAACTTCATCGGTGAAGTGCCAGCGGTGGACAAGGTCGTAGCTATCGACGAGTGCCATCTGCACCACTACGGCAAGGCCTTCAAGGTCGGCCGCAAGGTTGGCCACGCCACCCTGCGCTGTGCGGACATGGCCAGCCTCGAGCAGAAGATCGCCGAAGTCGAACGTCTGATCGCAGACTGATTGAACCTCTGGCGCCGACCAACCCTCTGAATGGCAGTATGGCCAAGCGCTTACCACGCTTTGGCATGTTCCACTTCCATTCAGAGGGATAGCCATGGGAATCATCGGAACCATCTTCATCGGCCTCATCGTCGGCCTGCTCGCGCGCTTCCTCAAGCCCGGGGACGACAGCATGGGCTGGATCATGACCATCCTGCTGGGTATCGCCGGTTCGCTGGTGGCGACCTACGGTGGACAGGCGCTAGGGATCTACCGCGCCGGTGAAGGCGCAGGTTTCCTCGGAGCCCTGATCGGCGCCATCGTGCTTCTGGTGATCTACGGTCTCATCAAGAAACGCTGATAGCACGCTAGAATGCTCGGCAACCTTTCCGTGTTGCCGAGCATTTTTTTATGCGTGCGTTTTTTATCATTCCCCTGCTGTTAGCCAGCAGCCTGGCCTGTGCCGAGCTTCCTGAAACCGACTGGCTCGAGCTGATGCCCATGTCGGACCAGCGTGCGCTGGAGCAGATGCCCGAGATCGACCACGATTCCCCGGAGGCCATGGGCACCTTTACTGACAAAGGCGGGCTCAAGCAGAGCAAGGGCCTGCCGGCGGTGATGTATTCGACCAAGACCGTGGCTGCCATGAACGGCAAGCAGATCCGCCTGGGCGGCTATCCGGTGCCGCTGGAGAGTGATGCCAAGGGCAACAGCACGCTGTTCTTTCTGGTGCCGTACCCGGGCGCCTGCATCCACGTCCCGCCACCGCCGCCCAATCAGCTGGTGCTGGTGCGCTATCCCCGGGGTTTGAAGATCGACGACATCTATACCCCGCTGTGGGTCAGCGGAACGCTGAAGGTGGAAAAGGTCAGCAATGACCTCGCCGATGCGGCGTACGCGCTGGATGCGGGGAAGGTGAGGGTGGTGGAAGAGGCAGACCTGTAGCGGCGGCGTCCCCGCCGCCGCTACAGGGGGTCAGAGCGGCTCGCTGCCGATCGTCACGCTCAGCGCATGTGTTGCACCAGGCTTGAGCGTCACTACGTCATCCCACACGTTCGCCGTCTCGATGCACAACATCCGCTGCCAGCCATCGTCCGCCATGTCCGGCAGCTCCCGGGCGCGGTCGGTCCAGGGGTTCCAGATCACCGCCGAGCGCGAGCCGGTACTGTTCAAGGTGATCCGCCGGTTCCAGTGCGGGTCGACAATCGCCAGGCCAGCTGGCGCTTGCAGGTAGATCCGGTCGGTTTCCCCGGCAAAATCCAAGTCCCCTTGCTGCTCACGCTGCTCCCAGTCTGCCAGGGTCTCGATGTAGCCAAGCCCGTCCACACCCTCGACTCGCGCATGGCGCACGTCGCTGACCGCGAAGTAGCTGTGCAGCGCCTGACTGATGGTGACGAGGTCATTGCCCAGGTTGTAGCTGGTGAGCGTGAGGGTGAGCCGCTCGCCCAGCTCGATCACCAGCTTCAGCTCGACGTTGTATGGCCAGCCAGGCAGGTCGCCCTGGGCCTGGGGAAGACTGAACTCGATGCGCACCGCATCGCCGTCGCCATCGATACCCTGCAACTGCCAGTCGCGGCCGCGAACCAGCCCGTGGGCCGGGGCCTGCTCGCCACGGAACATGGCCTGCACGGCTGGAGGGTTGCGCTGCAGGTTGCCAAACCAGGGCCAGCACACCGGTACCCCGGCACGCACGGATTTGCCCTGCTTGAAGATAGCCTCGTCGCTCAACCACAGCAGCGGTGGCTCCCCCAGTCGCTGATAACTCAGCACCTGGGCGCCCTGCTGAGCGATCAGCAGTTCGGCATGGTCGCTGGTAATGCGCCAGCAGTTCAGTTCGCCGTGTTTTTCCGTTTCGACCTTGGGGGTAGCCATGCGCGTGTCTCGTTGGTTTGACGTAGGGCCTTGGACCTTGTGCCTGGCAACGAGTTTACCGCGCCCACCGCTCAGCGACGAGGGACAGAACGGGTGCGGCCACTGCCGTCGATGGCGACGAAGACGAACACCGCCTCGGTGACCTTGCGCCATTCGCTCGACAGCGGGTCGTCGCTCCACACCTCGACCATCATCTGGATCGAGCTGCGGCCGATCTCCACGGTCTGGGTGTAGAAGGACAGCTGCGCACCGACCGCAACGGGTACCAGGAACGCCATGCGATCGATTGCCACGGTGGCAACCCGGCCGCCCGCGACTCGGCTCGCCATGGCCGTACCGGCCAGGTCCATCTGGGCGACCAGCCAGCCGCCAAAAATGTCGCCGAAACCATTGGTTTCACGAGGCAATGCGGTGATCTGCAAGGCCAGGTCGCCTTGGGGAATCGGATCTTCTTGTTCGAGTTCAATCATGCCGAGGGGCCTCTGACCCGTGACGCTTTTTGAGTTGGCGTTAGGATCACGCCGTGAAAAACGATTCAGCCGCACCATACTACGCTGTTTTCCCTTTGCCGCAGGCCCAAGGAAAACATTGCGAGCCTGCCTGAGCATACCGACCGGCGCTTTCGCACTACATCCCACCCGGGACGCAACATTTTCCTGCAAAGCGCCAGTATATAGTCCCGTGTCGGCAGCGACGACCGTGCCAGGACGAATAACTGTCCGGTTTTGTATCGCTATGAGCCTTGGCGGGCAATTTGTTATCTTCACCTGCCCACAAGCCAGAAGCCGCGCCCCAAGCGGCCCGCATGACCTAAAAGAGATCACCGATGACCTCCGTGCCCAGCAGTACCGAACAGCCATCGCGGCCATTGACCCGCAGTGACTACAAGACGTTGTCGTTGTCCGCCCTCGGCGGGGCGCTGGAATTCTACGACTTCATCATCTTCGTCTTCTTCGCGACCGTGGTCGGCAAACTGTTTTTCCCGGCGGACATGCCTGAATGGCTACGCCTGATGCAGACCTTTGGCATCTTCGCCGCCGGATACCTGGCGCGACCGCTCGGCGGCATCGTCATGGCGCACTTCGGCGACCTGCTCGGTCGCAAGAAGATGTTCACCTTGAGCATCTTCATGATGGCCGTGCCGACGCTGATCATGGGCCTGCTGCCTACCTACGCGCAGATCGGCCTCTGGGCACCGTTGCTGCTGCTGGTGATGCGGGTCATCCAGGGCGCGGCGATCGGTGGTGAAGTGCCGGGGGCCTGGGTGTTCGTGTCCGAGCACGTGCCGGCGCGCAATACCGGCTATGCCTGCGGCACACTCACGGCGGGGCTCACCTCGGGCATCCTGCTTGGCTCGCTGGTGGCCACGTTGATCAACTCGGTCTACAGCGCCGAAGAGGTCGCCGACTACGCCTGGCGTATCCCGTTCCTGCTGGGCGGCGTGTTCGGGCTGTTCGCGGTCTACCTGCGGCGCTGGCTGCACGAAACCCCGGTGTTCGCCGAGATGCAGGCACGCAAGGCCCTGGCCGATGAAGTGCCGCTGCGCGCGGTGTTGCGTGATCATCGTGGCGCCATCGTGCTGTCGATGCTGCTGACCTGGCTGCTGTCGGCGGGCATCGTGGTTATCATCCTGATGACCCCTGCGCTGCTGCAGAGCCTGTACAAGGTAAGCCCCACAGATTCACTGCTGGCCAACAGCCTGGCCATCGTGCTGCTGAGCATCGGCTGTATCCTCGCCGGCTCCCTCGCCGACCGCTTTGGGGCAGGCAGGATCTTCGTGGTCGGCAGCCTGGCGCTGCTGGCTTCGTCATGGACCTTCTACCACACCCTGGGGAGCCATCCCGAACTGCTGTTCCCGATGTATGCGCTGACCGGCCTGTGCGTCGGCATCGTGGGCGCCGTGCCCTACGTGATGGTCAAGGCCTTCCCACCGGTGGTCCGGTTCAGTGGCCTGTCGTTTTCCTACAACCTGGCGTACGCCATCTTTGGTGGCCTGACGCCGATGGTGGTGACAGCCCTGCTCAAGTTCAGTCCGATGGCGCCCGCTTATTATGTGGCGGGTATCTGCACCATTGGTCTGTTCGTAGGACTGTTCCTGCTCGCCAAAAAACGCTGACACCCCCTCTGCCATCGCCCTCGCAACATCCTGTAAAGGCCACCTCACTTTAGTGGTGATGGCCTTTCATCCAATTGTCACATTCGAGTCATAGAGTCTTCATACGGCCTGCAGATACTTGGGCCCGTTCTATCTTCACACCCAATTATCTGTGCTAGGAGCAAGGCATGAAACTGAAGCGTTTGATGGCGGCCCTGACCTTTGCCGCCGCTGGCGTTGCTACCGCCAATGCGGTCGCCGCTGTCGACCCAGCCATCCCGACCTACACCAAGACCACCGGTGTATCGGGCAACCTCTCCAGTGTCGGTTCCGACACCCTGGCCAACCTGATGACCCTGTGGGCCGAGGCCTACAAGAAGGAATACCCGAACGTAAACATCCAGATCCAGGCTGCCGGCTCTTCCACCGCGCCACCCGCGCTGACCGAAGGCACCGCCAACCTGGGCCCGATGAGCCGCAAGATGAAGGACGTCGAGCTGCAGGCGTTCGAGCAGAAGTATGGCTACAAGCCTACCGCCATCCCGGTTGCCGTCGACGCCCTGGCTGTGTTCGTGCACAAGGACAACCCGATCAAGGGCCTGACCATGGCCCAGGTCGACGCGATCTTCTCCGTTACCCGCCTGTGCGGCGCCAAGGCTGACGTCAAGACCTGGGGTGACCTGGGCGTGACCGGCGACCTGGCCAACAAGCCAGTGCAGCTGTTCGGCCGCAACTCGGTGTCGGGCACCTACGGCTACTTCAAGGAAGAAGCCCTGTGCAAAGGCGACTTCAAGCCTAACGTCAACGAGCAGCCTGGCTCGGCTTCGGTCGTGCAGTCGATCAGCAGCTCGCTGAACGGCATCGGCTACTCGGGCATCGGCTACAAGACCGCCAGCGTCAAGACCGTGCCTCTGGCCAAGAAGGAAGGCGCCGAGTTCGTTGAAGACAACGAATCCAACGCCCTGAACGGCACCTACCCGCTGTCGCGTTTCCTCTACGTCTACATCAACAAGGCACCGAACAAGCCTCTGGCCCCGCTGGAAGCCGAGTTCGTGAAACTGGTCCTGTCCCAGGCAGGCCAGCAAGTCGTGGTGAAAGATGGCTACATCCCACTGCCAGCCAAGGTTGCCGCCAAGGCACTGGCTGACCTGGGCCTGGAGCAATCGGCGAACATCGCCAAGCACTAAGCGTCATCGGGCGATGGCTGGCCGAAACCAGTCATCGCCTACAAATTGCAGTCCGTGGCCAGGTCCCCTGAGCGGCGGGCTTTCTTGCGTCACTGCATTGTCATGTTTTTGTAATACGGGACCGCTAGGGTGTGCGCATGAATGATCTGGCCAACTCCACCATGACCCAAAATTCTCCTCCCGCGCGGATTGATTTCAATACGCCGGAACTTCAACGCAAGCGCCGCATACGCGCGTTCAAGGATCGCTTCACCCGCTGGTACGTGCTGGTGGGCGGGCTTGCCGTGCTGGCAGCCATTACCCTGATCTTCTTCTACCTGGCCTACGTGGTGCTGCCGCTGTTCCAGGGCGCCGAGTTGACCAGCAAGAAGGCCCTGGAGCCAACCTGGCTGCAGCAGGATGCCGGCAAGCCGCTGCTGATTGCGCTTGAAGAGCAGAATCTTGTGGGGATGCGTGTGTCCGACAAGGGACAGGCATTGTTCTTCGATACCAAGACTGCTGCCGAGATCAAGCGAGTCGACCTGCCGCTGCCAACTGGTACCCAGGTCAGCTCGATCGGCACCGACCAGCCGGGCAGCTCGCTGGTGGTCCTGGGCCTGAGCAACGGCCAGGCGCTGGTGTTCAATCACACCTACAAGATCACCTACCCCGACAACAAGAAGACCATCACCGCCGACATCGGCTACCCCTACGGCCAGGAGCCCTTCAACCTGGACGAGCAGGGCCGCGCGCTTGAGCACGTGAGCCTGAACGTCAACGGCGAGACCCTGGTGGTCGCCGGCTCCACCGGCTCGCACCTGCAGGTCATGTCGCTGGCGCGCGAAGAAAACATGATGACCGGCGAAGTCAGCACCGAGCAGAAGCGTATCGACCTCCCGCAGATGACCGAGACCGTGAAGTCGATCTTCATCGATCCCCGCCAGCAGTGGTTGTACGTGGTCAACGGCCGCGCCCAGGCAGACGTGTTCAGCCTGCGCGACAACAGTCTCAATGGCCGCTACAAGTTGCTGGACGACGGCCAGGCACAGATCACCGCCAGCGGTCAGTTGGTGGGCGGCATCTCGCTGATCTTCGGTGACTCCAAGGGTGGCCTGCAGCAGTGGTTCATGGCCCGCGACCCCGATGGCGAGCAGCGCTTCAAGCATATCCGCTCGTTCCAGATGGGCAACGCGCCGATCGCCCAGATCGATGCCGAGGAGCGTCGCAAGGGTTTCATTGCCCTGGACAACGACGGCAAGCTCGGCGTGTTCCACAGCACCGCCCACCGTACCCTGCTGGTCGAGCAGGCCACCGAAGGCGCTGGCGTACTGGCGTTTTCGCCGCGTGCCAACCGCATCCTCATCGAGGAAGGTGGCAAACTGCAGCCGCTGAGCCTGCGCAACCCACACCCTGAGGTGTCCTGGAGCGCGCTGTGGAGCAAGGTCTGGTACGAGAACTACGACGAACCCAAGTACGTCTGGCAGTCGACCGCCTCCAACACCGACTTCGAACCCAAGCTGAGCCTGTCGCCATTGACCTTCGGCACGCTCAAGGCCGCGTTCTACGCGATGATTCTCGCAGCGCCGCTGGCCATCGCCGCCGCCATCTACACCGCCTACTTCATGGCCCCCGGCATGCGCCGCAAGGTCAAGCCGGTGATCGAGCTGATGGAAGCCATGCCAACGGTCATCCTCGGATTCTTCGCCGGTCTGTTCCTGGCACCCTATCTTGAAGGCCACCTGCCGGGCGTATTCAGCCTGTTCATGCTGATGCCGATCGGCATCCTCGTGGCTGGCTTTGCCTGGAGCCGCCTGCCAGAGTCGCTGCGCCTGCGGGTACCGGACGGCTGGGAAGCGGCGATCCTGATCCCGGTGATCCTGTTCACCGGCTGGTTAGCGCTGACCATGAGCCCGTTCCTCGAGACCTGGTTCTTCGGCGGTGACATGCGCCTCTGGATCACCAACGACCTGGGCATCACCTACGACCAGCGCAACGCATTGGTGGTGGGTATCGCCATGGGCTTCGCGGTCATCCCGAATATCTACTCCATCGCCGAAGACGCCGTGTTCAGCGTGCCGCGCAGCCTGACCCTGGGCTCCCTGGCATTGGGTGCCACGCCTTGGCAGACCCTGACCCGCGTGGTCATCCTGACCGCCAGCCCGGGCATCTTCTCTGCACTGATGATCGGCATGGGCCGCGCAGTCGGCGAAACCATGATCGTGCTGATGGCCACCGGCAACACCCCGGTCATGGAGATGAACCTGTTCGAAGGCATGCGCACCCTGGCCGCCAACGTAGCAGTGGAAATGCCTGAGTCGGAAGTCGGCGGCAGCCACTACCGCGTGCTGTTCCTCGCAGCGCTTGTGCTGCTGATGTTCACCTTCGTGATGAACACCTTGGCCGAGCTGATTCGCCAGCGTCTGCGCAAGAAATACTCGTCGCTTTGATAGAAAGGTAGAGATCCGTGAAAAAGGATTCCCTCAAGGGCTGGTTCAAGAGCGGCGCCCCCGGTGTCTGGATGAGCGGTGGCGCAGTCGCCATCGCCGTCATCATGACCGTGGGTCTGCTTGCTGTGATCGCCGTCCGCGGCCTGGGCCACTTCTGGCCCGCCGACCTGATCCAGGCCACCTACAAGGTGCCTGGCCAGGCTGACCATGTCGTCGTCGGCGAAGTGGTGCAGAAGGAGCAAGTACCGCTGGCGCGCCTGAAGGGTGCCGGCTTGCCGGTGCCTGATGACGGCCCGGAGTTCATGACCCGCGAGCTGGTCAAGGTCGGTAACCGCGACCTCAATGGCAGCGACTTCAGTTGGGTGGTCGGTGACTGGCTGGTCGATCAGAAGACCCCGGTCGACCTGATTGCCCTGGAGCGCCGCGAGTGGGGCAACTTCTATGGCTACCTGGTCAGCGTCAAGCAGAATGGCCAGGTGGTCGCCGAAGGGCAGGCCGCCTGGACCGAACTGCAGACGCGCCTGGCGCGCACCAGCAAGCTTGCGGGCGAACTGCAGAACCTCGAAAAGAAAGACATCGGAGCCATCAACCACGGCCTTGAACGCCTGCGCCTGAAGACCCGCAAGCTTGAGCTGGACGGCAAGCTGGATGCTATCGCGCAGGCTGATATCGAAGCCGAGCGCGCCGCGCTCAACAGCCGCTACAAGGCCATCGAAGAGCGCCTGGGTGACCTGCACAGTGACTTCAGCCGCGACAGCCTGGTGGCGCGTGATGGCAACGGCCGCGAGATCGAGATCAACCTCGATAAAGTGGTCCATGCCTACCAGCCGAATGCCATGGGCAACTTCACCAAGCTTGGCACCTATTTCGCCAAGATCTGGGAGTTCCTGAGCGACGATCCACGTGAAGCCAACACCGAGGGCGGTATTTTCCCCGCTATCTTCGGCACGGTCATGATGACCCTGATCATGGCTGTCATCGTCACCCCGTTCGGCGTGCTGGCCGCGATATACCTGCGTGAATATGCCCGCCAGGGCCCGGTTACCCGCCTGATCCGCATCGCGGTCAACAACCTGGCCGGTGTCCCTGCGATCGTATACGGCGTGTTTGGCCTGGGCTTCTTCGTCTATGTGCTGGGCGGCTCGCTCGACCGGTTGTTCTTCCCTGAAGCCCTGCCGGCACCGACCCTCGGTACTCCAGGTCTGCTGTGGGCCTCGCTGACCCTGGCGCTGCTGGCGGTACCGGTGGTGATCGTCGCCACCGAAGAAGGCCTGGCACGGATCCCGCGGACCGTACGCGAAGGCTCCCTGGCCCTCGGCGCGACCAAGGCGGAGACCCTCTGGAAAATCGTGCTGCCGATGGCAAGCCCGGCAATGATGACCGGCATGATCCTGGCCGTGGCCCGCGCGGCGGGCGAAGTCGCTCCGCTGATGCTGGTGGGCGTGGTCAAGCTGGCACCTTCGCTGCCGCTGGACGGCAACTACCCGTACCTGCACCTTGACCAGAAGATCATGCACCTGGGCTTCCACATCTACGACGTCGGCTTCCAGAGCCCGAACGTCGAGGCCGCGCGGCCGCTGGTATACGCCACTGCGCTGTTGCTGGTGATGGTCATCGCCACGCTCAACCTCTCGGCGGTCTGGATCCGTAACCACCTGCGCGAGAAGTACAAGGCGCTGGACAGCTGATCCACAAGCTATAAGCCACAAGCGGCACCCTGCACGCCGCTTTGCCCCAACTTGCAGCTTGCAGCTCGAAGCTTGCAGCTACGAACGGAGTAAGACCATGCAACACGACACTCATACCCACGGCATCGACATGTCTGCCCTGGGCCGCGACAAGCAGAGCCTGCGCCTGGCCGAAGAAACCGTCGCCATCGAAGTGCCTGGCCTGAGCCTGTACTACGGCGACAAGCAGGCGCTGTTCGACGTCAGCATGAACATCCCCAAGCAGCGCGTGACCGCCTTCATCGGCCCGTCCGGCTGCGGCAAGTCGACCTTGCTGCGGACCTTCAACCGCATGAACGACCTGGTCGATGGCTGCCGCGTCGATGGTGCGATCAACCTGTATGGCCACAACATCTACCGCAAGGGCGAAGACGTGGCCGAGCTGCGTCGCCGGGTGGGCATGGTGTTCCAGAAGCCCAACCCGTTCCCCAAGACCATCTACGAAAACGTGGTCTACGGCCTGCGCATCCAGGGCATCAACAAGAAGCGCGTGCTCGATGAAGCCGTGGAGTGGGCACTCAAGGGTGCGGCGCTCTGGGACGAGGTCAAGGACCGTCTGCATGAGTCGGCGCTCGGTCTGTCCGGTGGCCAGCAGCAGCGTCTGGTGATCGCCCGTACCATCGCGGTGGAGCCCGAAGTGCTGCTGCTCGACGAACCCTGCTCGGCACTCGACCCGATCTCGACCCTGAAGGTCGAAGAACTGATCTACGAGTTGAAATCCAAGTACACCATCGTCATCGTGACCCACAACATGCAGCAGGCGGCGCGGGTCTCGGACTACACCGCGTTCATGTACATGGGCAAACTGATCGAATTCGGCGACACCGATACGCTGTTCACCAACCCGGCCAAGAAGCAGACCGAAGACTACATCACCGGTCGCTATGGCTAGGGGCAGCAGCAAGCGTCAAGCTGCGAGCTGCAAGAACGGCGGCGAGCACGAATTCCAGGCACGACACGGACAAACTTGAAGCTTGAAGCTTGCACCTTGAAGCTTCTTCGCGGAGCGAAAGCATGATCAACAAAGACAGCCTTACCCATCACATCTCCCAGCAGTTCAACGCCGAGCTCGAGGAGGTGCGCAGCCACCTCCTGGCGATGGGTGGCTTGGTCGAGAAGCAGGTCAACGACGCGGTCACCGCGCTGATCGAGGCCGACTCGGGCCTGGCGCAGCAGGTGCGTGATGTCGATGAACAGATCAACCAGATGGAACGCAACATCGACGAGGAATGCGTGCGCATTCTTGCCCGTCGCCAGCCAGCGGCCTCCGACCTGCGTCTGATCATCAGCATTTCCAAGTCGGTGATCGACCTGGAGCGCATTGGCGACGAGTCGACCAAGATCGCCCGCCGCGCCATCCAGCTCTGCGAAGAGGGCGAGTCGCCCCGTGGCTATGTCGAAGTGCGGCATATCGGCGACCAGGTACGCAACATGGTCCGCGACGCGCTGGACGCGTTTGCCCGTTTCGATGCCGACCTGGCCCTGTCGGTGGCTCAGTACGACAAGACCATCGACCGCGAGTACAAGACTGCCCTGCGCGAGCTCGTGACCTACATGATGGAAGACCCGCGCTCGATCTCGCGTGTGCTCAGCGTGATCTGGGCACTGCGCTCCCTGGAACGTATCGGCGACCACGCGCGAAACATCTCGGAACTGGTGATCTACCTGGTGCGCGGTACAGACGTACGTCACCTGGGCCTCAAGCGAATGAAGGCCGAAGTTGAAGGCACCCGCGAAACAGATGCCGAAATCGCTAATGTTCCTGCGTCTCCGGACGATAAATAGAGCTGCCCCCCGAGCATCGACGCCCGGCCTTTGGCCGGGCTTTTCGTTTGCGCTGCAGTCGGGATTCAAGAGGAGTGGCGATGAGTAAAGTCAATGTGCTGGTTGTGGATGATGCGCCCTTCATCCGTGACCTGGTGAAGAAGTGCCTGCGCAATGCCTTCCCGGGCATGGCGCTCGAGGACGCCGTCAACGGCCGCAAGGCCCAGGCCTTGCTGTCCCGCGAAAGCTTCGACCTGGTGTTGTGCGACTGGGAAATGCCAGAAATGTCCGGCCTGGAGCTGTTGACCTGGTGCCGCGAACAGCCCTCGATGAAAGCGCTGCAGTTCATCATGGTGACCAGCCGTGGCGACAAGGAGAACGTGGTGCAGGCAATCCAGGCCGGTGTCTCGGACTTCGTCGGCAAGCCGTTCACCAACGAGCAGTTGCTGACCAAGGTCAAGAAAGCCCTTGCCCGTGCTGGCAAGCTCGACAGCCTTGTCGCCCACGGCCCGGCGCGGATCAACTCGGCGTTTGCCAACGATTCGCTCAATGCACTGACCGGCGGGCGGGCGGAGACCGTCAAGGCAAGTCCGACTGTTGCGGCCCCGCGCGCTGCAGTCAGGCCTGCAGCTGCAGCGCCAGCCGGCCGGGGACAGGGGCAGCTGCGCTTGTCCAGCGGCACACAGCCTTGCGTGATCAAGGCCCTGAGCCTCAAGGAAGCGCTGTTGGTGGTGCGTCGCGGCGAAGTACTGCCCCAAGTGCTCGAAGGTGCCGTGCTGGATCTTGAGCAGGGCGAGCAAGCGGAAATCGCCCGGCTCAACGGTTACCTGCATGCGGTCGCGGCGCTCGAACCCAAGCCTGATAGCGATTGGTTGCAGCTGACCTTCAAGTTTGTCGATCAGGATGCGCAGAAGCTCGATTACCTGTCGCGCCTGATTGCCCGCGGAACCGCGCAGAAGCATTTCGTACCAGGCGCGTAATCCAGAGTACGCAAGCGCCGCCGATCACTTGCTGTCCTGCCGGGAAAATCGCCTGCTAGGCTTCGAAAGATCGAATCCGCCAGGCAGCTACGACCATGCCAGCACCTGCGCTGCTGTTCTGTCTGTTGCTCATGGCCTCGGCGCCAAGCCTGGCCGTGACTATCTACAAGACCACAGACGCGCAGGGCGTGGTGACCTATTCCGACAAGCCCGCCCCTGGCGCCAAGGCATTCTCCTTTCGCCCGGCGATCCCGGGCGGGTCGGCCAAACGGCCACATGGGTTCCGTTATCGCTACCCATGGCGCGGCGGGCCGTTTCGGCTGTCCCAGGGCCCCCTGGGTGGCTACAGCCATTTCACCCGCGAGGGACGCTACGCAATGGACATCGCCATGCCCGAAGGCACGCCGATCATCGCAGCGCGTGGCGGCGTGGTGATCAAGACGGAGAACCTTCAGGTCGGGCGCGGCACGCACCCTTCAGGCAACTTCGTGAGGATCCTGCACCCCGACGGCACCATGGGCGTGTACCTGCACCTGATGCAGGGCTCGGTGGCGGTAGGCGAGGGCCAGCGGGTAGCGCAAGGGGAGTTGCTGGCGAGGTCGGGCAATACTGGCCGCAGCAGCGGGCCGCACCTGCATTTCGTAGTGCAACGCGCTGTCGGCCTGGCGATGGAGTCGATCCCCTACCAGTTCGAGCGGCCCCTGGCCCCATTGCCGGACTTTACTGCCGGCAATCCATGACACCTGCAGGAGCGACCGGTCAGTCGAGCTTGAGCACCTTGGCCAGCACGATCTTCGGTCCTTTCATCTTCTTGATGATGATCCGCAAGCCTTCGACCTCCAGCACTTCCTCTTCCTCGGGTACGCGCTTGAGCGTTTCGTACACCAGGCCTGCAAGGGTTTCTGCCTCGATATGGTCCAGGTCCAGGCCCAGCAGACGCTCGACCTTGAACAGCGGCGTGTCGCCACGCACCAGCAGCTTGCCCGGCTGGTACGCCAGGATGCCCCGCTCGGCCTTGCGGTGTTCGTCCTGGATGTCGCCCACCAGCACTTCGAGCACGTCTTCCATGGTCAGGTAGCCGATGACCTTGCCGTCGGCTTCCTCGACCAGAACAAAGTGCGCGCCGCCCTTGCGGAACTGCTCAAGCAACTGCGACAGCGGCATGTGCCGGGACACGCGCTCAAGCGGGCGGATGAGCTCGCCCAGGTCCAGGGTCTGTGGAACATGGTCGGGTTCGGCCAGTTCCAGCAGCAGGTCCTTGATGTGCAAGAGACCTGTGTATTCGCCACGTACGTTGTCGAACACCGGGTAACGGCTGAACTTGTGCCGACGGAACATCGCGAGGATCTCCTTGAGCGGCGCATGAGCGTCCAGGCTGATCATGTCCTCGCGGGAGTTGGCCCAGTCGACCACCTCGAGCTCACCCATCTCGACGGCCGAGGCGAGCACGCGCATGCCTTGGTCGCTCGGGTCCTGGCCACGGCTCGAATGCAGGATCAGCTTGAGCTCATCCCGGCTGTAGTGGTGCTCGTGGTGTGGCCCTGGCTCGCCTTGACCGGCAACACGCAGGATGGCGTTGGCGCTGGCGTTGAGCAGGTAGATGGCCGGGTACATTGCCCAGTAGAACAGGTACAGCGGCACGGCCGTCCACAGTGACAGCAGCTCGGGCTTGCGGATCGCCCACGACTTGGGCGCCAGCTCACCGACCACGATGTGCAGGTAGGAGATCACGAAGAACGCGGTAAAGAACGAGACGCCCTTGATCACTTCCGGTGAATCCACCCCCAACGCTGCGAGCAGTGGCTCGAGCAGGTGGGCGAAGGCCGGCTCGCCGACCCAGCCCAGGCCCAGGGAGGCGAGGGTGATACCCAGCTGGCAGGCCGAGAGGTAGGCGTCGAGCTGGTTGTGCACCTTGCGCAGGATGCTGCCGCGCCAGCCATGCAGCTCGGCGATCGAGTCCACCCGGGTCGAGCGGAGCTTGACCATGGCAAACTCGGCCGCAACGAAGAATCCGTTGAGCAGCACGAGGAGAAGTGCAAAAAGAATCATGCCGAAATCGGCAAAAAGCGAGGAGAAGCTGATACCAGGGGAAGGGTCCATGATGGAGTTTTACGGGGTCCGTCTTCAGGAAAAGGGAAAAAAGCGGTGCCAGCATCCGCTGGCACAAGAGCGCCAATGTAGCGGCTGGCGCCGCAATTGCAAAGGGCTGTGGATCAGGCGGTCTTGTCGCCAACTATCTGCACGGGGGCGAAGTGGCAGGTAAAGGTGCTGCCATGGCCGGGCACGCTGCTGATCTCCAGGCGCCCGCGGTGGCGCAGCAGCACATGCTTGACGATGGCCAGGCCCAGGCCCGTGCCGCCGGTATTGGAAGCGCGGCTCGAATCGACCCGGTAGAAGCGTTCGGTAAGGCGCGACAGGTGCTTGGCATCGATGCCCATGCCTGAATCCTGCACGCTCAGGTGGGCGCCCTGGCCGTCGGTCCACCAGCGGATACGAATCTGCCCTTCGTCCTGGGTGTACTTCACGGCATTGAAGACCAGGTTCGAGAAGGCGCTGCGCAGCTCCGCCTCGCTTCCCTTCAGGCGGATGCCGGGTTCGGCGTCCAGAGTAATGCGCTGATTGCGCTGCCCGGAGAGGGCCTGAGCATCGCTTTTTACCGACTGCAGCAGCGCGTCGATGACCACGGGCTGGTTGTCGGAGGGGTAGTCGGTGGCTTCGAGCTTGGCCAGCAGCAGCAAGTCGTTGAGCAACGTCTGCATGCGGTCGCCTTGCTGGTGCATCTGTTGCAACGCACGGACCCAGCGCGGATTGACCGCTTCGACGTTGTCCAGCAGGGTTTCCAGGTAGCCGGTGATCACCGTCAGCGGTGTACGCAGCTCATGGGACACGTTGGCGACGAAATCCTTGCGCATCTGCTCGAGCTGGTGGATGCGGGTCACGTCACGCACCAGCATCAGGTGCTCGTTGTTGCCGTAGCGGGTTATATGCAGCTGCACCCGTAGGCGGTCGTTGATTGGCGATGGGATTTCCAGGGGCTCGACATAGTTTTCCTGCTCGAAATACTCCTTGAAGCGCGGGTGGCGCACCAGGTTGGTCACGGGCTGGCCACCATCCTGAGGAGTCTTCAGGCCCAGCAGGGTTTCCGCGGCGCGGTTCCACCATTCAAGGTTGCCGTCGCTGTCGAGCATGATCACCGCATCGCGCAGGGCCGCGGTGGACTCCTGTACGCGGTCGATCACAGCCTGCAGGCGCCCACGCACACGTTGGTCGCGGCGCTGCAGGTGGTAGATGCTGTCGAATACCTCGCCCCAGAGACCGTAGCCGTCGGGCGGAGGCTGGTCGGGCTTGTGATGGCGCAGCCATTCGTGCAGGCGCAGCAGTTGCTTGAGGGTCCAGCCCAGGTAGAGCGCCAGGCCTGCGGTGAGGCTCCAGCCATAATGGCCAGTGACCAGCCCGCCCAGCAAGCAGACAGTGATCAGCAGCAGCATGTGACGAATCAGGGTCGCGTGCCAGTTCTGGTTCAATTTACGGTCCTTGTACAGCGGCTTGCAGCGTATCGCTCGCAGCTATGATCAGCTCTTGGTCGAAAAACGGTAGCCCGTGCCCCGGACGGTTTGTACCAGATTCTCGTAGGCCTCACCCAATGCCTTGCGCAAGCGACGGATATGCACGTCCACCGTGCGCTCCTCGACATACACGTTGCCGCCCCAGACCTGGTCGAGCAGCTGCCCACGGGTGTAGGCCCGTTCCTGGTGGGTCATGAAAAACTGCAGCAGACGGTACTCGGTGGGCCCCATCTCGGCCGGCTTGCCATCGATGGTCACGCGGTGGCTGATCGGATCGAGCAGCAGGCCGCCCACCTCGATCGGCGCTTCGGTGTCGCTAGGACCCGCGCGGCGCAGCACGGCCTTGAGACGGGCCACCAGCTCGCGGGGCGAGAACGGCTTGGTGATGTAGTCGTCGGCGCCGACTTCCAGGCCCTGGATCTTGTTGTCTTCCTCACCCTTGGCAGTGAGCATGATGATCGGGATATCACCGGTCAGCTCGTCGCGCTTCAAGCGTCGGGCCAGCTCGATGCCCGAGGTGCCCGGGAGCATCCAGTCGAGCAGGATCAGGTCAGGCTTGCGGTCGACGATGATGGCGTGGGCCTGTTGCGAGTTCTCGGCTTCCAGGCAGTCATAGCCGGCCATTTCCAATGCAACGGCGATCATTTCGCGAATGGGCGCTTCATCGTCAACGATCAGAATGTTCCTGCCTACCATGCTCGATACCTCTCCTGGAATCTGGGTCTTTGGCCCGCATTAGATAACGGAATTATTGCAGTCGTGTGACAGGTCAGGTGACGTTGTAGCAACTATCGGTTACTGAGCTAGGCTTGAAAATCCCACCTCCCGAGAAAAACGGTGAATCCAATGGCTCGAAATTCGCTGAACTGGTTGGCTCTTTTCGCGGTGCTGGCATTACCGGGGGTGGCCTCGGCCCACCACGCCGAGGAAAAGAACGGCATGTGGGTCGATCATGCCGGCATGGCCTTGTATACATTCGACAAGGACGCCGAAAACAAGTCGGCGTGCAACGGTGAATGCGCCAAGAACTGGCCACCGCTGCTGGTCAAGCCGGGTGACGAGGCCGCCAAGGGCAAGTGGACCCAGGTACGGCGCGACGACGGTGTGATGCAGTGGGCCTATGGTGGCAAGCCGCTGTATACCTTCATCAAGGACAAGAAGGCGGGCGATACCACGGGCGACGGCATGAAGGATGTGTGGCACCTGGCCAAGCCGTGAGGTGAGGTGTCTGGGGGTGCGGTGCGCCCCCAGCATTCAACTCAATGCGTAGTCGAGCACTACTCCTGCAAAAATCAGCAATCCTGCCCAATGGTTGTGCAGGAACGCCTTGAAGCACGAATCCCGGTCCAGCCCGCGCGTCGACCAGAACTCCCATGCAAAGCATGCGGCCGCAGCAAGCAACCCCAGATGGAACCACCCACCCAACTCGAACTGGCTGCCCGCGAGCAGCAGGCACCCCAGCGAGAGCATCTGCAAGCTCAGAATGATGGCTCGGTCGGCCTCGCCAAACAGGATCGCCGTGGATTTCACGCCGATCTTGAGGTCGTCGTCGCGGTCGACCATCGCGTAGTAGGTGTCGTAACCCACTGTCCACAGCAGGTTGGCGATGTACAGCAGCCAGGCGCTGGCCGGCAGTTCGCCGCCCGCCGCCGTGAAAGCCATGGGGATTCCCCACGAATACGCGGCGCCAAGCACCACTTGCGGGTAATAGGTGTAGCGTTTCATGAAGGGGTAGCAAGCGGCCAGCGCCACGGCGCCGAAAGACAGCAACACCGTACGGCTATTGGTGCACAGCACCAGCAGGAAGCTCATCCCCAGCAGGATCGCGAACAGCACCAGCGCCTCGCGCGGCTTGATCCGGCCGCTCGCCAGGGGCCGGTCGGCGGTGCGCTTGACGTGGCCGTCGACCTTGCGGTCGGCGAAGTCATTGATGGCGCAACCTGCGGCGCGCATCAGCACCACGCCGAGGCCGAAGATCAGCACGTTGGCCAGGGTTGGTGCCCCGCCACCGGCGATCCACACGGCCGAAAGGGTAGGCCACAGCAGCAGGTAGATGCCGATCGGGCGGTCCATCCGGCTCAGCTGGATGAAGTCCCAGGCGCGGGGATGCAGGCGGCTGAGCGACTTGAGCAGTTGCACGTACATCAGCGGATCTCCGGCAAGGACGCCGTCTGCCACAAGGCAGGCAGGAACACTTCTGCCACCAGCAGGCTCAAGCCTTCGCGTTCGAAGCGCGAGCGGCGCCCCCAAAGCCCTTCGCGGCGCGCATCCGCGGGTAGCCAGGGCTGTGGATAACTGCACACCTCGATAGGATGGCGGGTGAACGCCTGATCGCAGAACAGCAGCTCGCCCAGCGACCGGCTGCCCAAGGCCTCGAGGTCCAGGCCGCCACGCAACAGCGCGCTGCGGGCCGCCACGCTGCGGGCGAAGATCCACGGCTGGCCATCGCCACGCAGGTACACTTCGCGTACCCAGCCTTCCTCGCCTGGTAGCAGGCCGAGCGTCAGGCACTCGTCATCACGCAGCGGCTGCCAGCCCTCGCAGAGCGGGGTAACCGAGAAACGATCATTGGACAGGCGCGTCAGGCGGCGGGTCAGGGAGCCCTCGTCGAACAGCCAGTCGAGGGTCGGCTGGTCGACGTCGGCAGCCAGCTCTGAATACGGCAGCCACGCGACAGCGGCTGCTTGCGGGGTTTCGTACGGCACGTTAGGTATGCTGTTACAGGCCAGAGAGGCGGCGAGCTTAGCATGTTGCCTCGACTGCTTGCATACTGGGGGCAGGGTCAGTACAAAGCCCAGGTGATGGCCCCCCGGTAGAGCGGCCACGCCCAAGCCTGAGTCGTTCGAGGAAATATGTGATGAAGAAGTGGCAGTGCATTGTCTGTGGCCTGATCTATGACGAAGCCGATGGCTGGCCGGACGACGGTATCGCGCCCGGTACTCGCTGGGAGGATGTACCCGAGGACTGGCTGTGCCCGGACTGCGGTGTCGGCAAGAGCGATTTCGAAATGATCGCCATCGGCTGATTCCCAAACGTACAGAGGAAGCGCGACATGACGTCCCCCGTGGTAATCATTGGTACCGGCCTTGCGGGCTACAACCTGGCCCGGGAGTTTCGCAAGCTCGATGGCGAGACACCGCTGCTGTTGATTACGGCCGACGACGGTCGCTCCTACTCCAAGCCCATGCTCTCCACCGGCTTTTCCAAGCACAAGGACGCCGACGGCTTGTGCATGGCCGAGCCAGGTGCGATGGCCGAGCAGCTCAAGGCCGAAATCCGCACCCATACCCGCATCAGCGGCATCGATCCTGGCCACAAGCGCTTGTGGATTGGTGAGGAAGCAGTGCCGTACCGCGATCTGGTGCTCGCCTGGGGCGCGCAGACCGTGCAGGTGCCGCTGGAGGGCAATGCTGCCGATGCGGTGTTCCCGATCAACGACCTAGAGGACTACGCACGCTTTCGCACTGCCGCCGCCGGCAAGCAGCGCGTGCTGATCCTGGGCGCCGGCCTGATCGGCTGCGAGTTCGCCAACGACATGTGCCTGGGCGGTTATCAGGTCGAGATGGTCGCACCCTGTGAGCAGGTCATGCCGACCTTGCTCCACCCTGCGGCCGCAGGGGCCGTGCAGCGCGCACTGGAAGATCTGGGGGTGCGCCTGCATCTCGGGCCGGTGGTGACACGCCTCCAGCGCGAGCCTGAGGGCCTGGAAGCCCACCTGTCCGATGGCAGCGTGATCAACTGCGACCTGGTGGTCTCTGCCGTCGGCCTGCGGCCGCGTACCGAGCTGGCGGCTGCCGCCGGGCTGCTGGTCAATCGCGGCGTGGTCGTCGACCGGCAGCTGCGTACCTCGCACGCCAACATCTATGCCCTCGGCGACTGCGCCGAGGTCGACGGCCTGAACCTGCTGTATGTCATGCCGCTGATGGGCTGCGCGCGGGCCCTGGCGCAGACCCTCGTCGGCAAGCCGAGCAGCGTGGCCTATGGGCCCATGCCGATAACCGTCAAGACCCCGGCGTGCCCATTGGTGGTGTCGCCGCCTCTGCAAGGACATGACGGCACCTGGCACATCGAAGGCGAAGGTGCGGACCTCAAGGTCCTGTGCCACGACGCCAATGGCCAGTTGCTGGGCTACGCGCTGACGGGCACGGCGGTCATGGAAAAGCTGGCGCTGAACCGGCAGCTGCCACCCTTGATGGCCTGATCCACAGGCGTTCTGTCGGATTTCCTCTGTTCTGGCAGCGACATTGGCCGGCCAGAGACTGGCGCGGCCCTTGGCGGCATGCCATTCTCACTCCGGTCTGCCGCAGTTTAGAGCCTGCGGTGCCTGAGCGCTGCTCCGCTGGGCAGCACGGCAATAACAACAAAAATTCCGTCCAAGAGGCTTCACTCATGCGTAAACCAGAACTCGCCGCAGCCATCGCTGAAAAAGCCGATCTCACCAAGGAAAAGGCCAATGCCGTACTCAACGCCATCCTGGATGAAATCACCGGCGCGCTCGGCAACAAGGACAGCGTAACTCTGGTCGGCTTCGGCACATTCGTCGGCCGTCACCGTGGTGCCCGTACCGGCAAGAACCCGCAAACCGGCGAACCGGTACAGATCCGCGCCTCGAACACCGTTGCGTTCAAACCCGGCAAGTTCCTGAAGGACAGCGTCGGCACCGCGAAACCCGCAGGCAAGAAAAAAACCGCCAAGTAATCGCTCGCGTTTGCGTAACGGAAAAAACGAACGGGCACCTGGAGTGCCCGTTGTATTTTTCGGCGTGAGCTCTCGTTCGATAAAAGGATAAACTGCCCGCTTTAGTCACTTTTGTATCGAGGCGCGTGCATGAAGTTTCGCTTTCTCCTCTGGGCCATGGGCCTGCTAATGGCCAGGGCCAGCCGCAACAACCCGGCATTCCAGCAGCAGCTGAAGGACAAGGACCTCGTGTTCCAGATGCAGACGCTCGACGGCAAGGTCGCCCGGCATTTTTTCGTGCGTGACCTGCGTGTCACCAGCAAGAGCGGCCTGCATCCGCAGCCAGCCTTTGCCATCGCCTTCAAGGATGCCGCGTACGGCTTCGCCACCCTGCAGGCCAGCAACAAGCAGCTGGCCTTCATGCAGGGCATTCAGGAAAAGCATATCCAGATCAAGGGCAACTCCGCACTGGTGATCTGGTTCCAGGGCCTGATGAAGTATCTCAAGCCAAGAAAGAAAGCCTGACAGCCGTCAGTGCGTATTGAACTGGGAAGCCAGTTCACGCAGCAACGTCTCGGCCTCGAGCACCTTGGTGACGACGCTCTCGGCCTTTTCGCGAGTCAGGTTCAGGCGCTCGAACAGCTCGTCGGGGATTGGCATGTCCGGCCCCGAGCCAATACCGCGTGAGCGAAGCAGGCTTACTGCCAGGCAGACCAGGTTCGGGAACACAGCATGTTCGCCGTCATAGGACGGATCGTGCTGGAAGCGCAGCGCAGTGGTGAGCTCCTGGGGCATGTCCCAGAGTCCCATGAGCCAGGCGCCGATCTGCTCGCGGCTGATACCCAGCAAGTGCTGCTCAACGTAGCTGTGGCCCAGATGCGGGTTGACCTCCAGGTGACGGCAGATCAACGAAAAATGCGGCGGAAATACGTGCGCGAGCAGCAGGTAGCCAAAATTGTGCAGCAGGCCGGCAAGGTAGGTGAGCCCTGCTTCGGGGCGTTCGGCACGGGGAATGGCGCGGGTCAGCCCCTCGATGACTGCGGCGGTGTAGATCGACTGGTGCCAGTAGGGAGTGGCCTGCTGCGGATGGTCCTTGGGCAACGCGAGGGTCTTGCCCAGCGCCAGGCCCAGGGCCAGGTTGATTACCAGATCGAAACCCAGCACGCGCACGATCGCGTCTTCGACCGAGCGTATCTTGCCCGGTGAGGCGTAGTAAGGCGATGCGGCCCAGCTGACCACCTGGGCCGCCAGCGCCGGATCGGTTTCGACCACGCTGGTGATGTCATCGATGCTGGCGTTGGGGTCGACACGCAGCTTGATGATTTTTTGCGCAGTGTCGGCCAGCGGCGGGATCTCGATGGTCTGCTCCAGGCGCTGCTGGATGCGCCGGGCGGTAAACGCGCGGACGGCCTGGGTGATTTCCGCGCGGTCGTCGTGCGGGCGGTCGAGGTTGGGACGAATGTCCATGACCTTCTCCCCAAAGATGCCGGCGCTGGCCTTGCTGAGCATCCTGCGGAAGGCATCACGCTCGATCTCGAGCAGCAGATCTGCCTGGCCCGACTGGATCAGCAGCTTGTCGGCCTTGAGCAAGGATTCCTCGTACAGGCAGGGCGAACTGGTGAGCCCCGGAATAGCTGGCAGGTTCTTGAGCCCGTGCTTGTCGAGCATCTGTTTCAGGCGTGCCAGCGGCACTGCCACCAGCGTGCGGCCGGTCAGTTCGGCCAGGCGCTTGAGGTCCAGTAACTGGCTTTGCGGAAAGAGCACCATCAATGCCCCCACCTCGTCGTCAAGCAACACCGCCTGCACCTTCGCGGCGGCGGGCAGTTGCGCATGCGCGGGTATTTCGCGATAGGCGACCCCGAGCTTTTCGAGCAACAGCCGAATGACTGACGGAGCGTGTGGGGTTGCGGCGTCCAGGGCAACTTCAGTCATGGTCTGTATCCATATTTCTCAACGTTCGCAAGTAGTATCAGCTCCGCCGGGGAACTGGTCCGTTCAGGGGCAGGCATCACACCTGGCCGTATTGCTGGCCATGGCGAAGCCAGCGGTCAAGCAGCGGGCTGACATGCTCGGGCCAGCGGGCGAGCAGGGCCTGGGCGGCATCGCGCACTGCGGGGAGCAAGTCGGCGTCGCGCATCAGGTCAGCGACCTTGAACTGTAGCAGGCCTGTCTGGCGTGTTCCGAGCATTTCACCGGGACCACGCAATTGAAGGTCTTTCTCGGCAATGACGAAACCGTCGTTGGTCTCGCGCATGATCCCTAGCCGCTCGCGGCCGATCTGCGACAGAGGCGGATGGTAGAGCAGCACACAGTGGCTGACCGCGCTGCCCCGGCCGACACGTCCGCGCAACTGGTGCAGTTGGGCCAGGCCCAGGCGCTCGGGGTTCTCGATGATCATCAGGCTGGAGTTGGGAACGTCCACGCCGACCTCGATCACCGTGGTGGCTACCAGCAACTGCAGCTCGCCGGCCTTGAATTCGGCCATGATGGCGGCTTTCTCGGCCGGCTTCATACGCCCATGGATAAGGCCCACCCGCAGCTCGCCAAGGGCGCTGCCCAGCTCCTCGAAGGTGCTCTCGGCCGCTTGGCAGGTCAGCTCTTCGGATTCTTCGATCAGCGTGCACACCCAGTATGCCTGTCGGCCCTCGGCACAGGCAGCGCGAACTCGCTCGACCACTTCGAAGCGGCGGCTGTCGGCGACCAGCACGGTATTTACCGGGGTCCGTCCAGGCGGCAGCTCGTCGAGGACGGAAGTGTCCAGGTCGGCATAGGCGCTCATCGCCAGGGTCCGGGGGATGGGCGTGGCAGTCATGATCAGCTGGTGGGGGCAGAGACGGCCGTCCACGCCCTTCTGGCGCAGGGCCAGGCGTTGCTGGACGCCAAAACGGTGCTGCTCGTCGATTATCGCCAAGGCCAGACGCTTGAATCTGACTTCTTCCTGGAACAGCGCGTGCGTGCCTACCACCATGGGCACGCCGCTGGCGATCTGCTCCAGAGCACTCGCGCGTGCCTTGCCCTTGAGCTTGCCGGCCAGCCACGCGACTTGAAGACCCAGCGGCTCGAGCCAGCGCTTGAAGGTGATGTAATGCTGTTCGGCGAGAATCTCGGTCGGCGCCATCAGCGCCACCTGGTAGCCGGCTTCCAGTGCCTGCAGGGCCGCCAGGGCGGCCACCACCGTCTTGCCAGCGCCAACGTCCCCCTGCACCAGCCGCATCATCGGCTCTGGCTGGCTGAGGTCGTAGGCGATCTCGTTACCGACCCGTTGCTGGGCACCGGTCGGGCTGAAGCCGAGATTGGCCAGGTACTGCGCGGGCAGGCGGCTGGCCTTGGGCAGCACGGGCGCATGCAGGCTGCGCAGGCTCTCGCGCAGGCGTTGCTGCGACAGCTGGTGGGTCAGCAGCTCTTCGAAAGCCAGGCGGTACTGCGCCCAGTGCTGGCCTTCGGCGAGTTCGTCGACATCGGCGTCGGCAGGCGGGTTGTGCAAGTAGCGAATGGCGTCATCCAGCGGCGCCAACTGGTAATCATTGGCCATCTCCGCCGGCAACCAGTCGGGCAGGCTGCGAGGGCCGAGCATCGCGAGGCTTTGCTGACACAACAGACGCAGCCGTTGCTGGGTCAGTCCTTCGGTGGTCGGGTAGATCGGGGTCAGTGTCTGCTCGACCGGCGGCGCCGGCTCCTCGCCATTGAGGGCTCGGTATTCGGGGTGATAGATCTCCAGCCCCGACGCTCCTGGACGGGCTTCGCCGTAGCAGCGCACGTGGGTACCGCGCTTGAGGCCATCCTTTTGCGCAGTGCTGAAATGGTAGAAGCGCAGGCTGAGCACGCCAGTCCCGTCACCCAGCCGTACCACCAGGCTACGGCGCTTGCCCATCACCACGTCAGCGCCACTCACCACGCCTTCGATCACTGCGTCCTGCCCAGGGCGCAGCGCGCCAATGGGAACCACGCGGGTGCGGTCCTGGTAACGCAGGGGCAAATGGAAGAGCAGGTCCTGGAGATTCTCCAGGCCTACCTTGGCGAGCTTTTCGGCCATGGCCCCGCCAACACCCTTGAGCTCGGTGACGGCCACCTTCGACAACTCGGTCATGGGGCGGGCCTACTGGTCTGCCGGTGGCTTGGCGACCGAGCACAGGCGGATCGAGTCGGCAAGGATCTCGATGGCCTTGGGCCGCGGGAAGCTGGCGCGCCAGGCAATGGCGACGGTGCGGAACGGCGCGGGCGACGTCAGCGGGCGCACCTCGATCACGCCTGGGGCATAGTGGTGGCTGTGCACCGCCGACAGCGGCAGGATCGACACGCCCAGGCCGGACGCCACCATGTGGCGGATGGTTTCCAGCGAGCTCGACTCGACCGTGGTGTGCCGCGCGCCCTCGCTGCCCTTGGTCAGGGTCGGGCAGGCTTCCAGCACCTGGTCGCGGAAGCAGTGGCCCTCGCCGAGCAGGAGCAGGCTCTTGTCGTTGAGCAGCGCCGCATCGATGCTTTCCTTTCTGGTCCATGGATGCTCGCTCGGCATCAGCACGTAGAAGGGTTCGTCGTAGAGCGGCAAGGTCAGGACATCGGCTTCGTTGAACGGCAGCGCGATGATCACCGCGTCCAGTTCACCGTTGCGCAGCTTGTCGCGGAGCACGTGGGTGAAGTTTTCCTCGATGTACAGCGGCATCTGCGGGGCGACCCGGTGCAGCTGCGGGATAAGGTGCGGGAAGAGGTAGGGGCCGACGGTATAGATGGCACCGACTTTCAGGGGGGCCGTCAGCTGGTTCTTGCCAGCTTGGGCGAGCTCGCGGATACCTTGAGCTTGCTCCAGTACCTTCTGCGCCTGGGCAACGATGCCTTCGCCGACCGGGGTCAGGCGCACCGCGCTCTTGCTGCGCTCGAAGATCAGTACGCCAAGCTCGTCCTCAAGCTTCTTCACCCCGACCGACAGGGTCGGCTGGCTGACGTGGCAACGTTCGGCGGCATGGCCGAAGTGCTGCTCCTGGGCGAGGGTGACGATGTAGCGTAGTTCTGTGAGGGTCATAACGTGCGTCCATGAAGTTGCGGCCCCAGCATAGCGGCTGCAATCGATAGACGCACGTTATCAGACTTGCCGTTACGTGACAGAAGCAATGTATCAGCGTCTGTCCAGCGAGTAGACGAAGGGTGCTACCACTTCAATACTGCCGTTGTTCAACAGCTCCTGCGGCGGTTTGGGTACCGGCTGGGCCTTGCGGATCATTTCAAGCGTGGCCCGGTCCAGCGCCGCACTGCCTGAGCCACCGGCGAGTGAGTACGACAGGATCTTGCCTTCGCCGTCGACCACGAATCGCAGACGGTTGATACCCTGCAGGCCGCGGCGACGCGCGTCTTCGGGGTAACGCTTGTACTTGCTCAGGTGACGCAGCAGATCGCTCTGCCAGGTTGGCAGGGCCTTGCTGTTGGACGCAATGCTCGGTGCCGGTGCCTGGGATTTCTGTGGTGGCGCGGTGCTTGGGGGCGTATCGACCACTTCTTCGGCCGGTGGCTTTTCCTGCGGCGGCTCAGGCTTTTTCTCGGGCTTGGGCGGCTGCGGTTTGGCCTTGGGCTTTACTGGCTTGGCGACAGCGATCTTCGGCTTCGGGGCCTCCACCAACTTGGGCAGCGGCGGCTCTTCGACCGGCGCGGGTGGTTGAGGCGTGACGACCTTCGGTGGCGGAGGCGGCGCGGGCTCCGGGAGCGGTGCCAGTTCGACCATCATGGCTGCCGGAGGCAGTTCGACAGCCTGGGGCACCGACCAGTTGAGCGCGAGCAGCACAGCGACGGCATGAAGACCCAGCACAATCGCCAGGCTACCGCTATAACGCGCCAGAATATGCCGCGACTTTGTCATTTCTTGGCTGCCGTCTCGAGTCCGACCAGACCGACCTTGAGGTAGCCGGCCGCACGCATGGTGTTCATCACTTCCATCAGGTCACCGTAGTCCACGCCCTTGTCGGCCTGGAAGAAGATGGTGGTTTCCTTGTCGCCCTTGGTCTTGGCATCGAGCATCGCGCCAAGCTGGCTGGCTTGCGGAACCTGGTCATCGCCGACATACAGTTTCTGGTCGGCCTTGACGCTGACGAACACCGGTTTTTCCGGCCTTTGCGCGGGCTTGGCCGTCGAGGCGGGCAGGTCGACCTTGATGTCGACCGTGGCCAGCGGGGCGGCGACCATGAAGATGATCAACAGCACCAGCATCACATCGATGAAGGGCGTAACGTTGATCTCGTGGTTTTCGGCGAGGTCGTCGCCACCTTCGTTCAGATGCAGGCCCATGGCTTACCCCACTTTCACCATGTGCGGAGCGGAGCGCTCGCTGGACTGATGGTCCAGGTCGCGGCTGACCAGCAGCAGCACCTGCGCCGAAGCGTCGGACACCTGTGCCTTGTAGCCGGCGATGGAGCGGGCGAAGACGTTGTAGATGACCACGGCAGGGATCGCGGCTACCAGGCCCAGGGCGGTCGCCAGCAGGGCTTCGGCGATACCGGGGGCGACCACGGCCAGGTTGGTGGTCTGGGTCTTGGCGATGCCGATGAAGCTGTTCATGATGCCCCATACGGTACCGAAGAGGCCGACGAATGGCGCGGTGGAGCCGATGGTAGCCAGCACCCCGGTGCCGCTGCTCATGTTGCGGCCGCTCGCGGCGACGAGGCGTTCCAGGCGGAAGCTCACACGTTCCTTGATGCCTTCCTTCTCGCGGGCATTGACCGACAGACGCATCTCTTCCAGGGCGTCATGGACCAGCAAGTGCGCCAGGGTGCCTTCCTTGTTGGAGACTTCGCTGGCTTGCTTGAGACTGGCGGACTTCTTCAGCACGGCGATCTCGCCACGCAGACGGCGCTTGGCACCCATCAGTTCGAAGCCCTTCGCGATCCAGATGGTCCAGGTGATGATCGAGGCAATAGCCAGGCCGATCATCACGATCTTGACGACGATGTCAGCGTTTTTATACATGCCCCATGGCGAGAGGTCATGAGCCATGCCCAGGGTGGTATCTTCGACCAGGGCTTCAACGTTCTCGCCTGCTGCAGGTGCTGCGCCGTCCACGGGGGCGGCGGGAGCAGCGGCCGTCACAGGTGCAGCAGCAGTGGCGGCAGCTGGCGCTGCGGCTTCGGTCGGTGCATTGGCTGCCGGCGCGACTGGCTCTTCGGCCATCGCAGCGGGGGCCAGCACCAGGCTGAACATCAGCGCGGCGATGGCGCGCCAGGCGCGCGATGTGGTTGGCGAAGCGGAGGGTTGAGTACGTGTCATGCTGGCCGGACCTGATGAAGAGAAAGAGTGGATGTCCTTCAAGGCCTCGAGGCAGGCCGAGAACAAAATGAGGGCGCCATTATTGCAATTAATTCTTGTTAGCAGAAGTAATAAAGTTACTTTTTTTACCAATGACAGGCCGTACATCGTCTGATCAGGTCAGTCCGGATGGAAGGATCGGGAGTTTTTAATGTCAGAGATTTCTGCACTAATTGTGGGATGTGGCGATGTTGGCGGTCGGCTAGGCCAACTCTTGTTGGCGGAAAACTGGCATGTCAGCGGCATGCGCCGGTCCGTCGGTGAGCTGCCGGAGGGCGTCCAGCCGATTCGCGCCGACCTCGCCAATGCTTCCTGCCCCGAAGCGTGGCCGGTGAAGGCACCTGACTATGTCGTGTATTGCGTTGCCGCCAGCCAGCATGATGAGGCGGGCTATCAGGCCGCTTATGTCGACGGGCTGCGCAATGTGCTGCGCTGGCTGGAGGAGAAGGGTCAACGGCCGCGGCGCTTGCTTTTCGTCTCCAGCAGCAGCGTGTTTGCCCAGCAGGGCGGGGAGTGGGTCGATGAGACCTCTGCCACCGAGCCTGTGGGATATTCGGGCCGACTCATGCTGGAAGCGGAACAGCTCGCTTTGCACAGCGGTTTCCCCGCCAGCTGGGTCCGTCTGACGGGCATCTACGGGCCAGGCAGGGAGTGGCTGCTCGGTCAGGTGCGGCAGGGCTACAGAGTCGCTGAGGATCCTCCCCTGTATGGCAATCGTATTCACGCGCAAGATGCGGCGGGGCTGCTGGCCTATCTGCTGCAGGCCGATGCTCGGGGCGTGGTGCTGGACGACGGCTATATAGGCGTGGATGACGCGCCGGCACCGCTGGCCGAGGTTGTAGGCTGGTTGCGCGAGTACCTGGGCGTTACCGAATGGTCAGACCAGCAACGGGTGCGGCGCACGGGCAGCAAGCGCTGCAGCAACGCAAGGGCTCGTGCGCTGGGATGGGCGCCGCAGTATCCGACCTACAAGGAGGGTTACGCAGCGATCCTCAAGTGTCTTTGAAGTGGCTTTGTGTGCAAGCGACAGTGACGGATCAGTCCCGTTCCAGCAACCACTGCCGCGCACCGGGCTTCAGCTGCGGCATTTCGTCGGGTTGCGCGGCGTTTAGCGCCTGGAAGATCTCCAGGGTGTCTCCATCACGGGTGAAAATCCACGGATTGCCTTGTTGGTTACGCTCCAGCCACAGACTGTCGTGCGGGCCGCTGATGCTGGCGCAATCGCCCGCCAGGCACAGGGCATAACGGGTCAGGTCTGGAAGTCCATCCACGCTGCCGTTGTCGGCGAAACGTACCATGCCACCCTTGCCCGGCCCCTCTACGATCTCCCAGTCACCGCCCAGGTAGGCGCCGTAAAGCGCCTTCTCGAAACTGCTGCCCACCGGTGCACCTGCAGGCGCCAACACCGAGGCTTTCTCGAATTGCTGCTTGGGCGTGCTCTGCCCGGCCGCCTGGACCAGTTCGTCACCGTCAAGCGCAAGCTGTTCGCTGTGCTCGCCTCCGAACGCTACCTGCCATTGTTTATCAGTGGCGCTCAACTGGCCTTCGACAACCTCGAAGCCATTGCTGAAGATGGCGCGCTGGTTGGCCGTGTCCACCTTCCATTCGAAATTGGGACCGTTGCTGGCCAGGGCCTGGCGCAGGCCTACGCCCTTGGCGGCAGCATCGATGGCGCCCTGGTTGATCCAGGTGCCATTGTAGTCTTCGGGCTTGTGGCTGGCGCAGCCGCCCAGGAGCAGGGCTGCCAGCGAGAGGGTAAGTGCTTGGCGCATGAGGGGGCCTTAAGGGGAGGGCGGCAGCGGGCATCCAAGCCCGCTGCCCAAGGGCTTTACTCGAGGACCAGGATGGCGTCCATTTCGACTTGCGAACCACGTGGCAGGGCTGCCACGCCAATGGCGGCGCGTGCCGGGTAAGGCTGCTCGAAGTAGCGGCCCATGACCTCATTGACCTTGGCGAAGTGGCCAAGGTCGGTCAGGAAGATGTTCAGCTTGACGATATCCTTGAACGAACCGCCTGCGGCCTCGGCCACTGCCTTGAGGTTCTCGAAGACCTGCACGGTCTGGGCCTCGAAGCCCTCGACCAGCTCCATGGTTTTCGGGTCCAGCGGGATCTGGCCGGACATGTAGACGGTGTTGCCGGCCTTGATCGCCTGGGAATAGGTACCGATGGCGGCAGGTGCCTTGTCGCTGGTGATGACGGTCTTGGTCATGTTGACTCCTTGCGGTTGGCGGACTACGTACGCATCCGGGTGATGCGGATCACGCCGGTCAATGTACGCAGTTTCTTGATCACGCGGGCCAGGTGCACGCGGTCGTGTACGCTGACCACCAACTGGACCACGCTTATTCGACCATCGCGTTCGTCCATGCTGATCTTTTCGATGTTGCCGTCGGCGGCATTGACACTGCTTGCCAGCAGGGCAATCAGGCCGCGCTGGTGTTCAAGCTCGACGCGCAGCTCGACATTGAACTCTCCGGTGACGTCCTTGGCCCATGAGAGCTGCAGGCACTTTTCCGGATTGTGTCGGATTTCGCTGATATTGCGGCAGTTTTCGAGATGCACCACCATGCCTTTGCCCGCCGACAGATGACCGACGATCGGGTCACCCGGAATAGGCGTGCAGCACTTGGCGTAGCTGAGCACCAGGCCCTCGGTACCGCGGATGGCCAGCGGGCTCTCGGGACTCTGCAGCTGCTCGCCTTCGACGGAGAGCAGCCGGCGGGCAACCACATAAGCCATGCGGTTGCCCAGGCCGATGTCCTCGAGCAGGTCCTCGACCAGCTCCAGGCGGTATTCGATCAGAATGGCCTGGATGCGCTCGTGGGCGATCTTGTCCAGGTTGCTGTCGAAGCCCGTCAGCACCTTGTTGAGCAAGCGCTCGCCCAGGTTTATCGACTCTGAACGGCGCTGTTGCTTGAGCGCATGGCGGATATGCGTGCGCGCCTTGCCGGTGACCACGAAGTTGAGCCAGGCGGGATTGGGACGCGCGCCCGGTGCGCTGACGATCTCCACTGTCGAGCCGCTTTGCAGGGCTTCGGACAACGGCGCGAGGCGCCGGTTGATGCGGCATGCGATGCAGCTGTTGCCGACGTCGGTGTGCACCGCGTAAGCGAAGTCGACCGCGGTGGAGCCTTTGGGCAGCTCCATGATGCGTCCCTTGGGGGTGAACACGTAGACCTCGTCCGGGAACAGGTCGATCTTTACGCTCTCGATGAATTCGAGGGAGTTGCCCGCGCGCTGCTGCATTTCCAGCACGCCCTTGACCCACTGGCGGGCACGGGCATGACTGCTCTTGGGCTGCTCGTCGTCGCTGGACTTGTACAGCCAGTGCGCGGCGATACCGTTGTTGGCCATCTCTTCCATCTCGCGGGTGCGGATCTGGATTTCGATGGGCACACCGTGCATGCCGAACAGCGTGGTATGCAGTGACTGGTAGCCGTTGGCCTTGGGAATCGCGATGTAGTCCTTGAAGCGGCCCGGCAGCGGCTTGTACAGGTTGTGCACGGCGCCGAGCACGCGATAGCAGGTGTCGACCTTGTCCACGATGATGCGGAACGCATACACGTCCATGATTTCGTTGAAGGCACGGCGCTTGCCGCGCATCTTCTTGTAGATGCCATAGAGGTGCTTCTGCCGGCCGCTGACCTCGCCCTCGATGCTGTCCACGGCCAGGCAATGGGCCAGGGACTGCTCGATCTTGTTGACGATTTCCTTGCGGTTGCCGCGGGCGCGCTTGACCGCCTGGTAGATGCGCGCGGAGCGCATCGGGTGCATGGCCTTGAAACCCAGGTCCTCGAATTCGACACGCACGCTGTGCATGCCCAGGCGGTTGGCGATGGGGGCGTAGATCTCGAGGGTTTCCTTGGCGATGCGACGGCGCTTTTCGCCCGACAGCACTTCAAGGGTGCGCATGTTGTGCAGGCGGTCGGCCAGCTTGACCAGGATCACGCGGATGTCGCGCGCCATGGCCATGGCCATCTTCTGGAAGTTCTCGGCCTGGGCCTCGGCCTTGGTCTCGAAGTTCATCTGGGTCAGCTTGCTGACCCCGTCGACCAGTTCGGCAACGGTTTCGCCAAACTGCGAGCAGAGAGCCTCTTTGGCGATGCCGGTGTCTTCGATCACATCGTGCAGCATGGCGGCCATCAGGCTCTGATGGTCCATGTGCATGTCGGCGAGGATGCTGGCCACCGCCAATGGGTGGGTCACATAGGCTTCGCCGCTGCGGCGGCGTTGGCCGTCGTGGGCTTGTTCAGCGTAGAAATACGCCCGGCGCACCAGGTTGACCTGGTCGGCGCCGAGGTAGGCCGACAGACGATCGGCGAGGACATCTATGCTCGGCACAGGATCACCTCCAGCCGAGGAACGGGGACCTGCGCCGCACAACGTCGACCAGGCATAGACTTAGACGGCCTCGTTGGCCTCGTCCTCGAACGCGGCGAATACCGGATCTTCGGTGACGATGTCTTCAGCGGCAATGAACTCTGGTGTCACGATGCCTTCGGCGATTTCGCGCAGGGCAACAACGGTAGGCTTGTCGTTTTCCCATGCCACGCGTGGCTCTTTACCACCGGTAGCCAGCTGACGGGCACGCTTGGTAGACAGCATGACCAGCTCAAAGCGGTTATCCACGTGTTCTAGGCAATCTTCAACGGTTACGCGGGCCATGGTCTTCCTCGTAGCAAATACAATATGCGCAGTACCCAGAATGGGCGGGCGGACTCGACAGTTTAAAAAATCACCAGCCATTAGGGAAGGGCTGATTTCAGTTCCGCCGTCGCCCTGGTGCTGCCGTGCACAGCGTGAGGCCGACAATACCGGCTTCCAGGGCCGCAGCACAACCACTGCCGAGCGCTATCGAGTCATCGCGTCGCGCAGCCTCGGGGTGAGCTCTTCGAACAGCGTCTGCACCGAGCGCAGCGCGCGGCAGTCTGGGCGCGTCAGCAGCCACAGCTGGGTATCGCAGCCGGGCAGCGGCTCGCTCAGCGCCTCCACGCCCGGCAGGCCCTGCACCATGTAGTCGGCCAGCGCCGCCACACCCATGCCCGTTGTCACGAGCTGGGCAATGGTGGACATGCCGCTGCAGTGGTAGCGCGGGATCAGGCCAGGGAACTGCCGGTTACGCCAGACCACCGTCGGGTGGTCCTGCATGGCGTCGTCCGGGCCGATCCACGGCACGCTGGCGGGTGACTCGGCCAGGCGCTGACGAAACTCCGGCCTGCCGCAGATCACATAGGAGGTCGAGCCCAGGCAGCGGCCTACCAGATGCTCGGGCGGCGTGTTGGTCAGGCGCAGGGCGATGTCGGCATCGCGCCGGCTGAGGTTGGCGAAGGTGTTGGAGGTGCCCATTTCCAGCGACAGGGCAGGGTAGCTGGGCATGAAGCTCGCCAACGCGGGCAGCAGCAAGCTGTGCAGCACGGCTTCGGTGCAGGTCACGCGCACGGTGCCGCTGACCACCTGCTCGCCGCAGGTGAGGGCGATGCGCGCGGCATCCAGGGCCTGCTCGGCGCGCTCTGCCTGTTCTGCCAGCGCCTTCGCGGTATCAGTCGGCAGGTAACCCTTGCGGCTCTTGACGAACAGCGCCGTGCCCAGGGCCGACTCCAGCCGTCTGATCGAGCGGAAAACCGTCGAAACATCGACCTTCAGCAACTCGGCGGCCTTGGCCAGGGAGCGGCCGCGCTCTAGGGCGAGGACGAGAGAGAGGTCGGCATGGGTGATCTGGTATTGCATGGGCGCACGCTCTGCTTGCCTAAATGCCAATGTCTGTTGCGTTAGGGCCATTTTATAGTGAAACGGCATCCGGTAATCAATTCATACGGATGTCACAGGTTTGTGCAGGTGTCCGCACCTGGGCAAGCATTCCCCACGATGGGAATCGCCAATAACAACAGCATCAGCCATCATTGCGCGCGAATCGCAGGCCTCACCTCCTCACCCCTTGCAGCAAGCTTTCAATGAGTGAAAGCGCCTTCCCTGGGAGGCCTTTGAAAACAATACCAATATCGATGGCAAATACTCATGAGCGAATACACTGAAGCCGCCCGACCTCCCGATGCGGGTGGGCAGGAGGGCATTACTGGCCAAGCCTCCGGCAAAGGCCTGGCCAAGGGCCGCCTTGGCCTGCTGGCCAGCGTGGTGCTGGGCATTTCCACGATTGCACCGGTCTACACCCTGACCGGCGCCCTCGGCCCCACCGTGCGGGAGGTCGGCGCCCACTTGCCGGCGGTGTTCATCGTCGGCTTCCTGCCGATGCTGCTGGTCGCCCTGGGCTACCGCGAACTCAATGCGGCCGAGCCTGACAGCGGTACTTCTTTCACCTGGTCGGCAAGGGCCTTCGGGCCAATGATCGGCTGGATCGGGGGGTGGGGGCTGGTAACCGCCACCACGATCGTGCTGTCGAACCTCGCGGGCGTCGCGGTCGACTTCTTCTATCTGTTTCTCGGGCAGATCACCGGCAGCCACGAGGTGGCTGCGCTAAGCGACAACCTGCTGGTCAATATCAGTACCTGCTGCGTGTTCATCGCCCTGGCAGTGTGGATCTGTTGTCGCGGCATGGGCACGACGATGACGGTGCAGTACGGCCTGGTCGCACTGCAGCTGGTGGTGCTGATCGGCTTTGCCATGGCAGCGTTCGGTGAAACCAGCGCGCCGCCGCCGCTGCAGTTCGATCTCGACTGGTTCAACCCCTTTGGCGTCGAGTCGTTCTCGGCCTTTACCGCAGGCCTTTCACTGTCGATCTTCATTTTCTGGGGCTGGGACGTATGCCTGACCGTCAGCGAAGAATCGGTGGGCAGCGAAGAGGTGCCAGGCAAGGCTGCCACCATGACCGTGTTGCTGATCCTTGGACTGTATCTGGTCACCGACATCGCCACGCTGCAGTTCGCGGGCATTGGTGACATGGGGTTGGGGCTCGGGAATCCGCGTATCCAGGAAAACGTCTTTGCGCACCTGGCGGGGCCGGTCATGGGGCCGCTGGCGATCCTGATGTCCATCGCTGTGCTGGCAAGTACCGCAGCCTCGCTGCAGTCGACCTTCGTCTCGCCTGCGCGCACGTTGCTGGCCATGGGTTATTACGGCGCCGTTCCGCAGCGTTTCGCCAGGGTCTGCCCGCGTTCGCAGACCCCGCGCTACGCAACGATCTGTGCCGGTGTCGCGGCCGCAGTGTTCTACGTGACCATGCGTACCCTCAGCGAAAACGTGCTGGCCGACACCATCACGGCGCTGGGCATGATGATCTGTTTCTACTACTCGCTGACGGCCTTTGCCTGCGTCTGGTACTTCCGCCGCAGCTTGTTCGACAGTGTCCGCCACTTTCTGATGCGCGGCGTGTGCCCGCTGGTGGGAGGCGCGATCCTGTCGGTGATCTTCCTGCAGACGGCCATCGACAGCGCGTCACCGGACTTCGGCAGCGGTTCGCATGTAGGCGGTCTGGGGTTGGTGTTCGTGATCGCGCTGATCATCTCGCTGCTGGGTATCGTGCTGATGGTGCTGTCCCGCTGGCGGGCGCCGGCGTACTTCCTGGGAGCGACGCTGCATCAGCAAGCGACGGTGCCGGTAAGGGCGTAGGTATCCCATACCGCGGCGCCCCATCGCGGGCAAGCCCGCTCCTACGGGTACCTGTAGGAGCGGGTTTGCCCGCGATGGGGCCGACCGGACAGAGCAGGTATAGCGTCCGAGCGCCTCGGAATCAGGCCAACAGCTCACCCAGCAGCGCGCGATGCCGCTGCTGCTGAACCTTCTGCTCCAGGCGATTGGCCCGGAACACCGCTTTCAGGTCCTCGAGCGCATCGGCGAACTCGTCATTGATGATGAGGTAGTCGTACTCATCAAAATGCGCCATCTCGCTGACCGCTTCCTTCATGCGACCTTCGATGATCTCGTCGCTGTCCTGGCCGCGGTTGTTCAGGCGCTGGCGCAGGGCCTGCTGGCTGGGCGGCAGAATGAAGATCGAGCGGGCCTGGGGCATCAGCTTGCGCACTTGCTGGGCGCCTTGCCAGTCGATTTCCAGGATCAGGTCGATGCCCTGGTCAAGGGTCTGCTGCAGCGCGCTGCGGGAGGTGCCATAGAAGTTGCCGAACACCTCGGCGTGTTCCAGGAAGTCGCCCATCGCGATCAGCGACTTGAACTCCACGTGCTCGACGAAGTGATAATTCACCCCGTGCGCCTCGCCCGGGCGCATGGCGCGGGTGGTATGGGAAACCGAGACGCGGATGTTCCGGTCGGCGTCGGTGAGGGCCTTGACCAGGCTGGTCTTGCCGGCGCCCGAGGGCGCGGAGACGATGTAGAGAGTACCGCTGCTGTGATTCATGAGGGGGTGGCCTTACTCGATGTTCTGTACTTGTTCACGCATTTGTTCGATCAGCACCTTGAGGTTGACCGCCGCCTGCGTGCTGCGTGGGTCAAAGGCCTTGGAGCCGAGGGTATTCGCTTCGCGGTTGAGTTCCTGCATCAGGAAGTCCAGGCGCCGTCCGGCAGCACCGCCGGACTTGAGTACCCGGCGTACTTCGGTGACGTGGGTGCTGAGGCGGTCGAGCTCTTCGGCAACGTCACTCTTCTGCGCAAGCAGGACCATTTCCTGCTCCAGGCGCTGCGGGTCCAGCTCGGCCTTCAGGTCGCCGAAACGGTCGATGATCTTCTGCCGCTGGGCCGCCAGCATCTGGGGCACCAGGGCGCGCAGGGTGGTGACCTCGGTGGCCATGTTGTCGAGACGCTCGTTGATCAGCCGGGCAAGCTCCGCGCCTTCACGGCTGCGGCCCGCCTTGAGCTCTTCGAGGGCTTCCTCGAACAGCGCGACCGCCTCGGCATTGAGTGCCTGCGGGTCGCTGGCGTCGGCCACCAGCACGCCGGGCCAGGCCAGCACTTCCAGCGGGTTGAGCGCGGCGGGCTGCTTGATCAGGCTGGCCACGGTCTCGGCGGCGGCGACCAACTGCGCGGCGCGCTCACGGTCGACCTGCAGCGGCTTGCCGGTGCTGTCTTCGTTCAGGCGCAGCGTGCATTCCACCTTGCCGCGCGACACGCCCTGGCGCAGGCCTTCGCGAACCGCGCCCTCCAGCTCGCGCAGAGCCTCGGGCAGGCGCAGGTGGGGTTCGAGGTAGCGATGGTTGACCGAACGGAGCTCCCAGACCAGGGTGCCTTGGCTGCCAGCGCGCTCGACACGAGCAAAAGCGGTCATGCTGTGCACCATGGGGATTACCTCGCGAAGTCGATGAACAGGGTGAGCCCTTCGGGCTGCAAGGCGCAGGATTGTAGCGCAGTGCGGCGCCAGCGCCCAATCATGGGGCGCCACAAACCTGCCGAAAGGCTACGCAAAAGCGCCTTCAGGCAAGACCCTGCGACAATAGGCATGTCCTCACGGCACCTGGGGCTTTATACTGGCGGGCAGATTCAAGTCCCAGTACAGGTATCCCAAATGAAACGTCCAAGTGGTCGCGCCGCCGATCAGCTCCGCTCGATCCGCATCACCCGCAACTACACCAAGCACGCCGAGGGGTCGGTACTGGTCGAGTTCGGCGACACCAAGGTCGTCTGCACGGTCAGCGTCGAAAATGGTGTTCCACGCTTCCTCAAGGGCAAGGGCCAGGGCTGGCTGACGGCCGAGTACGGCATGCTGCCGCGCTCCACTGGCGAGCGTAACCAGCGCGAAGCCAGCCGTGGCAAGCAGGGCGGCCGCACCCTCGAGATCCAGCGCCTGATCGGCCGTTCGCTGCGCGCCGCTCTCGACATGAGCAAGCTGGGCGAAATCACACTGTACGTCGACTGCGACGTGATCCAGGCCGACGGCGGTACCCGCACCGCCTCGATCACTGGCGCCATGGTCGCCCTGGTCGACGCTCTGCGCGTGGTCAAGAAGCGTGGCGGCCTCAAGGGCGGCGATCCGCTCAAGCACATGATCGCTGCCGTTTCGGTAGGCATGTACCAGGGTGAGGCGGTACTCGACCTCGACTACCTGGAGGACTCGGCTGCGGAGACTGACCTCAACGTGGTCATGACCAGTGCTGGCGGCTTCATCGAAGTCCAGGGCACCGCCGAGGGCGCCCCGTTCCAGCCTGAAGAGCTCAACGCCATGCTGGCGCTGGCGCAGAAAGGCATGACCGACCTGTTCGACATGCAGAAAGCGTCGCTGGCCGACTGATCGACAAGGTCACGCCAGACATGAAAAAGCCGACGCGAAGTCGGCTTTTTTGTGCCCGTTGCCCATCGTCAGATGGTCAGCGTCCAGTCGTAGTCCACGATCAGTGGCGCGTGCTGGGAGAATCGCGGCTGACGCGGCAACCGGGCGCTACGCACGAAGCGCCGCAGGCCTGGTGTGAGCACCTGGTAGTCGAAGCGATAGCCCAGGTTGAGCATTTCAGCCTGTTCGTTGTCCGGCCACCAACTGTACTGATCGCCTTCACGGCTGACTTCACGCAGGGCATCGACATAGCCCATTTCGCCAATGATCGCGTCCATCCAGGCACGCTCCGGCGGCAAGAAGCCTGGCGACTGCTGGCTGTCGCGCCAGTTCTTGATGTCGAGTTTCTGCTGCGCCACATAGAGCGAGCCGCAGTAGATATATTCGCGACGCTTGCGTCGCTGCTTGTCGAGGTACTTGGCGAAGTCGTCCATCAACTTGAATTTCTGGTTCAAGTCGTCGTCGCCGTTCATTCCCGATGGCAGCAGCAAGGTTGCGATGCTTACCTTGTCGAAATCGGCCTGCAGGTAACGCCCGTAACGGTCGGCTGTCTCGAAGCCCAGGCCTGTGATGACTGCCTTGGGCTGCAACCGCGAATAAAGAGCCACGCCCCCTTGGGCAGGCACTTCCGCATCGCAGGCATAAAGGAAATAGCCATCTAGCTGAAAAGCTGGGTCGTCGAGTTCAAAGGCCGAGGCGCGGGTATCCTGAAGACAGATGACGTCGGCATTCTGGGCTTGTAGCCAGCTGAGCAATCCACGCTCGGCCGCAGCCTGAATGCCATTTACGTTCACACTGATGATCCGCATAAATGGCCCCAAAAATCACGTGCGTGTATGATACCCGAGCTCAACTCATTTAGCTAAATCCGTGGTTATCCGGGACTTCTCATGCAGCCGTATCAGCGCGACTTCATTCGTTTTGCCATCGATCGCGGTGTTCTGCGCTTCGGTGAGTTCACCCTCAAGTCGGGGCGCACCAGCCCATACTTCTTCAATGCCGGCCTGTTCAACAGCGGTTCGGCACTGGCCCAGCTAGGACGTTTCTATGCCGCGGCCATCGTCGACAGCAAGATTCCCTTCGATGTCCTGTTCGGCCCGGCCTACAAGGGTATTCCCCTGGCGGCAACCACCGCCGTTGCCTTGGCCGAGCACCATGACCTTGACCTGCCATGGTGTTTCAACCGCAAGGAAGCCAAGGCCCACGGCGAAGGCGGCAGCCTGGTCGGCGCACCGTTGGAAGGCAACGTACTGATCATCGACGACGTGATCACTGCGGGTACCGCGATCCGTGAGGTGATGCAGATCATTGGCGCCCAGCAGGCCAAGGCCGCCGGCGTATTGATCGCGTTGAACCGCGAGGAGCGTGGCAATGGCGAGCTGTCGGCGATCCAGGAAGTGGAGCGTGACTTCGGGATTCCGGTAGTCAGCATTGTTTCGCTGACCCAGGTGCTGGAATTCCTGGCGGACGATCCGCAGCTCAAGCAGCATCTGCCGGCAGTGCAGGCGTATCGCGAGGAGTACGGGATCTGAGATTCCGAAAATAAAAAAGGCGACCTGGAGGTCGCCTTTTTTTTGCCGTGTCCGGGCGGGCCTCGATCAGTGCCGCTTCCGATTGCTGATCAAGGTACCCACACCGCTGTCGGTGAAAATCTCCAGCAGAACAGCATTCGGCACGCGGCCATCGATGATGTGCGAGCTGTTGACCCCACCCTGCACCGCCTCGAGCGCGCACTTGATCTTCGGCAGCATGCCGCCGTAGATGGTGCCGTCCGCGATCAGCTCGTCGACCTGCTCGGTGGTCAGGCCGGTCAGCACCTGGCCCTGCTTGTCCATCAGGCCGGCAATGTTGGTCAGCAGCATCAGCTTCTCTGCTTGCAGCGCCTCGGCCACCTTGCCCGCTACCAGGTCGGCGTTGATGTTGTACGACTCACCGTTGGCGCCCACGCCGATAGGCGCGATCACCGGGATGAAGTCGCCACGCACCAGCATGTTCAGCAGCTCGGTGTTCACCCCCACGACTTCGCCCACATGGCCGATGTCGATGATCTCAGGCGTGGTCATGTCCGGGGTCTGACGCGAGACGGTGAGTTTCTTGGCGCGGATCAGCTCCGCGTCCTTGCCGGTCAGGCCGATGGCGCTGCCGCCGTGGCGGTTGATCAGGTTGACGATGTCCTTGTTGACCTGGCCCCCCAGCACCATCTCGACCACGTCCATGGTCTGCGCGTCGGTGACACGCATGCCATCGATGAAGTGGCTTTCGATCGACAGGCGCTTGAGCAGATCACCGATCTGCGGGCCGCCGCCATGCACGACCACCGGGTTGATACCCACGGCCTTCATCAGCACGATGTCACGGGCAAAGCCGGTCTTGAGCTCTTCGCTCTCCATCGCGTTGCCGCCGTACTTGATCACCAGGGTCTTGCCGACAAAGCGGCGAATGTATGGCAGCGCTTCGGACAGTACCTGGGCGACATGGGAAGCGGCATCGCGATCGAGGGTCATGCAGGGCTCCAGTGAGCAACAGTTAATCGGTCAGAACGGCAGTTGCAGCTCAGGGGCAACCTTGAGCAACTGTTCGCGGAAAACATCCTTGATACGTTGCAGCTCGGCGTCGCTGTCGGCCTCGAAGCGCAGCACCAGCACCGGCGTGGTGTTGGACGCGCGGACCAGGCCCCAGCCGTTGGCGTAGTCAACCCGCACACCATCGATGGTGGTCAGGCTGGCATCACCCCAGGCGGCGTCGCGTTGCAGCGCATCAATGATGCTGAATTTACCCTCGTCGGTCACATCAATGTTGATTTCGGGTGTGGAAATATCGTTCGGGAAAGCGGCGAACAGGGTTTCGGCGTCCTGGTTGGCCTTGCTGAGGATCTCCAGCAGGCGCACGGCGCTGTAGATACCGTCGTCGAAACCGTACCAGCGCTCCTTGATGAAGATGTGCCCGCTCATTTCACCGGCCAGCAGCGAGCCGGTCTCTTTCATTTTCTTCTTGATCAGCGAGTGACCAGTCTTCCACATCAGGGCGCGGCCACCGTACTGCTCGATCAACGGAGTCAGGCGGCGGGTGCATTTGACGTCGAAGATGATCTCGGCGCCGGGGTTGCGCTCGAGTACGTCCTGGGCGAACAGCATCAGCAGACGGTCGGGATAGACGATGTTGCCGGTGTTGGTCACTACGCCCACGCGGTCGCCGTCGCCGTCGAAGGCCAGGCCGATATCGGCACCGGTCTCCTTGACCTTGGCGATCAGGTCGACGAGGTTTTCAGGCTTGCCCGGGTCGGGATGGTGATTAGGGAAGTTGCCATCGACGTCGCAGAACAGCGGGATGACCTCGCAGCCCAAGGCTTCGATCAGCTGGGGGGCGATGACCCCGGCGGCGCCGTTGCCGCAGTCGACCACGACCTTCAGCGGCTTGGCCAGCTTGATGTCGGCGGTGATCTGCTGGAAGTAGCGCTCGAGAATCTCGACCTTTTCGACACGGCCTTCGCCGCGGGACAGGTCGTTGGTGCGCAGACGGGTAAGCAGGGCCTGGATCTGCTCGTTGGCGAGCGTGTCGCCTGCGATGACGATCTTGAAGCCGTTGTAGTCAGACGGATTGTGACTGCCGGTCAGCATCACCCCGGACTTGCCCGCCAGCACGTTGGCGGCGTAGTACAGGGCAGGCGTCGGCACCAGGCCGACATCGCTGACCTGGCAACCGGCTTCGACCAGGCCCTTGATCAGCTGTTCGACCAGCATGGGGCCCGAGAGGCGGCCATCACGGCCGACCGAGACCTGGGGCTCGCCCTGGGCCAGGCTTTGCGCGCCAATGGCACGGCCGATCCAGTAGGCCGTCTCGCCGGTCAGGGTCTTGCCGACCACGCCGCGGATGTCATAGGCGCGGAAGATGCTGTCAGGCAGCGCGGATGCCAGGTGGGCCATGTCGTTCATCTCGGGTGCTCCAATAGTCAAAGGCTGTCTGGGCGGAACAAAAACTGAACGCTTGGACGGCGATTTGGCCAGAGAGTTCGCCATCCATGGCCCCAACGGTCGTGCAATCGGCTCAGTGGCTGCCGGAGTGACCGAAGCCGCCAGCACCACGCTGGCTTTCGTCGAAGGCCTCGACGATGTCGAAATGCGCCTGTACCACGGGTACCAGCACCAGCTGCGCGATACGCTCGCCGACGGCGATGGTGAACGGGGTCTGGCCGCGGTTCCAGCAGGAGACCATCAGTTCGCCCTGGTAGTCCGAGTCGATCAGGCCAACCAGGTTACCCAGCACGATGCCGTGCTTATGGCCGAGCCCCGAGCGCGGCAGGATCAGCGCGGCAAGGCCGGGATCGCCGATGTAGATCGACAGCCCGGTGGGGATGAGCAGGGTCTGGCCTGGCTCGAGCACGGTGTCCTGCTGGAGCATGGCGCGCAGGTCGAGGCCGGCAGAGCCGGGGGTGGCGTACTGCGGCAGCGGGAAGTCGCCGCCGATGCGCGGGTCGAGGATCTTGGCTTGTAGAGCGTGCATGTAAACGTATCAGACCTGATTGAGCCGTTCGGCGATGAAGGCGACCAGTTGGCGGGCGATCTTGCCCTTGCTGGTCTGCGCAAAGAGGGTTTCGTGCTGCTGGCGGTCGATCACGGTCAGGGCGTTTTCCTCGCTGTTGAAGCCGATGCTGGGGTTGGCCACATCATTGGCGACGATCAGGTCGAGGTTCTTGTCCTTGAGCTTGCGCGTTGCGTAATCGAGCAGATGTTCGGTCTCGGCGGCAAAGCCGACGCTGAACGGACGGTCGGGGCGGCCAGCAATGGTGGCAAGGATATCCGGATTGCGCACCATCTGCAGCAGCAAGCCGTCGCCGGTCGTAGGGTCTTTCTTGAGTTTCTGCGAGGCGACGACCTCGGGGCGGTAGTCCGCGACTGCCGCAGAGGCGATCAGCAGGTCGCATGGCATGGCCGCTTCGCAGGCTGCGAGCATATCCCGCGCGCTCACCACGTCGATGCGGTTGACCCGGTCAGGGGTCGGCAGGTGTACCGGCCCCGTCACGAGGGTCACCCGGGCACCGGCCTCGGCGGCCGCTTCGGCCAGGGCAAAGCCCATCTTCCCGGAGCTATGATTGGTGATGTAGCGCACCGGATCGATGTTTTCCTGGGTAGGCCCCGCCGTGATCAGCACATGCTTGCCGGTCAGTGACTGGCGCTTGAAGCTTTCGGCCGCGCACCAGGCCAGGTCAGTGGCCTCGAGCATGCGGCCCAGGCCGACGTCGCCACAGGCCTGGCTGCCGGAGGCCGGGCCGAATACCTGGATGCCGCGGCTTTGCAGCAGCTCCAGGTTGGCCTGGGTAGCCGGGTCGCGCCACATGGCCTGGTTCATGGCCGGAGCGACGGCCACGGTGGCGTCGGTGGCCAGCACCAGGGTTGTCAGCAAGTCGTCGGCCATGCCCTGCGCCATGCGCGCCATGAGGTCGGCGGTGGCAGGGGCGATCAACACCAGGTCGGCCCACTTGGCCAGCTCGATATGCCCCATGGCCGCTTCGGCGGCCGGGTCGAGCAGGTCCATGTGGACTGGGTGCCCGGACAGCGCCTGCAGGGTCAGCGGGGTGATGAACTCGGCGCCGCCACGGGTCATGACGACGCGCACTTGCGCGCCATGTTCAAGGAGCCGGCGGATCAGCTCGGCGCTCTTGTAGGCGGCAATGCCGCCACCCACGCCGAGAACGATGCGTTTGCGATACAGCCGCTGCATAGGCTTTGCCTTTTGTTCAGTGAAAGCACGCGACGACAAGCGCTACCTGCGGCAGATCGTCGCTGTAAACGGGACGAAGTAGATTAACACAGCGCTCAAATGCGCCGCAGTAACCCAAAGGAGCGTGTATGCAGATCAGGGAGTGGCCGTCGACCGAACGGCCGAGGGAAAAGTTGATGAAGCAAGGCGCGTCGAGCCTGTCGGACGCCGAATTGCTGGCGGTGTTCCTGGGGTCGGGGGTGCCGGGGCTGAACGTGGTGGACCTGGCGCGCGGACTGCTGGCGCGATTTGGCGGGCTGAGGCAGTTTCTCGAGGCCGGCAGGGCCGAGGTGCTGCGCGAGCCGGGGGTGGGACCGGTGAGGTACAGCCAGTTGCAGGCCGTGATGGAGATCGGGCGGCGGCAGCTGGATGCCACCATCAATCGGGAGTCTGCCCTGGAGAGCGCGACTGCCGTACGGCGCTATCTCAAGTCCATGCTGCGGCACGAGCCCAGCGAGGCCTTTGGCTGCCTGTTCCTGGACAACAAGCACCGGCCGCTGCACTTCGAGATCCTGTTCCGGGGCACCATCAATCACGCCAGCGTCCACCCGCGCGAGGTGGTCCGGCGCTCGCTCGCGCACAACGCGGCAGCGGTGATCCTCTGCCACAACCACCCCTCGGGGGACGCGAGCCCCAGTCAGGCCGACGTGGACATCACGCGCGTGCTCAAGAAGGCCTTGAGCATCGTCGACGTGCGGTTGCTCGACCACATCATCATCGGCGACAGCGAGCCGCTGTCGATGGCCGAGCGTGGGTGTTTCAGCGCGGCGTCCTGACCGTGGAAAAGTCCTGGCGCCCAAACGGACTCACCTTGTACCCCTCGACGCCCTGGCGAGCCAGGACGGCCGCGGTCGGGTGCGCCAGGGGGAGCCACAGGGCCTGCTGCTGGATCAGCGCCTGGGCCTGCTGGTACAGGCGGCTGCGCACGCTCTGGTCGTTGGTGGTACGGCCGGCGCTGATCAGCTGATCGAGCCGGCTGTCGCAGTAGCGGGCGAAGTTGGTGCCTGACTTGACGGCCGAGCAGGCGAATTGCGGGGTCAGGAAGTTGTCCGGGTCACCGTTGTCGCCCGCCCAGCCCATGAACAGCAAGTCATGCTCGCCGGCCTTGGCACGGCGGATCAGCTCGCCCCATTCGATCACGCGGATCTCGGCCTTGATGCCGACCTTGGCAAGGTCTGCCTGCAGCAGTTGCGCCCCGAGATTGGGGTTGGGATTGAGCAGGCTGCCCGACGGACGGGTCCAGATCGTGGTGCTGAAGCCATCGGGCAGGCCGGCCTTGGCCAGCAGCGCCTGGGCTTTTTTCAGGTCGGTGCTGTAGCCGTGAAGGTCCTTGGCATAGCTCCACGTATTGGGCGGGTATGGGCCGCTGGCCGCGGTGCCGGTGTCCTCGAACACGGCCTTGAGGTAGCTCGGCTTGTCGAACGCCAGGTTGATTGCCTGGCGCACCTCGGGTTTGTCCAGCGGCGGGTGCTGGCTGTTGATGGCGACGAATGCGGTCATGAAGGCCGGGGTGCTCTCGACCTTCAGGTTGCCGTCCTTGCCGGCTTCGGCGATGTCCAGCGGCTTGGGCGAGAGCGCGATCTGGCACTCGTTGCGCTTGAGCTTCTGCAGACGCACGTTGGCGTCCGGAGTGATGGCGAAGATCAGCGGGTCGACCGCGGGCTTGCCGGCAAAGTAGTCCGGGTTGGCGCGGTAGCGCACCACGGCGTCCTTCTGGAATCGCTGGAACACGAACGGGCCGGTGCCGATCGGCTGGCTGTTGAGTTTTTCCGGAGTGCCGGCCTTGAGCAACTGGTCGGCGTACTCGGCGGAGTAGATCGAGGCGAAGCCCATGCTCAGGGTTGCGAGGAAGGTCGCATCGGCATGATCCAGGGTAAAGCGCACGGTCTGCGGGCCGGGCGCCTCGATCGACTTGATCAGGCTCGGCAGTTGCAGGGACTGGGCATGCGGGTAGCCGGCCGCGGCGAGTTTATGCCAGGCGTGGGCGGGGAACAGCATGCGCTCGAAGCTGAACAGCACGTCGTCGGCGTTGAGCGCGCGAGACGGCTTGAAGTATTTCGTGGTGTGGAATTTTACCTCCGGACGAAGCTTGAAGTCGTAGACCAGGCCGTCGTTCGACACCGTCCAGCTCTCCGCCAGGCTGGGTACCACCTTGCCTTGCCCGGCGTCGAACTCGACCAGGCGGTTCATCAGCACATCGGCCGAGGCGTTGGTGGTGGTCAGCGAGTTGTACTGGACCACATCGAACCCTTCGGGGCTGGCCTCGGTGCAGACGCTCAGGGGGCCGGCGATGGCGGCCGCAGAGGCGAACAGGGTAGTGAACAAGAGGGGAAAGGCGGCGGCACGCATGGTGGCTCCTTGGCTGATCAATGGCCCATCTGCCAGTGCAGTCTGGAAACGTCCTACCCTAGAGTGCGCATTGGCAAATGACCACACCCTTTTTTACAAATCCTGCGACGAGCGGTCGACAGTCCTGCAGCCGTGTCGCTATGCTGGCCGGGCGCGTCCTGCCTCTGGGCAAAAACAGATATTCTGTTGTTGTGACGTAGTCTTTCTGGTATAAAGCAGCGCTCTTTTCTAGGGGCTCGGCCTGTCGCTTGCGCGAATCCGGTCGATAAGACCCCAACGAAACACGGCGCCTGGCGCCAAAGACTGAGAGATTAAGCGGCCAACCCATGCCGGGTTGGGCATGTGGTTTTAGAGGGCTGAGGCATGTCGAGAGTCTGTCAAGTTACCGGTAAGGGTCCGGTAACTGGGAACAATATTTCCCACGCAAACAACAAAACCCGTCGTCGTTTCCTGCCGAACCTGCAGCATCATCGCTTCTGGGTCGAGTCTGAGAAGCGTTTCGTGCGTCTGCGCGTTTCCGCCAAGGGCATGCGTATCATCGACAAGCGCGGCATTGATGTCGTACTGGTCGAAATTCGCCGTAACGGCGCCAAGGTTTAAGGGAGACAATCATGCGTGAATTGATCCGTCTGGTATCGAGTGCTGGCACTGGCCACTTCTACACCACCGACAAGAACAAGCGCACTACTCCGGACAAGATCGAGATCAAGAAATATGATCCGGTCGTCCGCAAGCACGTGGCGTACAAGGAAGCCAAGATCAAGTAATTGATCCGGCGACCAGAAAAAACCCGCATCCATTGGATGCGGGTTTTTTTTTGCCTGTGACTAGCCCGGGCAAGGCTGCAGAGATCGGTCGGCGAGGGGGCCTTATTGGTTCTGCTCGAACATCGCATAGATCTTGCGGCAGGGCTCGAGCACTTCCCAGGTGCCCTTGAACCCCGCCGGGATGACGAAGCGGTCGCCGCTGCGCAAGGTCTTGGCGCCACCAGCCTCATCGCGCAGGACCGAAACGCCCTGGACGATCTCGCAGTACTCGTGCTCGGTGTAGTTGACCGTCCATTGGCCCACCGCGCCTTCCCACACGCCTGCGGCGAACTGCCCACAGGGACTGGCGTAGTGGTTGTAAACGACTTGGTCCGGCTCGCCCTTGAGGATCTTTTCGGCAGCCGGGCGGTAGCGTTCGGCTTCGGTGAGGGCATGGGCGAAGTCGATAATGGTGTCGATGCTCATCGGAGCGTCCTCGTATTGTTTAATAAAATGAACATATGACGGCTTTTCAGCGGTTTATGTCAAATATATTGATAGTTCACACAGGGTGGTTTAGGGTAGCAGTGGCCTGTTGCGCGTTCGTCGCCGGGCCCGAATTTCTGCCAGCGCCCGTGAGTCCTCAGTGCGGCGTTGCACCTTCATGACAGAGGAGTTTCGTATGACCACCCTGACGCGAGCGGACTGGGAACAGCGTGCCCAACAATTGAACATCGAAGGCCGTGCTTTCATCAATGGCGAGTACACCGCCGCCGCATCCGGTGAAACCTTCGAGTGCGTCAGCCCGGTCGATGGCCGCTTCCTGGCCAAGGTCGCCAGCTGTGACGCCGCCGACGCCCAGCGCGCTGTCGAGAACGCCCGCGCTACCTTCGATTCCGGTGTGTGGTCACGCCTGGCACCGGCCAAGCGAAAGGCCGTGCTGATCCGCTTCTCCGACCTGCTGCGGCAGAACGTCGAAGAACTCGCGCTGCTCGAAACCCTCGACATGGGCAAGCCGATCGGCGACTCCTCGTCCATCGACATCCCTGGCGCTGCCGGCGCCCTGCGCTGGAACGCAGAAGCCATCGACAAGGTCTACGACGAGGTCGCGCCGACCCCACACGACCAGCTAGGCCTGGTGACCCGCGAGCCGGTGGGCGTTGTCGCGGCTATCGTTCCCTGGAACTTCCCCTTGCTGATGGCCAGCTGGAAACTCGGCCCGGCCTTGGCCACCGGCAACTCGGTGGTGCTCAAGCCGTCCGAAAAATCCCCCCTGACCGCCATCCGCATCGCCCAGTTGGCCATCGAGGCGGGTATCCCAGCGGGTGTACTGAACGTGCTGCCTGGCTACGGCCACACCGTTGGCAAGGCCTTGGCCTTGCACATGGACGTGGATACCCTGGTGTTCACCGGCTCGACCAAGATCGCCAAGCAACTGATGATCTACGCCGGCGAGTCGAACATGAAGCGCGTCTGGCTCGAAGCCGGCGGCAAGAGCCCGAACATCGTGTTTGCCGACGCCCCCGACCTGAAGGCCGCTGCCGAGGCCGCTGCCAGCGCCATCGCCTTCAACCAGGGCGAGGTCTGCACCGCGGGCTCGCGCCTGCTGGTCGAGCGTTCGATCAAGGACAGGTTCCTGCCTATGGTGGTCGAGGCCCTGAAAGCCTGGAAACCAGGCAACCCGCTGGATCCTGCCACTACCATCGGTGCACTGGTCGATACCCAGCAGATGAACACCGTACTGTCCTATATCGAAGCGGGCCACAGCGATGGCGCCAAGCTGCTGATCGGCGGCAAGCGTGTCCTTGAGGAAACCGGTGGCACCTATGTCGAGCCGACCATCTTCGACGGCGTGAGCAACGCCATGAAGATCGCCCAGGAAGAAATCTTCGGCCCGGTACTTTCGGTACTGACCTTCGACACCGCCGAAGAAGCCATCGCCATCGCCAACGACACCCCCTATGGCCTGGCCGCTGGCGTGTGGACCGCCGACATCTCCAAGGCTCACCTGACCGCGCGCGCCCTGCGGGCCGGCAGCGTCTGGGTCAACCAGTACGACGGTGGCGACATGACCGCGCCGTTCGGCGGCTTCAAGCAGTCTGGCAACGGCCGCGACAAGTCGCTGCACGCGCTCGACAAGTACACCGAGCTCAAGGCCACCTGGATCAAGCTGTAACGCTGATCGCTGGAGGCTGATACAGCCGGGCCGGCATCTGCCGTCCCGGCTGTTCTGTTTCTGCTGCGCAAGGTCTGGGAGGCTTTGATGCGTTGGGGAAGCTATTTTGCCGTGCTCGCGTCGGTGCTCAGCGTCGGCCTGGCGCTTGGCGTGAGCATGCCGCTGGTGTCGTTGCGCCTGGAGAACTGGGGCTACGGCAGCTTTGCGATCGGCGTGATGGCGGCCATGCCGGCCATCGGCGTCCTGCTTGGGGCGAGTCTCGCCAGTCGCCTGGCCGCTTGGGTTGGCGTGCCCAACGCCATGCGCTTGTGCCTATGGGGGGGTGCACTGGCGATCGGCCTGCTGGCGGTAGTGCCCAGCTATCCTGTGTGGCTGGGCTTGCGCCTGTTGATCGGCATGTCCCTGACGGTGGTGTTCATCCTCGGGGAAAGCTGGATCAACCAGCTGGTGGTGGAGCACTGGCGCGGACGGCTGGTGGCGCTGTATGGCAGCAGCTACGCACTGAGCCAGCTGGCAGGTCCGCTGGTGCTGGGGTTTCTAGGCTCCGAGGATGACTTCGGCTTCTGGGCGGCGACCAGCCTGTTGATCTGCGCGCCCTTGCTGCTGCTGGGACGCGGCGGCGCCCCCAGTACCGAGGCCTGCAGCGTGACTTTGCGCGACCTGGCCGGCTTCTGCCGACGCTTGCCAGTGATCGCCTGGGCCATTGCCCTGTTCGCCGCGTTCGAGGCCATGATCCTGACGTTGTTGCCGGTGTACTGCCTGCAGCAAGGGTTCACCACGGAAGTGGCGCTGTTCATGGTCAGCACCGTAGTGGTGGGGGACGCGGTGCTGCAACTGCCGATTGGCGCGCTGGCCGACCGCATGTCGCGGCGCACGCTGTTCAGCGGCTGTGCGCTGACGCTGCTGGTCTCTAGCCTGATGATTCCGGTACTGCTGTACACGCCTGGGATCTGGCCACTGTGGGTATTGTTTGGCGCGAGTGCCGGAGGATTGTTCACCTTGTCACTGGTGCTGATTGGCGAACGATACCGGGACGACGCTCTGGTACGGGCCAATGCGCACGTAGCGCAGTTGTGGGGGATTGGATGCTTGCTTGGGCCCTTGTTGGCGGGAGCAGGCAGCCAGTGGATCAGCGGGCACGCCCTGCCGCTGCTGATGGCGGCAGGGGCGTTCGGCCTGGTGCTGCTGACAAGGCGGCGTGATGCATTCGAGCCTGCGCCTGCCTGAACCGGCGCAGCTACAGCATCTTCTCCAATCCCACTGCCTTGCTCACCCAGGCATTGAACCGCCGCCACAACCCACCCGGCTCGGTGACAAGGGTGTGCATCCGTTCATTGTCCTCGGTCACCCAGACCAGCTTGTCGCCGATCAGCTGTGGCTGATAGCTCAGCGCCGGCGCCATGCCCTGGAACGCAAGCTCGCGGGTGTACTCGGACAGCTTCGGGCTGTCCACCATCACCCCGACCTCGGTATTCCACAGCACCGAGCGGGGGTCGAAGTTGAAGGAGCCGATAAACGTCTTGCGTCGGTCCAGCACGATGGCCTTGCTGTGCAGGCTCGAATCGGAGCCTCCCTGGAAATTCAGGTTGCCCGCGCTGGGATCACCTGGCTGGCGGCGCAGCTCGAACAGCTTCACGCCATGTTTCAGCAAGGCCCGGCGGTACGGCGCGTAACCGCCGTGCACGGCGGGCACATCGGTCGCTTCCAGCGAATTGGTCAGAAGCCTGACCGAGACACCGGCGTCGGCATGACTGGTCAGGTACAGAAGGCCCGGCTCGCCCGGCACGAAATACGCCGACACGAGGATCAGCTCATGCTCGACGCCGTTGAGGTCGGGCGCCAGTTGCCGGGTCATCAGCAGCTGGGGGTCCGGTTCGTCGCCGGCGAGCACTTTGCTGGGTGCGTCCCAGAGGGCCTTGCCATGAGCCCAGATCAGTTCGTTGCGCCACACGTCCAGACGCGGTTGCGTCTGGTACGCCATCAGCCGGTCATACAGTGCCTTGCGCTTGATCCGGGCCTCGGCCAGAGAGACTTCCAGGCGTCGGCGTCTGTCGCGCAGGTCCTTGGCATCTGGCTGGCGCCAGAGAAAATCGCCGATCGGGCGGCTCAGGGCGCTGTTCCAGTACTGGTCGAAGCTGTGTCCAAGTTGCTCGGCCACGGGGCCAATGCCCAGCAGGTCGATATCGGTGAAATTCAGGTTGGGCTCGGCGTCGAAATACTCGTCGCCCAGGTTGCGGCCACCTACGATGGACATACTGTTGTCGACCAGGAACAACTTGTTGTGCATGCGCCGGTGCTGGCGCGACAGGTTGAACAGGCGTCCCATGGCCCGGGTCGCACCCGTGGCCCGGCCCAGGTGCAGCGGGTTGAATACCCGGATGTCGATGTTCGGGTGGACGGCAAGTGTACCGATCAGGGTGTCCAGGCCGTCGCTGGTGGTGTCGTCGAGCAGGATGCGCACGCGGACGCCGCGATCGGCCGCAGCCAGGAGCTCATGCACCAGCGCGCGGGTGCTCAGGCCGTCGTGGACGATGTAGTACTGCACATCGATGCTCGTCTGCGCGTGCCGGATCAGCTCGGCACGCGCCCTGAAAGCCTCGTTGCTGTTGGGCAGCAAGCGGAAGCCGGAGCGGCCTTCGTGAGGCTCGGCCTGGTGCTGTACCGAGCGGCCGAAGGCGGATTGACTGGCGGGTAGGGCCTGGCTGACCTCGCGGGGGCCGCTGACGCTGGCGCAGCCGTTGAGGCCGAGCAAAAGCGCCAGCAGCAGGGGCAGAGCGCGCTGGAATCTCAAGAGTGGATTGTCCTGTACGGCAGAGGCGTTGGGATATGGACCACAGAGGGCCGCGCAAAGTTACCCGCCGTTTTCAGCCTCGACCAGTAGACGAGCGGCGGTTTCCCCGACCTTGCGCACCGCGGCTTCGATGTCCGCTGTCGGCTGGGCAGCGAAATTCATGCGCAGGCAGTTACGGTACTTGCCCGAGGCCGAGAAAATGCTGCCCACGGCGATCTGTACCCCCTGCTCCAGCAAGGCGCGGTTCAGGCGCAAGGTGTCGAAGCTTTCCGGCAATTCGACCCACAGCAGAAAGCCGCCCTGGGGCCGGCTGGCGCGCGTGCCAGGTGGAAAGTACCGCGTCACCCAGTCGCTCATCTGGTCGCGGCCGCGCTGGTACTGGCTGCGCATGCGCCGCAGGTGCGGCTGGTAGTGGCCGCCCTTGATGAAGTCGGCGATGGCCAGCTGCGGTTGGCTGGCGGTGCAACCGGTGCTGATGTACTTCATGTGCAGCACCCGTTCCAGGTAGCGGCCGGGCGCCACCCAGCCGATACGCAGACCAGGCGCAAGGGTCTTGGAAAACGAGCTGCAGAGCAGCACGCGGCCATCGTCGTCAAAGGACTTGATGGTGCGGGGCCGCGGGTAGGTGTAGGCCAGGTCGCCGTAGACATCGTCCTCGATGATTGCGACGTCGAAGCGCTGGGCCAGGGTCAGCAGCGCCTTCTTGCGGGCCTCGGGCATGATGTAGCCCAGCGGGTTGTTGCAGCTGGGGGTGATCTGGATGAGCTTGATCGGCCACTGTTCCAGCGCCAGTTCCAAAGCATCGAGGCTGATACCGGTGATGGGGTCGGTGGGGATTTCCATCGCCTTCATGCCCAGGCCCTTGAGCGTCTGCATGGCGCCATGAAAGCTTGGCGAATCGACCGCGACGATGTCGCCTGGCTGGCACACCGCGCGGATGCTGGTGGACAGCGCCTCGTGGCAGCCGGTGGTCACCACCAGGTCGGCGGGAGTCAGGTGACAGCCGGAGTCGAGCATCAGCCGAGCGATCTGTTCGCGCAGGGCCGGGGTACCGTGGATATTGTCGTAATACAGGCCCGGCATGTCCTGGCGCCGGCTGAGCTGGGCCAGGCTGCGCAGCAGGGGCTTGAGGGTCGGGCTGTCGATGTCGGGCATGCCGCGTCCGAGCTGTACGACATCAGCCCGCGGCGTACTGCGCACCAGCTCCAGCACCTGTTCCCACTGCGAGATATCCACAGGGCGCTGCGCCGGGCGGCTGATATCCGGCAGGGCAGGCAGGTGGCGTGGTTCGAGCACGAAGTAGCCACACTTCGGCCTGGGCGAGACCAGGCCGTTGTCTTCCAGCAGGCGATAGGCTTGCTGTACGGTGCTCAGGCTGACCCCATGCTCAACGCTCAGGGCACGCACTGACGGCAGGCGCTGGCCGGGGCGGTACAGGCCCTGCTCGATACGGGCGCCAAGCAGTTCGGCCAGGTTGAGATAAAGTGTCATGGCATACTCCCGAGCTGCCTCACCCAACGACCAGTACAGATGTGGCAAAAATACTCCATTCAGCTGGCAGGATGCCAATTCTGTATGGAAATAATAAGCCGTCGTTGAATCTGTATTGTAGTGCGTGCCCGCACGCATCATTACTCCAGACAAAACTGTGTGGAGACTCTGCAAATGAACAGCCTCACTGATCTGCAACTGCCTTTACCTGTCGGCGAGCTTGAAGCCAACCCCGCGGCCGTGCCTGGTCGTTGGGCGATGATGCGGCGTCACTGGCAAACCCGCCCGGCCTTGCTCACGCTCGACAGTGCGCAACTGCGCGATATCGGAGTTAGCCGCGAAGAAGCGCGCGCAGAAGCGCACAAACCTTTCTGGAAGGACTAGACCAGCTCCTTCAACCGGTGCCACAGCATGCCGAGCGCCAGCAGCGGCGAGCGCAGGTGCCTGCCGCCCGGGAAGGTCACGTGGGGCACCTTGGCGAACAGGTCGAAACGCCCGCTGGCCTGCCCGCTGATAGCCTCGCCGAGCAGGCGTCCGGCCAGGTGCGTAGCGTTCAGGCCATGGCCTGAGTAGGCCTGGGCAAAATAGACATTGGGCTGATGGGCCAGCCGACCGATCTGCGGCAGGCGGTTGGCGCCGATGCCGATCATGCCGCCCCATTGGTAATCGATCCGCACGTTGGCCAGTTGCGGGAAGACCTTGAGCATCTTTGGCCGCATGTACGCCGCAATGTCCTTCGGATCGCGGCCCGAATAGTGGCAGGCACCGCCGAACAGCAGCCGGCGGTCGGCCGAGAGGCGGTAGTAATCCAGGGCCACGCGCTGGTCGCAGACCGCCATGTTCTTCGGCAGCAACCGATGCGCCAGGGCTTCGTCCAGGGGCTCGGTGGCGATGATGTAGCTGCCGGCAGGCAGCACCTTGCCGCCGATCTCGCGGTTGAGGTCGTTGAGATAGGCATTGCAGCACAGCACCAGCGTCTTGGCCCGGACCCGGCCCTGAGCAGTGTGGACCTGCACCTGGCTGCCGTAGTCGATGCGCGTGACGGCCGATTGCTCGTACAGCTGCACGCCCAGGCGACTCGCCACGATGGCCTCGCCCAGGGCAAGGTTGAGCGGGTGCAGGTGGCCGGAGCCCATGTCGATCAGGCCGCCGACGTAGCGGTCGGAGCCGACCACGCTGTGGATCTCTCCGGCCTTCACCAGGCGCAGCTCATGACGATAACCCAGGTTGCGCAGCTCCTCGGCGTCGCCTGCAAAGCTCTCGAGTTCAGCCGGCTTGTTGGCCAGGTCGCAGTAACCCCAGGTGAGATCGCAGGCAATGGCGTGGCGTTCGACCCGCTCGCGGACGATGTCCACGGCTTCCAGGCCCATCAGCTTGAGGCTGCGTACTCCTTCCTCGCCGAGCAGGGGCAAGAACTGCTCCAGGCCATGGCCCACTCCGCGGATCAACTGCCCGCCATTGCGGCCACTGGCGCCCCAGCCAACCTTGTGCGCTTCGAGCAAGACAACCTTGAAGCCGCGCTCGGCCAGCTCGATCGCGGTATTGAGCCCGGAGTAGCCGCCGCCGACGATGCACACGTCGCAGTTGAGCTCGCCTTGCAAAGCCGGATAGTCCGGTTGCGGAGCGCTGCTGGCGGCGTAGTAGGACGCGGCATGTACGGTCATCGGAAATCCTGGGCTGGAGAAAATTCGATGCAGGATAAGTCGGGGCACCCCCCCAGGCAACCGGCCTCGCGGTCACAAGGATTCGTGGTTTCAGGCAGAATAGGGCTCGATTTGCCGACCGTAGCGCCATCCATGTCCTGCAACAGCCACAAGATCCACTTCCTGCGCGAGCTGATCCCGTCATTCGATTGCGTGCCCGGTTGCCATGACTGCTGTGGCCCGGTCACTACCTCGACCGATGAAATGTCTCGCTTGCCGCGCAAGACCGAGGCCGAGCAGCAAGCGGCGATGGACCATCTGGACTGCGTGCACCTTGGCCCGCAGGGCTGCACTGTCTATGAGGAGCGGCCGATGATCTGCCGCCTGTTCGGCACCACTGCGCGCCTGCCGTGCCCGCGCGGTCAGCGGCCGGTGCAGATGATCGAACCCGAGGCCGAGCAACTGGTGCACCAGTTCATCGCGACCACCCGCCAGGTGCTGGTCTGATCCTCAGTCGGGAATCGGCAGGTTGAGGCTCTCTTTCACTTCTTCCATCACGATGTAGCTCTTCGACTCGCGAACATGCGGCAGCTTGAGCAGGATGTCGCCCAACAGCTTGCGATAGGAGGCCATTTCCGAGATCCGCGCCTTCACCAGATAGTCGAAATCGCCCGAGACCAGATGGCATTCCAGCACGTGCGGCAGCTTGAGCACGGCCCGGCGAAACTCTTCGAAGGTATCCCCGGACTTGTAGTCCAGGCTGATCTCGACGAACACCAGCAGGCTGCCCTTGAGGTGTTGCGGATTGAGCCGGGCGTTGTAGCCCATGATGATGCCCTCGCGCTCCAGGCGCCGGACGCGTTCGGTGCAAGGGGTAGTGGAAAGCCCGACTTTCTCGCCAAGCTCAGTGAACGAAATCCGGCCATCTGCCTGCAGGATCCGCAGGATATTACGGTCGATCTTGTCCAGTTCACGTTTGGTTTGATGCTGGGTTCTCATAGTGGATGCCCCTCCATAAAAGGCCACTTTGCCGAGAATTCTCGCCAAATATAGGCCTTTATATAGTGAAAAGCACTGGTGTGTCGTCCTTATACTGCGCGCATCCATGCCATTTCAATAAAAGTCTGCGGTGCGCCGCGTGCGAGGGATACAACATGCGAGTTCTGGTGCTTGGCAGCGGTGTGATCGGTACCGCCAGTGCTTATTATCTGGCCAGGCAAGGTTTTGAAGTGGTCGTCGTGGACCGCCAGCCGGCGGTCGCCATGGAAACCAGTTTTGCCAACGCTGGCCAGATCTCGCCGGGCTATGCCTCGCCCTGGGCTGCCCCTGGCGTGCCCCTGAAGGCCGTCAAGTGGCTGCTCGAACGCCACGCCCCGTTGGCCATCAAGGCCACCGGTGATGTCGACCAGTACCTGTGGATGGCGCAGATGCTGCGCAACTGCACCGCCAATCGCTACGCCGTGAACAAGGAGCGCATGGTCCGGTTGTCCGAATACAGCCGCGACTGCCTCGACGAGCTGCGTGCCGAGACCGGCATCGCCTACGAGAGCCGCACCCTGGGCACCACGCAGATCTTCCGCACCCAGGCCCAGGTTGATGCGGCAGCCAAGGACATCGCCGTGCTGGAGCAGTCCGGTGTTCCCTACGAGTTGCTCGACCGCGACGGTATTGCCCGCGTCGAACCGGCCCTGGAGAGCGTCAAGGGTATTCTTGCGGGTGGCCTGCGCCTGCCCAACGACCAGACCGGCGATTGTCAGCTGTTCACCACCCGGCTTGCCGAAATGGCCCTGCAACTGGGTGTCGAGTTCCGCTTTGGACAGAACATCGAGCGCCTGGACTTTGCCGGTGACCGCATTAACGGCGTGTGGATCGACGGCAAGCTGGAAACCGCGGACCGCTATGTACTGGCGCTCGGCAGCTACTCGCCGCAGCTGCTCAAGCCGCTGGGCATCAAGGCCCCGGTCTACCCGCTCAAGGGCTATTCGCTGACCGTGCCGATCACCGACCCGGCCATGGCACCGACCTCGACCATTCTCGATGAAACCTACAAGGTTGCAATCACCCGTTTCGACAACCGCATCCGCGTGGGCGGCATGGCCGAAATCGCAGGTTTCGACCTGTCGCTGAACCCACGTCGACGCGAAACACTGGAGATGATCGTCAACGATCTTTATCCTCGCGGCGGTGACCTGAGCGAAGCCAGCTTCTGGACCGGCCTGCGCCCGGCCACGCCCGACGGTACGCCGATCGTGGGCGCCACGGCGTTCCGCAACCTGTACCTCAATACCGGCCACGGCACGCTCGGCTGGACCATGGCATGCGGCTCTGGCCGCCTGCTGGCCGACCTGATCGCCCGGCGCACGCCACATATCAGCGCCGAAGGGCTCGATATTTCGCGCTATGGGCAGCACCACGAGACGGCCAAGCAGGCCAAACCTGCGACTGCCTGAAGCCGCAATCAGCGAGCCTCCAGCTGCAAGTTCTACTTATAACCCGACTGCCAGAAGGCTGCCGTCATGCGTCCTGCCCGTGCCCTGATCGACCTACAGGCCCTGCGCCACAACTATCGACTTGCCCGTGAACTGACCAGCGCCAAGGCGTTGGCCGTGATCAAGGCCGACGCCTACGGCCACGGCGCGGTGCGCTGCGCCCTGGCGCTGGAAGCCGAGGCAGACGGGTTTGCCGTGGCCTGCATCGAGGAGGCGCTGGAGTTACGCGCAGCGGGCATCAAGGCCCCGGTACTGCTCCTCGAAGGGTTCTTCGAGGCCAGCGAGCTGCCGCAGATTGCCCAGCACGACCTGTGGTGCGTGGTGCACTCCTTGTGGCAGCTCGAGGCGATCGAGAAAATGCAGCTGCACAAACCCCTGACGATCTGGCTCAAGCTCGACACCGGCATGCACCGCGTCGGGCTGCATCCCAAGGACTACCACGACGCCTATCAGCGCCTGCTGGCCAGCGGCAAGGTGGCGCGCATCGTGCTGATGAGCCACTTCGCCCGCGCCGATGAGCTCGACAGCCCTGCCAGCGAGGAGCAGGTCGCGGTGTTCGAGGCTGCGCGCCAAGGCCTGGCCGCCGAATGCAGCCTGCGCAACTCGCCGGCAGTGCTTGGCTGGCCGCAGGTACCCAGCGACTGGGTGCGTCCCGGCATCATGCTCTACGGCGCCACGCCCTTCGAGGTGCCGCAGGCCCAGGCCGCACGCCTGCAACCGGTGATGACCCTGCAGTCACGGGTCATCAGTATTCGCGAACTGCCTGCAGGCGAACCCGTGGGCTACGGCGCCCGCTTCGTCAGCCCCAGGCCGACCCGCGTGGGTGTGGTTGCGATGGGCTACGCCGACGGTTATCCGCGCCAGGCCCCGACCGGCACGCCCGTGATGGTGGCGGGCAAGCGCGCGTCGCTGATCGGGCGGGTGTCGATGGACATGCTATGCATCGACCTGACCGATGTGCCCGAAGCCGGCCTCGGCAGTCCGGTGGAGCTATGGGGCAAGCAGGTGCTGGCCAGTGATATTGCGCTCCAGGCCGGCATGATCCCCTACCAGATGTTCTGCAATCTCAAGCGAGTACCCCTGGACTACTGCGGCGGCTGAACGCGGCAGGCGAATGAGCTGGGGTCGTGTGTTGTAAATTCTGAACGCTGTTGCCATGATATCGTTCACACCCGACCCCACCCGTTCGTATCAGGAGGCTCATGCTTTGGACGTCGGTGAACGACTACAAGCCATCCGCAAGCTCAAGGGCCTGTCCCAGCGTGAACTCGCCAAGCGCGCGGGAGTGACCAACAGCACCATCTCGATGATCGAGAAGAACAGCGTGAGCCCTTCGATCAGCTCCCTGCGCAAGGTGCTGAGCGGTATTCCAATATCGATGGTCGAGTTCTTTTCGGCCGAGATCGAGCCCGAGGGTGTCGCCCAGGTGGTGTACAAGGCCCACGAGCTGATCGACATCTCGGACGGCGCCGTGACCATGAAACTGGTCGGCAAGGCCCACCCCAGCCGCGCCATCGCGTTCCTCAACGAGATCTATCCCCCCGGCGCCGATACCGGCGAAGAGATGCTTACCCATGATGGCGAAGAGACCGGCATCCTCCTCGAGGGTCGGCTTGAGCTCGTGGTGGGTCTGGAAACCTTCATTCTCGAGGTAGGCGACAGTTATTACTTCGAGAGCACCCGGCCGCATCGCTTCCGCAATCCCTTCGACGAGCCGGCCCGGCTTATCAGCGCCGCGACACCTGCCAACTTCTGAGGCGTGACGCGACGGATTGCCGCGCCAATACCCATTCAGAGTATAGGGTTGTTCCACCGCTTCCGGCTTCTCGCTATACTTCTCAACGCCCGCAAAACCGTGGTCGCGGGCGTGATTAGCCACCATGAGGGTGTACGCGTGAACCAGATCAAGAACATGCTGGCCATACCAGCAGCGGTAGTTGCCCTTTGGGCCTTCAACACACACGCAGCGACCAATGACGAGATTGCCAAGCGCCTGGAGCCGGTGGGGCAGGTGTGCGTCCAGGGGCAGGAGTGCAAGGGCATTGCGGTGACCTCCTCGGCCTTGGCCGGCGCTGCCAGGACGCCGGACGAGATCGTCGCCAAGCACTGCAATGCCTGTCATGGGCCCGGGCTGCTGGGGGCACCGAAGGTGGGTGATACCGCTGCCTGGAAAGAACGCGCCGACCACCAGGGCGGCCTCGACGGCATCTTGGCGAAGGCCATTACGGGCATCAACGCCATGCCGCCCAAAGGTACCTGCGCGGACTGTTCGGACGAGGACCTCAAGGCCGCGATCCAGAAAATGTCCGGGCTTTGAATTTAGCGCCCCATATTCCGGTCCAACCCCCTGCACGCACGGATGTCAGGGGAGACCAAGATGGCCAAGAGCTGCTCGATCGAACACGCGGTAGATGAGGTCCTGGCGCGTCTGCCCGCGCATATCCACATGGGCCTGCCGCTCGGGCTAGGCAAGCCCAACGCCTTCGTCAATGCGCTGTATGCCCGCATCCGCGCGCTGCCCGAACGGCGCCTGACCCTCTATACCGCCTTGAGCCTGGGCCGTCCTGCGCTGGGCGACGGGTTGCAGCGGCGTTTTCTGGAGCCGTTTGTCGAACGGGTCTTCGCCGATTACGAAGAGCTCGACTATCTCGCCGACCTCCAGCGCGGCACCCTTCCAGCCAATATCCGTGTCGAGCAGTTCTTCATGCAGCCGGGCAGCCTGCTCAACAGCGAGGCCGCGCAACAGGACTACGTCAGCAGCAACTACAGCCACGCTGCCCGCGACATCAACGCAAAGGGCCTGAACCTGGTCGCCCAGCTGGTCGCCGAAACCCCCGAGCGGCCCGGTTTTCTGAGCCTGAGCTGCAACCCGGACATCACCCTCGACTTGCTGCCGATGCTCGCCCGTCGCCGTGCGGCAGGCGAGACCCTTCTCGTGCTGGGCCAGGTGCATGCCGAACTGCCCTACATGCCGGGCGATTCGGAGCTGCCGCGAGAGGACTTCGACATTCTCATCGACACCCCCGAACACCGCCGCCTGTTCTCGACTCCGAACATGCCGGTAACCACCCAGGACCATTTCATCGGCCTGCATGCCAGCGCCCTGGTGCGTGATGGCGGCACGCTGCAGATCGGCATTGGTGCAATGGGCGATGCAGTGGCGGCGGCCTTGCTTGCCCGCCAGGGGGACAACCCGGGCTACCGCGCCCTGCTCGACGAGATGGACCTCAGCCCTTGGCAAGGCCTGGTCGAGCGCGAGGGCGGCCTCGAGGCATTCGCCCAGGGCTTGTACGGCTGCAGCGAGATGTTCGTCAACGGTCTGCTGGCCCTTGTCGAGGCGGGCGTCGTACGCCGCGCTGCGGACGAGCAGGGCGTGCTGGTGCATGGCGGGTTCTTCCTGGGGCCTCAGGCGTTCTACCAGCGGCTTCGTGAGATGCCCCTGGAAAAGCGCCGCGTGTTCGCCATGACTGGCATCAGTTTCATCAACGAGCTGTACGGCCACGAAGCATTGAAGCGCCGCCAGCGCCGTGATGCGCGTTTTCTCAACACGGTATTCAGCATGACCATGCTTGGCGCCGGGGTGGCAGACCAGCTAGAAGACGGTCGCGTGCTCAGTGGAGTGGGCGGGCAGTACAACTTCGTCGCCCAAGGTCATGCGCTGGAAGGCGCCCGCTCGATCCTGCTGCTGCGCAGCTGGCGCGAATCCGGCGGCGACGTCAGCTCGAACCTGCTCTGGACCTATGGCCACTGCACCATCCCACGGCACCTGCGCGACATCGTCATCACCGAGTACGGCATTGCCGACCTGCGCGGGCAGACCGACAGCGAGGTGATTGCCCGGTTGCTGGCGATCACCGACTCACGTTTCCAGAACGGGCTGATGGAGCAGGCCAAGGGCGCCGGCAAGCTGCCGCGCGACTTCGTGCTCGACGCGCGCTTCACCCACAATACGCCCCAGCGGCTGGAAGCGCTGCGCACGCGTCATGCACGATTGTTTGCCGAGTATCCGCTAGGGAGTGACTTCACATCCGAAGAGCGCGACCTGCTGCGGGCGCTGAACTGGCTCAAGAGCAAATTCAAGCTCAGCGAGGTGCTGGAGCTGGGCAAGGCCGCGCTGGATGCACCGCCACCCGAGGAATACTCCCGGCAGCTGGCGCGCATGGGGCTGTGGCAGCCCCAGGGACTCAAGGACGAGCTGTATCAACGGCTGTTGCTGGCGGGACTGCAGGCGACACGCCAGTGACAAGGCCTGCAGGAGCGCCGAACCGCCGCTCCTGCAGGAGCGGCCTATGCCCCGATCAATCGATGAACGTGACTTCCCCGCCCACCAGCGACTTCACCCGGGCCAGCGATTCGACGCGATAGCCCTGGGCATCCAGCTCGGCACGGCCGCCCTGGAACGACTTCTCGATGACGATACCCAGGCCCGCGACTGTGGCGCCGGCCTGCTTGATGATCGAGATCAGCGCCTGCGACGCCTTGCCGTTGGCCAGGAAGTCGTCGATCACCAGCACGCGGTCGCTGCTGTTGAGGTGACGCGGCGATATGGCGATGGTGTTTTCGGTCTGCTTGGTGAAGGAATACACCGACGCGGTCAGCAGGTTTTCAGTCAGGGTCAGCGACTGGTGCTTGCGGGCGAAGATCACCGGCACGCCAAGCTTGAGCCCGGTCATGATCGCCGGGGCAATGCCTGAGGCTTCGATGGTGACGATCTTGGTCACGCCCGAGTCGGCGTACAGGCGAGCGAACTCGTCACCGATCAGCTGCATCAGCGCCGGGTCGATCTGATGGTTGAGAAACGCATCGACTTTGAGAACCTGATCGGAAAGCACGATGCCTTCTTCGCGAATCTTCTGGTGCAGTGCTTCCACTGTGGTAATTCCTCGATGTAGCAAAGGTCGCCACGGCACAGGACCGCGGCAAAGGTTGATGTTCTAGCGTTTGAGCATGGCCCGGATATCGGCCAGTGCGTTGTTGCCGCGTGCGGCTTTTACTTCGACCGGTGCATCGTCAAGGCCTTCCCACGCCAGGTCGTCCGGCGGCAGTTCGTCGAGAAAACGGCTAGGGGAGCAGTCGATGATCTCGCCGTACTGCTTGCGCTTGGCGGCAAAGGTGAACGCCAGGGTCTGGCGCGCGCGGGTAATGCCCACATACGCCAGCCGGCGCTCTTCCTCGATGGTGTCGGCCTCGATACTGGAGCGGTGCGGGAGGATTTCCTCTTCCATGCCCATGATGAACACGTAGGGGAATTCCAGGCCCTTGGAGGCATGCAGGGTCATCATCTGCACGCCTTCGGCGTTTTCTTCCTCTTCCTGCTGGCGTTCGAGCATATCGCGCAGCACCAGCTTGCCGATGGCGTCCTCGATGGTCATGTCACCCTCTTCGTCTTTCTCGAGGGTGTTTTTCAGGGCATCGATGAGAAACCAGACGTTGCTGATACGAAAATCGGCGGCCTTGTCGCTGGAGGTATTCTGACGAATCCAGTTTTCGTAGTCGATATCGGCGACCATGCCGCGCAGCGCGGCGATCGGGTCTTCCAGGGCGACACGCTGGCGTACCCCGTCGAGCCAGTGCTTGAAGCGCTGCAGGCGTTCGGTGAAACGGCTGTCGAGAAACTCGCCCAGGCCCAGCTCTTCACTGGCGGCGTACATCGACACACCCCGTTCGGTCGAATAGTTACCGAGCTTTTCGAGGGTGGTCGAGCCGATTTCCCGACGCGGCACGTTGATGACGCGCAGGTAGGCATTGTCGTCATCCGGGTTGACCAGCAGGCGCAGGTAGGCCATCAAGTCCTTCACTTCCTGGCGTCCGAAGAAGCTGTTGCCGCCCGACAGGCGATACGGCACCTGGTGATGCTGCAGCTTCAGCTCGATCAGCTTGGCCTGGTAGTTGCCCCGGTAGAGAATCGCAAAATCGCTGTAGGGCCGGTCTGTGCGCAAGTGCAGGCTCAGGATTTCCATGGCCACCCGCTCGGCCTCGCTGTCCTCGTTCTTGCAGCGGATCACGCGGATTTCGTCACCATGGCCCATGTCGCTCCACAGCTGTTTCTCGAAAGCATGCGGGTTGTTGGCAATCAGCACGTTGGCACAGCGCAGGATACGGCTGGTGGAGCGGTAGTTCTGCTCCAGCATCACCACCTTCAAGGAGGGGTAGTCGTCCTTGAGCAGCATCAGGTTCTCGGGGCGCGCGCCACGCCAGGCGTAGATCGACTGGTCGTCATCGCCCACCACGGTGAACTGGTTGCGCTGGCCGATCAGCATCTTCACCAGCAGGTACTGGCTGGCGTTGGTGTCCTGATACTCGTCCACCAGCAGGTACCGCACGCGGTTCTGCCATTTTTCGAGGACGTCGGGGTTTTCCTCGAACAGCTTCACCGGCAGGAGGATCAGGTCGTCGAAATCTACCGCGTTGAACGCCTTGAGCGTGCGCTGGTAGTGGGTGTAGACGATGGCGGCGGTCTGCTCGCGAGGGTTGCGGGCCTTTTCAAGGGCCTCAGGCGGCAGGATCAGGTCGTTTTTCCAGGCACCGATCATGTTCTTGATCTCGTCGACGCCGTCGTCGCCCGAGTATTCCTTCTGCATGATGTCGGTGAGCAGGGCCTTGATGTCGGTCTCGTCGAAAATCGAGAAACCCGGCTTGTAGCCCAGGCGCTTGTGCTCCTTGCGGATGATGTTCAGGCCCAGGTTATGGAAGGTGCACACCGTCAGCCCCCGGCCTTCGCCGGCGCGAAGCAGGGTGCCGACTCGCTCCTTCATTTCCCGCGCGGCCTTGTTGGTGAAGGTCATGGCCACGATGTACTGTGCGCGGATGCCGCAGTTCTGGATCAGGTGCGCGATCTTGCGGGTGATCACGCTGGTCTTGCCGGAGCCTGCACCGGCGAGCACCAAAAGAGGGCCGCCGACGTAGTTCACGGCTTCTTGTTGCCGGGGATTGAGTCGGGACATGCTGGAAACCGGGGGTGTGCAGAAAATAGCCGGGCATTTTAGCAGGCATGGGCCCATTGTGGCGCGACCGTCTGACCGCGTGTCGCGGGCTCATCCGGATTTGCCGGACAGGCAACTTTCGATCAGGATGCACGACATGATCTGTCGTAGCTGCTGGCATTGAGATAGCATGTGTGCTGAGAATCATTTGCACTCATGCGGCAGGGTGCCCGGCTTTGGTCCCGTAACGTCAATGTGACTCTGTTCACGTTCTAAGGAGCTTGTTTGTCAACGCCCGTCGAACCCTTGCGTTTGCTGCTGTTGGCCGATGAGCCGGAGTGGACCGCCGTGCTGCGCGAGTGCCTGGCGCCGTTGAGTGGCGGAGCGGTCCTGCTGACTGCCCCCAACTGGGAGGCGGTCGACAGCCTGTTTGCCCACGACCAGCAAGCGATAGTGCTGGCAACGCCCGCCCTGCAGCCGGCACCGCAGCGGTGCCTGCTGCCAACGGTGCTGCTGCTCGAGCAGGAACCCGAGCAGTCGCCGCCCGGCGCCAGCGACTGGCTGGTACGTTCGCAACTGGGGACCGACATGCTGCGCCGCTGCCTGCGCCATGTGCGCGAGCGCGGCGTGCTGGAGGCGACCTTGCAACGCCTGGCCGAGCAAGATCCGCTGACCGGTATCGCCAACCGCCAGGGTTTCCAGACCCTGCTTGCCGCGCGGCTGGCCGACCACGATGGGCGCGGTGTCGCGCTCGGCCACCTGGACCTCGACAACTTTCGCCATGCCAATGATGCCCTGGGGCACCAGGCTGGCGACCGGTTGATCCTGCAGGTGGTCGCGCGCCTGAAGAGCCAGCTGGAGGCGGGCGATCAGGTCGCTCGCCTGGGCAGTGACGAATTCGCCCTGCTGATCGACACGCGCCGCGACCCGCAGCGGGCCGAATGGATGGCAGAGCGCATCGTCGAGGCGTTGGGCGAACCCTACTGGATCGACGGCGAAAGTCTGTTATTGGGCTGCAGCCTGGGCGTAGCCCATGCCCGTGCGAGGTGCGGCGCCGACCCGTTGATGTGGCATGCGCACATTGCCATGCAGCAGGCCAAGGGAGCCGAAGGTTGCACCTTTCACGTCTTCAATGAGCGAATCAACCACAGCGCGCGCAGCCTGGCGGACCTTGAAGGCGAGTTGCGCCGGGCGCTGCGCCGCGACGAGCTCGAGCTGCACTACCAGCCGCGCCTGGACCTGGCCAACGGGCGTATCGTCGGCCTCGAAGCGCTGGTGCGCTGGCGCCACCCCGAGCGTGGATTGCTGCCACCGTGCGATTTCGTGCCCCTTGCCGAGCAGAGCGGGTTGATCGTGCCGCTGGGTTACTGGGTGATCTCCCGTGCCTTGCGCGACATGCAGACGCTGCGCGAACGCGGCCTGGCGCCGCTGCACATGGCCGTGAACCTGAGCTTTCGCCAGTTCCAGGACAGCCAGTTGCTGGCGACCCTGAGCCGTTTGATCATCGAGCATGGAGTCGATGCCCGCTGGCTGGAGTTCGAACTTACCGAAACCGCAGTGATGCGCCGCAGCGATCTGGTTCAGCAGACGATGGATGCCCTGAGCCGCCTGGGCGTGCGCTTTTCGCTGGACGACTTCGGCACCGGGTTTTCTTCATTCGTGCATCTGGACAGCCTGCCCATCACACTGCTCAAGGTCGACCGCAGCTTTGTCGGCGGCATGGAAAAACGCGAAGAAAACTGCAAGCTGGTGCACGCCATGATCAACTTGGCTCACAACCTCAACCTGCAGGTCGTGGCCGAAGGTGTCGAGACTGCCGAGCAGATGGCGCTGCTGCGGGCCTACGGGTGTGACCAGGTGCAGGGGTTCCTGATCAGCCGTGCATTGCCAGTGGATGAGTTGCTGGCGTTTCTGCGGGCTGATGCGCAGGGGCGGGTGGTCAGCTGCTGACCGGGGCGGATGCCAGCAGCCGGCGCATACGCCACTCGAACGCGAGCGTCAGGCTCACCGCCGCGCACGCCAGCCCCAGTGCCAGACCCCACCACACGCCAACCGCACCGCCGCCCAGGTTGAAGGCGAACAGCCAGGCGCAAGGCGCGCCGACCAGCCAGTAGCAACCCAGTCCTACCAGGAAGGTGGTCTTGGCGTCCTTGAGCCCGCGGATCGCCCCCATGGCGATCGTCTGCATGCCATCGAACAGCTCGAACCAGGCCGCGACCATGATCAGGCTCACGGCCAGCGTGATGATGTCGGCGAACGCTGGGTCATCCTTGTCGAGGAACAACCCCACCAGCGTCTCGGGCTGCAGCCAGAACAGCGCGGCGAAGGCAGACATGATCAGAGCGCCGAAGACAATGCCTACGCGTCCCGCGCTACGCGCCGCCAGCAGCTTTCCAGCGCCGTAGTACAGGCCTACGCGCATGGTTACGGCATACGACAGGCCGGTCGGTACCATGAAGGCGGTCGAGACGATCTGCAGGGCGATCTGGTGCGCCGCAAGCTCGGTGCTGCCCAGCACGCCCATGAGCAGCGCGGCAAAGGCGAACAGGCCGACTTCCACCATGTAGGTACCGCCAATCGGCAGGCCGAGGCGCCACAGGTCGCGCAGCGCGGGCCAGCAAGGGCGGCTCAGGCCCTGGCGGATGGGGTAGGGTGCGTAGGCCGGGTGCCAGCGGATGTACAGCGCCAGCGCGATCGCCATGCCGGTCGAGACCAGCGCCGTGACCAGGCCGATCCCCATCAATCCCAGCTTCGGCAGCCCGAACATGCCTTCGATCAGCGCATGATTGAGCAGGTAGTTGAGCACCGTGCCGACCATGCTGATGATCATCACCGGCGTCGAGCGGCCCAGGGCACTGGTGAAACCGCGCAAGGCCATGAAACTGAGGTAGCCGGGCAGCGCCAGGGGCAGCAGTATCAGGAACTGGCCCGCCAACTCGACGTTTTCCGGACTTTGCCCCAATTGCAGCAACACCGGCTGGATGTTCCACAGCACCAGCCCCGCGCCCGCCGCCAGCCCCCATGCCAGCCACAGCCCGGCCTGGGTCAGCCGGGTGGCGCCGTCACGGTCGCCAGAACCCTTGCGAATCGCCACCAGGGTGCCCACCGCTGCGATCACGCCCAGGCAGAAAATCGACACGAAGGAATAGCTCGCCGCGCCCAGCCCGCCCCCCGCCAGGGCCTGCGGGCTGATGCGCGCCATCATCAGGGTATCGGTCAGCAGCATCAGCATGTGCGCCAACTGCGAGGCGACCAGCGGCCCGGCCAGGCGCAGCAGGGCCTTGAGTTCGGTGGCGGGTGCGACGTGCATCGGGGAAGTCCTTGTGCTGGGCAGAGAGAGGATTCTGAGGCTTTGGTCAGGTATTAACAAAGCTTCTGTCCAGTGGATTGCCGCGGATAACCGCACTCGCCACTCAAGTATTCCCCTTCCAGGCCGACTCAGAGACACCAGCGCCCCCCAAGAGGCGCCCCTTGCCTGGAGCCTGCATGTCCCGATCACCTGCCCGAATTGCCTCGCAGCTCGGTGTCGCCCTTGCCGCCGTATTGGCGGTGGTCATCACCGGCAGCACCTTGTTCGCCCTGCGCTCGCTCGACAGCGCCAACCTCACCACCCGCCAGGAGCACCTGGCCAGTGAAGCAAGGCTGCTGGCCGACCAGCTCGATACTTTCCACACTTCGCTCAAGGACAACACCCAGCGCCTGAGCGGACTGTTCGAGCGGCGCTTTGCCTCGAACCTGCGGGTGGATGCCAGCCAGAGCGTGACCGTGGCCGGGGTGCCCACACCGGCTCTGTATCTGGGCGATCGCCTGCTCAACAATGATTTCGAGCAAGTCGACGACTTCCAGCAGATGACGGCCGGGGTGGCGACATTGTTCGTGCGCAGCGGCGACGACTTCGTGCGCATCAGCACCTCGCTGACCAAGCAGGACGGCAGCCGTGCCATCGGCACCCAGCTCGACCACCAGCATCCGGCCTACCCGCGCCTGATGGCTGGCCAGGCCTATGTGGGTCGGGCGCTCCTGTTCGAGCGCAACTACATGACCCGCTATGTGCCAGTGCGCGACGGCGGCGGGCGAGTGATCGCGGTGCTGTTCGTCGGCTTCGACTACACCGATGCGCAGAACACCCAGTTCGCCAATCTCGAGCGGTTCCGTATCGGCCATACCGGCTCGCTGGCGCTGCTCGACGAGCAAGGGCACTGGCTGGTGAGCCCAGCCGGGGCAAGCGACGAAGCGGCAGCGGGGCTCACGGTCAAAGGCCTTGCCGGTCGGCCTGGCCAGGGCAGCTTCTGGGACAACGCCGGCAGCACGCTGTACAGCGTCACCATGCCGTTCGCCGAAGGTCCATGGACCGTGGTGGCGAGCATGCCCGAGGCCGAGATCCGCGCGGTCACGTGGAGCGTCGGCTTGCGCCTGGCTATTGGCAGCCTGCTGGCGATGCTGCTGGCGGTCGCCGCGACCCTCTGGCTGCTGCGGCGCAGGCTGCGCCCGCTGGGCGACCTGGTACGCCAGGCGCAGGCCCTTGGCGCAGGCGACCTGCAGGCGCGCCTGGCGGTCTCCAGTAACGACGAGATCGGCCAGCTGGCGCGCAGCTTCAACCAGATGGGCGATGCCCTGGCGACCATGGTCGAGCACATCCGCGGCGCCTCCGAGCAGGTGAGCGGGCGGGCCCGCTCGTTATCCGGGCTGTCTTCGGGGGCGTGCGAGGGCATGGAGCAGCAATCCGGCGAGATCACCAGCATGGCCGGCGCTGTCGAGGAGTTCAGCGCCACCTCGATGAACATCGCCGACAACATGGGCAGCACCGAGCGCATGGCCCGTGACAATGTGCAGCAGACCCGCATCGGCCGCAGCGCCATGGACGAGGCGTCGGCCTCGCTGCAGCAGATCGCCGAAGCGTTGGGCGGCACCGCGCAAGTGATGGACACCCTGGGAGCACGTTCGCAAGAGATTGGCGGCATCGTCGGGGTGATCACGGCGATTGCCGACCAGACCAACCTGCTGGCGCTCAACGCCGCCATCGAAGCGGCGCGTGCGGGCGAGCAGGGCCGTGGCTTCGCCGTGGTCGCCGATGAAGTGCGCAGCCTGGCCTCGCGCACCCGCCAGGCGACCGAAGAAATCTCCACCATGATCGCCAGTATCCAGCAGCAGACCGGCCACGCCATCAGCACCATGGAGCAGGGCAACCGCCTGATGCAGGAAGGTCTTGAGCGCAACGCCAAGGTCGCCGCCGCGCTGGCGAGCATCGACGAGCAGAGCCGCTCCGCAGGTGAGCAGTTTGCGGCGATCAGCACCGCGACTCAGGAGCAGAGCAGCACGGCGACGGTGCTCAGCCGTAATCTGCAGAGCATCGCCCTGGCCAACAGTGAGCAGCGTGACGTGGCCAATGAGCTGGCGGCCACGGCGCAGGAGCTGGAAGGATTGGCAGGACAGCTGCGGCAGGAAGTGGACCGGTTCCGGGTTTCCTGAAGCCGCCAGGATCCGCTCCTGCACGAGGAGCGGATCCTGTCGTCAGGCGAAGCTCAGGTCGAGGGCCTGTGCACAGCTCTGCAGCGACCGCTGCTCGCTTTGCGCATACAACTCCAGCTCATCCTGCACCTTGAGTCCCAGCGCCTGCTCGAACGCATCGCGGTTGGCATTGCTGCCGTAGTCGTGCGCCTCACCCCCCAGGTTCGACTGGAAAATGCCTGCCGCGCTGACGGGCAAGAAGTCCTCGTACACCAACGCCTCGTAATGCACATGCCCGGCATCGATCAATGCCCGAAGGCTGTCCGGGCGTTCGGCCAGTTCGCGCGCCGCCAGGCCCTTGTCGGTGGCAAAGTAGCGGAAATACGCCAATCCTTGCTCACGCATCTGCGCCAGGTCATCAGGGAACGCTGCGAAGTGTTCCTTCAGCAGCATACTGTAGTGCTCGGCATTGGCCTCGGTCGGCGCGCCGCCCAGGCTCACCCGCGTAGCATCGAGCAGTTGGTCGTACAGCGCCCGGCCCTTGGGCGTCAGCGCCGCGCCGCGCTGTTCGATCTCGCCGAAGCGGGCGGTATGACTGCCACCTGCGCCCGCTTGCTGGTCGCTGAAAGCGACCTTCTCCTGCAGGGCCTTGAAGCTGGTCTGGCGCAGCAGGATCGGATGACGACGGGTAGGCGGGCCTTCGACCACCGCCTTGGGCGGGATGTTCTTGGCCGGCATGCCCTGCTGGATCGCATCGATGTCCAGGGTGCGCGGGGTCAGGTGATTGATGTGCGGGCCCCTGAAAGCCACTACGTCGGCGATCAGGCGGTGCTGGTCATGCAATTGCTGGTACTGCGCGGCGGTCACCGTGGCGTCCTGGTGCCAGCGGAATGTCTGCAAGGCCTCTGCTACGAAGCGCTGTGCATCTGCTGCATTCAGGCCACCCTCGCGCTCGTGCTGGGCGATCAGCTCAAGCGCTGTGGGGGTGAAGATCTGCCGTCTGGCCAGGATCTCGCCGGCCAGATCGCGCAGTTGCGGGTTATCGATCAGCTCCAGGCGCAGCAGCGAGGTGAACACGCGGAACGGGCTGATGTGCAGCGACTGCTCGTGCACCGCGCGAAACGCGGTGGAGTGCACCGGCACACCTGCCGAGCTCAGGTCGTAGTAGCCCACGGGTTGCATGCCCATGACCGCGAAGAGGCGGGCAATGGTCGCGAGCTCTTCGGGGGTGCCGACACGGATGGCGCCGTGACGTTCCTGGTCGAGGCGCTCGATCTCGCCGGTCCAGCGCAGGGCGCGGGCAACTTCCGGTTGCTGGGTCATCACCTGCTGGTTGATCTCGCTCACCAGCTCCAGCAGCGTGCCGTAGAGCGGCACTTCCTGTTTGTACATGAGCGACATGGCGGCAGAGAACTGCGCGCGAATGCTGTCGGGGCTGACGAAATCATGGGCGGGCATCGCTAGCTTCCTGAAGTAAATTGGGACATTTACATGAAAGCGAGGAATGGACTTGCGGCGCAAGCGAAAAAAAGTAGAGGTGTCATTCCTTTTTCTATCAATTATTCGCCCATCTGCAGTTGCTGACCCATCCAGTCGACCAGCGCCCGTACCTTAGGCACCTCTGCCGCATGCTCGGCAAAGGCCACGTAGTGCGCGCCACTGCTGCGCATCGCGTGATCCCACGGCACGATGAGGCTGCCATCGGCCAGTTCCCGCGCCACCAGGTAACGCGGCACCAGCGCCACGCCGCAGCCGGCCTCGGCTGCACTCAGCGCCATGTAGAAGGTGTCGAAGCGCGGCCCGTGATAGCTGTTGGCGGTATGCAGGCCCTGTTCCAGAAACCATTCATGCCAGGCCTCCGGGCGCGACGTACTCTGCATCAATACCAGCTCGGCGACCTCGCTGGCGCTTTGCAGAGCGCGGCCCTGCAGCAGTTCCGGGGCGCACACTGGCACGACCTCTTCGCGGAACAGCTCGATGCAGGCCGCTCCGGGCCATGTCCCCTGGCCGTAGAAGAACACCACGTCCGCTGTTGCCTGGAGCAGGGCGAAGGGCTCCATCTCGTTGCGGATGTCCAGGTGGATGTTCGGGTAGCGCTTGCCAAATCCCTTGAGGTGCGGGATCAGCCAGCGGACACCAAAACTCGGTTGAGTGGCTACCTTCAATACTTCGGTCTGCTCGCCGTACGAGAGGATGTAGCGGCTGGACATGTCGACCTGGGTAAGGATCTTGTTGACCTCGGCCAGGTACAGGGCCCCGGCCGGAGTCAGCTGCAAGCGGCGGCGGATGCGCAGGAACAGGTGATGACGCAGCATGTCCTCCAGCTGCGCGACCTGTTTGCTCACGGCGCTCTGGGTCAGGTGCAACTCTTCGGCGGCGCGGGTGAAGCTCAGGTGGCGGGCTGCGGCCTCGAAGCACTGCAGGGCGGCCATCGACGGAACCAGGCGTTTGGACATGTGAGCTTCTCTTACGAAAGAATCATTACCTGGCGGAATGATATGCGGAATAAAGGTCGTTTGTTGAGCGTTAGTGATCGGATTAATACTGACCCCATCGGGATTTCACTTATTCACACGATGTAGGAGACGAACATGGTTGCGGCATTGCTCGAGCGCCTTGGTGTACCGGCCCAAGCCTTCACCCAGGGTGACTACCCTGTACATACTCCGATCGACGGCAGCCAGATCGCCTCGGTGACACTGGAAGAGAAGGCGAAGGTCGTCGCCCGCATCGAACAGGCCCATCAAGCCTTCGAGGCCTGGCGCACCGTTCCGGCCCCGCGTCGTGGCGAGCTGGTGCGCCTGTTCGGCGAAGTGCTGCGTGCGCACAAGGCCGACCTGGGCGAACTGGTGTCGGTCGAAGCTGGCAAGATCACCCAGGAAGGCCTGGGCGAAGTGCAGGAAATGATCGATATCTGCGACTTCGCCGTCGGCCTGTCGCGTCAGTTGTACGGCCTGACCATCGCCTCCGAGCGTCCTGGCCACCACATGCGTGAAACCTGGCACCCGCTCGGTGTTGTGGGCGTGATCAGCGCCTTCAACTTCCCGGTCGCCGTGTGGGCCTGGAACACCGCCCTGGCACTGGTGACCGGTAACGCTGTGGTGTGGAAACCGTCGGAAAAGACCCCGCTGACCGCACTGGCCTGCCAGGCGCTGTTCGAAAAAGCCCTGAAAACATTCGGCGACGCTCCAGAAGGCTTGGCCCAGCTGGTGATCGGCGGCCGCGAAGCGGGCGAAGCACTGGTCGACGACTCGCGTGTGGCACTCGTCAGCGCCACCGGCAGCACCCGCATGGGCCGTGAAGTGGGCCCGCGGGTGGCCGCGCGCTTTGGCCGCAGCATCCTGGAGCTGGGCGGCAACAACGCCATGATCCTCGCCCCGAGCGCCGATCTGGACCTGGCCGTGCGCGGCATCCTGTTCTCGGCTGTCGGCACCGCCGGCCAGCGCTGCACCACACTGCGCCGCCTGATCGCGCACAGCTCGATCAAGGACGAGGTGGTTGCCCGTGTAAAGGCGGCCTACGCCAAGGTGCGCATCGGTGACCCGCGCAAGGACAACCTGGTCGGCCCGCTGATCGACAAGCAGTCGTTCGACGCCATGCAAGGCGCGCTGGCCAAGGCCCGTGACGAAGGTGGCCAGGTGTTTGGCGGTGAGCGCCAATTGGCTTCAGAGTACCCGAACGCCTACTACGTCTCGCCGGCCATCGCCGAAATGCCTGCGCAGAGCGATGTGGTCCGCCACGAGACCTTCGCGCCGATCCTGTACGTGCTGGCCTACGATGATTTTGAAGAGGCCCTGCGTCTGAACAACGAAGTACCACAAGGCCTGTCTTCGTGCATCTTCACTACCGACCTGCGTGAGGCCGAGCGCTTCCAGAGTGCCTCGGGCAGCGACTGCGGCATTGCCAACGTCAATATCGGCACCAGCGGCGCCGAGATCGGTGGTGCCTTTGGTGGCGAGAAGGAGACCGGTGGCGGTCGTGAGTCCGGCTCCGATGCCTGGAAAGGCTACATGCGTCGCCAGACCAACACGGTCAACTACTCGCGCGAGCTGCCGCTGGCTCAAGGTATCGTGTTTGACTGATTGACGCGTCGTTCCAGTCGCGGCCAGGTCAGGACGCGATTGGGGGCGACACTTTGCTTGGATCTACCTGCTAAAAAGAACAACAGCTGGAGCCGGCCATGCCCGAACTGCGACAAGAATGTCTGTGGGAACACGTTACCAAGCCGTCCATCGCCACCCTGGCGCTCGCCGGTGAGCACAAGGCCGATGTCTGCATCATCGGCGCCGGCATCACTGGCCTTTCGGCAGCCATCCATCTGCTCGAGCAGGGCAAGTCGGTGATCGTGCTTGAGGCCTGGAAGGTCGGGCAGGGTGGATCGGGGCGCAACGTGGGATTGGTCAATGCCGGCACCTGGATACGCCCGGACGATGTCGAAACCACCTTGGGACAGCAGCACGGCAGCCGCTTGAACAAGGTGCTCGGCGAAGCGCCGGGCGAGGTGTTCGCGATGATCGAGCGCTTGGGCATCGACTGCCAGGCGCAGCACAAGGGCACGCTGCACATGGCGCACAATGCCACGGGTCTTGCCGACCTGCAGGCACGCCACGAGCAGTGGAGCCGACGCGGTGCGGACGTCGAGCTGCTCACCGGCGCCCAGTGCCAGGAATATTGCGGCACCGACAAGATTTCCGCCGCGCTGCTCGACCGCCGCGCCGGCACCATCAACCCCATGGCGTACACCCAGGGCCTGGCCGCTGCCGTAGTGCGCCTGGGCGGACGGCTGTTCCAGCAGTCCGCGGTGCAGGGACTGGCGCGCGAGAGTGATGCCTGGCGGGTCAACACCGCCCGCGGATCGGTGAAGGCCGACAAGGTGGTGATCTCCACCGGTGCCTACACCGAGGGTGACTGGAGCAACCTGCAAAAACACTACTTCCGCGGCTACTACTACCAGGTGGCATCGGCGCCATTGTCGGGCGCCGCCGCCGACGCGGTCCTGCCCCATGGCCAAGGCTCGTGGGACACCCGCACCGTGCTCAGCAGCATTCGCCGTGACGACCAGGGCAGGCTGCTGCTGGGAAGCCTGGGCCGCGTCGACAACAAGCCGGCATGGTTCGTGCGCAGTTGGGCCGACCGCATCCAGAGCCACTACTTCCCGAAATTGGGCAAGGTCGAGTGGCAGATGCACTGGACCGGTTGCATCGACTTTACCCCCGATCACCTCATGCGCCTGTTCGAGCCGGCGCCTGGGCTGGTCGCGGTGACCGGCTACAATGGTCGCGGCAATACCACGGGCACGGTGATCGGCAAGGCCTTCGCCGAGTTCCTGCTCAAGGACGACCCGGACACGCTGCCGGTACCGTTCTCGCCGATGAAGGTGGTCAGCAGGACGTCGCTGCGCACGGCGTTCTACGAGTCGGGCTTCTCGCTGTATCACGTCGGGCAGTGCTTGCGCGTAGTGCTCTAGAGCCAGGGGCCGATTCGTGTCGCAAGGCCCCCAGCCTCCAACGCTATTCCCTGCCTGAATCCATCGTTCATAAAATGGAACGCTAAAGCTGAATTTTGCTATCTAGTGCGACAAAGGTGTTGGTTTTAATCTTTACTCATCAACGCGAAACACCCACTTGATGAAAACGACCTCACCTTCAGGAGCACTGACATGACCAACTTCAAATACAACCGCCTCGACGTCAACAACGCCGCTGTCCTGCTGGTCGACCACCAGGCTGGCCTGCTGTCCCTGGTTCGCGACATCGAGCCGGACCGCTTCAAGAACAACGTGCTGGCCCTGGCGGACCTCGCCAAGTTCTTCAAACTGCCGACCATCCTCACCACCAGCTTTGAAAGCGGCCCCAACGGCCCGCTGGTGCCAGAGCTCAAGGCACTGTTCCCGGACGCGCCCTACATCGCTCGTCCTGGCCAGATCAACGCCTGGGACAACGAAGACTTCGTCAAGGCAGTCAAGGCGACCGGCAAGAAGCAGTTGATCATCGCCGGGGTGGTGACTGAAGTATGCGTGGCGTTCCCGGCACTGGCGGCCCTGGAGGAAGAGTTCGAGGTCTTCGTGGTCACGGACGCCTCCGGCACCTTCAACGAGATGACCCGCGACGCCGCCCACAGCCGCATGATCGCCGCCGGTGCGCAGATGATGACCTGGTTCGGCGTGGCCTGTGAGCTGCACCGCGACTGGCGCAACGATGTCGAGGGCCTGGCGGCGCTGTGCTCGAACCACATCCCTGACTACCGCAACCTGATGACCAGCTACAACGCTCTGACCACTGGCCGCTGATTCCAGCGCACACAGCACAACCGTCCAATCCAGCGCCTGCCCACTGCTGCACAGTGGGCACTGGCCAGCTCCGGCTCCAGGGAAAGCAGATGAACACCAGCCCCCAAGACAACCGCAACGTAGTGACGTTGGTCATCCAGCACAAAGTGCGTCCCCAGGCGCTCGGCGAATACGAGCAGTGGCTCAAGCGCACGGTGCATGCCGCTCGCCAGCAGCCGGGCCATCTGGATGTGAACGTGATCCGCCCGGACGACGGCGGCCGCCACTTCACTTCGGTCGTACGGTTCGTCGATGCGGGGCAGTTGCAGGCCTGGGTCAACTCTGCCGAGCGTCAGTCCCTGGTAACGGAAGTGTTGCCGCTGCTGGAAGACGGGGACCATACCCAGGTGCACAACGACCCCGAGTTCTGGTTCACCCCGCCCGACAACAGTGCGCCGCCACCGCCGCGCTGGAAACAAGCGGTGCTGACGTACCTGGTCATCTGCCCCATGACGCTGGTGATCCCCCACCTGCTGGGCCCGCTGTTCGCGCGTTTCCCGCTGTTGGGCGGGATGCCGGCCAGCAATCTCATCGTCAACCTGTTCGTCATCCTTCCCGTGGTGTTCTTCATCATGCCCTGGCTGACGCGCCGCTGTGCCAACTGGCTACGCGCCTGACCCGGCCCGGCCGTGACCTAGAATCAGAATTCCCATTTTTTCAGGAGATACCGAGATGAGCACCTTCGTCACCCCCGATGGCACCTCGATCTATTACAAGGACTGGGGCAGCGGCAAGCCCGTACTGTTCAGCCACGGCTGGCCACTGGACGCCGACATGTGGGACGTGCAGATGGAGTTCCTGGCCAGCCGCGGCTACCGCGCCATCGCCTTCGACCGCCGCGGTTTCGGCCGATCGAGCCAGCCCTGGAGTGGCTACGACTACGATACCTTCGCCGATGACATCGCCCAGCTGATCGAACACCTCGACCTGCGCAACATCACTTTGGTGGGGTTCTCGATGGGCGGCGGTGACGTCAGCCGCTACATCGCCAGGCATGGCAGCGAGCGAGTTGCCGGGCTGGTGTTGCTGGGCGCGGTAACGCCCGTGTTCGGCAAGCGTGAGGACAACCCCGAGGGGGTAGACACGTCGGTCTTCGAGGGTATCAAGGCCGGCCTGCTTGCCGACCGGGCGCAGTTCATCGCCGATTTCTCGACTCCGTTCTATGGACTCAACCATGGCCAGAACGTGTCCCAGGGCATCCAGACCCAGACCTTGAACATCGCCCTGATGGCGTCTCTCAAGGCCACGGTGGACTGCGTGACTGCTTTCTCCGAGACCGATTTCCGCCCGGACATGGCCAAGATCGATGTGCCTACCCTGGTAATTCATGGCGATGACGACCAGATCGTCCCGTTCGAGACCACGGGCAAGAAGGCAGCGGAGCTGATCCGTGGCGCCGAGTTGAAAGTGTACAGCGGTGCGCCGCATGGCTTCGCGGTCACCCATGCGCAGCAGTTGAACCAGGACCTGCTCGCGTTTCTGGAGCAGTGATCATGAGCCAGGATCCCAACGGCAAGAGCCGTCGTGAGTTCCTGGCCGCCAGCACGGTGCTCGGCGCCGCTGGTGCGCTCTGGTCAGCCCTGCCTTTCACCGGCGCCGCCGGTTCCGCCCACGCATCCACCCAAGGACGTTCCATGACCGCCGACCTCATCCTGTTCAACGGCCGCCTGCACACCGTCGACCGCGAGAAGCCCAACGCCAGCGCCGTCGCCATCAAGGATGGACGTTTTCTCGCCGTCGGCACCGATGCCGAGGCCATGGCCCACCGCAGCGACGCGACCCAGGTCATCGACCTCAAGCAGCGCACCGTGATCCCGGGCCTGAACGACTCGCACCTGCACCTGATCCGCGGTGGCCTGAACTACAACCTGGAACTGCGCTGGGAGGGCGTGCCATCGGTGGCCGATGCCCTGCGCATGCTCAAGGACCAGGCCGCACGCACGCCGACCCCGCAGTGGGTGCGCGTAGTCGGTGGCTGGAACGAATTCCAGTTCGCCGAAAAGCGCATGCCGACCCTGGAAGAAATCAACCAGGCTGCCCCCGATACCCCGGTATTCCTGCTGCACCTGTATGACCGCGCGCTGCTCAACCGCGCTGCGCTCAAGGCCGTCGGCTACGACAAGACCACGCCGAACCCGCCGGGCGGCGAGATCCAGCGCGACAAGTTAGGCAACCCGACTGGCATGCTGATCGCCCGTCCCAACGCGATGATCCTCTACGCCACCTTGGCCAAAGGGCCGAAGCTGCCGCTGGAGTACCAGGTCAACTCCACCCGCCAGTTCATGCGTGAGCTGAACCGCCTGGGCCTGACCAGCGCCATCGACGCCGGCGGCGGCTACCAGAACTTCCCCGACGACTACTCGGTGATCCAGGAACTGGCAGACAACAACCAGCTGACCGTGCGCATCGCCTACAACCTGTTTACACAAAAACCCAAGGAAGAGCTGGACGACTTCCGCAAGTGGACCTCCAGCGTCAAGCTGCACAGCGGTACTGACTTCCTGCGCCACAACGGCGCCGGCGAAATGCTGGTGTTCTCCGCCGCCGACTTCGAAGACTTCCTCGAGCCGCGTCCGGACCTGCCGCAGACCATGGAAGAAGAGCTGGAGCCGGTGGTGCGCCACCTGGTGGAACAGCGCTGGCCGTTCCGCCTGCACGCCACTTACAACGAATCGATCACGCGCATGCTAGACGTGTTCGAGAAGGTCAATCGCGACATCCCGTTCAATGGCCTGCCCTGGTTCTTCGACCACGCCGAAACCATCACTCCCGAGAACATCGAGCGCGTGCGCGCCCTGGGCGGCGGTATCGCCATCCAGGACCGCATGGCCTTCCAGGGTGAGTACTTCGTCGACCGTTACGGCGCCAAGGCCGCCGAGCAGACCCCGCCGGTCAAGCGCATGCTCGAAATGGGCGTGCCGGTGGGCGCCGGTACCGATGCCACCCGCGTGTCCAGCTACAACCCGTGGACTTCGCTGTACTGGCTGGTCAGCGGCAAGACGGTCGGTGGCATGGAGCTGTATCCGCAAGGCCTGGACCGCGACACCGCGCTGCAGCTGTTCACCCAGGGCAGTGCCTGGTTCTCGAGCGAGCAGGGCAAGAAGGGTCAGATCAAGGTAGGCCAGCTTGCCGACCTGGCGGCGCTGTCACTGGACTTCTTCAGTGTCGAGGAAGAAGCGATCAAGGGCATCGAGTCGGTGCTGACCATCGTCGATGGCAAGGTGGTGTATGCAGCGGGCGAGTTCGATCGCCTCGGCCCGCCGCAGGTGCCGGTACTTCCCGAGTGGTCCCCCGTGGCCAAGGTGCCCGGGCACTGGCGCGTGGGCACGCCGTCGCTGGCAGCGGCCGTGCACCAGTGCTCGGGGCCGTGCGGGGTGCATGCGCACAGCCATGAGAAAGCGCGCCATTCCAGCGTCCCGGTCAGTGATTTCCAGGGGTTCTGGGGGACGATGGGCTGTTCCTGCTTTGCGTTCTGACTGACGCAGGGGACGTCTAAACCTCTTGCCCGGTTTCATCGGGCAAGGGCACTCCTACAGGTGCCGCGCTGATATGGCGTAAGACAAATCTGAATCTCACATCAAAAGCTTTAGCGCTGATTACCTTCGGAAGTATCCTACAGCCGCTTCGGAAGCTTCCGTCTTGGCAGGGAAATACCACAGGGTTAACGTCGCCGGGTCGCCATTTTTGGCGATCGGGTGTGAGAAGCCCGAGCACGTCCAGACAAGTTTCCATTTATGGCAGCCGCGCGCGAGCAGACTTCGGTCTGGCCGTGCTTGCTCTGGACACGGTCTTCTCACCTCGCGTTCGGCTGCCACCCTATCTGTGAGAAGGAAGGGTGTGTTGCTCCCAACAGCCACATCTGGAGTTCCACAATGAAAAAGATCGTCCCCGATCCACCCGCAAACCTCATCACCACCCCCTACTTCTCCATCCACTCCGAGATGATCCCCCCAGACGCCCTGGCCCACGCCAGCGAGCTTTTGCGTGGCGTCGAAGACACCCTTGACCAGTACCGCCGCGGCCATGCAGCGGAACCTCGCCTGAACATGCTGGCCAACGTGCTGCACTCGACCGAGATGGCCCGAGTGCTCGTCGAGCATGCCCTGCAGAAGATGTGATCAAGGAGTAACGGAATGACCAACGCCGCAATCACCTGCACGACCGTAGGCGAGACAAACTTCCTCGAGCTGTTTTGCATCCAGCCCGGTATCCCGTTCGATCGCGCCTTCGACGAATTGTCGGTGCTGCTCGGCTGCATCCGGCACCTGACCTTCGAAGCCGAGATGGAAAAGGACGCCATCGCAATCAGCTCCGCCCATTACCTGAGCGCATTCGCCAAGGCGCTCATCAACGACATGGAGCTCGCCCGACAGCGGAGTCGCTGAGTCAGTACCGGTCTTCGCGGCGGTTCAGCTTCACCGGGCAACGCGGCTCGGCTTCATCGGGCAATGCGGATGTAGGAGCGGCCTTGTGCCGGGACGCCGGACCGCGCGAAAGGGCCGCGCAGCGGCCCCAAAATCGCAAGGCCGATGCATCTTCATCAGGGTGAAGCCAGTCATCCCCTCCACTTTCGTGCTGCTAACATTTCCGCGTACCGGCGAGGGCTACGCCCTCGTTTCGCGCGGTCCGGCGTACCGGCACAAGGCCGCTCCTATACGGGCTTGCGCCTCGGTGCTCCTTTTTCCCATAGGCGCGACGGCCTTCAGGCCATGTCGCTGACCGTGAATTCCTCCGCCAGGTGGTCGATCAGCGAGCGTACCGAGGGCAGCAGGCCACGGCGCGAGGGGAAGATCGCATGGACGATACCGCAACGGGGATGCCAACCCGGCAGCAATTCCACCAACCGTCCTGACGCCAGGTCCTCGCGCACCGCGACGCGCGGCAGGTGCGCGATGCCTACGCCCGCGATGACGAAGTGGCGCAAGGCGAACAGGTCGTCGGTGACCATGCGTGGCGTATGCGGGATCACGATGCTGGTGCTCATGTCCTCACCCTGGAACAGCTCCCAGTGGTATTCACGTTGGGCGCCACCCCAGTGCACGCTGGGCAGTTGGCCAAGCTGGCGCGGCTCGAAGCCTTCGGGTAGCTGTGCAAGCAGCGACGGCTCGCCAACCAGGCACTGGGTACTGTTGCTCAGCACCTTCATCACCATGTCGGTATTTTCCAGCGGCGGGAAGCGTACGCGCAGTGCCACGTCGAAGCCTTCGTGCAGCAGATCGACACGGCGGTTGGTGCTCTCGATGAACAGCTCTACCCGCGGATACTTGAGCATGTAGCGGGTCAGCATCGCTCCGACCCAGGCGTTGAGCAGGGTCGTGGGGCAACTGATGCGCACCAGGCCCCGCGGCTCGCTGAGGTTGCGCTCGATGATCTCGGCCGCGCCTTCCGCCTCCACCCGCATGGCCAGGCAACGCTGGTAATAGGACTGGCCGATCTCGGTCAGCGAACAGTGCCGGCTGGTGCGGTGCAGCAGGCGCACGCCAAGCCGCTCCTCGAGCTCCGCGATGCGCCGGCTCAGCTTGGACTTGGGCATGTTCAGCGCTCGGCCTGCCGGGGCGAAGCCGCCGTGCTCCACCACCTGGGTAAAGAAGTAGAGGGAATTGAGGTCTTCCAACGAATCGTTCTCCAAATGGAACGCTAAGACTGTTTTTTGCCGTCTACCCTACCAAAAGTGATGAATTTAATCTGTACCCCTCAATGCGACACTCAACTAAACGCCGCTCATGGAGTACGAGCAATGCCACACGAAGGCAGCCTTCTACAGACCGCAGTCATCTTCCTGCTAGCAGCCGTCATTGCGGTTCCACTCGCCAAGCGCCTGCAGCTAGGCGCTGTCATCGGCTACCTGCTGGCCGGCGTGGCCATCGGGCCCCAGGCCCTGGGGCTGATCCACGATACCGAGAGCGTCTCGCACATCTCGGAACTGGGTGTGGTCCTGCTGTTGTTCATCATTGGCCTTGAACTCTCGCCGAAACGGTTGTGGCTGATGCGCAAATCGGTATTCGGCGTCGGCCTGGCCCAGGTGCTGCTGACCGGCGCGCTGCTGGGTGGCATTGCCTTGTTCGGCTTTGGCCAGTCAGTGCCTGCCGCCGTGGTCGCCGGCCTGGGCCTGGCCTTGTCGTCCACGGCCCTGGGCCTGCAGAGCCTTGCCGAAAGCAAACAGCTCAATGCACCGCACGGGCGCCTTGCCTTTGCCATCCTGCTGTTCCAGGACATCGCAGCCATTCCATTGATCGCCCTGGTGCCACTGCTGGCGGCAAGTGGTGCGAACGCGAGCGATGGCGACAGCCTGGAGCACGGGCTGAAGATTTTCGCCAGCATCGCCATCGTCATCGTCGGCGGCCGCTACCTGCTGCGTCCGGTATTTCGCATCGTGGCCCGTACCCGCCTGCCCGAGGTCTCCACCGCCACCGCATTGCTGGTGGTGATCGGCACTGCCTGGCTGATGGAGCAGGCCGGGATCTCCATGGCCCTGGGCGCGTTTCTGGCCGGCCTGCTGCTGGCCGACTCCGAATATCGTCACGAGCTGGAGTCGCAGATCGAACCGTTCAAGGGCTTGCTACTGGGCCTGTTCTTCATGAGCGTCGGCATGGGTGCCAACTTGCGCCTGCTGCTGGAGACACCAGGCCTGCTGCTTGGCCTGACGCTGTTGCTGGTACTGGTAAAACTGCCCGTGCTGATGCTGGTCGGTCGCCTCGCCGGCGGCCTGAACACCAGCAATGCATTGCGCCTGGGCGTGGTGTTGGCCGCAGGCGGCGAATTCGCTTTCGTGGTCTTCAAGCTGGGCAAGGACCAGGGCCTGTTCGACGCCCATGCGTATGACCTGTTGCTGATGGCCATTACCCTGTCGATGGCTGCTACCCCGCTGTTGCTGCTGGGCTGCGCCCGCCTGTTGAAGCGCTCGCAGCCGGCCCGCGAAGTCCCTGAGCAGTACAAGGCGATCGAAACCGATGCACCCCGGGTTGTGATCGTAGGCATGGGACGCATGGGCCAGATTGTTTCGCGCATCCTCCGGGCGCAGAAGATTCCCTTCATCGCGCTCGACACCTCGGTGGACGCGATCGAGATGACCCGCACCTTCGAACAGGCTCCGGTGTTCTACGGTGACCCGCTGCGCCCCGAAGTCCTGCATGCTGCCAAGGTGGGCGAGGCTGAGTACTTCGTGATCACGACCGATGACCCCGACATCACTACCCGGACCGCCGAACGGGTCAAGCGCCTGTACCCACACCTGAAGGTCCTTGCCCGGGCGCGTAACCGACAGCATGTGCACAAGTTGATCGACGTCGGCGCCGAGCCCATCCGCGAGACATTCCATTCAAGCCTCGAGATGACCCGCCTGGCCCTGATCGGCCTGGGGCTTTCCACCGAACAGGCGGCCGATCGAATCCAGCGATTCGCCGAGCATGACGAACAGGTGCTGGAGGCCCAGGGCCGTGTACGCGACGACCGCGCCAAGGTGATGCAGAACGCCCAGGAGGCGCGGGTGGAGCTGGCGCGGCTGTTCGAGTCGGATACGAACTGAAGCAGGAGGAAACCGCACAGCGTCCAGAAGGCTGACAGGCGGCTCTGGACGCTGTTGTACGATGACTCAGATGAACAAGTCGACTGCAAGCTGGAAGGCAACCCACAGTGCCAGGCCGGTGGCGAAGGCCAGCGCCAGGTTCTCGAACAGGTTGTTGCGGTATTCCTTGCTCAGCAGCGACTTCTGGTTGGACATGATCAACAGGCCCAGCGAGATGACCGGCAAGCCGACGATATTCAGCGCGCTCACGCCGATGGTCAGGGTCACGAAGTCGGGCATGCCCGGAATCGACCAGACCAGCGGCGTCACCAGGATGAACAGCATGAACCACCTGTGCATCGGGTCCTTGTGGAACTCCTTGCCGAAGCGCTCGCGACGCTCTGGACGCACGTGCTGGAAGGCATCGGTGATGAGCATGGGGAACGCCGTGGTCTTGCCCGAGATGCTCGCGAACAGCGTGGCGAAGACGCCGATGAAGAAGATGTACCAGCCGATCGGGCCGAAGAACATCTCCAGCGCCTTGCCAAGGTCACCCAAGGTATTCACCTGGATGCCATTGGGCCGCAGGATTTCCGCGCCGACGATCCAGATGGCCAGGTTGATGACGATACCCACGAATACGGCGAACAGCAGGTCGTTGCGTTGCACGCGCTTGTGCTGGGGGCCGATCCAGCCTTTCTGGCGCATCACGTACGGGTGCACGAAGTTGGCCACGGAGCCAGCCACCGCGCCGATCACTGAGACCGCCACCAGCATGGCGCCGTGCATGCCTTCGTCGGCAGGGATGCTGAAGCCGATGGTACCTTTGACGATACCGACGACGTCCGGGCCAGACATGACCGCCAGGGCCAGGAAAGCCAGGGTCATGACCGCCAGCAAGACTTTCATCACGCCTTCGATCATCGAGTAGATGTTGCGACCGACCAGCATCCACACCGCCAGGACCACCGCCATCGAGCACAGGAGCGGATAGTCGATGCGCAACAGCATCGCCAGGGACTCGCCGGCCCCCTTGATCATGTAGGCGTTCATCAGGTGGCCCATGATCAGCGCGTATCCCAGCATGAACCAAGCGAACACCGGATGCAGCTGGGCATAGCCCTGCAGGATGGTCATGCCCTGGTTATTGCACAGCTGGAAGCGGGCAATGATGTTGACGATCAGATAGCGCAGCAACAGCGAGACCGCCAGTACCCACATCATGGCGTAACCGTAGTTGGCGCCGGCGACGGAGGAAGTAATCAGATCACCTGCACCCAGCCAGGACAGCACGGCGATGATGCCTGGTCCAAGCAGTTTCACCGCCCGGGAGAGGCGGCTTTGGGAAGGCATGACAGTCTTGCCCTCGGCAGAAGGAATGCTCGTCATCGAGGTGTCTCCGTTATTTTTGTAGTGAGAGCGGGGTGAAGTCGACCACAGTAGGTAGGACGTCGTACAACTAAATTATCACGTAAACGTTGCAAGATGTTTCATAATTTCCTCAGCGCAGGGTGCTTGCCTGGTGTGGCCTGTCTACGGCGCTGGAGCGAGCATGCCACTCAGCCAGGACGGTATCGCAAGGCCTCGGCAAGATGACCGCGGCCGATGGCATCGACCTGCTCCAGGTCCGCCAGGGTACGGGCCACCTTGAGCAGGCGATGGGCTGCGCGCAAGGATAGCGTCAGCCGCTCGCAGGCCGTCTCCAGCCATTTCTGGTCCTCGGCAGTCAAAGGACAATGACGTCGTAGCGCCTTGAGATCGAGAAACGCATTGGCGCAGCCTTGCCGCGCTTGCTGCAGCTCCCGCGCCGCGGCCACCACCTTGGCGACACTGATACTGGTCTCGCCGCTGGGCTGCTCCGAGAGGACAGTGCTTTCCCGAGCCACGGTCAGGTGCAGGTCGATGCGATCGAGCAGCGGGCCGGACAACTTGTTGCGATAGCGCTGCACTTGCTCGTTGCTGCAGCGGCAGCGGCCGGTAGGGTCGCCCAGGTAGCCGCACGGGCATGGGTTCATCGCCGCCACCAGTTGGAAACGGGCTGGAAAGCGGACCTTGTCCCTGGCCCGAGCCACTACGATTTCACCGCTCTCCAAGGGCTCGCGCAGCACCTCCAGCACGCGCCGTTCGAACTCCGGCAGTTCATCGAGAAACAGCACGCCGTGGTGGGCGAGGGTGATCTCTCCAGGCTGCGGACGGCCTCCGCCGCCCACCAGCGCCGCGCCTGAAGCCGAGTGGTGGGGGTGACGAAACGGCCGCTGAGGCCAGCTGTTCAGCGGCGCGTGCCCGCTGACGGACTGGATGGCCGCCACCTCCAGCGCTTCATGCTCGCCAAGGGGCGGCAGCAGCCCTGGCAGGCGACTGGCGAGCAAGGTCTTGCCGGTGCCGGGCGGCCCTGTGAACAGCAGGTTGTGCGCCCCGGCCGCAGCCACCAGCAGCGCGCGCTTGGCAGCAAGCTGGCCCTGCACTTCACTGAGGTCGGGATAGGGCCGGCTGTGCAGTACCAGACCGTTGGATGCGAAGGGCTGCAGCGGCGTATGCCCGGTGAGATGGGTAACCAGCTCCATCAGGCTGCCGACCGCATATACGACCAGGCCCGAGGCCAGGCAGGCTTCCTCAGCGTTCTCCTTGGGCACCATCAGCGCTCGCCCAGCCTCCCGCGCGGCGAGCGCTGCGGGCAGTACGCCCTGCACTGGCCTGAGTACTCCCGACAGCGCCAGCTCGCCAAGGCACTCGAACTCGCACAGGCTACCGACCGGCACCTGGCCGCTGGCGGCAAGAATGCCCAGGGCGATGGCCAGGTCGTAACGGCCGCCATCCTTGGGCAGGTCCGCGGGCGCCAGGTTCTGCGTGATGCGCCGTGCCGGGTAGTTCAGCCCTGAGTTGATGATGGCGCTGCGCACCCGGTCCTTGCTTTCCTTGACCGTGGTCTCTGGCAGGCCGACCAGGGTCAGGTGGGGCAGGCCATTGGCCAGATGGGTTTCAACGCTGACAGCAGGGGCCAGCACGCCCAACTGGGCGCGGCTGTGGACAAGGGCAAGGGACATGAACACTCCATGATCGGGGAAAAGGACCGCGTCCTGCGGTCCTTGAAGGGTAGGGGAACGGCTGCCTCGCGTATGGAAAGACTGCGTCCGGATCTTTCATTGCTGCTTCCTACCCCAACGCCCCCGCAGCCGTTGTCATCATCTCGTGTATCAACTGCCCGAACCGTTGCGTCAGCAGGCTTTGCGGGCGGTCCGCAGGCAGCAGCATGTAAGTCGTGAAGCGGATCTCTGGCAGGAACGGCCGCGTTTCGATTCCGACATGCCGATACTCGGCGGCCACCAGCGGGCTGACGATGCTTACCCCGAGCCCTAGCCCCACCAGGGAGCACACCGTGGCGGCGTGGTGCGTTTCCAGGTTCATCTTGCGGTACAGCCTGTCGTCCGGAAAACACCGGTCGATCCGCTTGCGCGAACCATCGTTCTGCGAGAGCGAAATGAATTCCTCGCCTTTCAGATCTTCCGGCTTCACGGCGGACAGCGCGCCAAGTCGATGACCAATGGGGAATACGCACACCCCCGGCACGTCGCAGATGACCTGGGTCTCGACGCCTGGCATGGCTTCGCCCACATACGACGCCAGCCCCAGGTCGCAGAACTGCGAGGCGGCCCAATGGCCGACCGTCGGCGAGTCGTTGGTGTGAATGGAAATTGCTACATCGGGGTTCTGCTGGCGAAAACGCTGGATCACTCGCGGCAGCACCGTCAGCGTCAGCGAAGGCACCGCTCCGATACGCAGGCGCCCGGTGCCGCCGCGCCGGATGTTGCGAGCGGAGGATTCCAGGCTCTGCAGCCCGATGAATGCCCGCTCGACATCGGCGAACAACGCTGCGCCTTCGTCAGTGGGCAACAGCCTGCCGCCAATGCGTTCGAACAGCTTGAAACCGCTGCTGCGCTCCAGCTGCGCGATCAGCCGGCTGATATTGGGTTGTGAGGTATGCAGGTGCTCGGCAGCGGCCGTCATCGAGCCACTGAGCATCACCGCGCGGAACGCTTCGACTTGCTTGAAATTCATGGGCTCCCCATATCAATCCGGTATGGCCGATTGTCGAACTGTCATTTGTTTGCATGAGCTGAACGCTTTATAAGATATCACATCGACGTCACCGCACAGACGGGCGCGATGCAATTCGAGCACCAGGCAGTGAAGAATCACAAGAAACACTGCTGCTCATCACTCTGTCTCTGCCCTTGTATTCATGGTGTCGCGAAGCGATTCGCGCTGATCGACGCTGATATGTAAACCGGGAGGCATCATGTCGTTTACTTTCAAGATCCTTGGTAGTGCGTTGGCGTTTTCGTGCGTAGCGATGACGGCTTCGATGCAGGCTTCTGCCGTCGAGCTTCCAGCAGTACCTGAAGAGATAAAAGAGGCAGGCCAATTGCGCGCCGGTGTGCGCTGTGACCAGCCACCGTATGGGTTCCAGGATGGCAGTGGCGAATTCGCCGGCGTCGAAGTGGAGATGGCCAAGCAGATCGCGCTGTGGGCCCTGGGCTCAAAGGACAAGGTGACCTTCACCTGCGTCACGGCCGAAAACCGCGTGCCTCAGTTGCTTGGCCGCAAGGTCGACTTTCTGATCGCGACCCTCGGTGTCACCCCGGAACGCCTGCGGGTCATCGACTTCACGACCCCCTACCGCTGGGGCGCGAGTGATGTGGTGGTCAAGAAGGACAGCCCGGTCCGCAAGATCGCCGACCTCAACGGCAAGACCCTCGCCACCCTCAAGGGATCGGTGCAGGCCAAGTGGTTCGAGGACCACATGCCGGAAGTCAAGACACTGCGCATGAACAGCGCCGCCGATGCGCTGCAGACCTTCCGCCAGGGCCGCGCGGATGCCTATACCCATGATGCGGCGACGCTCGTGGTGGTAGCGGACAACGACAAGGACGCGCGCCTGCTGAACGAGCCGTTCCAGATTTCCGATGCGGCGATCGGCGTGCGCAAGAACAGCGAAGCCTGGCGTGATTTCCTGAGCGCCTCGGTATCCAGGATGCGCGAAGAGCATCTGTTCCGCGGCTGGGTGCAGCAGTTCGTGCCGCAAAACATCCAGGGTTACTACCTCAGCGTCTTCGAGCAGGCAAAACCTGCCGAAGCCCTCTGAGCGGGCGCCGCGCATGGACTTCGATATCGACTACCTGGCGGCGCAGTGGCCTGCGCTGCTCGATGGCGTGCTGATGACGTTGCAGGTCACGCTGCTGGCGATCATCTGCTCACTGCTCATCGGTGTGCTGGGCGGTGCGGCCCGGGTGCTCAAGGTTCCGGTGCTGAGCCAGTTCGTGGTGGGGTACGTCGAGCTGATCCGCAATACCCCGATCCTGGTGCAGCTGTTTTTCATTTTCTACGGCCTGCCAGCGGTGGGGATGGAACTGTCGCTGTTCTGGTCCGGGGTGCTTTGCCTGTCGCTGTGGGCCGGGGCGTACCAGATCGAGAACATGCGCGGCGGCCTGGCAACGGTGGAACACGGCATGCGCGAGGCCAGCAATGCCTTGAGCCTGAAGACCAGCCATTACTTCTGCCTGGTCGCCATGCCGATCGCCTTTCGGACCAGTTTGCCAGCGGTGCTCAACACGTCCATCTCGTTGTTGAAAAACTCTTCGTACCTGCAAGCGATCGGGCTTGCCGAACTGACTTTCGTCGCGGTCGATCGCATTGCCACGGATTTCAGGGCGATCGAGATGTTCAGTGCGATCTGCGTGATGTACCTGGTGCTGGTAGGGGTTCTGGCGCTGTTGACCGGTCGGCTTTCGGCCCACTTGCAACGCCCTTTCCGGCAGTGAGGCGAGCATGAATTTTCTAGTCGAGAACTGGGCCTTTGTCGGCAAAGGCCTGTGGATGACCCTGCGCCTGGCGTTGGTGGTGCTGCTGTTCACCACAATCATTTCAACCGTTCTGGGGGTGCTGGCCACCCTGAAGAACCGGCTGCTGTGGTGGACGATCCATGGCTACGTCGAGCTGTTCAGATCGATCCCGCTGATCGTCAACGTGTTCTTCATCTTCTTCGGTGCTCCCATGTTCGGGCTGGACCTCAGCCCCTTCGCTGCGGTCACCACGGGACTCACCTTGTGGGGCAGCGCCAACGGCATCGAGATCGTGCGGGGCGGCCTGGAGTCGGTGTCGCGGCATCAGTGGAAGAGCGCATGGGCGTTGGGCCTGCGGCCGTGGCAGATCTACCTGCACATCATTGCCCCGCAGTCGATGCGAGCGATCCTGCCCGCCTACACCGGCCTGCTGACCATGCTGGTGCAAGCCACATCCCTGGGGGCGCTGGTAGGGGTGAGCGAGTTTCTCAAAGTTGGCCAGATCATCATCGAACGCGAGACGGTGATGACTGGCGTCAGCCCCGCCTTTGCCGTCTATGGCGTGGTCCTGCTGGTTTATTTCGTTATCTGTTCATTGCTGAGCTGGTTCAGCCGTTATCTCGAACGTCGGCTGGGTCGCCCGGTGACGCGAGCCACAATTGATGAGGGGGCAACATGCAAGAATCCAAAGTCAGCCGGCGCCTGAAGGAAACCACGGCCCCGGAAGTCAACGAGTTCATCTATCGGCCGCGATTGCAGGGTTTTTCGGAAGGCTTCGGCCTGCTGGGCGACATCAACAAGGCTCACATCGTCATGCTCGCCGAACGGGGGCTGATCCGCAGCGAGCATGCGGCCACGTTGGCCAGGGGCGTGCTGGACATGGAGGAGGCAGGACCCGACGTGGTCCCGCTCGATCCCTCGCGCGAGGACGCCTACTTCAACTATGAAGCGCATTTGATCGAGCAGATCGGTGCCGACGTTGGCGGCCGCCTGCATACCGGGCGCAGCCGTAACGACCTGCTGGCGACCCTGGACCGCATGCGCTGCCGCGAGGTCCTGATGGACCTCGTCGACGAGCTTGTCCAGGTCCGGGCAACCGCCATCAGCCAGGCGGCTCTTTATGCCGAAGTGGTGATGCCCGGCTATACCCACCTGCAGCCGGCGCAGCCGATCACCTATGGCTACTACCTGTCGGCGGTAGAGCAGGCGCTGGAGCGCGATTGCAGCCGTCTGAGCCACACCTTGGAAACGATGAACCAGAGCCCGATGGGCGCTGCCGCCTTCGCGGGGACCCCGTTCGATATCGACCGGGCACGTACGGCGCAGCTTCTGGGTTTCGATGGCTACCTGGATAACGCCCTGGATGCGGTGGGCTCGCGCGACTTCATCCTGGAGAGCCTTTCGCACCTTAGCCTGCTGTCAGTGTTCTGGAGCCGGATCGCGCAGGATTACTTTGTCTGGAGCACTCATGAGTTCAGTCTCATCGATTTCCCCGACAGCGTCGCGGCGACGTCGAGCATCATGCCCCAGAAAAAGAATCCGACGGTGCTCGAGTACCTCAAGGGCCGCAGCGGGCACATCCTCGGGCTGCTGATGGGCGCAAGCGTGTCCATCAAGGGCACCAACTTTTCTCATACCGGAGACGCCAACCGCGAAGGCACCCGTGGCTTCTGGGAGGCCGCAGAGGAGAGCCTGCGCTGCTTGAAGCTGCTGAACCTGGTGCTGCGCACGGCAGTGCCCAACGCCACCTTGGCCGTCAAGCGCGCGGGTGAGGACTTCTCGACCGCGACCGGCCTGGCCGACCTGATCGTGCGTGAGGCGGACCTGTCATTTCGCGAGGCGCATCACGTGGTCGGCGGCGCGGTACGCATGGCCATGGACGCCGGGCTGCTGGCTCACCAGATCGATACCAGGATGGTCGATGCCTGCGCCATCGAGCAGCTCGGGCACGCACTCAACCTGCCCGCGCAGAAGGTCCGCGACTGTCTCGACCCGACCGCCAACGTGCAAGCCCGGATGTCTTCGGGTGGTCCCTCGCTGTCATCCCTGAAACCGAGCCTGGCCCGTGCCGAACAGCGCATCGCCACCGACCGCAAGGCCAACCTGGAGCGTCGCGAGCGCTTGAGCGCAGCCAATCGCACCCTGCAGGAACTGACTCGCGCGCAGGCCGACTCATGAGCACCATGCTGACCGTCCGCGGCCTGCACAAGCGCTTCGACCAGCATGAAGTGGTCAAGGGTGTGGACCTGGACGTACGCGAGGGCGAGGTGGTGGTGATCATTGGGCCCAGTGGATCGGGCAAGTCCACGTTCATCCGCTGCCTTAACAGTCTCGAGGAGCCCAGTGCGGGGAGCGTGGTCATCGGCGGCGGCGAGTCGATCAAGGCGGGAGACCGCAAGGCCCTGGCCAGGCTGCGGGAAGAGGTGGGCATGGTGTTCCAGGACTACACCCTGTTTCCCCACATGACCGTGATGGCGAACATGACGCTGGCGCCCGTCAAGCTCAAGCGCTCTTCCAAAGATGAGGCGCAACGCACTGCGCTGGCCCTGCTCGACCGCGTCGGGCTGCGTCACAAGGCTGAAGGCTATCCCTCGGAGCTATCGGGCGGCCAGCAGCAGCGGGTGGCGATCGTCCGTGCGCTGGCGATGAAGCCCAAGCTGCTGCTGTTCGATGAGCCCACCTCGGCCCTCGACCCGGAAACCGTGGGTGATGTACTGAACGTGATGAAGGGCCTGGCTGCCGAGGGCATGACCATGATCATCGTCACCCATGAGATGGGCTTTGCGCGGGAAGTGGCCGACCGGGTGGTGTTCTTCGATGGCGGCCGGATCGTCGAGATGGGGCCGCCGGCGCAGATATTCACGGCACCCAGGGAAGCGCGTACCCGGCAGTTCCTGCAGAGCGTCCTTCATTAGCCTTCATGTATTGGGGAAACGGATCATGAAAGAGCCAGGCAACGGTGTCGACGGGATTATCCGGATGGAGGGCGTGCACAAGTGGTACGCCGATTTTCATGTACTCAAGGACATCAACCTCAGCGTGCGCCAGGGCGAGCGCATCGTGCTGTGCGGGCCATCGGGCTCGGGCAAGTCGACGACCATCCGCTGCCTCAACCATCTGGAGGCTTACCAGCAAGGGAAGATTGTCATCGACGGCACCGAACTGACTGCTGACAAGCACAGGATCGAGACCATCCGCCGTGAAATCGGCATGGTGTTCCAGCACTTCAATCTGTTTCCGCACCTGACCATCCTGCAGAACTGCATGCTGGCCCCGACCTGGGTGCGCAAGCTGTCGAAAAAAGAGGCTGCGCAGACGGCGATGCACTACCTGGAGCGCGTGCGCATCCCCGAGCAGGCGCACAAGTATCCAGGGCAGCTTTCCGGAGGCCAGCAACAGCGGGTAGCGATCGCCCGAGCGCTGTGCATGAAGCCCAAGATCATGCTGTTCGACGAGCCGACGTCAGCGCTGGATCCAGAGATGGTCAAGGAAGTGCTCGACACCATGGTCGGCCTGGCCGAAGACGGCATGACCATGGTCTGCGTAACCCACGAAATGGGCTTCGCGCGAACCGTGGCCAACCGGGTGATCTTCATGGACAAGGGCGAGATCGTGGAGCAGGCGCCGCCGGACACGTTCTTCGATAGCCCCAGGAATGAGCGCACGCGGCTGTTTCTGGGGCAGGTGTTGCATTGACCGTAGAGCGGGCCCGCTTACGCCTTTACGTAGACCCAAGCCGTCAGACCAGACCCGAGTCCCACCGCTACCCGCTTGTAGTCCGCCACCTCATACCGGTCAGCCGCCGCCAGTTCTTCTTCAGTGAGCTGGAACACCATCCCGTCGACACCATCGGCTGCATCGCCGCTTGGTGACACGATGGGGTGGTGGCTTTTGCCACTGGTGGCGAGGACGGTGGGGTCGGTGATCTCGACCCAGTCCTGGCGGTAGCCGGGCATGCGGTCGGCCCGGCCAGTCAGCTCGCGGCCGAAGCTTGCCAGTTGCACGGCCTTGTCCTGCAAGGTGCCGTAGGAGAACAGCAGCACCGGGTAGTCGCGTGACGCTTGCATGGGGGTCACTCCGAAGCGGGCGGGGTGGCAGGCGGGTTCATCCGCGCGTCGAGCTCGGCGACCTGGGCCTCCAGGGCCTCCAGTCGAGCGCGAGTGCGCGCCAGGACGACCATCTGGCTGTCGAATTCTTCGCGGCTGACCAGGTCGAGCTTGCTGAAGGCGCTCTGCATCAGGGCCTTGAACTGGCCTTCGAGCTCGGCGCGCGGTTGGGCGGTTTCACCACTGAACAGGCGCGACGCCTGGTCGCTCAGGGCGTCGAGAAGAGCTTTGGGCGCAAGCATGTTCGGCATTCCGATAATCAGTGAAAGGCCCAGATTGTAGCACGGGGTCACCCGGGCCCCAGGCTGCACACTTTTTGCGCATGCCGCTCTGAGGGCGCGCACCGAAGTTGTGCGTGTTGCGCATGCTGGCGAGTTGCCAAACCAGAGCATCCAGCCCAACTCGTTGTTTTTGAGCGGTTTATGCAATCTGGCAAGCTTTCTGCAAAGACCGGAAGGAGCCATGCACTGATGCAGTCCGCCGTGACCAGCGCGCTTCGGCAAGGGATTGCAGCCGACGATGCGTTACAAAGCCAGGCGCTGCGCTTAGACTTGAGACGGGTTTGTTTTCCTGGGGCAAGTCCACCATTTCGGGAGAGAGTTTCATGAAGCTAGTCACTGCCATCATCAAGCCGTTCAAGCTGGACGACGTGCGCGAGTCGCTGTCGGAAATCGGCGTGCAGGGCATTACCGTTACCGAGGTCAAAGGCTTCGGGCGGCAGAAGGGTCATACCGAGCTGTATCGCGGCGCCGAGTACGTGGTCGATTTCCTGCCCAAGGTCAAGATCGATGTCGCTATCGATGACAAGGACCTGGACCGGGTGATCGAGGCCATCACCAAGGCAGCCAACACCGGCAAGATCGGTGACGGCAAGATTTTCGTGGTCAATCTGGAGCAGGCGATCCGCATCCGTACCGGCGAAACCGATACCGACGCGATCTGATAACACAGCCTCACCAAACCCCAACGCCCCAGGAGAAAACAACATGACTCTGCGCAAGCTCGCAGGGCTAGGAGCCCTATTGTCCCTCGCATTGCCCGGCCTTGCCCTGGCAGAGGAGGCAACCCCTGTGCTGAACTCCGGCGACACCGCCTGGATGCTGACCGCGACAGCGTTGGTGCTGTTCATGACGATTCCCGGCCTCGCCCTGTTCTACGGCGGTATGGTGCGGTCCAAGAACGTGCTCTCGGTGATGATGCAATGCTTCGCCATCACTGGCCTGATGAGCATCCTGTGGGTGGTCTACGGCTACAGCCTGGCGTTCGATACCACCGGTATGGAACAGGGCGTGATCAACCTCAATTCCTTCGTGGGCGGGTTTTCCAAGGCGTTCCTGAGCGGCGTCACGCCGGACAGCCTGACCGCAGCGTTCCCTGAAGCGGTCTTCATCACCTTCCAGATGACCTTCGCCATCATCACCCCGGCGCTTATCGTCGGTGCCTTCGCCGAACGCATGAAGTTCTCGGCGATGCTGGTCTTCATGGCCATCTGGTTCACCCTGGTATACGCACCGATCGCGCACATGGTCTGGAGCGGCGACGGCGCACTGATGTGGGACTGGGGCGTGCTGGACTTCGCTGGCGGCACCGTGGTGCACATCAACGCGGGTATTGCAGGCCTGGTGGCATGCCTGGTGCTGGGCAAGCGCAAGGGCTACCCGACCACCCCGATGGCCCCGCACAACCTGGGCTACACCCTGATGGGCGCCGCCATGCTGTGGATCGGCTGGTTCGGCTTCAACGCAGGCTCCGCCGCAGCGGCCAACGGCACCGCAGGCATGGCCATGCTGGTCACCCAGATCGCTACCGCCGCCGCTGCCCTGGGCTGGATGTTCGCCGAGTGGATCGGCCACGGTAAGCCAAGCGCTCTGGGCATCGCCTCGGGGGTGGTCGCCGGCCTGGTCGCCATCACTCCGGCCGCCGGTACCGTGGGCCCGATGGGCGCCCTCGTGATCGGCCTGTCGTCGGGCGTGATCTGCTACTTCTGCGCCACCAGCCTCAAGCGCAAGCTCGGCTACGACGATTCGCTGGACGCCTTTGGTGTACACGGTGTCGGCGGTATCGTCGGCGCGATCCTCACCGGCGTGTTCGCGGCACCCGCCCTGGGCGGCTTTGGTGAAGTAGTAGACATCGGCGCGCAGGTCTGGATTCAGACCAAGGGCGTGATCTTCACCGTGGTCTACACCGCGATCGTCACCTACGTGATCCTCAAGGTGCTCGACAAGGTGATGGGCCTGCGGGTCAACGACGAAACCGAGTCGGTGGGCCTCGACCTCGCTCAGCACAACGAGCGCGGCTACAACCTGTAACCTTCCTTGAAAAACATGCCCGGTTCGCCGGGCATTTTTTTGCCTGGATTTTGTCTTCGGGGCCAAGGGCAAACGGTTTCCTGCATCCATTTGCGTGTGGCGCGCGAGACTTCGTGGCAGTAGGTAGAAAACTTACAAGCGGGAGTGCGTTTTAGGGACTTTGCTTTTTCTGCGGGCACGCTAGAATGCGCGCCGAAGGGTGTTGATGACCTGTCCGCACACTTCGCCACCCGTTTGCTAGGCTTGCCGCTGGGCGCTCCGCCCAGATGCGCGCAGCCAGCGTGTCGCGGCCGGTGGCGCTGATCTTTTTCGTCGGGCCTTGCCAGGAGCAGGGCCTGCAAGGTACTCCCTTGGTACACGAGGGAAACGCCCCAGGCGGTGGCCACCCCACAGCCTTTGAATTTTCGCTGGTGGCTGTCGGTCTACGGCAACACTGGTCTATAACTAATCTGCTTTTCGCAAGTCATGAGGTAGAACATGAGCGACGATGATCTGGAAAATGATGACCTCGAAGTAGGCGACGAAGACGATGGTGATGAGGGTCTCGAGAGCGCGGCTGACGACGTAGCGTCGGACGCAGGCGACGACGACAGCCCCACCCCGGTTGCCAAGGGCAAGGCCAAGGCTGCTGTCTCGGTTGACGAGATGCCCAGCATGGAAGCCAAGCAGAAGGAGCGCGATGCGCTGGCCAGGGCAATGGAAGAGTTTCTGAACCGCGGTGGCAAGGTTCAGGAAGTCGAGGCCAACGTCGTGGCCGATCCGCCCAAGAAGCCGGATAACAAGTACGGCAGCCGCCCTATCTGAGTGGTGCCGCACGCAAGGAAGCCCGCCGTCGCTGCGGGCTTTTTTGTGCCTGCTCCACTGGCCTTGTCAGCGCCAGCGGGCAAGGACGTCGGGCAGCTGCGAGAGCCGCTGGATCTCGGCGTCTGGCGGGGTCTCGGTGGTCCAGGCCTTGCGCTGCGGGTTGAACCACACTGCGCGCAGCCCCGCCCGCTGGGCGCCGGCGATGTCGTCACCCGGGTGGTCACCGATGTGCACGGCAGCGCCAGCGTCCACGTCGGCACGCCGGAGGGCCTCGCGGAACGGGGCGGGATCAGGCTTGCCGATGCCCAGGTCCTCGGCGCACAGGGCAAACTTGAAATAGTCCGCTAGCCCAAGCCGGCCTACGTCGGCGTTGCCGTTGGTGACCACGCCCAGAATGTAATGGTGGCGCAGGATTTCCAACACAGGCTGCACCTCAGGGAAGACTTCGACCTGATGACGGGCATGCAGGAATACCTCGAAGCCTTCGTTGGCCAGCTCCTGAGCGTGTTTCTCGCTGTAGCCGACCTCTTCAAGCGCATGGAACAGCACGCGCCGGCGCAGGGCGCTGATGCGGTGCTTGAGGCCTGGCTCGGCCTGCACCAGGCGCTCGCGAATGGCGTACAGATGCTCGACAGGCACGCCGCCGAGGGTCGGTGCATTGGCCTCCAGCCAGTCGCGCAGCACGACCTCGGCGCTGGCTATCACTGGCGCGGTGTCCCACAGGGTATCGTCCAGATCGAAGGTGATCAGCTTGATGGTCATGAGTCGCTGCCTTTGCTGCGTTTAGCCCGTGGATGGGCACTGTCGTACACCGCGGCCAGGTGCTGGAAGTCCAGGTGAGTGTAGAGCTGCGTGGTGGCGATGTCGGCGTGGCCGAGCATCTCTTGCACGGCGCGCAGGTCCTGGGACGACTCCAGCAAATGGCTGGCGAAGGAATGGCGGAGCATGTGCGGGTGCAGGTGCTGTCCGAGCTCGCGCTCGCCAGCTGCCTGCACGCGCAGTTGAATGGCACGCGGCCCGAGGCGGCGCCCCTGGCGGCTGACGAATACCGCGCGATCCTGCGGGGCGCTGGTACCGCGCAGCTTGAACCACTGCTCCAGTGCCTCGCGGGCCTTGCGCCCCACCGGCAGGACGCGTGTCTTGCTGCCCTTGCCATGCACCTGGACCAGGCCGGCGGCGAGGTCGAGCTGGTCCAGGTCGAGACTGGTCAGCTCCGACAGGCGCAGGCCGGATGAATAGAAGAGCTCGAGAATGGCGTGATCGCGGCGGGCGATGAAGTCATCGTCCACGCCGCCGTCGAGCAACTGCAGGGCGCGGTCGGTGTCCAGGGTCTTGGGCAGGCGCCGCTCGCCCTTGGGCGGCGACAGGCCATTGGCCGGATCGTGCTGGCAGTGGCCTTCGCGATTGAGATAGCGGTAGAACCCGCGCACCGCCGACAGCAGCCGGGCAAGGCTGCGCGAGGACTGGCCATGATGGTGCTGGCGCGCCACCAGCTGGCGCAGCTGTTGCACCTGCAAGTCGCTCCAGCTGGCAATGCCTTGTGTGTCGCAGTAGTCGACGACCTTGTCGAGATCGCGGCGATACGCCAGTTGGGTGTGCACGGACACCTGGCGCTCATTGCGCAGATGAGCGCAATAAGCCTCCAGCTGGCCTTTCATCAGCGCACCGAACGCAGGGTCTGGGTAAAGCGCGGTACCACGCGGCCCAGGACTTCGGCGATGTAGCTCAGAAACAGTGTGCCGACGCTGCTCTTGTAGTGCTGCGGGTCATGGCTGCCGATCGCCAATACTCCGTGCAAGCCCTGGTAATCCAGCGTTGCGACGGCACTTGAGCCAACCTCCTTGCGTTGATCGGCACCAAACAGAAAGTCCAGTTCGTGGTCACGCAGGTTGCCGCTGACCGTCTTGCCGCTGCCCAGCAGCCCGCCGATGGCCTGGTGCGCCTCGGCGCTGTTGACCCAGCGGCCGACCGGGGTGGCGTTTTCACCGAACAGTATCAAGCTGACGAAGGGCACCTTGAACTCCTGGCGCAGGCTGTCTTCGACGGCCATTACCACCTCTTCGAGGCTGTTGGCGTCAAGCAGGTCGAGGATCAGCCGACGGGTCTTGTCGAACAGCCGGTCGTTGTCGCGGGCCACGTCCATCAGTTGCGACAGGCGATGACGCATCTCGATGTTGCGATCACGCAGCAGCTTGAGCTGACGCTCCACCAGCGACACGCTGTCGCCGCGCTGGTGGGGGATGTGCAGCTCGCCGAGCAATTCGTCATGCCCGGCGAAGAACTTCGGGTTGGCCCGCAGGTAACGCGCCACCGCCTCGTCATCGAGGTCGCTGGCCTGCGCGTTTGTAGCCTGGTGCTGATCGGTCATGGCGGAGCCTCGTCTAGAGTCGAACCTGTCCTTCGAACACGCGTACCGCTGGGCCTGTCATCAACACCGGCTTGCCGGGACCTCCCCACTCGATGGACAAGCGTCCACCGGGCAGTTCGATCGACACGGGCGACTCCATCCAGCCCTGGCTGATCGCCGCCACCGCTGCCGCGCAGGCGCCGGTGCCGCACGCCTGGGTTTCACCGGCACCGCGCTCCCACACACGCAGATTGGCGCGATGGCGGTCGATCACCTGGAGAAAGCCGACGTTGACCCGCTGCGGGAAGCGCGGGTGGTGTTCGATTTTCGGCCCGAGCTCGTGCACCGGGGCAGTGATGACGTCATCGACGCGCAGCACGGCATGGGGGTTGCCCATGGAGACCGCAGCCAGCTCGACGCGTTGACCGGCAACGTCCAGTGGATAGCTCAAGGCCTGGGCTGGCGCGTCGAACGGCACCTCTGCGGGGACCAGGCGGGGAGGGCCCATGTCGACACAGATCTGGCCATCGTTGCGCACGTCCAGCTCGATGATGCCACCCTTGGTTTCCACGCGGATGCGCTTCTTCGCGGTCAGGCGCTTGTCGAGCACGAAGCGCGCGAAACAGCGCGCACCATTGCCGCACTGTTCCACTTCCGAGCCGTCCGAGTTGAAGATCCGGTAGCGGAAGTCCACCTCCGGATTGCTTGGCGCCTCGACGATCAGCAGCTGGTCGAAACCTATGCCGGTATGACGGTCGCCCCATTGCTTGGCGTGCTTGGGCTGGATATGAGCGTGCTGGCTGACCAGGTCAAGGACCATGAAGTCGTTGCCCAGCCCGTGCATCTTTGTAAAACGCAGCAGCATGGACTCACTCCGGCAGCAGGCTTTCGCCAGCGTACAGCTCGGCCACGGACTCGCGGCGGCGTACTTCGAAGGCCTGGCCGCCATCGACCAGTACTTCGGCGCAGCGGCCACGGGTGTTGTAGTTCGAGCTCATGACAAAGCCGTAGGCACCGGCAGAGTGAACGGCCAGCAGGTCACCTTCGGCCAGGTTCAGCACGCGGTCCTTGGCCAGGAAGTCGCCGGTCTCGCAGATCGGGCCGACCACGTCATAGGTGCGGCCTTCGCCTTCGCGCGGCTGCACGGTGCTGACGTCCATCCACGCCTGGTAGAGCGCCGGGCGGATCAGGTCGTTCATCGCCGCATCGACGATGGCGAAATCCTTGTGCTCTGTGTGCTTGAGGTACTCGACGCGGGTCAGCAGGACACCGGCATTGGCCACGATGTAGCGGCCCGGTTCGAATACCAATGCCAGGTCGCGGTCGCCGACGCGCTCGCGGATGGCCTTGATGTAGTCGCCCGCCAGCGGTGGCTCCTCGTCGCGGTAGCGCACGCCTACGCCGCCACCCAGGTCCAGGTGACGAAGGTGGATGCCGCAATCGCCAAGGCGGTCGATCAGGTCTAGCAGGCGGTCGAGTGCATCGAGGAAGGGCTCGAGGGTGGTCAGTTGCGAACCGATGTGGCAGTCGACGCCGACTACTTCGAGGTTCGGCAGCTGTGCCGCGCGGATGTACACCTCTTCGGCATCGGCGATGGCGATGCCGAACTTGTTTTCCTTCAGACCGGTGGAGATATACGGGTGCGTACCGGCATCGACGTCCGGGTTGACGCGCAGCGAGACCGGGGCGCGCAGGCCCATCTCGGCGGCAACCACCTGCAGGCGCTCGAGTTCGTCGGTGGACTCTACGTTGAAGCAGTGCACACCCACTTCGAGGGCGCGGCGCATGTCTTCACGGGTCTTGCCGACGCCGGAGAAGACCACGCGGTCGGCACGCCCGCCAGCGGCGAGCACACGCTCGAGCTCGCCGCCGGACACGATGTCGAAACCTGCGCCCAGGCGGGCCAGCACGTTCAGCACGCCGAGGTTGGAGTTGGCCTTGACGGCAAAGCACACCAGGTGCGAAACACCCTGCAGGGCATCGGCGTAGCTGCGGTACTGGGCTTCGATGTGAGCGCGCGAGTAGACATAGGTCGGCGTGCCGAATTGTTCGGCGATGGCCGACAAGGCCACGCCTTCCGCGAACAGTTCACCGTCGCGGTAGTTGAAAGCGTCCATGGGTATCCCTTATTGGTGCTGGTGCTGTTGCGACTTCTTGCCGTCCTTGCTGTCGTCAGGCAGGTACAGAGGGCCCTTCTGGCCGCAGGCCGAGACAAGGCAGGCAACCGCGACCAGCGCCGCGAGGGAGGAAATCAGGCGCTTCATGGCGAAATCCTTTGAAATAAGCAGTATTGCGCCCGAGTATACCGAGCGCCTGCCTGCTTGCCTATGCAGCCACCGGCCCGCCGGGCGGCGGGTGTTATCCTTTGCAATCGTGGCCTGGCGCTCGTATCGTGCCGGGCTTGCGTGTGTGAAGTCATTTTCGAGGTTCTTGCAATGAGTTTGAGCGAAGCGCGTTTTCACGACCTGGTCGACGCGACCCAACAGGCCCTCGAAGACCTGTTCGACGAGAGTGATCTGGACCTGGACATGGAAAATTCCGCCGGGGTGCTGACCATCAGGTTCGAGAACGGCAACCAGTTGATCTTCAGTCGCCAGGAGCCGTTGCGCCAGTTGTGGCTGGCTGACCGTTCGGGTGGTTTCCACTTCGACTACGACCAGGAAAACGGCAAGTGGACCTGCGAGAAGACCGAGGAGCTGCTTGGCGAAATGCTCGAGCGCATCGTCTGGGAGCGCGCGGGTGTCAAGCTGGACTTCGAAGAGATCTGAGATGACGACTCCGGCACGGCCACCCAAGCCGCTCTACAGCAACGTCAGCCCTGCGGTGCCTTCGCCTTGCATCAATGTCTGCCGGCTGGACGAGCACAAGGTCTGCACGGGCTGCCAGCGCCCGGTCGAGCATATCCGCGAGTGGCGTTCGGCCAATGACCAGCGCCGCCGTCAGATCTGCCAGGAGGCACAGGAGAGGCGCGGCGAGGCCTCGCTGCACTGAACCGCGGGCCCTTGTGTATTTGTCGCGCTGTGGTAGTGTCGAGTCTGCATCGGCGCCGCCGATAGCCCTGCAAACCCCGCCCTTGGGCGGGGTTTTGCTTTATATGCCCGGACATTTCACACCTTTGCAAAGGAGCCTGACTGGATCATGAGCACCAAGCCTTCCCTTATCCTCACCCGACTGGACGTACAGCGTCTTGAGCACCTGATCGAAAGCCTCGGCGAAGAGACGCCGGGTGTCCTCGCCCTGCAGGACGAGCTGGACCGCGCAGAGCAGGTGGTCGGTCATGAGGAGGTCCCGGCTGGCGTGGTGACCATGAACTCGCGCGTGCACTGCCGCGAAGAAGCCAGTGGCAAGGACTACCACCTGACCCTGGTCTATCCGAAGGATGCGGGGGGCGAGGGCAAGGTCTCGATCCTGGCCCCGATCGGCTGCGCGCTGCTGGGGTTGTCGGTGGGCGAGCAGATCGACTGGCCGGCCCCGGGTGGCAAGACTCTGAAGCTCAAGTTGCTTGAGGTCGAGTACCAGCCCGAGGCTGCCGGGGATTTTGACCTCTAAGAAGGCGCGGTGCCTTCAGCCTGGGTACGCAGGCAGCGCGTGGTCCAAGCATCGAGGTCACGCTGGGCAGCGCGGTGGCTGGCATTCAGGTTGCGGGCGAACTGATTGAGAAACTGGTAGCTGCGATTGAGCTCGGCCACCAGTTCGCCGCGCTCGATGGCCACCTTCCGCTGGCAGCGGCTGTCGAGCATGGCCAGTTGGTTGTCATCCCATCCCCATTCGCAAGTCAGGCGGCGCAGCAAGCGGCGCTGCCAGCAGTTGTCGTGTTGCCGGCCCAGGCTGCTGAGTTTCTTGCCCACTTTCAGATACAGGCTGCGCCGCACCAGCTCAAGGCGCTCGGGCTGATCATGGTGCTTGAGGTACTGCTCGATACGCCGGTAGACCATGATGTAGGGGTCGAGCGCGTCCAGATCCAGCTGGTTGCCGAACACGGCCTCCTTGAAGGCCAGACTCAGGCAGTACACGCGAGGGTGCTCGCTCGCATAGACCTCGGTCAGCAGCAGCTTGAGCACCGACTTGTGGGGCGAGTGGACGCCTTTGAACAACTGCCAGAGTCCCGCGCCGACGAACTCGCCCGGCGGCATGTGCGCCAGGTGTCCCAGGTCCAGGTTGTCTTCGGCGCGAATCAGGCGCCTGGACAGCAGGGTCTGCGTGTAGGTGTGATAGTCCTTCTCCTGATACACCGGCACCAGCCACCACAGCGGCGTGCGTCCCGCCAGCCAGATGGCGGTGCGGTAGAACTCGTCGAGCAGCAGGCAGTGCCGGGTGGTACGGCAATCGTCCGCGCTCATCTCGCCATCGCGCTCCCCCAGCACCAAGCCATGCGACTCGATCAGGTACAGGTGGGCCTCGGCACCCTGACTCGCGGCCCAGGCCTCAAGGAGCAGGCATTTGCGGCGCAGTTCATCGAGCTCCGTATCGCTCAAGTCCGCACCATGGCAGACCCACAGGTCCATGTCGCTCTGTTCGGCCTGGGCGAGGGTGCCCAAGCTGCCCATCAGGTACAGGCCATGGATCGGCCCAGGGTGGTTGTGATGGCGGGATCTGTAGGTAAACGAGCAGTTCAGGCGCCGCGCTTCGGCCAGCGTCCCGGCTTCGGGTTCGAATCCCGAGACCCCGGCGGGCGTTGCGCCGGACACATAGCCCGGTAGCAACGGATGATTGATATGGAAAAACAGTGGCAGCAGCATCAGCACCTGTTGCTGACGGCTGGACAACCCTTCCAGGGCCCGCGCAAGCCGTCCTTGATTGAGCTGCAGGAAACGCCCACGCAGTTGGCCAAGCACCTGGCGATCGATGTTTTCATCCAGGTCGGGACGGATTTGATGGGGGTGTTTCATCGCACACTCAGGCAGGGCGGGACAGCTGTCGCGAGTCTAGCCTGAGTGGCGGGGTCGGATTAAGCGGAATTTGATCGTTGACGCCAATTTACAAGCGTCATCAACCTCATGCCGTTTCGGCCACATTGAGGATGATCAGCAGCTTCTGTGCCTGCTCGGCCGCATCCTGGCCCAAGCTGGTCAGATAGCCGCCATCGGGCTGGTCGGTCAGTTCTTTTTCGTACAGCCGCCGGGCAGCGGCCACCAGTTCAGGTGAGGCGGTCGCGTGCACCTTGATGCCCTCCTGGTGGTTGTCCAGGTTGAACAGGGCAAGCACTTCGAGTTCGGCAATCAGTTCGGGGGTGAAGGACATGATGACTCCTGACTTCCAGACAAGGACGGGGCACCGATACCGGTGCCTGGTCTTGCAGTGTAGACAGGGTTTTCAGGCGTTGCCTTGATCTTCCTCAGGAGGAAGCTCCGGCAGATTGCGCAGTGCGGTTTCGTACCAATCGGTGTTGAATGCCCGGTCTTCCTTGAGCATCGCGTCGATCTCGAACGCCAGCACATGAGCCATCAGGTTGATGATGTCCTCTTTTTCATAGCCCACCAGGGTGAGCTTGTTGAACGTGGCCTTGGCAGCGGGCGGGTTGTCGCTCTCTATCTGGTTCTCGATGGCTTCGGTCAGGGTCGCCTCGGCGAAGGCTTCTTCATCGTCGTTGTCGATATCGGTGGGCTCGCTCATGGCGCTACTCCTTGGAATGGACGCACAGTTTGCCACGCCTTGCCCGGCAATGCCTGGGCATCGACCGCACGCATGAAGCTGGCCAGCGCAGGGCAACCGGTCTATAACTGGCCGGCCATCCCCGTACGGCCTGGAGGCTGTCTCACATGCTCAAGCTTCATGGATTCGCGGTCAGCAACTACTACAACATGGTCAAGCTGGCGCTGCTGGAAAAAGACGTGCCTTTCGAGGAAGTGCTGTTCTTCGCCGAGCAGACCCCGCAAGCACTGGCGATCAGCCCGCGCGGCAAAGTGCCGGTGCTGGAGACCGAGCATGGTTTCCTCAGCGAGACCAGCGTGATCCTCGACTACATCGAGCAGACCCAGGGCGGCACGCCGCTGTTGCCCGCGGATGCCTTTGGCCAGGCGAAGGTGCGTGAGCTGCTCAAGGAAATCGAACTGTACATCGAGCTGCCAGCGCGCACCTGCTATGCGGAAGCGTTCTTCGGCATGCAAGTCGAGCCGCTGGTGAAGGAGAAGGCCCGTACCGACCTCTTGGCAGGTTTTGCCACGCTCAAGCGTAACGGAAAGTTCGCGCCCTATGTGGCAGGGGAGCAGCTGACCCTTGCAGACCTGATGTTCGGCTTCTCGGTGGACCTGGCAAGCGCGGTCGGGAAGAAGGTACTGGGGGTTGATCTGCTCGATGGGTTCCCGGAGGCCCGGGAGCTGCTGGAGAGACTGGCGGGGAACCCGCACATGAAGAAGATCCTGGCGGACAAGGAAGCGCTGATGCCGAAGTTCCTGGAGATGATGCGGCGCAAGCACGGCTGATGCGGGCGGAGGGCCGCTTCGTGCCCCATCGCGGCACAAGGCCGCTCCCACTGTGGGAGCGGCCTTGTGCCGCGATGGGCTGCAAGGCAGCCCCAAGTCTCAACGCAAGCCCAGCAACTCCCGGCCCCGCACCACCGCCGCCCGCACCTGTGCAGGTGCGGTACCACCAATGTGGTCACGCGCATTGACCGAACCTTCCAGGGTCAGCACCGCAAACACATCCTGCTCGATCTGATCGCTGAACTGGCGCAGCTCGTCCAGGCTCATCTCGGCCAGATCCTTGCCGGTGTCCACGCCGTACTTGACGGCATGGCCGACGATCTCGTGGCAATCGCGGAACGGCAGGCCACGGCGGACCAGGTAGTCGGCAAGGTCGGTGGCGGTCGAGAACCCACGCAGCGCAGCCTCACGCATGATGGCATGGCGCGGCTTGATCGCCGGGATCATGTCGGCAAAGGCACGCAGCGAGTCACGCAGGGTGTCTGCGGCGTCGAACAGGGGCTCCTTGTCTTCCTGGTTGTCCTTGTTGTAGGCCAGCGGCTGGCCTTTCATCAGGGTCAGCAGGCCGGTCAGGGCGCCGAACACGCGGCCGCTCTTGCCACGCACCAGCTCCGGGACGTCCGGGTTCTTTTTCTGCGGCATGATCGAGCTGCCGGTGCAGAAACGGTCAGGCAGGTCGACGAACTGGAACTGCGCACTGGTCCACAGCACCAGCTCTTCGGAGAAGCGCGACAGGTGCATCATGGCAATGCTGGCGGCAGCGCAGAATTCGATGGCGAAGTCACGGTCCGAAACGCCGTCCAGCGAGTTGCCGGCCACTGCTTCGAAGCCCAGCAGCTCGCAGGTGAGCTGGCGGTCGATCGGGTAGGTGGTGCCTGCCAGCGCGGCGCTGCCCAGGGGCATGCGGTTGGTGCGCTTGCGGCAGTCGACCAGGCGCTCATGATCGCGGCTGAGCATCTCGAACCAGGCCAGCAGGTGGTGGCCGAAGGTCACGGGCTGCGCGGTCTGCAGGTGGGTGAAGCCAGGCAAGATGGTCTCGGCTTCACGCTCGGCCTGCTCCAGCAGGCCCTGCTGCAAGCGGGTGATTTCGGCCAGGATCAGGTCGATCTCGTCGCGCAGCCACAGGCGGATGTCGGTGGCTACCTGATCGTTGCGGCTGCGGCCGGTGTGCAGCTTCTTGCCGGTGACGCCAATGCGGTCGGTCAGGCGCGCTTCGATGTTCATGTGCACGTCTTCGAGATCGACGCGCCAGTCGAAGTTGCCGGCCTCGATCTCGGCCTGAATGGTGTTCAGGCCGTCGATGATGGTGTCACGTTCGGCATCGGTGAGGACGCCGACCTTGGCCAGCATGGTGGCGTGGGCGATCGAACCCATGATGTCGTGGCGGTACAGGCGCTGGTCGAAGTTGACCGAAGCGGTGAAACGGGCGACGAAGGCGTCGACGGGTTCACTGAAGCGGCCGCCCCAGGACTGATTGGTCTTGTCGGTGCTCATGGGTTCACTCGTTGAAGGCGTGAGAAAAAAGTGGCGTCGATAATAGCAGGGTTGGGATGCCCGCCGCAGGACGCCGGTCGATAGAAATACAGGCCCATTGTGCGGGCGTGACACAGCCAGGGGCTCTGCAAAAGGATATTTGCCGATTGAACGGCAGCGCTCTGGCAACCGTCTACAGTTGGACAGAGGCTCAGCGGTATTTGCCGCCGAGCCAGTGAATCTTTAGCTATCGCGCGAGTCTCAGCGTGGACCGCCGTGAGCGTCGAACCCTCACCTGTCTACGCTATCCTTGTGCGAGACTCACTCAGGAATCCAGCGCAATATGAATGTCCTGATCGTTGATGACGAACCCCAAGTCCGTGAGCGCCTGAGCCGTCTGCTCGGCGAACTGGAGGGCTACACCGTGCTGGAGCCCAGCGCCACCAATGGCGAGGAGGCCCTCGCGCTGATCGACAGTCTCAAGCCCGACGTGGTTTTGCTGGATATCGGCATGCCCGGCCTCGATGGCCTGCAGGTAGCCGCCCGGCTATGCGAGCGTGAAGCCCCGCCAGCGGTGGTGTTCTGCACCGGTGACGAATTTACCGACGAGTCCTTCAAGGACAGTACCATGAGCCATGTAGCCAAGCAGGCCCAGCCCCAACACTTGCGCGATGCCCTGCGCAAGGCCGAACGACCCAACCGTACGCAACTGGCGGCCCTGACCCGTCCCGCCGTCGAAAGCGGCGCCGGACCGCGCAGTCATATCAGCGCGCGAACGCGAAAGGGCATCGAATTGATCCCCTTGCCCCAGGTCATCTATTTCATCGCCGACCACAAGTACGTCACTCTGCGCCACGAGGGGGGCGAAGTGCTGCTGGATGAACCGCTCAAGGCCCTGGAAGACGAATTCGGCGACCGCTTCGTGCGCATCCATCGCAACGCCCTGGTCGCCCGCGAGCGAATCGAGCGCCTGCAACGCACTCCGCTTGGGCATTTCCAGCTATTTCTCAAAGGGCTTGAGGGTGATGCCCTGACAGTCAGCCGGCGCCATGTCGCCGGTGTGCGCAAGATGATGCAGAGTCTCTGACCGAACCCCCGCGAAAGGCCATGGATGGCCATCCTCTGACCTTGATCTGCTGAGCGCGCCTTTGGAGCTGTTATCATCGGCGGCATTTCTCTCGTTCGGGGCTGTTCATGTCCACTCGCGAAATCCGTATCGCCACTCGCAAAAGCGCCTTGGCCCTGTGGCAGGCCGAATACGTCAAAGCCCGCCTTGAGCAAGCCCACCCTGGTCTCAAGGTCAGCCTGGTACCCATGGTCAGCCGCGGCGACAAGCTGCTCGACTCGCCGTTGTCGAAAATCGGCGGCAAGGGCTTGTTCGTCAAGGAGCTCGAAACCGCGCTGCTCGACCAGGAGGCCGACATCGCCGTGCATTCGATGAAGGATGTGCCGATGGACTTCCCCGAAGGCCTTGGGCTGTTCTGCATCTGCGAGCGCGAAGACCCTCGCGATGCATTCGTTTCCAATACTTTTGCCAACCTTGCCGCCTTGCCTGCGGGTAGCGTCGTCGGCACCTCCAGCCTGCGTCGCCAGACCCAGCTGCTGGCGCGTCGGCCTGACCTGCAGATCCGTTTTTTGCGCGGTAACGTCAATACCCGCCTGGCCAAGCTCGATGCCGGCGAGTACGACGCGATCATCCTGGCGTCTGCTGGGCTGATCCGCCTTGGTTTCGAAGACCGGATCACCGATAACCTCAGTGTCGATGACAGCCTGCCAGCGGGCGGCCAGGGCGCGGTGGGCATCGAGTGCCGCACAGCCGACACCGAGATCCATGCCTTGCTGGCGCCGTTGCACCATGTCGATTCCGCTGACCGGGTGGTCGCCGAGCGAGCTCTCAACAAGCGCCTGAACGGCGGCTGCCAGGTGCCGATCGCCTGCTATGCGGTGCTCGAGGATGACCAGCTCTGGTTGCGCGGCCTGGTGGGACACCCCAGTGGCGGCACCGTCCTGGTCGCTCAGGCGCGCGCACCGCGCAGCCAGGCGCAGGCCCTGGGCGTGCAGGTTGCCGAAGACCTGCTGGCGCAGGGCGCCGAGGCGATCCTCAAGGAAGTCTACGGCGAGGCCGGTCACCCGTGAGCGGGTGGCGCCTGCTGCTGACCCGGCCTGCCGAGGAGTGTGCAGTGCTGGCGCAGACGCTGGCCGGCGCGGGGATCCAGAGCAGCAGCCTGCCCCTGCTGGAGATCGAACCCCGTCCCCTGGCCGAGCACGAGCTCGACAGGGTCCGCCAGCTCGATCGCTACCAGGCTGCCATCGTGGTCAGCAAACCCGCGGCGCGGGCATTGCTCGACCTGCTGGCGCGTTTGCGCCCGCAGGCGCCGGGGCTGGCCTGGTTCACGGTAGGAGCGGCATCTGCCCAGGTGCTGAGCGATGAGGGTCTCGAGGTGAGCTTTCCCCAGGGCGGTGATGACAGCGAAGCCCTGCTGGCATTGCCCGCACTGGGCCAGGCTATTTCCGGTCCGGCCGCGCGCGTATTGATCGTGCGGGGCGAGGGAGGTCGCGAATGGCTGGCCGAGCGTCTTGCCGAGCAAGGTGCTAGTGTCGATTATCTGGAACTGTATCGCCGTCGACTGCCGAGCTACCCGGCCCACGCTCTAGTGCGCACCATCGAGGTGGAACGCCTGAACGGCCTGGTGGTCAGCAGTGGGCAAGGTCTTGAACACTTGCAACAATTGGCTGGCGCCGATTGGCCACGGCTGGCGCGATTGCCGCTGTTCGTGCCCAGTCCGCGAGTCGCCGACCAGGCTCGGGCCGGTGGCGCGCAGCATGTTGTGGATTGCCGTGGCGCGAGTGCCGCGGCCTTGCTGGCAGCCGTGCAGCAGACTGCTGCACCTGCCCCTTAAGGCGTCGGGCCCAGAAGCCGGCGCCCCAATGCAAAGGATGGATACGTGAGCGAAACTGTCTTGTCCAACAATGAACAGCACACGGCGCCCGAGGCGCCCGAACCGATTGTCGCCGCGCCTGCCCGGCGCTCGGGCAACGGCCTGGCGATCCTGGCACTGCTGCTGGGCGCCGCCGGTGTCGCCGTCGGCGGCTGGGGTGTCTGGCAGGTGCGCCAGCTGCAGGGCAGCGAACAAGGGCAGGGGCAGCATCTGCAAGTGCTCAATGAGCGCACCGAATTGCTGCAGCAGCGCGAACAGCAGATGACCGCGCAGCTGTCCTCGCTGCCAGCGGCCAGCGAACTCGAAGACCGCCGCCGCCTGGTCGCGCAGCTGCAAGGCGACCAGCAGCGCCTCAGCCAGCGGCTGGAAACCGTCCTGGGTGCAAGCCGCAAGGACTGGCGTCTGGCGGAGGCCGAGCACCTCCTGCGCCTGGCGACCTTGCGTCTTTCGGCATTGCAGGACATCAGCAGTGCCCGTGCACTGGTCGAGGGTGCCGACGAGATCCTGCGCGAGCAGAGCGACCCTGGCTCGTTTGCCGCGCGCGAACAACTGGCCCGCAGCCTGGCCACGCTCACCAGCGTCAAGCAGCCCGACCGCACCGGCCTGTTCCTGAGGCTGGCCGCCCAGCGTGAGCAAGTGCAGCAGCTCAACGCCGTGGCCCCCGAGTTCGACACCAATGCCGACGCCCTGGGTGCCCTGACCGCCGACGGCGATGGGCCGACCCGCCTGTCGCAGTGGTGGGCCGAGATCTCCAAGTACTTCGAAATCGACTTCAACGCCGACGACAACGTGCGGCCGTTGCTGTCCGGGCAGTCGCTGAACCAGCTGCGCCTGGCCCTGAGCCTGACCATCGAGCAGGCCCAGTGGGCCGCTCTCAATGGCGAGGCCAAGGTCTATACCCAAGCCCTGGACGACGCGCGCAGCGTGCTGCTGGCGAACTTCAACGCCGACAACCCGCAGAGCAAGGCCATGCTCGACAGCCTCAACGCCCTGGCCCAGGAACCGGTCTCGGTAGTGGTGCCCGACCTGAGCGAAAGCCTGAATGCGGTACAGGCGTACATCGAGCGGCGTCACCTGCGGGTGGAAGAAGGGGCCAAGCCATGAAGCGCGTCTACCTCCTTGCGGTGGTGGCGATCGCCGTGGCGGCCGCGCTGGGTATCGCCATCGCCAAGCACAGCGGCTACGTGCTGATCGCCTATGGCGGCTTCCGCTATCAGTCCGGGTTGTGGGCAGCGCTGGGTGCGTTGCTGGTGATTGTCCTGGGGCTGTTGCTGGTACGCTACCTGATCGGCCTGGTATTGACCTCCACCGGCGTGGTCAACCCCTGGTCGCGGCGCAATCGCAGCCGCCGCACGCGCATCGCCATCGAACAGGGCCAGCTGGATCTGGCCGAAGGCCGCTGGGCCAGTGCCCAGCGTCACTTGCAGCGTGCCGCCGAGCATGAACGCCATCCCCTCCTGTACTACCTCGGTGCCGCCCGCGCGGCCAACGAGCAAGGCCGTACCGAAGACAGCGACCACCTGCTCGAGCGTGCGTTGGAGCGCCAGCCCGAGGCCGAGCTCGCGGTTGCACTGACCCATGCCCAACTGCAGATGGAGCGCGGCGACACCGATGCAGCGCTGGTGACCTTGCAGGCGATGCAGGAACGCTATCCGCAGAACGGCCAAGTGCTGCGATTGCTGCAGCGCCTGCATCGAGAGCGCGGCGAATGGCCTGCGCTGATCCGCCTGATGCCCGAGCTGCGCAAGGGCAAGGTACTCTCGGCGGATGAACTCACTACACTCGAAAAGCGCGCGTGGGGTGAAAACCTGAGCCTGGCGTCGACCCGTGGCGAGGACGTGCAGAGTGCCCGCCAGTCCTTGGAGCGGGCGTGGCAGCAACTGACCTCGGCCCAGCGCCAGGAGCCGCAGCTGGTGCTGGCCTACGCCGAGCAACTGCGTCAGCTGGGCGCGCAGGCCGAGGCCGAAGAGGTATTGCGTACCGCGCTCAAGAAGCAGTACGAGAGTCATCTGGCGCGCCTCTACGGTCTGGTTCGTGGCAACGACCCCGCACGCCAGCTGCAAACCGCCGAAGGCTGGCTCAAGGACCACGGCACCGACCCTAGCCTGTTGCTCACGCTTGGCCGCCTGAGCCTGCAGAACCGCCTGTGGGGCAAGGCCCGTGACTACCTGGAAAGCAGCCTGCGCCAGCAGCGCGATCCCGAGACGTGCGCCGAGCTTGCACGCCTGCTCGCCAGCCTTGGCGATACCGAGCGCAGCAACCAGCTGTTCCAGGAGGGTCTCGGGCTGCTCGACGAGCGCCTGCTGGCCCTGCCGTTGCCTGATGGCACCCCTGCCTGAACGACCCTCGGCCCGCGTCCCCGACGCGGGCTGCAGTCCCCTGTATCACCCGTTCGAAACACTCCCTGGAAGCCCCGTGATTGTGCGCTTTCAGAGATGCCCGCGCTCAGGGCGGAAACTTCCTACAAACTCCTCATCCGTTTCCCCTTTCAGACAGGGACGTGTCTCAGTTGTAGTGCCTTGAAACAAAGCCCGGCTTTCCACTACCGTCTTTAGCCCTGCCAACCTGACCGGGACACGCTATGCCCTCGGCGCGCTTGTACTCACCGTTTCTTCCAGCTTTCGTGGCCTCGATATCAATACTGGCCGTGGTGCACGCCGTCGAGCTCGGCTTCGGGCTGGCGCCGTGCCCGCTTGGCTATGGTCAGCAGTTTTTCCTCGCGGGCTTTTCATTGGTCAGCCTGTGCGCGGTCTGCCATGCGCCGGGTGGGCTGGGGATGCGGATCTATGCGCTGTTGTCCTTGCTGCTCGCAGCTGCCGGTGCGCTGGTGGCGGGCCGTCAGGTGTGGCTCCAGGGGGCGCTGCCGATCGCGGATACCTGCACCCCGAGCTTTGCCCACGTGCTTGACAGCATGCCGTGGTGCCAAACCATCAAGGCCATGCTGATCGGCAGTGCCGACTGCATGTCCATTCACTGGAGCTTTCTCGACCTCACGCTGCCCGAATGGACCCTGCTGGCCTTCCTGGTGCTGGCCATCGTGCCGGTGACACGCTTGCTGACGTATCGATTCAGCGCGTTGGCTCATCCGGGCAAGGACTGACCTGGCTCAAGCCCCCCGGGCTTCTCACGACAAGCGGCACCCCTTGGGGGGATTAAACGCTTGTACGAACTTAGTCCTCTGCGTACCTTGAAGGCCGAGGCGCACGGGAATACTCTCCCTGCACGCATACTAAAAACGCAACTGCCCGATGCCGTTTCGCGCACGCATCCTCAGTGCTGCAGTGTCAGGAAGCGAGTTGCAGCGGCATTACCAAGAATGGAAGATATCGCCATGCTCGATAGTTGTCAGAATGCACAGGAACGTTGGGGTGGGGTTCATCAACTGATCGATCGCTGGCTCAAGGAACGCGAAGAGCTGGTACAGGCTTTTGCCCTCTTGCGCGACGCCAAGCCTGCCTTCGCCGACAAGGACAAGAACCGCGATTTCTGCGCGGTACTGGTGGACTACGTATCTGCCTGGCATTTCGAGATCAGTGAACAGCTCGTCAGCGAGGCCAAGGCATTTGGGGACCAGCGCGGCCTGGAGCTTGCGACCCAGATCAGCCCGCGCATCGACGACATCACTCAGATCGCCCTGGCGTTCAACGATCATTGCGACAAAGGCGATTGCAGCGACACCGAGCGTTTCGCCAAGAAGCTCAACGAATTGGGCAGCCTGCTGCACGAACGTTTCGAGCTGGAAGACTGCCTGATCGAAGTGCTGCACAACGCGCACAAGGAAGAAGACACTGTTGACGCCTGACAGTCGATTTCAGTCGGCTACGGCGACCAGTTCTATCTCGAACACCAGCGGGGTATAGGGCGCGATCAGGTCACCAGCGCCCTCGGCACCATAGGCTTGCGCCGACGGGATCACCACTCGCCACTTGTCCCCGGCTTTCATCCGTGGCAATGCCACCTGCCAGCCTTCGATCACCGAGTTCAGCTTGAACCACTGGGGTTGCAGGTTCTGGTCGAATACCGTGCCGTCCGGCAGTTTTCCCACGTACCGAACCTGCACCTTGCCCTCAACACGTGGCTGCGCGCCGTTGCCGCTCGCCAGTTCGCTGTACAGCAGTCCGCCCGGCAATTCGTGCACCCCGGCGCGGCCCCGCTCATTGGCCATGAACCGCGTTTCGGCGCCCTGCATCTTCTCGATCTGCGACTGTGTGATCGCTGCGCTGGCTTGCTCGTCGTGTTGCTGGAGAATGGCCTGACGGCGCGCGGCGTCGATTTTCAGTGGCTCTTTACGGTAGGCCTCCCGCAGGCCTTCGACCAAGGCATCGAGCTCAAGACCGGGCACTTCTTCGCGCAGGCGTTCGCCCAGGCTGGCACCGACGCTGTAGGAAAGATCGTGCTCATTGGCGGGCGCCGGCGGCGCCTCAGCCATCGCCAATGGCGCGGCCAGGCTCAGCCCGACAAGTACAAAACGGATCACGGTGAACTCCTGGACGATGATGACGAACTGCGCCAACTACACTTGCAGGCGAGTTGCACGATAACAACTTTGCCCAGGCATGCAACGCGGCGCCCCTCGTACGGTCCCATGCCCTAGCGGCGATCTCAGCACAAGCATAGTATGACCCGCATTCTCGTCAGCCAGGAGGTAAACCATGTCGGCCAAGAAGAAGCCAGTAAGTACGCCGTTACACCTGCTCCAGCAACTTTCGGGCAGCCTGCTCGAACATTTGGAAGAGGCCTGCTCGCAAGCGCTGGTTGATGCAGAAAAACTGCTGGCCAAGTTGGAAAAACAGCGGGGCAAGGCGCAGGAAAAACTGCACAACTCCCGCACCAAGTTGCAAGATGCCGCCACTGCCGGCAAGTCCAAGGCCCAGTCCAAGGCCAAGTCGGCTGTGGGTGAACTTGAAGAGCTGCTCGATACGCTCAAGGATCGTCAGTCGCAGACCCGCACCTATATTCAGCAACTCAAGCGCGATGCCCAGGAAAGCCTGAAGCTGGCCCAAGGGGTAGGCAAGGTGCGCGAAGCAGCCGCCAAGGCGCTGGAGCAGCGCTCGACCAAGGCGCCTGCCAAGGCTGGCGTTGAAACTCCGATCAGCAAGCCTGCCAAGGCTGCCAAGGCCGCGAAACCTGCCAACTCCACAGCAACGGCTGCCGCTAAACCAGCGGCGCCGGCCAAGGTTGCCGCTGACAAGCCGGTCTCGTCACGCGCCCCGTCTGCCAAGCCAGCCGCGAAGCCCGCTGCTGCCAAGGCCCCGGCCCGCACCGCTGCGGCCAAGCCTGCTGTGGAAACAACGCCGGCGAAAACCACCGCCGCGAAAGCTGCCGCCAAGCCAGCTGCGACCAAGGCTCCAGCCAGGGCTGGCGCTGCCAAGCCTGCAGCCCGGGCTGCCACCGCCAAGCCTGCGGCTACCCGAGCGGTCAAGCCGGCAGCCAAGCCCGCAGCGGCGAAAGCGCCCGTCAAACCCGCTGTTTCCAGCGACGATTCGCCAGCGGCAAACTCCCACTCCGCAGCGCCGGCCTCGACGGGCGCCACGCCCTCCAGCACCCCGGCTCAGCCAACGTCCTCTTCTTCCTGAACCCCTTGAGCCGAGACGCGCAGTTCCTGCAGCGCGTCGTCGGCCCCGGCAGGGCCCGGCATGAGCCGGGTCAGCCAATCCCCGCGCTCCTCGCCCAAGTCCCCAGGCCATCCAGCCGCCAGCTGTTCAAGCCGATTCAACAGGCCGCGTTCGGCCTCAAGTTCCAGCCCCTTCACTTGCTCGCGTAGCGCTGTCAGCTGCGGGTCGGTTCTTGCCAGCTCGCGCCATTGCTGGCGCAGTCGGCGCAACGGGGCAACCACCTCGCGCTGCCAGGGTCCGGCGATCGCGCACAGGGACTCTGCCCGCGCCTCACTGACACCCACTCGCCGCGCCTGCAGCCATGCGCCGCAGAGCAGCAGGCAGACATCCCCACCCTTGTCCTGCAAGCGCAGGCAGGCAGCCTCGACGCCTGGACGGGCGTACACGGCCAAGGCGTAATTCCACAGGTCGGTGTGCATGGTTCAACTCGCGCCAGTGACCGAGGAAGCTGGTAGACTCCGCGGCCATTATGATCAGACTATCGAACCTCACTTTACAGCGTGGTCCACAGCGCTTGCTAGACGGCGCCGAGATGACCCTGCACGCTGGCCACAAGGCCGGCCTGATCGGTGCCAACGGCGCCGGCAAATCCAGCCTGTTCGCCATGCTGCGCGGTGAGCTCACGCCTGATGGCGGCGACTGCAAGCTGCCGGCTGACTGGCGTATCGCCCACATGCGGCAGGAGATCGAGACACTGGATCGCCTGGCGGTCGACTACGTGCTCGACGGCGATATCCGTCTGCGCAAGGTCCAGGCAGAGCTTGCCGCCGCCGAAGCCGCCCATGACGGCAGCGCCCTGGCGCGCCTGCACATCGAGCTCGACAGTGCCGAGGGCTACACCGCCGACGCCCGCGCCCGCAAGCTGCTGGCCGGCCTTGGCTTTTCCAACGAGCAGATGGACCGCCGCGTCGGCGACTTCTCCGGTGGCTGGCGAATGCGCCTGAACCTGGCCCAGGCCCTGATGTGCCCGTCTGACCTGCTGCTGCTCGACGAGCCCACCAACCACCTCGACCTGGACGCTATCCTCTGGCTCGAAGAGTGGCTGAAGGGCTACCCGGGCACCTTGCTGCTGATCTCCCACGACCGCGACTTCCTCGATGCCGTGGTCGACCATGTCGTCCATGTCGAGCAGTGCAAGCTGAATGTCTACCGCGGCGGCTACAGCGCCTTCGAGCGCACCCGTGCCGAACGCCTTGCGCAGCAGCAGCAGGCGTACGAGAAGCAGCAGGCGCAGCGCGCGCACATGGAAAAGTACATCGCCCGTTTCAAGGCCCAGGCCACCAAGGCCCGCCAGGCACAGAGCCGCATCAAGGCCCTTGAGCGCATGGAAGAGTTGTCGGCGGCGCACGTGGATTCGCCGTTCGACTTTGTCTTCCGCGAGTCGCAAAAGATCTCCAGCCCACTGCTGGACCTTTCCGAAGGCCGCCTGGGCTACGGCGACAAGGCGATCCTCGAGAAGGTCAAGCTGCAGCTCACCCCCGGCGCGCGGATCGGCCTGCTTGGCCCCAACGGCGCGGGCAAGTCGACCCTGATCAAGAACCTCGCCGGCGAGCTGGAACCAATCTCCGGGCGTCTGGTACGCGGCGAAAACCTCGCCGTCGGCTACTTCGCCCAGCATCAACTCGACTCCCTGGACGACAAGGCCAGTCCGCTGCTGCATCTGCAGCGCCTCGCGCCGTCCGAGCGCGAGCAGACCTTGCGCGACTTCCTGGGCGGCTTCGATTTCCGTGGCAACCGCATCGACGAGCCGGTGCTCAACTTCTCGGGGGGTGAAAAAGCCCGCCTGGCGTTGGCGCTGATCGCCTGGGAGCGGCCGAACCTGCTGCTGCTCGACGAACCGACCAACCACCTGGACCTCGAAATGCGCCTGGCCCTGACCATGGCGCTTCAGGAGTTCAGTGGCGCGGTGGTGGTGGTTTCCCACGATCGTCACCTGCTCAAGAGCACCACCGATGACTTCCTGCTGGTCGCTGATGGCAAGGTCGAAACCTTCGATGGCGACCTGGAAGACTACAGCCGCTGGCTGATCGACTACCGTCAGCGCAACGCCCCGGTCAGCAGCACCCCGGTCAACCCCGACAAGACCGACAAGAAGGCCCAGCGCCAGGCTGCTGCGGCCTTGCGTCAGCAACTGGCCCCGCACAAGCGCGAAGCCGACAAGCTCGAACGCGAACTGGGTGAGGTTCATGTCCAGCTCGCGCAGGTTGAAACATCGCTGGGTGACAGCGGGCTGTATGACGCCGCGCGCAAGGACGAGCTGCGTGATCTGCTCGGGCGCCAGAGCAAGTTGAAGGTGCGCGAAGGGGACCTGGAAGAACGCTGGATGGAGGCGCTGGAAACGCTCGAGTCGATGCAGGCGGAGTTGGAAGCGCTATCCTGAGGCTCCGTTCCCTCAAGGCATGTCTGTGCTGGTCATCACCCTCGCTCTGGCTTATATTTTTCAAGATATTTACTAGGCGAGGTGTGTGATGTCGATGGAAACCTGGTTGGCCTTTTTTGCCGCGTGCTGGGTGATCAGCCTGTCGCCGGGTGCCGGGGCCATCGCTTCGATGTCCTGCGGCCTGCAATACGGCTTCTGGCGCGGTTACTGGAACGCCCTGGGCCTGCAGCTGGGGCTCCTCCTGCAGATCGCCATCATCGCCGCAGGCGTGGGCGCCATTCTGGCGGCCTCCGCGACTGCGTTCCAGGTCATCAAATGGTTCGGCGTTGCGTACCTGGTCTACCTCGCGGTAAAGCAGTGGCGTGCGTTGCCTGCCGACGTCACCGACGAAACGGCCGTGCGTCCGATTGGCAAGCCATTGAGCCTGGTGTTTCGCGGATTCCTGGTCAACGTCAGCAACCCCAAGGCGCTGATCTTCATGCTCGCGGTGCTGCCGCAGTTCATCAACCCTCATGCTGCCCTGGTGCCCCAGTACCTGACCATCGCCGGCACCATGGTCGCCGTCGACCTGCTGGTGATGGCGGGCTATACGGGGCTGGCCGCCCGCGTTCTGCGCCTGTTGCGCACACCGAGACAGCAACGGCGCATGAACCGTACCTTTGCCGGGCTGTTCCTGGGTGCCGCGACATTGCTGGCCACCATCCGCCGCGCGCCGATGTGATCGAGTGGGCGTCCTCGGGACGCCCCGTTCTGCGGTTATTTCTCCCCCAGGCCCTTCAGCAGGTCCACCGGTAGCGGAAACACGATCGTCGTGGTCTTGTCGCTGGCAATGCTCCCCAACGTCTGCATGTACCGCAGCTGCATCGCCCCGGGCTCCTTGCCGAGCATCTGCGCGGCCTGCATCAGCTTCTCCGACGCCTGCAGCTCACCCTCGGCATGGATCACCTTGGCCCGCCGCTCGCGCTCGGCTTCCGCCTGACGGGCAATGGCGCGGATCATCGACTCGTTCAGGTCGACATGCTTGATCTCGACATTCGCGACCTTGATGCCCCATGCGTCGGTCTGCGCGTCGAGTACCTGGCGGATGTCCATGTTCAGGCGTTCGCGCTCCGCCAGCAGCTCATCCAGCTCATGCTTGCCCAGCACTGCCCGCAGCGTGGTCTGCGCCAGCTGGCTGGTGGCGTTGAGAAAATCCTCGACCTGAATGATGGCTTTCTGAGGGTCGAGCACGCGAAAGTACACCACGGCATTGACCTTGACCGAGACGTTGTCGCGGGTGATCACATCCTGCGTCGGCACGTCGAGCACCACCGTACGCAGGTCCACCCTGACCATCTGCTGCACCACCGGGATCAACAGGATCAGCCCCGGCCCCTTGACCTGCCAGAAGCGGCCAAGCTGGAACACCACCCCTCGCTCGTATTCGCGCAGGATACGAAACGCGGAGAGCAGCACTACGCCGATCAGCACCAGCAGGGCGCCAAAACCGAATTGCATGAACATCGTCATTCTCCTCGCGATACGGCTGCCGTTAGGGCGCTGACGTCCAGCAACACGCCACGTCGGGCGACCACCTGCACATGCTGGCCAGATTGCAGCGGCGTCGCGCACTGGACTTGCCATTGTTCGCCCTGCGCCTGAACCGAGCCGCAGAACGGATTGCCGGGCATCACATCGGTGACGGTCACCAGGCTGCCGACCAGCCCCGCATCGCCACTGACCAGGGCACGCTTGCGCGCTTTCAGCGCCATGCCGAGCAAGCCGCCGAGCAGCAGTGCTGAAAGCACCGCCAAGGTGATGATCAGCGGCAGCGGAATGCCGTAGCCGGGGACGTCTGTGTCCATCAGGATCACTGCCCCGACTACAAAGGCGACGATGCCGCCAAAGCCGACCACCCCGAAGCTTGGCAGGAATGCTTCGGCGACCATGAACGCCACCCCGAGCAAGATCAACGCGACCCCGGCATAGCTCACCGGCAGCAGCTGCAAGGCATAGAGCGCCAGCAGCAGGCAGATGCCCCCCACCACGCCACCGACGCTGGACCCCGGGTTCAGGAACTCGAACAGCAGGCCATAGATACCGATCATGATCAGGATCAGTGCCACGCTAGGGTTGGTGATAACCGCCAGCAGGCGTGTGCGCCAGTCCGGGGCGTGTTCCACCAGCATCGTGCCGTCGGTCTGCAACCGGCGAGGCTGGCCGGCGGCGACCAAGGTCTTGCCGTCGACCTGGCGCAGGAGTTCGGGAAGGTCGCCCGCGATGTGGTCGATCACCTTCAAGCGCAGGGCCTCGGTGGCGGGTACGCTGACCGATTCTCGCACGGCCTGTTCGGCCCATTCGGCATTACGCCCGCGCAGCTGCGCAAGCCCGCGGATATAGGCGGCGGCGTCATTGACCTGCTTGCGGGTCATGGTGTCCTGATCGTCGGGCGTGGTCTGCTTGTCGGCCGAAGGCTCGGCGGGGGAGGTGGGCTTGGCGCCTGGCCCACCCATCTGCACCGGGGTCGCTGCGCCGAGGTTGGTGCCGGGCGCCATGGCCGCCACATGGCTGGCGTATAGGATATAGGTGCCGGCACTGGTGGCCCGCGCGCCGCCCGGCGCCACGTAGCTTGCCACCGGAACGGGGCTGGCGAGGATCGCCTTGACGATCTGGCGCATGGAACTGTCCAGCCCGCCTGGCGTGTCCATGCGGATCACCACCAGCTGCGCCTCCTTCGCGGCAGCCTGTTCCAGCCCGCGCACCACGTAATCCGCGCTGGCCGGGCCGATCGCGTCATCGATTGCCAGCACCCACACGCTGCCACCCGCCGCCGCATGGCCGGGCGGTATGGCGCCGAGCAAGAGCATCAACATCAGAAAGCAGCAGCGAGCGATCACCTGGAGGTACCGGTCAGTAGGCTCTCCCTGAAGTTTAGCCGTGCAGCGCCGCAGACGGCCTAAACTTGATGAGGGGGCAAACTGGAGGTGCATCATGCGAATCGCAAGCAACCTGCAGCAGCGCCTGGACCAGGCGCGCTGCGACTATGACATCGTTCCTCATCCCCACTCGGCCACCAGCCTTGAGTCGGCGCGTACGGCCGGGGTACCCGCCGACCGCGTCGCCAAGTCTGTAATGCTCGACGACCGGCGTGGCAATTACCTGATGGCCGTGCTGCCGGCCAATCGCCATCTGGACATGAGCAAAGTGCGCATGACCGGTGCCTGGCAACTGACCCACGAAAGCGGCCTGCCACAGCTGTTCGAAGGCTGTGAGCGTGGTGCCATTCCGGCGCTTGGGGAAGTCTACAAAATAAAAATGCTCCTTGACCCGACCTTGACCCGCCAAGGTGATGTCTACCTTGAGGCGGGTGATCATGATCACCTGATCCACATGAGCATGGAGCAGTACCTGAAGCTGGTACCCCACGCCGAAGTGCGCGAACTCTGCTGATGATCGTCAACCACCTGCCGGGCCGGCGTCGTGGACGTCCGGCCAGGCCCGAGGAGTGAATCATGGAACCAACGAAACACGAGTTTTCCGACCTGTTCAAGCAACTGGGCCTTGATGATGATGCCACGAGCATCGATCAATTCATCACCAGTCACTCGCCGCTCAAGAACGAGATCAAGCTGGTGGACGCGCCTTTCTGGTCCGAAGGCCAGCGGGCCTTTCTCAAGGAAGCCATCATTGAAGATGCTGATTGGGCAGTACCCTTCGATCAACTCAACGAGGCATTGAGACGTCCGAAAAAATAATCGCCGAGCGGCACCTGATGGGTGATTTCGGCGCAGCTATGCTCAGGGAAACAACAGGGGATAGCGCAATGAAAGATCCCTATGCACCCGCGTTCTGGTGCTCCGTGACGATCCTGGGAACCTTGACCACCGGTTACTTCTACGGTATCCGGCACACCCACCAGATGGGCCAGGCGCTGCACTTTCTGTACGCCGCCGCGGCATTGGTCGCGGCGGCGTCGCTGGCGATACTCACCTGGATAGCCTGGCAGCAGCTGCACCTGAACCGGCGCGAAGTGGTCCAGGGCCGCACGCTCGTGGCGATCTGGAACACCAAGGTCGCCTTGCGACGTGTGGAAACGGTCTTCGACCGTTATTTCTGGGGAAGTTACTGGCAGCCCGGCCGCACGTTCCAGGAGGTCATGGGGGAACTGCAGGGCACGCCTCTCGAGCAAAGCCTGGAGGCCCTCAAACGCCAGTGCCGCGAGCTTGACCGCAAGATCCACGACCATCACCACCGCTGGGTGGGCAATGCCCGTGAACTGTCCAATGTCGCCACGGCCATGGCCCGCGAGCGCTATCAGCTCGACCTGTGCGACTCACAGCAAAGCGGCGGCCACGGCACCGCGGTGCTCAACCGCGACCTGGAGGTGCTGGTGTACACCTGGTCGGCCCGGTTGCGCACGTTTGACCATCAGCTCGACGAGCTCGAGCGTCAGTACCACTGATCATTCGCCGCGGATGTACTGCTCCAGCTGCAGGATCAGGTTGGCCTGTTCGGCGATGGTTTCCTTGACCAGGTCACCGATCGACAGCAGGCCGATCAGCTCACCGTTCTTCACCACCGGCAAGTGGCGCAGGTGGCGGTTGGTCATGAGGCTCATGCAGTATTCGAGGTTGTGCTTGGGTTCGACCGTGATCACCGGCGCGCTCATGATCTCGCGCACTGGCGTGGCGGCGGACGAACGGCCCTTGAGCACCAGCTTGCGCGCGTAGTCGCGCTCACTGACGATGCCGACCACTTCGCCGTTTTCGATCACCGGCAGGGCACCGATATTCACCTCGGCCAGCAATTTCAGCGCATCGAGCACCGAGTCGTCCGGGCTGATGGTGTAGACCTCGTGGTGCTGGGATTTGGTCTTGAGCAGTTCTTCCACGTTTTTCATACAGGCCTCTGCAAGCGGTGGGTGCGGGGGGTGACGGCACATGCGTACAGAATCGTGCAAGGACAGCCGCTCGGCAAGAATGAAAGCGGCATCGATGCGATTGAAAAACGTCATGACCCCGGCTGCTGTCAAGCAGCGGGGCTCGTCATCCCACGCCGGCCGTAAGCCTGTCAACGCTCCTACAAAGCGCCGGTTGTACAACCAGTCAGCCTGGCGCTAGCCTTGGAAAATCCATTTCCAAGGGGAAGCCGATGGACAGGGTTATCGTCATCACCGGCGCAAGCCGGGGCATTGGCGCTGCCACCGCGCTGCTGGCGGCACGCCAGGGCTATCGTATCTGTATCAACTACCATGCCGACGACACTGCGGCCCAGCAGGTACTGGCGCAGGTTCGCGAGCTGGGTGCCGAGGCCATCGCGGTGCGCGCCGATGCCAGCGTAGAAGACGAGGTGGTACAGCTGTTCCAGCGCATCGACCACGAGCTCGGTCCGCTGACCGCGCTGGTCAACAATGCAGGTACCATCGCCCAGCAGAGCCGGGTCGAGGACATGTCGGAATTCCGCCTGCTCAAGATGATGAAGACCAATGTCGTCGGCCCGATGCTCTGCGCCAAGCATGCGTTGCGGCGCATGTCGCGTCGCCATGGCGGACTGGGTGGCGGTATTGTCAACGTCTCTTCGGTCGCCGCGCGCCTGGGTTCACCCGCCGAATATGTGGATTACGCCGCATCAAAAGGCGCTTTGGATACCTTCACGATCGGTTTGTCCAAAGAGGTCGCCGGCGAAGGTGTACGCGTGAATGCCGTGCGTCCCGGCTACATCCACACCGGCTTTCATGCGCTGAGTGGCGACCCTGATCGAGTCAGCAAGCTGGAACCGGGCATTCCCATTGGCCGGGGCGGTCAGCCGGAAGAGGTAGCCGAGGCGATCATGTGGTTGCTATCGGACCAGGCATCGTACGCCACCGGCACCTTCATCGACCTGGGGGGCGGGCGCTGAATTCAGGACAAGACAGCGCCCACAAAAAAGCCCAGGCATCTGCCTGGGCTTTTTCATCGATATGGCGCACTCGGCGGGATTCGAACCCACGACCCCTGCCTTCGGAGGGCAGTACTCTATCCAGCTGAGCTACGAGTGCAACGGGGCGCAATGATACCCATCTCCGCAGGCGTCGTCCATCGCCTTGAACTGTAGGTATTTTTGCTACCTGGTGGGCGGAGGAATGATGCTGGCTGGAGGAGTAGTTTTTCCGATTCCTACAGCGGGTTTTTCATAACGCGATGAACTCGCGGCGTACGCCCTCTATGCGGCGCACTGCCGGCGGCAAGTGATGCCCATCACCCGTCAGTTGATGCAGCAGCTTCTCGCGCAGCGCATGCAGTGCCACTCCGGTGCGCTGGCGCGGATGGGGCAGGTCAATGTCGACCACTGATTTGATCCGCCCAGGACGCGGTTCCAGCACCACGACGCGGTCGGCCAGGTAGGTGGCCTCCTCGGCATCGTGGGTGACGAGCAAGATGGTCACGCCCGAGCGTTCGCGAATGTCCAGCAACTCATCCTGCAATTGCTGGCGGGTGAGTGCGTCAAGGGCGCCAAAGGGCTCGTCCAGCAGCAGGATCCGTGGATTCGCCACCAGGCCCCGAGCAATCGCCACCCGCTGGGCCATGCCCCCGGACAGCTGGTGCGGATACGCTGATTCAAAGCCCGTCAGCCCTACCAGCACCACGAACTCATGAACCTTGCGGGCGCGCTCGCCCTGGGTGAGCGCTTCATTGACCAGGCCCAGCTCGATGTTCTGGGTGACGGTCAGCCACGGGAACAGCCGAGGCTCCTGGAAGACGATACCGCGCTCGCCACCAATGCCGGCCACCGCCGCGCCGTCCACCCGGATACTGCCGCTGTAGTCGGTATCCAGGCCGATCAGCAGGCGCAGCAGGGTGGACTTGCCACAGCCGCTGGACCCGACGATGGCGATGAACTCGCCTTCGTTGATGGCCAGGCTGAAATCATGGATGGCCTCGAAGGCCTGGCCGTCCACGGTAAACACTTTGCCGATCCGGTCGAAGCTGACCAGGGGCGGAGTCGGGTCGGGCTGGTTGGCCGCTTGCAGGGCCGAGGTATTGAAGGCATTCATGCGTGTCTCCAGCGCGTGGCGCGCGATTCGATGCGTTGTCCGAGGTTGCCTAGCAGGGCGCCGATCAGGCCGATCAAGACCATCGCGGCCATCACCTGGTCCATGCGAAACAGCTGCTGGGCGCCGATCATCATGCTGGCGATGCCGCCGTCCGATGGCATGAAGTATTCGGCGCCGATGGTGCCCAGCCAGGCGTAGATGAGCGACAGGCGCAGGCCGGCGAAAATGGCCGGCGCGGCTCCGGGCAGCACCAGCAGGCGCAGGCGGTCGGGCAGGCCCAGGCGCATTGCCCGCGCAGCTTCCTCCAGCTGCGGCGAGAGACTGGCGATACCGCGCTGGGTGGCGATGAACAGCGGGAAGAACGCCGCCAGACTGACAAATGCCACCTTGGCGCCTTCACCAAGGCCGAACCAGGCCGTGAGCAATGGCACCCAGGCAAAGATCGCCACCTGGCGCAACGCCGAGAGGCCAGGGCCGAGCACCCGCTCGGCTGTCCCCGACAGTCCTAGCAGCAGGCCCAGCACAAAGCCCGCGCCGGCGCCGACCAGCAATCCGGTCAGGGTGCGTTGAAGGCTCATGCGCAGGGCCTCGGGCAGCGAACCGTCGGCCAGCCCGGCTGAGAGGCTGCGTGCCACTTCAAGCGGCGAGGTGAGGATATTGCCGTCGATCCAGCCAAGACTGTTGCACGCCTGCCACAACCCCAGCAGCGCCAGCGGCAATAGCAGGCCCTGCCAGCCTTGAGGACGGGTGCGCTGGCGCTGCTCTCCGGTAGCTGGTTGCGGCCAGAACAGCAGGCGCTTTTCCAGGAGGCCGAAACCACGGTCCATGAAGGCACCGACCAGGCCAATCAGCAAGATGCACAGGAACACCAGGTCGAGCATGAACAGCTGGCGGCCCCAGACCATCAGGTAGCCAATCCCTTCGCTGGATGCCAGCAGCTCCACGGCCAGCAGCGAAGTCCAGCCGGCTGCCAGGGCCAGGCGCACACCGGCCAGAAAAGCGGGCAGGGCAGCCGGCAGCAACAAGCGCCAGAACAGCAGGTGACGCGGCAGGCGCAGGGTGGCGGCCGCCTCTCGCAGCTTCGGCTGCGCATCACGAACGCCCACCAGCGTATGAAGGGTGACCGGCACTACTACCGCCTTGACCAGCACCACCAGCTTGAGGAGTTCGCCGATCCCGAAGAACAGCATGAACAAGGGAATCCATGCCAGGGTAGGGATCTGTGCCAGGGCCACGAAAGTCGGGTAGACCAGGGTCTCGGCGCGTTTCGAGGCGCCCAGCCAGGTGCCTAGCAGCAGGCCTCCAACGATACCGGCCAGCAGCCCGAATACCAGGCGCTGAAGACTTATCCACAAGTGACTCCCCAGTTCCCCAGAGCCGAATTCCACGGCGCTGTCCCAGACAAGCGACGGCGCTGGAAGAATCTGTTCGCTCATCCAGTGCAAGCGGCTCGCAGTGACCCAGAGCGCCACCACGGCCAGCGGCAGCAGCCAAGGTAGCAGCAGCTCCGTATGCAGGCGCAAGCGCGGCAGGTCAGGAAGGGCACGCCCTGGTACCAGGATTCGGCTCATCGGGAATCTCTCGAATTATGGTTGTTTGGTTATTCATTTATGGAATAAAAAATCACCGTTAATGACTTCAAGAGATAAGAGCATGGGGTAGGGCGCTTCGAAAAGGCTTGAGCGTTGCGTTTTCCTCATATTTCGAATGCGTTTCGTGCAACCCATGGCAGAAGCCACGTCACTGCTGGTTTATTCCAAACGGTTACTAAAAAATTCATTTTTAATATTTTGTAGCGCCGTGCCGCAGGCCTAGTTTTCAGCCCATAGCGCCGGTCATTGCCGGTGGCAGCCTGCCAAGGAGCCTCCCCATGAAAACCCTCTTCAATCATTTGCTCAGAGCGTCCCTGACGATCGGCCTGCTGGGCGCTGTGCCTCTGACCGCCCAGGCAGCGCAACCCGAATCCATCCGCATTGCCGTGCCCGACCTCAGCGCAGGAAGCCAGCACAGCGCCGGTGGGGTCGTGGATGTGTTACGCAGCCAGCAACTGCTGGAAAAGGAGTTTGCCAAGGACGGCATTCGCATCGACTGGCACTTTTTCAAGGGCGCGGGGCCGGTGATCAACGAAGCATTGGCCAATGGACAGGCAGACTTCGCTTACCTGGGTGACCTGGCCGCCATTGTCGGCAAGGCCAATGGCCTGGACACCCGCGTGCTGGCGGCGGGCGTGCGTGGGGTCAAGAGCTACCTGGGGGTGGTGCCGGGCTCGGGGATAAAGACCCTTGATGACCTGAGGGGCAAGCGCGTCGCCGTGTTCCGCGGCACCGCCAACCAATTGTCGTTCGCCAGCGCCCTGGCCAGCCAAGGCCTGAGCGAGCGAGACCTGAAAGTCATCAACCTCGATTTCAATGCCGCCAATGCCGCCATCGCCGCGCGGCAGATCGATGCGACCTGGGGCCTGTCGAGCCTGCTGTCGCTGCGTGAGCGCGGGCTGGTCGAGCTGCCGGTCAACTCCCGCGACCTTGAAGGGGCGGGCAGCACCCAGGCGATGCTGCTCGGCACTGGCGAATTCATTCGCCAGCATCCGGATCTCGTCGGGCGCCTTGTCAAGGTGCAGCAACAGGCCGTGGCCTGGCTGCGCGACGAGAACAACCGCGAGGCCTATGTCGATCTGGTCTCGGGCCTTGCCAGCTATCCCAAGGTGATCCTGGCCAATGACCTGGCCCAGGAAGACCTTTCGCGCTATTTCAATCCGCAGCTGGATGCCGAGTTTGTCGGCCTGCTGCAGCAAGGCGTGGACCTGGCCGCCAAGGAACGCCTGATTCGCCGCGGGTTCCAGGTATCGGAATGGATCGAACCGCGTTTTCTCGATGCCGCATTGCATGGCGAATAGGCCGTGCACGCTGCCCGTTGAACCCCTGACCGCTTCTGTACCCATCCCCCGACTTTGAGGACCACAGCATGAGCACTGCCGCACTGGCTACCCAGCTCCACCCCGCCGCGCTGGACATTCAGCCGATTGCCGGACGCATCGGCGCCGAAATCCACGGCGTCACGCTTTCAGCCGACCTGGATGCAGCCACCGTCGAGGCTATTCAGGCCGCGCTGGTCGAGCACAAGGTGATCTTTTTCCGGGGGCAGTCCCATCTGGACAACCACTCCCAGGAAGCCTTCGCCAAACTGCTCGGAGAGCCTGTCGCCCACCCCACCGTGCCCGTGCATGAAGGCAGCAGTTTCCTGTTGCAGCTCGACGGCGCCGAAGGCCAGCGGGCCAACTCCTGGCACACGGACGTCACCTTCGTCGATGCCTACCCCAAGGCCTCGATCCTGCGCAGCGTGGTGGCGCCGGTCTCGGGCGGTGATACGGTCTGGGCCAACACCGCCACCGCTTACCAGGAGCTGTCCGCGCCTTTGCGTGAACTGGCGGACAAGCTCTGGGCGGTGCACAGCAACGAATACGACTACGCCAGCCTCCGGCCTGACGTGAGCCTCGACAAGCAGGAGCGGTACCGCAAGGTCTTCACCTCGACCGTGTATGAAACCGAGCACCCTGTGGTGCGCGTGCATCCCGTCAGTGGTGAGCGCAGCCTGCTGCTGGGGCACTTCGTCAAACGTATCAAAGGCTATTCATCTAGCGATTCGACGCACCTGTTCGCGTTATTGCAGAGCCATGTGACACGGCTGGAGAACACCGTGCGCTGGCGCTGGCAGGCGGGTGATGTGGCAATCTGGGACAACCGCTCGACCCAGCATTACGCGGTGGACGACTACGGCACCCAACCGCGTACTGTGCGCCGGGTGACGTTGGCGGGTGAGGTGCCAGTAGGCGTGGATGGGCAGTTGAGCCAGACGACTCGCAAGGGATGAGACGAGATACGGGTTTCACGATCACGCTGTAAATGCGCACGGCTCAACAGCCGTGCGTATCACACGCAATCAGCTGGCGTACCAGACCCTGCGCCAGCGGCGACAGTCCATATCCCACCCGGCTGACAATCCCGTACCGGGTATAAAAAGCATCCTGCTCCACCGGAAGATCCACCAGCTCAAGGGCCACCAGTCCACCTTCGATCTGATAGGGCCGCAAGTTCCCGCTGCAGGCGATACCGATGGTGTCCGAATGCAGCACCACGTTCAGCAGCGCATACCCGTGCTCGCACTCCACGCTCGGCGCAAAGTCCTGACGGCCGCTGAGGTCGGCCAGCACCTTGCGAATGTTCGGCGGGCGGAATGTGGCCGCCAGGGGATAGTCGAACAGGTCGATCGCCCGCACCTGGCCGAGCCTGGTCAACGGGTGCCCGGCACGGCAGCAGAAGTGCCAGCGCTGGGGTGTCAGCTTGTGCACCTGGTAGTCGGGATCGGCCTCGAACTGGCGCGTGTCGGCAACGAAGAATTCTATCTCCTCGGCGATCAGGCGCCGGTTCAACACCTGCCAGTTGTCCACCTGGAAGCACGTCCGCGCTTGCGGGTACTCACCAACGAACCGCGCCACCGCACGCGGTACCAGGCCGCCTGCGGGCGCCGGCCCAGAGCCGAAGCGCACCACGCCCGTGGTCGCTCCATTGAACTGGTTGATCTCGTTGGCGAGGTTATGTGCGCCGTGCACCAGGCGCCGCGAATGCTCGAGCACCAGAAGGCCCTGGCGAGTGGGCTGCAGCTCTTTGCTGGCGCGGTCGACCAGGCGGCAGCCGACGTTGTGTTCAAGCGTCTGGATGCTGCGGCTGAACGCCGATTGCGAGAGGTTCACGGCCGTTGCCGCCGCAACGAAACTGCGGTGCTCGACCAGCGCGATAAAGTGGCGGAGTTGCCTTAGGTCTATATGCATTTTCTACATTTATTTATTCGGTGAAATGCAATTGCTGCTCAGGGTCTGCACCCTTATAAAGGGATCTTCTTATTCCACAAAATATGAATAAAACATATTTATATTCTTATAAAGAATAAACATCTGCCGCGCGATTCGGTTCCGCCAACGGAAATGCTCGCCAAGGCTCATGCCCAAGGAGCGTTTCATGCCTCGACTGTCCACCCGGCCGGCACGTGTGTCGGTGTTTCCCCTGCAACCCTTGGCCATTGGCGTGCTGCTGGCCGCTGCGGGTGCCAGCTTGCCCAGCGTCGCCGATGAAGCTCCGGTGCAATCAGCCATCGCCGAGCAGGACGCCAAACTCGGCACTGTGACGGTCAACGCCCGGCGCCGCGAAGAAACATCGCAGAGCGTCCCCACCCCTATCAGCGTGCTCAGCAGCGAAACGCTGGAAACCCAACGCATCTATCGCGTGCAAGACTTGCAGCAGCTGGTGCCCAGCACCAACGTCGCCTATGTGCATGCACGCCAGTCGAGCATCTCGATCCGTGGCCTGGGCAACAATCCGGCCAGCGACGGCCTGGAGGGCAGCGTCGGCATCTACCTGGACAACGTCTACCTCGGGCGCCCGGGCATGGCCGTGTTCGACCTGCTCGACGTAGAGCAGCTTGAAGTACTGCGCGGCCCGCAGGGGACGCTGTTCGGCAAGAACACCACCGCCGGGGTGCTCAACATCACCACGCGCAAGCCGACCTTCAACACCGAAGGCAGCGTGCAGTCTTCCCTGGGCGAAGACGGTTACTGGCAGACCCAGGGCAGCTTCTCCGGCCCGCTTACCGATACCCTCGCCGGGCGTATCAGTGCCTATCGCACCGAGGACGACGGCTATGTGAAAAACATCCATGACGGTGATGACCTCAACGGCGGCAAGCGCCAGGGCTTTCGTACCCAGCTGCTGTTCCAGCCGAGCGACACCTTCAACCTGCGCTGGATCGGCGAGTACAACGAGGAGGACTCCAACAACGGTATCCTCAGCCTGTACAGCACCGGGCCGACCATCAATGGGGTGAACCGCTACGAAAACCTGGCCTCCGCCGCAGGGGCGACGTTGGTGTCCGGCAAGGACCGCAAGGTCAATTTCGATGCCGACCAGCAGGTGACGGTGTTCCAGGGCGGCACGTCGGTCGAGGCCAACTGGACCCTGCCCAACGACTTCACCCTGACCTCCATCACTGCCTACCGCTGGTGGGACTTCACCCCGAGCAACGATGATGGGCTGGATGTGCCGGCGTCCTACAACGCCGGGGTGGCGGTACGCGACAAGCAATACTCGCAGGAGATCCGCCTGGCCTCGCCCACGGGCGGTGCCTTCGACTACGTGCTGGGCGCCTACTACTTCAAGCAGGACCTGGATAACCACTCCTTCAATGAATACGGTCCCCAGGCTGATATCTGGAACGTCACTCCGGCAGGCGCGCTGGCCAATGTCACCAGCCTGGGCGAGGGGCACATCGATACCGACAGCTATGCGCTGTTCGCCCAGGGCACCTGGCACCTCACCGACAGACTCGATTTCACGGCGGGCGTGCGGGGCACCTATGAAGAGAAGAACGCCTGGATCGAACGCGACGCCCCCGCGGGTGGCGTCGCGGTCACCGGCGCGGCAGCCACGGCGCGCCAGGGCAGGGTAGGGGCCTATGACTCCGGCGACCTGACCCAGTACAGCTTCAGCCCCTCCGGCCTGCTCAGCCTCAGCTACCGTTTCAACCCCAACGTGCTGGGCTACGCCTCGCTTTCCCATGGCGAGAAGTCAGGCGGCATCAACCTCACGGTTGGCGCTGCCCCGCGGCTGGGCACCGATTCGCTGCTGGTCGGCACCGAGCGCATCAACAACGCCGAGCTTGGCCTGAAGACCACGCTGCTCGAAAGCCGCCTGCTGCTTAACGCCAACGTGTTCTGGGCCGAGGTGCACGGCTACCAGGCCAACGTCTACGACCAGGTCAACCGCGTGCAGTACCTGGCGAACGCCGGCAGCGTGCGCTCGCGTGGCGTCGAGTTCGAGGCCACCGCGCTGCCGGTTCATGGCCTGACCGTCAACTTCAACGGCTCGTGGAACGATGTGCGCTACACCGAGTACGACGACGCGCCGTGCCCGCCCGAGGTGAGCCTGGCCAACGCGACCGCTACCTGCGACCTGTCCGGCCATCAAGTGGTCGGCGCCTCCAGGTACATCGCCAACCTCAACGCCCAGTACCAGTGGCAGCTGACCGACCGCATCGAACCTTACCTCACCGCCAGCTACGCCTTCCGCTCACGTGCGGTGGGCACGGTGGATGATTCCGACTTCGGGCAGATCCCCAGCTACGCGCTGGTCAACCTTTCGGCCGGCGTGCGCCTTGACCAGGGCGATGGCCTGTTCGACCTGTCGCTGTGGGTGAAGAACGCCGGCGACAAGACCTACTTCACCAGCCTCTGGAACTCTGCCAACGGCGGCTATGCCGGCGTGCTCGGCACCCCTCGCACCGTGGGCGCCACCGCCCGCTACGACTTCTGATCACAAGGAGCTTTGCCATGAATGCCAAGACCGAAACCCCCGAGCTGCCGGAAGGCGCGTGCATTACCGCCAAGGTCCCGGAGCGCAGCCAGGCTGTGCTTGGCGATGTGGTGGTCAACCCTTACCGGCTGGCGCCGCTGACGGCGATCATCCGCGACGGTGGGCGCGTCCTCGGCGCCGTCCATGTGCGGGTACTGGGCCGTGGCGAGCACGGGGTCGATATCAGTTACGAGGTGTCGGACCGCTCGCTCTGGACCTACGGCGGTATCCCGGTGTTCGGCCTGTATCCGGACCACGTCAACCAGGTGGAAGTCACCTACAAGCTGGACGGCGAACGCCTGCGCGAGCAGTACGAGATCTACGCACCGGCCGTGCGGCTGCCGGTGGTGGCGCGCCAGACCGCGGCGCTGCCCGAGGTGGAGCCGGTGAAAGTGGCGCCAGGCTTCGAGAAACGCCTGTACCTGTTCAATCACCTGCTCGGTGATATTCCCGGTGGCCGTGCCTTCAAGTGGAACGCGCTGGGTGGCGCCGCCGAGTGGGACCAGGTCGGGAACAACTGGATCACCGACACCCAGGGCGATGTGCGCTGGTACCTGGACATCGAACAGATCCACGACTCCAACCGCCGGGACAGCCTGGGCGGCACCATGGGCTTCCAGCAGACCCGCGATGGCAAGCTGATCTGGGGGCAGGGCCAGACGTACTCCAAGTTCGACCTGCTGGGCCGGCGCATCTGGCAGCGCAACCTGCCCGACAAGTTTGCCGACTTTTCCCACGAGATCCGCGAGACCGGCAACGGCACCTACCTGCTGCGGGTCGGTACCAGCGACTACCGCCGCCCTGACGGCAAGCGCGTGCGCTCGATCCGTGACCACATCATCGAGGTCGACGAAGCCGGAGACGTGCTCGACTTCTGGGACCTCAACCAGATCCTCGACCCTTACCGCGGTGCCCTGCTCGAAACCCTCGGCAAGGCGGCCCTCCAGCTGCCCGATGGCGTGCAGAAACAGGACAGGCTGCTGGCCAACGAACTGCTCGAAGGCGACCTGCCGTTCGGCGATACCCCAGGCGTGGGCACCGGGCGCAACTGGGCGCACGTCAACGCCATCGACCATGACAGCAGTGACGACAGCATCATCATCTCGGCCCGACACCAGGGTGTGGTGAAGATTGGCCGGGACAAGGAAGTGAAATGGATTCTTGCCTCGCCCCAGGGTTGGCCTGCGCACCTGCAGGCCAAGGTGCTGACGCCAGTGGGGGAAGGCTTCGAGTGGTCGTGGACCCAGCACACCGCCTGGCTGACCGGGCGCGGCACCCTGACCGTGTTCGACAATGGCTGGGGCCGTGATTTCGAAGCGACCAAGCTCAACGGCAACTACAGCCGCGCGGTCGAATACCGTATCGATGAAGCCCAGGGCACGGTCGAGCAGGTGTGGCAGTATGGCAAGGAGCGCGGAGACGAATGGTACAGCCCGATTACCTCCGTGGTGGCGTACCGGGCGGATACCGACACGCAGTTCATCTATTCTGCCTCGGTGAATTACCTGACGCCCGAGAAGCTAACCACCACCGTGCTCAATGAAGTGAAGCGCGGCACTCAGGACGTGCAGGTGGAGCTGAAGGTGCACAGCCGCCAGCCGGGGAGCGTCGGCTACCGGGCCTTGGTGATCGACCTCGACCGGGCGTTCTAGAACGAGACGCCGAACGTGGTCGGCCAGCGTGCGCTTGACCACCGTTCGTTCTTTTTTTCGAACAGACTATTGTCCTTTACCCCTGCAGACCCTAGGATTCGTTTGAGATTTCAAACGGGTGCTGAACACTTCAGCCCGGTGTGTGACTTTCAACAATCTATAATTCGCTCCGTGCCGGCACGGGGCTGTTAAGGGAAGCCGACATGCAGCTTAAAGACGCTCAGTTGTTCCGCCAGCAAGCCTTCGTCAACGGTGAATGGCTGGATGCGGACAACGGTCAGACCATCAAGGTCACCAACCCGGCCACCGGTGAAGTCATCGGTACCGTGCCGAAGATGGGCGCCGCCGAAACCCGCCGCGCCATCGAGGCGGCCGACAAGGCCCTGCCGGCCTGGCGCGCGCTGACCGCCAAGGAGCGTTCGAACAAGCTGCGCCGCTGGTTCGAGCTGATGATCGAGAACCAGGACGACCTGGCCCGCCTGATGACCACCGAGCAGGGCAAGCCGCTGGCCGAAGCCAAGGGCGAAATCGCCTATGCCGCCTCGTTCATCGAGTGGTTTGCCGAGGAAGCCAAGCGCGTCTATGGCGACACCATTCCAGGTCACCAGCCAGACAAGCGCCTGATCGTCATCAAGCAGCCGATCGGTGTTACCGCGGCCATCACCCCGTGGAACTTCCCGGCGGCAATGATCACCCGTAAAGCCGGCCCGGCCCTGGCCGCTGGCTGCACCATGGTGCTCAAGCCTGCCTCGCAGACTCCGTACTCGGCCCTTGCCCTGGCCGAGCTGGCCACCCGCGCCGGTATCCCGGCTGGCGTGTTCAGCGTCGTCACCGGCAGCGCTGGCGACATCGGCACCGAGCTGACCGGCAACTCCATCGTGCGCAAGCTGTCCTTCACCGGCTCGACTGAAATCGGCCGCCAGCTGATGCAGGAATGCGCCAAGGACATCAAGAAAGTATCGCTGGAGCTGGGCGGCAACGCTCCCTTCATCGTGTTCGACGACGCTGACCTGGACAAGGCAGTCGAAGGCGCGATCATCTCCAAGTACCGCAACAACGGCCAGACCTGCGTCTGCGCCAACCGTATCTATGTGCAGGACGGCGTCTACGACGCGTTCGCCGAGAAGCTCAAGGCCGCAGTGGCCAAGCTGAAGATCGGCAACGGCCTGGACGATGGCACCACCACCGGTCCGCTGATCGATGGCAAGGCAGTCGCCAAGGTCCAGGAGCACATCCAGGACGCGGTCAGCAAGGGCGCCAAGGTGCTGTCTGGCGGCAACCTGATCGAAGGCAACTTCTTCGAGCCGACCATCCTGGTCGATGTGCCGAAGACCGCCGCCGTCGCCAAGGAAGAGACCTTTGGCCCGCTGGCGCCGCTGTTCCGCTTCAAGGACGAGGCCGAAGTCATCGCCATGTCCAACGACACCGAATTCGGCCTGGCTTCGTACTTCTATGCCCGCGACATGAGCCGTGTGTTCCGTGTTGCCGAAGCCCTGGAATACGGCATGGTGGGTATCAACACCGGCCTGATCTCCAACGAAGTCGCGCCGTTCGGCGGTATCAAGGCTTCGGGCCTGGGCCGCGAAGGTTCCAAGTACGGCATCGAGGACTACCTCGAGATCAAGTACCTGTGCCTGAGCATCTGATCGCACACTAAGGTTTCACCTCTGCCAGCGGGGCGCGAGAGCGACGTCTCGCTGGCCTTTTTTATACCGCGTCACCAGGTGGCAAGGGCCATTGCGCCGGTCGATCAACGCATGCTGCGTGCAATCGAATCCCAGCTACCCCCGAAAAAAGCGCTGCCGAGTCGTGGCGCAATGAGGGCATTATGAGCAAGACCAACGAATCCCTGATGCAACGCCGTGTCAACGCCGTCCCACGTGGCGTTGGCCAGATCCACCCGATCTTCGTCGATACTGCGAGCAACGCCACCGTCATCGACGTCGAAGGCCGCGAGTTCATCGACTTCGCCGGTGGTATCGCGGTGCTCAACACCGGTCACCTGCATCCAAAAGTCGTTGCCGCCGTGCAGCAGCAGCTGACCAAGGTCAGCCACACCTGCTTCCAGGTGCTGGCCTACGAGCCTTACGTCGAGCTGTGCGAAAAGATCAACGCCAAGGTGCCAGGCGACTTCGAGAAGAAGACCCTGCTGGTCACTTCCGGCTCCGAAGCTGTTGAAAACGCCGTCAAGATCGCCCGTGCCGCCACTGGCCGCGCTGGCGTGATCGCCTTCACCGGCGGCTACCATGGCCGTACCATGATGACCCTGGGCCTGACCGGCAAGGTCGTCCCGTACTCGGCCGGCATGGGCCTGATGCCAGGCGGTGTGTTCCGCGCACTGTTCCCGAACGAGCTGCATGGCATCAGCATCGACGACTCGATCGCTTCCATCGAGCGCGTGTTCAAGAACGATGCCGAGCCGCGTGACATCGCTGCGATCATCATCGAGCCAGTGCAGGGCGAAGGTGGTTTCATCACCGCGCCAAAAGCATTCATGCAGCGCCTGCGCGCCCTGTGCGACCAGCACGGCATCCTGCTGATCGCCGACGAAGTACAGACCGGCGCTGGCCGTACCGGTACCTTCTTCGCCATGGAACAGATGGGCGTCGCGCCTGACCTGACCACCTTCGCCAAGTCCATCGCTGGCGGCTTCCCGCTGGCCGGTGTCTGCGGCAAGGCCGAATACATGGACGCCATCGCTCCAGGCGGCCTGGGCGGCACCTACGCGGGTAGCCCGATCGCCTGCGCCGCAGCCCTGGCCGTGATCGAAGTGTTTGAAGAAGAGAACCTGCTCGATCGCAGCAAGGCTGTTGGCGAGCACTTGATCGCTGGCTTGAAGCAGATCCAGGACAAGCACCCGATCATCGGTGACGTGCGTGGCCTGGGTTCGATGATTGCGGTTGAAGTCTTCGACGCCAAGGGTTCCTTGACCCCCAACGCCGCTGCCGTCAACCAGGTTGTCGCCAAGGCGCGTGAAAAGGGCCTGATCCTGCTCTCCTGCGGTACCTACGGCAACGTCCTGCGTATCCTGGTGCCGCTGACCGCGCCAGACGAGCAGCTGGACAAAGGCCTGGCGATCATCGAAGAGTGCTTCGCTGAGCTGGCCTAAAGTGTGACGTGTCAGAAAAAACCCGCTTCGGCGGGTTTTTTTTGTGCCCAACGAAAGCCCGTGGCGCTAAGGTTATCGCAGGATTTATCTTGGAAGTGCACAGGAGTGCACGTTGAGGCTTGCCGGAGATCGACCATGAGCGCTGCGGACCCCGTTCCCCCTTGCGTACTGATAGCCGAGGGTGACCCCTGGGTGCGTGACATGCTGAGCCAGATGTTGCTCAGCGTGCGTTGCGATGCCCGCGTGCAGGTCTGCGCCGATGGCTCCCAGGCCCTCGCCGCCCTGGCCAGCCAGCCCGACCTGATCATTGCCGCCCGCGAGCTTCCCGGCATCGACGGCCTCGACCTGCTGCGCAGCGTGCGCGGCAAAGGCCGCAAGCCAGCGCTGCCTTTCATCCTCATGAGCAACCGCAGCGACAGCGCCAGCGTGCGCGAGGTGCTGCCGCTGGCGCCGACTGCCTACCTGAGCAAGCCGCTCAACATGGATTCCCTTCGCCAACGCCTGGAAACACTCCTGGTGCATGTGGGTGAGCAGATCGCCTGTCCCGTGCCGCCCTTGCAGCCCGGCATCACGTTGCCGCGTTTTCTTGAACAAAAGCGCGCGACTGCCGATGGCGGGCCGCTGTTTGCCGACGTCCAGACCGCGCTCAAGCGTGCGCTCAACCCCCAGGGGCTCGATCTCAGGGTGCTTGAAGCCGAGGTGCGCGACGACCCTCAGATCACCGCCGTGCTCATCGCCGCCGCCAACAGCGCAGCCCTGCATCGCGAAGGCTCGGTGACAGGCCTGCTGCAGGCGCTGAACAAGCTCGGCACCGTTCAGAGCATGAACCTCATCCTCGGCCTGACCCTCAAGCGCAGCGCCCGGCTCAACGATCCGGAGCTGGCCCGGCATGCCGAGCATTACTGGAATCTCTCGTTGCGCACTGCAGAGTTCGCCAGCAACCTGGCCCGCCAGCTCGGCCTCGACCAGGAGCGCTGCTACTGCGCCGGGTTGCTGCATTGCCTGGGGGACCTGGCTGTGCTGCGCTGCCTGCAAGAGTGGCAACTGGCGGGTAGTGAGCTGGAGGAGCGGGATATCAAGAAATCCCTCGAAGACTTCGGCGCGGCATTCGGCTCGGCGTTGCGTACCCGCTGGCGATTGCCGTTGACCCTGCGTGAGTTGATCGCGGCGATCTATCAGCTCGGCGGAGGGGTGTATTCGCGTGAGATCCTGGCAATGAACCTGGCGGGGCAGATGGCCCGGTTGCCGGAGGGAGTGGGGGTCGAGCGGCTGGCTGAGGGGAAGACGGCGCGGTTGTTGAAGCTGGAGGCGGGGGTGTTGAAGCGGCTGTAGGATACTTCCGAAGGTAATCAGCGCTAAAGCTTTTGATGTGAGATTCAGATTTGTCTTACAGGATCGGGGTATTGGGGCGGTCAGGAAGGATTGTGACGGGCTTGCGATTTTGGGGCCGCTGCGCGGCCCTTTCGCGCGGTCCGGCGTCCCGGCACAAGGCCGCTCCTACACAGGCGGTGTGCACCGCGCAGAGCCCGGCTCGCCGGGCTTTTGTCCGCCTTACCCCCGAACGATCTGATTTTTCCCCTGCCGCTTGGCGCTATACATCGCCGCATCGGCCCGCGCGAACAGGGCATCCAGGTCGGCGTCGTCATCCTTCAACCCGGTCAGCCCCTGGCTCACCGTGACGCCATACACCTGCTGCCCGTGGCTGAAGCTCAACCGCTGGATCTCGCGCTGCAAACGCTCGGCGATCTGCTCGGCGACGGGGGCGGTGCAGCCTGGGAACACGGCGGCGAATTCCTCACCGCCAATACGCCCGAACAGATCACCACGGCGCAAGACGGCCTTGCCACTGTCGGCGATCCGCTGCAACACCTGGTCTCCTTCCTGATGGCCATAGCTGTCGTTGATCTGCTTGAAATCATCGATATCCAGCAACAGGAATGACAAGGGCTCGCCCTCTTCACGGGCTTTGTCGAAGGCTTGGCGGGCGCAGTCGAAGAAGTGCCGGCGGTTGCTGCTCTGGGTCAGTACGTCAGTGGTGGCCAGGCGCTGAAGTTCACCTTCGAGCTGCTTCTTCTCGGTGATGTCCTCGGCGATACCGACAATGATCACCCGCTGGCCTGGCTCGTTCTGCTGGTTGATGAAGCACTTGTCGCTGAGCCAGCGCACTTGGCCGTCGGGGGTAATGATGCGGTACTCGCGGTCTTCGACGGCGCCGGTGACCAGCACCTGGGCCATGCTGCGCTCGGCATGATCGACATCGTCAGGGTAGATGCTGTCGCGCCACTCGTTGAAGTCGGCCAGCACCAGGCTGGCCGGACGGCCGAAGATGCGCTCGTACGCCGGGCTCACGTAGAGTACCTGGCGGCTTTCCCAGTCGAAGGCCCAGAGCACGGCGTTGACGCTGTCGAGCAGCGAGCTGTACAGCTGCTCGCGCTCGCTCAGGCGGGCCACTTCGCCTTGGGCATGCAGCAGCGCGAGCAAGGTCTGCGCGGCTTCGGGTGGCTGGGCGCCGGTAAACGAGGGGGAATCGATCTTGACCATGTGCACGGTATTTCTCTCGGCGAGGGAGCGTGCGGCGCGATTCGCCCGCCACGCGGGCGATAAGCGGTTTGAGTAAATACGCTAGCCGAAAGTTCCAGGCCACATGCCCCATTGCGGAGCATGTCGATCAACGGCGTCAGGCGTTGGCTGGACGCAGGGAGTAGGTCTTGAGCTGGCCGGCAAAGTCTCGCAAAGACTGGATGCCGCTGGCCTCGGCCTCGTGAATCCAGTCTTTCATGGCGGCCAGCAGGTCGTGGCCGTTGGCGCTGGTACGGGCCCAGATCTGCTGCAGTGCCAGGCGCTTTTCGTAGATGGTCTTGAGTGCCTGGCTGTGGGCAAGCATCGATTCGATGCGCACATGATGCCGGTCTTCAAGCAGACTGGTCTCGCGCGACAGCAGCCGCTTGGCACGGCGGAACTGGTGCCGCACCGAATCATCGACCCGCGCCAGCTCCTGCTTGACCAGGGGACCGATCACCAGGTTGCGGTACTGGGCCATGATCTGGAAGCGGTTGTTGAGGATCGCCATGGCGGTGTCCATGTCCAGGCTGCCCTTGCCTTCGACCCGGTGGGCGATGGGCGCGACGCGCTGCACCTTGGCCAGGCGTAGCAGGCAGAACAGGCGTATCCAGGCCCATCCCATGTCGAACTCCCAGCGCTTGACCGAGAGCTTGGCCGAGTTGGGGTAGGTATGGTGGTTGTTGTGCAGCTCTTCGCCGCCAATGATGATGCCCCATGGCACCAGGTTGGTGGCGGCGTCGCGGCACTCGAAATTGCGATACCCGACCGCATGGCCGAGGCCGTTGACCACGCCGGCTGCCCAGAAGGGAATCCACATCATCTGCACGGCCCAGATGGTGATGCCGATGGTGCCGAACAGCAGCAGGTCGATCACGGCCATCAGCACGATACCGGCGTGCTTGTAGCGCGAGTAGAGGTTGCGCTCGATCCAGTCCTCGGGGCAGTTCTTGCCATAGATGCGCAGTGTGTCAGGGTTGCGCGCTTCTTCGCGGTACAGCTCGGCGCCCTTGCGCAGCACCGTGGACAAGCCCTTGATGACCGGGCTGTGCGGGTCGTCGACGGTTTCGCACTTCGCGTGGTGCTTGCGGTGGATGGCAGTCCACTCACGGGTGTTCTGCGCCGTGGTCAGCCACAGGCAGAAGCGGAAGAAGTGCTTGAGTCCCGCATTCAACTCCAGGGAGCGGTGCGCGGAGTAGCGGTGCAGATAGACGGTGACACTGACAATGGTCACGTGCGTCATGACCAGCGCGACGGCGAGGAGCTGCCAGGCCGACAGATCGAGCAAACCGTTGTACCACATAGGCATTGGGGCCCTCGCAGGCAGGGTAGGGAAGCAGCCTGGGCATTATCCTCCCATGAGGAAATAAAACCAGTCAGCCCGATTCATGGGAAGTCACGGAATGTTTCAGCCTTTATAATGCCCTTTATTTTTCAGGGGCTTATCCACCCGACATGTCTGTATCCGTTCGCGACTCCCTGCGCATGGCCGCGCTTTACCTGGTGCTGTCGATATCCTGGCTGATCGTTTCCGACCAGTTCCTGCGCAACCTCACAGCTGAACCGGCGGCGCTGGCCCTCGGTCACCAGGTCAATGCCTTCGTGTGGGTGATGCTCAGCGCCGTGCTGATATTTGTCTCGCGCGCCCGCTTGCTCAAGTCGATTGGCGTGGGCGCCCGCCTTCGCAGCGCCGACCGCGAACGCCTGCGCATGGCAGCGGCAGTGTTCGACAGCACGCTGGAAGGGGTACTGGTGACGGGGCTCGACGGGGTGATCGTGCACGTCAACCGGGCGTTCATGCGGATCACCGGGTATAGCGAAGACGAGGTCCTGGGCCATCGGCCGAACAAGTTCAAGTCCGGGCGCCATGGCGTCGACTTCTACCAGCAGATCTTCGCGGCGCTGGGCGACAAGGGTGAGTGGAGCGGCGAAATCTGGAATCGCCGCAAAAGCGGCGAAATCTATCCACAATGGCAGACCATCCGCACCATTCGTGATGACGACAATGCCGTCAGCCACTACGTGGCGGTGTTCAGCGACATCAGCGCGATGAAGCATTCGGAACGCGAGCTGGCCTACCTTGCGCACCATGACCCGCTTACCGGCCTGCCCAACCGCCTGCTGTTCAACGACCGTGCCGAACAAGCGCTGGCCGCGGCCCAGGCCAGCAAGCGTGGGTGCACCCTGCTATTGCTCGACCTGGATCATTTCCAGAGCATCAATGACAGCCTGGGGCACAACATCGGCGATCAGTTGCTCAAGCAGGTAGGCGAGCGTCTGCACACTCAGCTCGGCACAGGCATGACCCTTGCGCGCCTGGGCGGCGACGAATTCGGGGTGCTGGCCGAGAACTGCCAGCAGGTCGGCCAGGCGGCTACCTTTGCCCAATCCATCATTGAGCACCTGCGGGAGCCTTTTGTCCTCGAGGGCAATCGCCTGTTCATCAGCGCCAGCATCGGCATCAGCCGCTTCCCCAGCGATGCCCTGAGCGCCGAGCAGCTGCTGCGCAATGCCGATTCGGCGTTGTTCAAGGCCAAGGGCAACGGCCGCGCTGGATACGCGCTCTACACCGAAGAGCTCACGGCCCACGCCCAGCACCGCGTCGAAACCGCTGGCGAGCTGCGCCGCGCGCTCGAGCAGGACGAGTTGCGGGTGTTCTATCAGCCCGTGCATGACTTGCTCAGCGGGCGCATGGTCGGCGTCGAGGCGCTGGTGCGCTGGCAGCACCCGCAGCGCGGGCTGGTGCCGCCGGGCGAGTTCATCCCGATCGCCGAGCGCACCGGGCTGATCGCCGAGATAGACACCTGGGTACTGCGCGAGGCTTGCCAGCAGATGGTCCGCTGGCAAAGCGAGGGGCGTGCGCTGGAGTTCGTCGCGGTGAACATCTCCAGCCGTCTGTTTGGCCATCGCGAGTTGTACCAGCAGGTAGGCACGGTGTTGCATGACACCGGCATGGACCCCGGCTTGCTGGAACTGGAGGTCACCGAAAGCGCGGTCATGGAAGACCCCGAGGTATCGCTGGAGCAGATGCACCGCCTGCGCGAGCTTGGGCTGCGCCTGGCGATCGACGATTTCGGCACGGGCTACTCGTCGCTGCTGCGGCTAAAGCGCCTGCCGGTGCAGAAGCTCAAGATCGACCAGGGATTCGTCGCCGGCTTGCCCGGCGATGAGGATGACATCGCCATCGTCCGGGTCATCATCGCACTGGCTCGAAGCATGAACATGCAGGTGCATGCCGAGGGGATCGAGCAGGCGGAGCAGGCGTCGTTCCTGCTTGAGCATGACTGTCAGCTGGGACAGGGATACTGGTTTGGCAGGCCAGTGCCGGTCACAGCGTTGCAGCAGTCCTGAAGAAACGGGCCCACGGCAGCAAAATTATATTTTGGTTATATAAAAATTCTTAAACAGTATTTTTAAGAATATCCGCGTCTCTCTACTATGGCTCTCACGCCAGGCGCCGTCCCTCCACCTATTTTGCCCGGCACCCTATCTCACAGGAGAACGAGCATGAGTGCATCTCTGCGCAGCATCGACGGTCAGGACGAAGCCACCATTCTGCGCGAAATCCAGAGCGCACTCCGCGACCTGCGTTTCGGCGCGGTGGAAATCACCGTGCATAACGCTCAGGTCGTGCAGATCGAACGCAAGGAGAAGTTCCGCCTGCAACAGCCCGGCAACAAGTCCGGCTGAGAACGCATCACTTCCAACTAGAAAAAATGCCAATCGGGAGCTTCACCATGTCCATCCGCCGTTATGCGCTTGCCGCTCTGGCCAGTGCCGTTTTTGCCGGTTCCGCCATCGCCAAGGACTACGAACTGCTGAACGTGTCCTACGACCCAACCCGTGAGCTGTACCAGCAGTACAACGCCGAGTTCGTCAAGCACTGGCAGGCCAGCCATCCGGACGACAAGGTGAAGATCCAGCAATCCCATGGTGGTTCGGGCAAGCAAGGCCGTGCGGTCATCGATGGCCTGCGTGCCGACGTGGTGACCCTGGCCCTGGCCGGCGATATCGACGAGATCGCCAAGCTCGGCAAGACCCTGCCCGACAACTGGCAGGCTCGCCTGCCGGACGCCAGCACTCCCTACACCTCGACCATCGTGTTCCTGGTGCGCAAGGGCAATCCGAAAGGCATCAAGGACTGGGGCGACCTGATCAAGAAAGACGTGTCGGTGATCACGCCCAACCCGAAGACCTCCGGAGGCGCCCGCTGGAACTTCCTCGCCGCCTGGGCCTATGGCCTGAAGGCGGGCGGAAGCGAAGCCAAGGCCCAGGAGTACGTGCAGGAGCTGTTCAAGCACGTGCCGGTCCTGGACACCGGGGCGCGTGGCTCGACCATCACCTTCGTCAACAACGGGCAGGGCGATGTGCTGCTGGCGTGGGAAAACGAAGCCTTCCTCGCGCTCAAGGAAGACGGCGGCAACGACAAGTTCGACATTGTCGTCCCATCGCTGTCGATCCTGGCCGAGCCGCCTGTGGCGGTGGTCGACAAGAACGCCGAGAAAAAGGGCAACACCGCGATCGCCACCGAATACTTGAAACATCTGTACAGCCCGGCCGGTCAGAAGATTGCCGCAGAAAACTTCTACCGTCCGCGTGACGAGAAGGTCGCCGCCGAATTCGGCAAGCAGTTCCCGAAACTGGACCTGGTGACCATCGACAAGGACTTTGGCGGCTGGAAGACCGCCCAGCCGAAGTTCTTCAACGATGGCGGCGTGTTCGACCAGATCTACACGGCGCAGTGAGCGGGTGCCCCTAGGGCCTAACACTCTTTCGTAGCCTGCATGGGCCCGGGACTTGCTCCCGGGCTTCGTGCGTTCAACCAGGGACTTCTATGTCACGTCGTATCTCCCCTGTCATACCCGGCTTCGGGCTGACACTGGGCTACACCTTGGTGTACCTCAGCCTGATTGTGCTGATCCCGCTGGCAGCCATGTTCGTGCATGCCGCCCAGCTCACCTGGGATCAGTTCTGGAACATCATCAGTGCCCCGCGGGTGATCGCCGCGCTCAAGCTGAGCTTCGGCACCGCGCTGTTCGCGGCAATCATCAACGGCGTGATCGGCACGCTGCTGGCCTGGGTCCTCGTGCGCTACACCTTCCCGGGTCGCAAGATCATCGATGCGATGATCGACCTGCCATTCGCACTGCCTACCGCCGTGGCGGGTATCGCATTGACCGCGCTGTACGCGCCGGCCGGCTGGGTCGGGCAGTTTGCCACCGACCTGGGCTTCAAGATCGCCTACACCCCGCTGGGCATCACCCTGGCGCTGACCTTCGTCACCTTGCCGTTCGTGGTGCGTACGGTGCAGCCGGTGCTGGCCGATATTCCGCGCGAGGTCGAGGAAGCCGCCGCCTGCCTGGGCGCCAAGCCGCTGCAGGTGTTCCGCCATGTGCTGGCGCCAGCGCTGCTGCCGGCGTGGCTGACGGGCTTTGCCCTGGCCTTCGCCCGTGGGGTCGGTGAGTACGGTTCGGTGATTTTCATCGCGGGCAACATGCCGATGAAAACCGAGATCCTGCCGCTGCTGATCATGGTCAAGCTCGACCAGTACGACTACACCGGCGCCACCGCCATCGGCGTGCTGATGCTGGTGGTTTCCTTCATCCTGCTGCTGCTGATCAACCTGCTGCAGCGGCGCATCGAAACCCCTTGAAGGAGGCCTTGAATGTCTATGTCTAGTCTGGGCGCGGCCGCTTCGGCCAATGCCGCCCGCCGTGGCAGCGCCACTTCACGCCGTGTGCTGATCGTTTCAGCCTGGCTGGTGTTCGCGCTGTTCCTGTTGTTGCCCCTGGTCATCGTGGTGTCCCAGGCCCTGAAGATGGGCTTCGGGACCTTCTTCGAGGCGATCTTCGAAGCCGACGCCCTGTCGGCGTTGAAGCTGACGCTGCTCGCCGTGGCCATCTCGGTGCCGTTGAACCTGCTGTTCGGGGTCAGTGCGGCCTGGTGCGTGAGCAAGTACGATTTTCGTGGCAAAAGCATCCTGGTGACGCTGATCGACCTGCCGTTCTCGGTCTCGCCAGTGATCGCGGGCCTGGTCTATGTGCTGATGTTCGGCGCACAGGGCTTCTTCGGCCCGTGGCTGCAAGACCACGATATCCAGATCGTGTTCGCCTTGCCGGGTATCGTGCTGGCGACCATCTTCGTGACAGTACCATTCGTTGCACGCGAGCTGATCCCGCTGATGCAGGAGCAAGGCACCCAGGAAGAAGAAGCCGCGCGGCTGCTGGGCGCAAATGGCTGGCAGATGTTCTGGCACGTGACCGTGCCCAACATCAAGTGGGGCCTGATCTATGGCGTGGTGCTGTGTACCGCGCGGGCAATGGGCGAGTTCGGCGCGGTATCGGTGGTGTCGGGGCATATCCGCGGCGTCACCAACACCTTGCCACTGCACGTCGAGATCCTCTACAACGAGTACAACCATGTTGCGGCCTTCAGCGTGGCCAGCTTGCTGCTGATCCTGGCGCTGTTCATCCTGCTGCTCAAGCAGTGGAGCGAATCCCGCATTGACCGCCTGCGCCATAGCGCAGCGGAGGAATAATTCATGTCGATCGAAGTTCGCAACGTCAGCAAGCGTTTCAACGCCTTCCAGGCCCTGAACACCATCAACCTGGATATTCATAGCGGCGAGCTGGTGGCCCTGCTTGGCCCGTCGGGCTGTGGCAAGACCACCTTGCTGCGCATCATTGCCGGGCTCGAGACACCCGACCAGGGCAGCATCGTGTTCCATGGCGAGGATGTGTCAGGGCATGATGTGCGTGACCGAAACGTCGGTTTCGTGTTCCAGCACTACGCACTGTTCCGCCACATGAGCGTGTTCGACAATGTCGCCTTCGGCCTGCGCATGAAGCCCAAGGGTGAGCGTCCGAGCGAGAGCAAGATTGCCGAGAAGGTCCATGAGCTGCTGAACATGGTCCAGCTCGACTGGTTGTCCGACCGCTATCCCGAGCAGCTTTCCGGTGGCCAGCGCCAGCGTATCGCCCTGGCCCGTGCCCTGGCGGTAGAGCCCAAGGTGCTGCTGCTCGATGAGCCGTTCGGCGCCCTCGATGCCAAGGTGCGCAAGGAGCTGCGCCGCTGGCTGGCGCGCCTGCACGAGGACATCAACCTGACGTCGGTCTTCGTGACCCACGACCAGGAAGAAGCCATGGAAGTCGCCGACCGGATCGTGGTGATGAACAAGGGCGTGATCGAGCAGATCGGCTCGCCGGGCGAAGTGTACGAGGAGCCGGCCAATGACTTCGTGTATCACTTCCTGGGCGACTCCAACCGCCTGCACCTGAGCGAAGGCCACCACGTGCTGTTCCGCCCGCATGAGGTGTCGCTGTCGCGGCATGAGGTCGAGGGCCATCATCCAGCTCAGGTACGGGATATCCGGCCGCTGGGGGCTACCACGCGGGTGACGCTCAAGGTCGAAGGGCAGAGCGAGCTGATCGAGGCCGAAGTGGTCAAGGACCATGACAGCCTGACCGGGCTGGCGCGGGGAGAGACGTTGTTCTTCAAGCCGAAGGTGTGGCAGAAGGTTCAAGACCTCTGATTCGAAAATCCCGGGCCGGTCCCGGGATTTTTTTGCCTGTACGACATGAGCCAATGCCTTGCGCGAATATTTCTGATGCCTGTGCGGCATGTCTTTCGCCACGCGCCGCTGCATCCCTTGAACAGCAAGGGTTGGACATGATCAGCAGAATTGAATATTCCAAAAAACACTAACTACAAAGATAAACATTACTTTATGAGATAAGCGTCTGGCGCCGATGATTCAGCCATGCGAAGGGCTCCGTGAGCCCGTCATGACTCGCTTCACGACCCCAGGAGTTGATCAATGGGTAATGTCCAGACGACCGTCAAGGCCTACGACCCGCCATGGCGCCAGGCGCCGGGTGGCGATCTGGTCGACCTTGGCCGCACGTTACGTCTGCCACTGGCGCAGCTGCGGCTGCAGCGCACGCCACTGAGCGGCCTGAGACGGCGCGACAAGGCCGTGCTGGGGCTGCTGGTGCTGGCCCTGCACGGTGCGGTGGCCTACTGGGTCAGCCAGACACCAACCCCGCCGTTGCCGGTGGTTCCGCCAGAAATCCCACCGATGACCATCGAGTTCGCCGCGCCCGCGCCGCCGCCTCCCGAACCTCCGCCGCCAGCACCGGCACCGCCCGTGGTGGAGCCGCCACCGCCACCCGTTGTCGACGAGCTGGCCGCCAAGCGCGCGCCCAAGCCGGTGCCGAAACCCAAGCCTGCGCCCAAGCCCGTCGCCAAACCGGTGCCTCAGCCCAAACCGGTCGAGGCTCCGCCGCCACCGGTTGCAGCGCCGGCACCGCCCGCGCCACCTGCTCCGGCACCGGTGACACCGGCTTCGGCCAACGCCGCCTACCTTAAGAACCCAGCACCGGACTACCCACAGATGGCCCAGCGCCGCGGTTGGGAAGGCACTGTTCAACTGCGTGTCCAGGTCCTGCCGAGTGGCAAGCCGGGGCAGATCGAGATCCAGAAGAGCAGTGGCCGCGCTGCCCTCGATGACGCCGCCCTGGCGGCCGTCAAGCGCTGGAGCTTCGTGCCTGCCAAGCAGGGTGAGGTGGCCCAGGTGGGCTGGGTCAGCGTGCCGATCGATTTCAAGCTTCGTTAATTCGCGACAAACGACCGAACCTGGAGAGTATTCATCATGAGCTTACTGGCATCCCCACTCGAATCCGTTGAAAGTGCGGTCATCTGGCTGCTGATCGGTTTTTCCGTTGCGACCTGGGCGCTTGCCCTGGTCAAGGCCGTGCAGTTCGTACGGCTCAAGAATCAGGACAAACGCTTCCACCAGCATTTCTGGGCCGCCTCAAGCCTGGACTCGGCAGCGGAAATCAGCCATGAGCAGCCTGGTCCTGCAGCGCGGGTGGCACAAGCGGGCTACGCCGCCATCGCGGTCGGCGAGCCTGGCCATGCCGCTGATCTGGCCCATGCGATCAACCATCAGGACCGCCTGGAACGCGCCCTGCGCCAGCAGATCGTGCGTGAACGCCGCTCACTGGAAACCGGCCTGGCCGTGGTCGCCAGTATTGGCAGCACCTCTCCCTTCATCGGCCTGTTCGGTACCGTGTGGGGAATCATGGAAGCGCTCAAGGGCATCAGCGCAGCGGGCTCGGCGAGCCTTGAAACCGTGGCCGGCCCGATCGGCGCGGCTCTGGTCGCCACCGGCGTCGGTATCGCCGTCGCGGTGCCTGCGGTGCTGGTCTACAACTACTTCCTGCGCCGCCTGAAACTGACGGCTGCCGACCTTGACGACTTTGCCCATGACTTCTACAGCCTGGCGCAGAAGAGTGCCTTCCGCGTACTGGTCCACCCGGCCGTGAACAAGGCCCAGGCCGGCTTCACCCAGCCTGTGAAGGAGGCGTCCTGAGATGGCCTTCTCGACACAGGACAACGATGAAGTCCTCAGTGAAATCAACGTCACGCCCCTGGTGGACGTCATGCTGGTGCTGCTGGTGGTGTTCATCGTCACCGCGCCGCTGCTGACCAATGCCATCCCGATCAACTTGCCCAAGACGGAGGCTGTGGCCCCCGTGGAGCAGAAGGACCCGCTGGTGGTGAGCATCGACGGCGAGGGCAAGCTGTTCATCAACAAGGATGAGATCCAGCCCGACCTGCTGGAAACCAACCTGCAGGCAGCCAAGGCAAAGGATGCCGAACTGCGCGTGCAACTGCAGGCTGATGACGGCGTGAACTACGGCGAAGTGGCGCGCGCCATGGCAGCCATCGAGCGGGCAGGGATCACCAAGCTGGCGGTGATCACGGCGCGTTGAGCAACAGTTCTCAGGCAAGTGCTTCAGGCCGTTTCTCCTTGGCAGGGGGATAGCCTTTTTTTTTGGATTCAAGAAAGACCTGCCTGGCCGCAATCAATTTGACACACCGAGGTGACAGGATTCACCACCGATCGTGGAGGGGCGTGTATGTAAAAAGGTTATTAATAAATAGCTTCTTATTCCTTTACGAATATAACCCGCTCCCTAATACTTGTTTCCAAGCACGCAAACCTCACAGGAGGCGTCCCCATGCGCAATGAATCCATTCGTTACCTGATTGTGCCGGGCTGGCAAGGATCGCCAGAAAATCATTGGCAGAGTCACTGGCAGCGCAGCCTGCCCAACAGCGCCCGTATCGAACCGCACGACTGGTTGACGCCGCAACGTCAAGACTGGGTGCAGGCGCTCGAGCAGGCCATCGCGGCAGAACACACGCCAGTGATCCTGATTGCCCACAGCCTGGGCTGCATCACGGTTGCCCACTGGGCTTCCCAGGCCAGCCCGGCCTTGCTTGACCTGGTGCGCGGCGCGCTGCTGGTGGCGCCTGCCGACGTCGAGCGGCCAGCCTGCCCGGCAGCGCTGCGCAACTTCGCGCCAATTCCGCTGCAGGCATTGCCGTTCCCAAGCCAGGTGGTCAGTTCCGACAACGACCCGGCCGTCAGCGTGCCGCGTGCGATGCACTTGGCGCGTGTCTGGGACGCCGAGGCCGGGATACTGGCGAGTGCAGGGCATATCAACGTCAAGTCCGGGCATGAGCGCTGGGAGCAGGGTTTCGCCTACCTGTTCCGCCTCCAGGGCCGAATCGAACAGCGGGCGCTGCGCCGTGCCTGAGCCGGCCGTCCATCCGCTTCACTGATAACGCCCGGCCCTGCGCGGTACGGGGCGGGAGTTCGTCATGAGTTTTCACAGTACCTTTGGCCAGCCTCTGCTGACTTTCCCTGAGCTGGACAAGAGCCCGCTGAGCATCCGTGCCAAAGCCCTGGTGTTCGTCGACCCGCGCTCGCAGCAATTGCGCCTGGCGCTTGAACGGCTGGCACCGCAGCCCTTGCCCGTGCTGATTCGCGGTGAGACCGGCACCGGCAAGGAGTTGCTCGCGCGCCAGATTCATCGGGCCAGCGACCGTGGCGGGCTGTTTGTCTCGGTCAACTGTGCGGCCATCAGTCCGACCTATGCCGACGCCGAACTGTTCGGTTATAGCGCCGGTGTCCACAGCGGCACCGCCAGCAGCCGAGCCGGCTGGTTCGGCTCGGCCAACGGCGGCACGCTCTATCTGGACGAGATTGCCGATCTGCCACAGGCCATTCAGGTAAAACTGCTGGCGGCACTGGAAAACCGCGAGGTCACCCGCGTCGGTGCCCATCACCCGCAAGCGGTGGATGTGCGACTGGTGGCCGCGTCGAGCATCGACCTGGCCCAGGCCGTGCAGGCGGGGCGTTTCAACGAGCGCTTGTACCTTTACCTGCGCGAGGGCCAGCTGGAGCTGCCGGCTCTGCGTGAGCGGGTGGGCGATATCCTGCCGCTGGCCGAATACTTTGTCGGCATCTACAGCCCGCGCCTGGACCGTCCCGTACCGTTTATCAGCGACGCGGCGCAACTGGCGCTGGAAGCTCACAGCTGGCCGGGCAACACACGCGAGCTGGAAAACGTGATTCATTTCGCCTTGCTGGTGGGCCAAGGCGAAGAAGTGCGGCCAGAGCACCTCAATCTTCCCGATACCGACCCGCTCGCAAGCCTGGCAACGCAACTGCAACAGCTGAGCATGGGAGGTCCCGAGTCGCGTTCGGCCCTGCGTGAGGTACTGGAAAATGCACTGGGTCAGTTGGCCAATCCTGTGCGCTAGAGCCTGCCGCGGGTGCTCACTGGCAGATCACTTGGCTTATAGTGCGTTTTGGAATAATTAGCTAAGTAAAAGATATTGTTACGGCATAAAAAATCCCGGTATCGTCCGCTTCACGCCCACCGCGACGCCGGTTGGCATCGACTTCGCCGTCCTCCGATGGCCCCCGCTTTCAAATTAAGGAATTCCATGAAAAAGGCTCTGTTGTTGACTGCCTTGGCTGCCGCTCTGTCGATGACAGGCTTCGCCCAGGCGGCTGAGAAACTGGTCGTGGCCGCGACTCCGGTGCCGCATGCCGAGATCCTCGAGCTGATCAAGCCGACCCTGGCCAAGCAGGGCGTGGACCTGGAGATCAAGGTTTTCACCGACTACGTGCAGCCCAACGTGCAGGTCGACCAGAAGCGTCTGGATGCCAACTACTTCCAGACCCTGCCGTACCTCAAGAGCTTCAATGAAGGCAAAGGCACGAACCTGGTAACCGTGATCGGCGTTCACGTCGAGCCGTTTGGGGGTTACTCGAAGAAGGTCAAGAGCCTGGACGAGCTGAAGGACGGCGCCACCGTGGCCATCCCGAACGAAGGCAGCAACAGCGGCCGTGCCCTGATCCTGCTGCAGAAGGCAGGCCTGATCACCCTGAAGGATCCGAGCAACGCCCTGGCAACGCCGAAAGACATCGCCGAGAACCCGAAGAATCTCAAGTTCCGCGAGCTGGAATCGGCCATGCTGGCGCGCGTGCTGGACCAGGTTGACCTGGACATGATCAACACCAACTACGCCCTGGAAGCCGGCTTGAACCCGGCCAAGGACGCCCTGGTGATCGAAGGCAGCGACTCGCCATACGTGAACTTCCTGGTGGCCCGTCCTGACAACAAGGACAGCGAAGCCATCCAGAAACTGGCCAAGGCCCTGACCAGCCCTGAGGTCAAGGCCTTCATCGCGAAGAAATACAGCGGCGCGGTATTGCCGGCGTTCTGATGCACTTCGCTTCATGAAAAAGCCGGCGTCCTGCGCCGGCTTTTTCATGTGTGCTCGATCACTGCAGGGTGTTACCGCTCCGGCACGAGCCGCAAGCCAACGCGGGCCGAGTCCGCGCCCATTTGTGCCGTGTGATACCTGCCCTCGATGTAGTCGCGGGCCTGGTCGCCATAGTGCGGGTCGAACAGCACTCCGCTTTGCCCGACCGGGTTGATGGTCAGCGCCTGCCCGGCGTCGGCGAAATCGATCAGGCGGCGGGTGGAGGGGCCATAGGTCACCGGCCAGGGCGCCGGGCCCATCTTCGCCGACAGGTTGTTGGGCACTTCATGGCTGCCAGGTGCCGCGAAGGAACCAACGTTGAACAGCAGGTTCAGCGGCTTCTGCGTGCCAAGCGGATGATTGTGGGTCAGGGTATGGGCTTTGCCCCATTGCCACGCCGCAGGGTCGTCGCCAAACCGCTCGCGCAAGTGCGCCAGGCTGCGCTGCCAGGCCTCGCGTACCACCTGGGTGCGGTCGCTGCGCTCGGTGCTGCCCTGCTGGTTCCACCAGGGCGACCCTGCATCCGCCGCGAGGCGAGGCAACGCGGCATCGATGGCGCGGGTATTGATCAGCACGCCAAACCAGGTATCGCCGAGCTCATCGTGCAGGGCGGTGTAGGCCAGGTCGTACAGAAACTGGTTGAACAGCGTGGCGCTGATCGAGTCCAGCGGGTAGTCGCCCTGCCAGGCGGCAAGCTGCTCGACCAGCTCCTTCTCCTGATCGTCCCGGGCGATGTCGCGCAGAGTGCCCAACAAGGGTGCCAAGGTGCGGGGGCCATAGTCGGTGCCGGTGTCCAGTTGCAGCGCCTGGCTGTTCTGTACGTCCCAGCGGATCTCGGGATTGGCCAGCTGGCGGTCGAGCTGGCGTCCCCGGTCAGGCAGGTTGTAGTAGCCCGGTACGGGGATGGCCGCGGGCGGCTGGAAGTTGGCCGAGACAATATACCCGCTGGTTGGGTTCTCCTGCTGCGGGTTGGCGCTGAAAGGCTGGAAGCCTGCCTTGTGTGGCTGATCGCTGGCACCGTCGAGGATGAACGCCGGGTTGACCCCGGCAGGCCGCACCGGCAGTTGCGCCGCCGCCCACCACCCGATATCGCCAGCGGCGCTGGCCCAGACCAGATTGAGGCCCGGTGCCTGGATCTTCGCCGCCGCGGTGCGCATCTTGGCCAGGGTGTCGGCGCGATTGACCTGGTAGAAGCCTTCGAGGATCGGGTTCTCGGTCTCCAGGAACGCCCACCACAAGGCAACAGGCGTGGGCCCGGCGGCATCGCCGATCACTGGGTTGACGATCGGACCATGGGGCGAGCGGCGCAGGGTAATGCTGACAGGAGCCTCCCCCTTGACCGCGATCTGCTGCTCGACCCGCTCGAGGTCCTGCCACTGGCCATCGACCATGACCTGCTCGGAGTTGTCTGGGTTGACGCGTTCGGCAATCAGGTCGACGTCATCGTTCTGGAACATCGTCAGGCTCCAGCCGAAGTCGCGATTATGCCCCAGGGAGGCAAAGGGGTTGAGCGCCTGGTGATAGCCGTACAGGTTGAAGCCCGGCGCGCTCAGTTCCGCCTCGTACCATACGGCAGGCACGGCGAAGCCGATGTGCGGGTCGCCCGCGAGCAGCGGCTTGCCGCTGCGGGTACGGCTGCCCGACACAGCCCAGGCGTTGCTGCCTTCGAACTGCGCCACACCCGCATCGCGCAGTGCCTCGTGGCTCAGTCGCGCCAGCTGTTCCAGCCAGCGCCAGTCCTCGGCTGCCAGGGCGGTGGACTGCAAGGCGCCTTCTGGCTGCCAGTCGAGGTCGAAGATGCGCAGGTACTCGGCTCCCAGCTGGTCGCGAATGAACGTCAGCGCAGGCTCGGTCCGAAAGGCCGCTGCAAAGCTGTAGGCCAGGTAGCCGGCGACGCTGAAGGTGTCCTGGGCAGTGAAGGGACGAGTATTGATGCCCAGCAGATCGAATTCCATGGGCTTGGGATGGCTGGCCTGCCAGGCATTGATGCCCTCCAGGTAAGCCTGCAGGGCCAGCCAGGCGGGAGATTGCCTGTCCTGACGCTCGACCATGCGCTCGGCCTGATCGCGGATGCGCAGGCTGCGGAACAGAGTATCGGTGGGCACCAGCTTGCTGCCCAGCACCTCGGCCAGCTCGCCCCGGGCCAGGCGCCGGACGATCTCCATCTGGAACAACCTGTCCTGGGCGTGCACGTAGCCCAGCGCGCGGTACATGTCCGGCTCGTTGCGCGCCTCGATATGCGGCACTCCGCGAGAATCGAAGTGTACGCTCACGGGCTCCTGCAGGCCGGCGATGGCCGTCTCGCCCTCACGCTGTGGCAGCTTGCCCTGCACATACCAGGAGCCGGCCCCGGCAATGACGGCCACAACCAGTGCCATGAAGATCAGACTGCGTTTCATCGAGAATCCTTGTGCATTCGAGCTCCACCCAGGGTCTGCATCCTATTCGCGCTCACAGAAATCACCGTGTTGAACCGCTCGCCAGCTTGCCACGGCGGAGCTCAGAGCTGAATATTCCCGTTCATTCGATCCGGATTCCACCGATGCCTGCGTCTTTCCATCCCGACCTGCTGCGCGCCAGCCTTGCGCCACTGGCGGCGCGCCAGCCGTTGTCGGTCCAGGCGCTGAACTACCAGCGTTTCTACAGCCTTCCAGGCCAAGGGTGGCTAGGGAGCCTGCACATCGACGGATTCGACCTGGCCGGGCAGGTATGGCTGCCCGAAGCACCGGTGGCAACGCTGTTTCTACTGCATGGCTTCTACGACCACATGGGCCTCTACCGGCATGTCATCGAGTGGGCGCTTGGCCAGGGGTTTGCGGTCATCGCCTGCGACTTGCCTGGACATGGCCTGTCCAGCGGCGAGCGGGCCAGCATCGACGACTTCCTGGTCTACCAGCACATGTTGCAGGCGCTGTTCGAGCAAGCACGGCTGCTCGACCTGCCGCGGCCTTGGCACCTGTGCGGGCAGAGCACCGGCGGAGCCATCGTGATCGATCACCTGCTGCATGAAGGGGAGCGCAGCCCGGCGGACGGCCAGGCGATCCTGCTGGCGCCGCTGGTGCGGCCTCGGGCCTGGTACTGGTCGAAGCTGAGTTACCGGGTGTTGCGCCACTTCGTCAACGGCATCGACCGGCGCTTCAGTGAGAACAGCAACGACCCGTTGTTTCTGCCGTTTCTTCAGGCCGATCCGCTGCAGCCGAGGCGCCTCCCGACGGCCTGGGTCGGGGCTCTGGTGAACTGGGTCAAGCGAATCGAATCGGCGCCGAGCAGCTTGCGGCGGCCGCTGATCGTGCAAGGCGAGGCGGATGGAACGGTGGACTGGCCCTACAACCTCAAGGTGCTCAGGGCCAAGTTCGCTGATCCGCAGATATTGATGCTGCCCGACGCACGGCACCACCTGGCCAACGAGCTGCCCGATATCCGTGAGCGCTACTTCGCCTTTATCGACCAGCGGCTGGGCTGATCACCTGAGGTCGGCAGCGTTCTGGCCGACCGCGAGCCCCGCGCGGATCGCGGCCAGGGCGGCCTTGTAGTACGCCTCGCCCTGGGGCGATTCGGCAAAGGTGGCGAACTCTTCGAGCTCGGCGTCGGACAGGTCGCGGTAGACATACAGCAGTGTGTTGGAGAGGTCATCGCCGATCTGCTGCATCAGGCGCTGGCGCTGGCCTTCGAGCATACCCTGGGCCTGGCCGCCGCCGAACAGGCCGGGGAGCATCGAGCTGAGGCTGTCTGCCGCGACGCCTGCGATCGCAAGGCTGACCTCGGCGCCGGCTTCGCGGGCTGGCAGGGCCTGGGCCAGGTGGCCGATGGTCAGCAGGCGGTTGTCGCTCGCGGCGATCTTGGGCAAGCCCTCGGCATGCTTGGCCAACTGGTCGCGGCGGGTCGCCAGCAGTTCGGCGGCGACCACCTTGCGTCCCAGCGGCGACTGGAAGAAGCCCAGCGCGGGCTGCGGGTCCTTGAGATTGGCGCGCAGTTGCGCCAGGGCGCGGCGGTCTATTGCCTGGGCCTGGAAGCGCTGGTTGCTGTTGTTGACCAGCGCCTGGTAGACCGCAGGCGGCAGGCTGTTGCGATAGCGCTGCTGGGCGGCGCCAAGAGCATCGATGAAGTGGGCGCGCTGGTCGGGCCAGCCGGCGGCCTTGTACAGTTGATCAAGGCTGTCTGCCCAGACAGGCATGGTGCAGCACAGCATCAGCAGCAAGCAAAACAAACGGCGCATTCAAGACTCCTGTCGGCAGGCCGCCATTGTCCGTAACAGGGCCCGCCTTTGTCGAGATACCATTGCACACTCTCGGCCAAGTGGCGCTGTCGGTTTGACTGGCGGATGGATACTATGCGCGCCATGCACATCTCCCCCGATCACCCCTCGCTGTTGCGTATCGTCGATGACCTGGCCACCCGTGGCTGGGCGCAGCACGACGTGTTTCTGCCCCAGGACCTGAGCCTGGCGCTTGCGGCCGAGTGCCTGCAACGCGCCGCGGAGGGCGAGCTGGCGCCGGCCAGTGTCGGGCGCGGTGCTGCCCAGGAGGTGTTGGAGCGTATCCGGGGTGACCACATCCAGTGGATCGAGCCCGGCCAGGCCGAGGTCTGCGACCGCTACCTCGGTGTCATGGAGAGCCTGCGCCAGGCGCTCAACCGTGGGTTGTTCCTGGGGCTCGAAGACTTCGAATGCCATTTTGCGATGTACCCGCCGGGGGCCTTCTATCGCCAGCACCTGGACCGCTTTCGCGACGATGACCGGCGCATGGTGTCGGCGATCATCTACCTCAACGAGGGCTGGCAACCCGACGATGGGGGCGAGCTGCGCATGAGCCTGGCCGATGGCGTGGTGCACGATGTGCAGCCTTGCGCCGGTTGCCTGGTGGTCTTTCTCTCTGGCGACATTCCCCATGAAGTGCTGCCGGCGCAGCGTGACCGCCTGTCACTGACGGGCTGGTTCCGGCGTCGTGGCAATGAGCCGTTCTGAGCGATCGACCCTGACGGGCCAGGCTACGGCTGCGCTGGTGTATCGTCTTTTTTCTCAAGCCACTTCTGTTGCAGGGCGGTCAGGCGGCCGTCGTCCTTGATGCGCTGCAAGGCGTTGTCCACGGCGCTGCGAAACGCAGGGTTACCCTTCTGGAAAGGAATCACCAGCGACGGCTTGCCGTCTTCAGCGGTCTTCCAGGGCTGACTCACGTCGACGCGCCCATCGAATTGCTCGCTGGCGTTCACCGGGTCGAGAGCGATGTCGTACTTGCCGCTTTCAACACCCGGCACGACCTCATCGGCAGGTATCTCGATGAACTCGGCGCGCACATCCAGTTCACCGGCCAGCACTTGTCCCAGCTCGATTGCAAAGCCGGTCAGGCGGTCATTTTCCTTGAAGCTGAACGGCGGAGTATCGGCCTGCACCGCGATGCGCAGCTCGCCGCGGTCGTTCACTTCGTCGATCAGCTCTGCCTGGGCCCAGGGGCTGGCAATCAGAGCGAGGATGATGAGCAGGGTCGAACGCATGGCTATACCTTTTTCTTCTTGGCGGTGGATTCTGAACGCAGGCTCTGACCCCGGGTCCCTCACAATGTTTAGCTGAAGGCAAAAAAAAGGGAGACCCACCAGGGCCTCCCTTTTTCAGGCTGCAACCGGAATCAGAACAGCACGCGGGACCGGATGGTGCCCTTGACCTGCTGCAGCTTTTCCTGCGCCAGGTCCGAGTAGTCGGCATCGACGTCGATCACGACGTAGCCCACTTTCTCGTTGGTCTGCAGGAACTGACCCGAGATGTTGATCCCGTTCTCGGCGAAGACCTTGTTGATCTCGCTGAGCACGCCCGGGATGTTTTCGTGGATGTGCAGCAGGCGGTGCTTGCCCGGGTGGGCCGGCAGGGCCACCTCTGGGAAGTTGACCGACGATACCGAAGTACCGTTGTCGCTGTACTTGACCAGCTTCTCGGCGACTTCCAGGCCGATGTTGGCCTGGGCCTCGGCGGTGGAGCCACCGATGTGCGGAGTCAGGATGACATTGTCCAGGCCGCGCAGCGGGCTCTCGAACTCTTCATCGTTGGAGCGCGGCTCGACCGGGAACACGTCGATGGCGGCGCCGATCAGGTGCTTGTCCTTGATGGCGTTGGCCAGGTGATCGAGTTCGACCACGGTGCCGCGGGCGGCGTTGATCAGGATGCCGCCCTTTTTCATGGCGCGGATTTCCTTCTCGCCGATCATCCACTGGGTGGATGGCAGTTCAGGCACGTGCAGCGAGACGATGTCGGCCAGGCCCAGCAGCTCGTGCAGGTTGCCCACCTGAGTAGCGTTGCCCAGCGGCAGCTTGGTGATGGTGTCGTAGAAGTACACCTGCATGCCCAGGCCTTCTGCCAGCACCGACAGCTGGGTGCCGATCGAGCCGTAGCCGATGATGCCAAGCTTCTTGCCACGGATCTCGAAGGAGTTGGCCGCGCTCTTGATCCAGCCGCCACGGTGGCAGGAAGCGTTTTTCTCGGGGATGCCGCGCAGCAGCAGGATGGCCTGGGCCAGTACCAGCTCGGCGACCGAACGGGTGTTGGAGTACGGGGCGTTGAACACAGCAATGCCGCGCTCACGGGCCGCATCCAGGTCGACCTGGTTGGTGCCGATGCAGAAACAGCCGACAGCGACCAGTTTCTTGGCGCAATCGAAGATCTCTTCGGTCAGCTGGGTGCGCGAGCGGATGCCGATGAAGTGAGCGTCGGCGATCTTTTCCTTCAACAGGGCTTCCGGTACGGAACCCGTGAGGTACTCGATGTTGGTATACCCGGCAGCCTTGAGGGTATCCACTGCGTTCTGGTGGACGCCTTCAAGAAGAAGGAACCTGATCTTGCTCTTGTCGAGAGAAGTCTTGCTCATCTGCGTAAACCTGTGTCCCGGAGAAAAAATGGCAGGGAAGTAAAGCGTCGCGGCATCGGCCTGTAGCACGAATGGCGGGGTCGCTATGCTAGCATAGGCGACTCCCGATCAGCTCGATCCGACAGGTGAAGAGTGCTCAGGGTGACTATGAATCATTCGAGAGTTCAAGCGATGACCCATACCGCGGTACTTGATGAGCTGATGACCCTGGTCGACCCTGGCAAGGTCCTTACCGACGCCGCTTCACTCGAAGTCTACGGCAAGGACTGGACCAAGCATTTTCCCCCTGCGCCCAAGGCGATCGTCTTTCCCAAGAGCACCGAACAGGTGCAGGCCATCGTCCGCTGGGCCAACGCCCACGGGGTGGCGCTGGTGCCGTCGGGCGGGCGTACCGGGCTGTCGGCCGCCGCCGTGGCCGCCAATGGCGAAGTGGTGGTGTCGTTCGACTACATGAACAAGATCCTCGACTTCAACGCATCCGATCGCACCGTGGCCTGCCAGCCAGGCGTCGTGACCCGGCAGCTGCAGCTGTTCGCCGAGGAGCAGGGCTTGTACTACCCGGTCGACTTCGCGTCTTCGGGCTCAAGCCAGATTGGCGGCAACATCGGCACCAACGCCGGCGGCATCAAGGTGATCCGCTACGGCATGACCCGCAACTGGGTCGCGGGGCTCAAGGTCGTGACCGGCAAGGGCGACCTGCTCGAGCTGAACAAGGACCTGATCAAGAACGCCACCGGTTACGACCTGCGGCAGCTGTTCATCGGCGCCGAGGGCACCTTGGGCTTTGTGGTCGAGGCGACCATGCGACTCGATCGCGCGCCGCGCAATCTCACGGCCATGGTGCTGGGTACGCCTGACTTCGACTCGATCATGCCGGTGCTGCACGCCTTTCAGGACAAGCTCGACCTGACGGCCTTCGAGTTCTTTTCCGACAAGGCGCTGGCCAAGGTCCTGGGTCGCGGCGACGTGCCAGCACCGTTCGAGACGAACTGCCCGTTCTATGCGCTGCTGGAATTCGAAGCCAGCAGCGAAGAAGTCGCAAGCGACGCCCTGGCCACCTTCGAGCATTGCGTCGAGCAGGGCTGGGTGCTGGATGGCGTGATGAGCCAGAGCGATACCCAGCTGCAGAACCTGTGGAAGCTGCGCGAGTACATTTCCGAGACCATCTCGCACTGGACGCCCTACAAGAACGACATTTCGGTGACCGTCTCGAAGGTCCCGGCCTTCCTGCGCGACATCGATGCGATCGTCGCCCGTCATTACCCTGATTTCGAAGTTGTATGGTACGGCCATATCGGCGACGGCAACTTGCACCTGAACATCCTCAAGCCCGAGGGGATGGACAAGCAACTGTTCTTCGCCACGTGCGCCAAGGTCAACAAGTGGGTGTTCGAGATCGTCGAGCGCTACAACGGTTCGATCTCCGCGGAGCACGGCGTGGGCATGACCAAGCGCGATTACCTGGCATACAGCCGCTCGCCCGCTGAAATCGACTACATGAAGGCCATCAAGCAGGTGTTCGACCCCAACGGGATCATGAACCCAGGGAAGATCTTCGCCCCGGAATAACAGCAGTTTCTACAGCGCCAGGAGTCGGCAATGAGCTATCAGCACCAGTATCTGGACGGCACGCATATTCACTTTCCCCTGGGCAAGGTGGTGTGCATAGGCCGCAACTATGCCGAGCACGCCAAGGAGTTGGACAACCCGATCCCGAGCGAGCCGCTGCTCTTCATCAAGCCAGGCAGTTGCGTGGTGCCACTGGTGGGCGGCTTCAAGATTCCGACTGACCGTGGTTCGGTGCACTATGAGGCCGAAATCGCCGTGCTGCTGGGCAAGCCACTGTCGCAGCACCCCACCGAGGAAGAAGTGCTCGATGCCATCTCGGGCTTTGCACCGGCACTCGACCTGACCCTGCGTGACGTACAGGCCAGGCTCAAGGAGAAAGGCCTGCCGTGGGAGCTGTCCAAGTGCTTTGACGGAGCTTGCGTGCTGCCGCCCTTCGTCGCCGCCGGTACCTTCGAGGACCTGACCGACATCGGCATTCGCCTGACCATCAATGGCGAAGTGCGTCAGGATGGTAACAGTGCGCTGATGCTCAATCCGATCGTCCCGATCATCCAGCACATTGCCGCGCACTTTTCCCTGCAGCCCGGTGATGTGATCCTGACCGGCACGCCGGTGGGCGTCGGCCCGCTGAATCCGGGCGATGAACTGGTGCTGGAGCTGCCAGGCGCCAGCCGTTTCGAGAGCCAGGTTCTCTGATCTGACAAGGGTGACAGCCTTGCGCTGTCATCCCTTTTCCCTGCCTGCTGACGTTTTTGCCACTTTTTTCACAAACTAGCCGGATAATACTCTGGTTGTTTCACGTGCCCATGCCGGCGCAGTGCTGTGAACAGACCGGCAAGAACCCTCAGGAACACTCTTCATCATGGCTTTCCCTTCCAGTGCTTCCAGGCCTGACGCGCAGAAGCGCCGGCTCTTTCGACGCTGGCCGCTCTGGCTGGCAGCTGCAGCGGTCATCGGCTACGGCGTGGCAATTGCCATGCACTGGGACGACCGCGGATTGCTGTGGGTGAAAGAAGGTTTCGAAAACCCCGTGACCCAGAAAGAGAGCATCTGGCTGCCCGACTATCATGTCGATATCGACGCCAAGGTGCTTCCGGGCATGGAGGACGACGAGGCTTCAGACCTTTCCTACAATCCACAGACCCGCACGCTGTTCGCTGTCATGGGCAAGAACCCGTTTCTGGTCGAACTGACCCTGGACGGCGACGTGCTGCGCAAGGTCCCGCTGATCGGCTGGAGCAATCCCGAAGGTGTGGCCGTGCTCGAAGGCGGGCAACTGGCGATCGTCGATGAGCGCACCCACGACATGACCCTGGTCAAGGTCGATGCCCAGACCACCACGCTCAACCGCGCCGACTACAAGCCCTATGACCTGGGCGAGTCGGTCAAGAAGAACAAGGGCTTCGAGGCCGTGGCATGGGACCCGGTGCGCCAGCGTATCGTGATCGGTGAAGAGCGCCCGCCCAAGCTCTATGTACTGGACAGCGATGGCCGCAGCCCGCTGACGGGCGAGAAGCGCCATCTCCCTAGCACCGAGCTGGACCTGCGCAATCTCTCGGCGCTGAGCGTCGATCCGCGTACTGGGCACCTGCTGGTGCTGTCGGCCGACTCGAACATGCTGCTCGAACTCGATGAGCACGGTGAGCAGGTCAGCTTCATGACCTTGCTGGGCGGTTTCAATGGCCTGAGCGACACCCTGCCGCGTGCCGAAGGCGTGGCCATGGACGGGCAAGGCGACCTCTATATGGTCAGCGAACCGAACCTGTTCTACCGTTTTCGCAAGAACTGACAGTGCTATCAGGCTTTTCGCATAGTGGCATTAAGCTTTGTTTCAGCTGATTCGTGGTTAGATTCGCCTTCTTCCAGCCGAGTCTGCCTTCATGCGCCGTGTGCTCCGTCTGCCTCTTGTCCTGCTCTTCGTCGTTTTGCTCGCCCTGGTGCTGGGTGGGGTGGCCGGGCAGGAATTCCGCTTGTTCGAACGGACCTGGTTCAATCTCAAGACCTGGTGGCAGCCTGCTGAAAACAGCATGGCACTGGACCGCTACCAGGTAGTGATCGAAGCGCAGGTCGTCGACGGGCTGGATGACGATATCTCCGCGCTGACCTACGATCCGGACCGCAAGAGCCTGTTTACCGTCACCAACGCCCGTTCCGAACTGATCGAACTGTCCCTGGACGGGCGCATATTGCGCCGCGTGCCGCTGACCGGCTTCGGCGACCCGGAGGCGGTGGAGTACGTGGGGCCCGGTACCTATGTGATTACCGACGAGCGTCAGCAGCGTCTGATTCGGGTACGGCTGCAGGACGACACCGCCCTGCTCGATGCCAAGGATGCCGAGCAACTGACCCTGGGTATCGGCCTGAACGGCAACAAGGGTTTCGAAGGCCTGGCCTACGATTCAGCGGGCAAGCGCCTGTTCGTGGCCAAGGAGCGTGATCCGATGCTGATCTACGAGGTGCATGGTTTCCCCCATGACAACCCCGGGCAACCCTACGCCGTGAACGTGGTGCAGGACACCAGGCGTGATTCGCGGCTGTTTGTGAGGGACCTTTCGAGCCTGCAGTTCGATGAGCGCAGCGGGCACTTGCTGGCGCTGTCGGATGAGTCGCGGCTGGTGCTGGAGCTTGATGTGAAGGGGAGGCCGCTGAGCACCCTGTCGTTGCGCCAGGGTTACCAGGGGCTCAAGCGGACTGTGCCGCAGGCCGAAGGCATCGCGATGGACGAGGCGGGAACGATCTATCTGGTGAGCGAGCCGAACCTGTTCTACGTATTCAGGAAGCCCGCCGAATGATCATCGACTCTCGGTGATACCTGTGTGAGCCGGCTCGCCAGCTCACACAGGTACTGATCAGACCTTCAGGCTCTTGACGCCCTCGGGGGTGCCCAGCAACAGCAGGTCCGCCGGCCGCGCTGCGAACAGGCCGTTGGTCACCACGCCGACGATACCGTTGATCTGGCTCTCCAGCCTTACCGGATCGGTGATCTGCATGTTGTACACGTCAAGAATCACGTTGCCGTTGTCGGTCACCACGCCCTCACGGTAGACCGGGTCACCGCCCAGCTTGACCAGTTCGCGTGCGACATGGCTGCGGGCCATCGGGATCACTTCGACCGGCAGCGGGAAGGCGCCCAGTACCGGTACCAGCTTGCTGGCGTCAGCGATGCAGATGAAAGTCTTGGCCACGGCCGCGACGATCTTCTCGCGGGTCAGGGCTGCGCCACCGCCCTTGATCAGGTTCAGACGCTCGTCGCTTTCATCGGCGCCATCGACGTAGAACTCCAGGTCGCTGACGGTGTTGAGCTCGTAGACCGGGATGCCGTGGCCCTTGAGGCGGGCGGCGGTCGCTTCGGAGCTGGCGACCGCGCCGTCGAAGGCGGTCTTGTGCTGGGCCAGGGCGTCGATGAAGCAGTTGGCGGTCGAGCCGGTGCCGACGCCGACGATGCTCTTGGCATCGAGCTTGGGCAGAATGTAGTCGACAGCAGCCTGGGCGACAGCCTGTTTGAGTTGGTCCTGGGTCATGCGGGCTCCGGAAGGGGCGGGAGTACTGAAAGCGGCCTAGTATACCGGCAAGTGGCGGCAAAACCTCGGCTTTGCTGTGGTCGCCCGACGCGGCGCTGGGGTAGACTCGCAGGCCTCGTTCCGCGGCCCAGTGATGCTTTCCCGATGCTCGAACAGTACGTCAAGAAGATCCTCACCTCGCGCGTCTACGACGTAGCCGTCGAAACCCCGCTGCACGCCGCCGGGCAGTTGAGCAAGCGTCTGGGCAACCAGGTGCTGCTCAAGCGCGAAGACCTGCAGCCGGTGTTTTCCTTCAAGATCCGCGGCGCGTACAACAAGCTCGCGCAGCTGAGCCCCGAGGAACTCGCCCGCGGCGTGGTCACCGCATCGGCCGGCAATCACGCCCAGGGCCTGGCGCTGGCGGCCCGTGAGCTGGGCATCAAGGCTACTATCGTCATGCCCAAGACCACCCCCGAGATCAAGGTCGAGGGCGTGCGTTCACGCGGGGGCAAGGTACTGCTGCATGGCGACTCCTTCCCCGAGGCGCTGGCCTATTCGCTCAAGCTGGTCGAGGAAAAGGGCTTTGTCTACATCCATCCCTACGACGACCCGCACACGATCGCCGGCCAAGGCACCGTGGCCATGGAAATCCTGCGCCAGCACCCTGGCCAGCTGGACGCGATCTTCGTGCCGGTGGGCGGCGGCGGGCTGATCGCCGGTATCGCGGCCTATGTGAAGTACCTGCGTCCCGAGATCAAGGTGATTGGCGTCGAGCCGGACGACTCCAACTGCCTGCAGGCGGCCATGGCCGCAGGCGAGCGCGTGGTACTGCCGCAGGTCGGGCTGTTCGCGGACGGCGTGGCGGTGGCGCAGATCGGACACCACACCTTCGAGATCTGCAGGAACCATGTGGATGAAGTGATCACCGTCAGCACTGACGAGATCTGCGCGGCGATCAAGGATATCTACGACGATACCCGCTCTATCACAGAGCCTGCTGGCGCATTGGGTGTCGCCGGCATCAAGAAGTATGTCGAGCTCCAAGGTGTGAGCGGCCAGACGCTGGTCGCCATCGAGTCGGGCGCCAACGTCAACTTCGACCGCCTTCGCCATGTGGCCGAGCGCGCCGAACTGGGCGAAGGCCGCGAGGCGATCATCGCCGTGACCATCCCCGAGCGTCCCGGAAGCTTCAAGGCTTTCTGCGAGGCCATCGGCAAGCGCCAGATCACCGAATTCAACTACCGCTACCATGCCGAGGGCGAGGCGCACATCTTTGTCGGCGTGCAGACCCATCCGGAAAACGACCCGCGGGTGGCGCTGGTCCGGCAGTTGACCGAGCAAGGTTTCCCGGTGATCGACCTCACCGACAACGAGCTCGCCAAACTGCACATCCGGCACATGGTGGGTGGGCATTCGGAAGGCGCGGTCGACGAGATCGTGTTGCGCTTCGAGTTTCCCGAGCGACCTGGCGCGCTGTTCAACTTCCTCAACAAGCTCGGCGGGCGCTGGAACATCTCGATGTTCCACTACCGCAACCATGGCGCGGCCGATGGGCGTGTGGTGGCGGGCCTGCAGGTGCCCGACGACGAGCGTCACCTGGTGCCCGCGGCACTGGAGGCGATCGGCTATCCATACTGGGACGAGACCGACAACCCGGCGTACCGGCTGTTCCTGGGCTGAGCGGCTACGCTTGCTGCAACGCATCAGGACGCGATGACATGGACCTGCTCACCACGCTGAAGACCTTGCACGTACTCAGCCTCGTGCTGCTGCTCGGCAGCGCACTGGGCCTCGCCCTGTGGGTCTGGCGCGCGCGCCGGGCAGGCGCTGCCGGCGTCTGGGGCCGGTTGCTGGATCGGCCGCGGCTGTTCTGGTGGCTGCTGATGGGGCTGTGCATCGTCGGCATGCCCTTCACCGGCTGGTGGCTGGTGCATCTGGTGGGCTGGCCGCTGGGGCAAGCGTGGATCCTGGGGTCCAGCGTGCTGTACACGATCGGTGCGTTCAGCCTGTGGTGGCTGGTGGTCAGGTTGAACCGCCTGCGGCGGGGCGAGCCCCTGGGGTTGCGGTTTACCCTGGTGCTTGCGGTGATCAGCGCGCTTTGCTTCCTTGCCATTGCCGGGCTGATGGGCTTCAAGCCAGTCTGATCCGGCAGCAGACGCGGACATTACGGTCTTTTCACCTCGCTGCACATAAGCTGTGGCGGTGCGTTGCTGCGCTCGCAGGCTTTGTGGAACAATGCGGTGACATGCGTTTTCGAGATTGCTGCCGTGATCGACCCGGATGGTTTTCGCCCAAATGTCGGGATCATTCTGACGAATGATGCCGGACAGGTGTTATGGGCTCGGCGGATCAACCAGGATGCCTGGCAATTCCCGCAAGGGGGGATAAACCCCGAGGAATCGCCGGAAGATGCCCTGTACCGCGAGCTGAACGAAGAGGTGGGCCTGGAGCGCGAGGACGTCGAGATTCTTGCCTGCACCCGCGGCTGGTTGCGTTATCGTTTACCCCAGCGTCTGGTGCGCACGCACAGCCAGCCGCTGTGTATCGGCCAGAAACAGAAGTGGTTCCTGCTGCGCCTGGTGTCCAACGAGCAGCGAGTGCGGATGGACCTGACGCCAAAGCCCGAGTTCGATGGCTGGCGCTGGGTCAGCTACTGGTATCCGCTGGGCCAGGTGGTGACATTCAAGCGCGAGGTCTACCGACGCGCCCTCAAAGAGCTTGCCCCGCGTCTTCTGACGCGCGACTGACGACGGAGTTCGACCCCGAGCCATGCTCAATACGCTGCGCAAGATCGTCCAGGAAGTGAACTCCGCCAAAGATCTCAAGACGGCGTTGGGGATCATTGTCTTGCGCGTGAAGGAGGCCATGGCAAGCCAGGTCTGCTCGGTGTACCTGCTCGATCCCGAGACCAACCGGTTCGTGCTGATGGCCTCCGAAGGCCTCAACAAGCGTTCGATCGGCAAGGTGAGCATGGCGTCCAACGAGGGTCTGGTGGGCCTTGTAGGAACACGCGAAGAGCCGCTCAACCTCGAGAACGCCGCCGGTCACCCGCGTTACCGTTATTTCGCCGAAACCGGCGAGGAGCGTTTCGCCTCCTTCCTGGGTGCACCGATCATCCACCACCGCAGGGTGGTGGGCGTGCTGGTCATCCAGCAGAAAGAACGCCGCCAGTTCGACGAAGGTGAAGAAGCCTTCCTGGTGACCATGAGCGCGCAGCTCGCCGGGGTTATCGCCCATGCCGAGGCGACGGGCTCGATTCGTGGCCTGGGACGCCAGGGCAAGGGTATCCAGGAGGCACGTTTCGTCGGGGTGCCGGGCTCGCCGGGTGCCGCCGTGGGCCGCGCCGTGGTCATGCTGCCGCCCGCCGACCTCGATGTGGTGCCGGACAAATCCGTTGACGACATCGACGCCGAGCTCACGCTGTTCAACACGGCACTGGAAGGCGTGCGCGAAGACATGCGCAAGCTGTCGGCCAAGTTGGCCACCCAGCTGCGGCCCGAAGAGCGTGCGCTGTTTGATGTCTACCTGATGATGCTCGAAGATGCCGCCCTCGGTGGCGAGGTGGTGGAGGTCATCCAGACTGGCCAGTGGGCCCAGGGCGCCTTGCGCCAGGTGGTGACCGAGCACGTCAACCGCTTCGAACTGATGGACGATGCCTATCTGCGCGAGCGGGCCTCCGACGTCAAGGACCTGGGCCGGCGCCTGCTGGCCTACCTGCAGGAGGCCCGCCAGCTGTCGCTGGTCTATCCCGACAACTCCATCCTGATCAGCGAAGAGCTGACCCCCGCCATGCTTGGCGAAGTGCCCGAGGGCAAGCTGGTCGGCCTGGTCTCGGTGCTCGGTTCAGGCAACTCCCACGTCGCGATCCTGGCCCGGGCCATGGGTATTCCCACGGTGATGGGCCTGGTCGACCTGCCGTATTCGAAGGTCGACGGCATCGACATGATCGTCGACGGCTACAAGGGCGAGGTCTTCACCAACCCCAGCGAAGCGCTGCGCAAGCAGTACAGCGAGGTCGTCGAGGAAGAGCGCCAGCTGGCCCAGGGCCTGGACGCGCTGCGCGAGCTGCCATGCATCACTCCCGATGGCCACCGCATGCCGCTATGGGTCAATACGGGCCTGCTCGCCGACGTAGCCCGCGCCCAGCAGCGCGGCGCCGAGGGCGTTGGCCTTTACCGCACCGAAGTCCCCTTCATGATCAACCAGCGCTTCCCGAGCGAGAAAGAGCAGCTGGCGATCTACCGTGAGCAGTTGGCGGCTTTCCACCCGCTGCCGGTCACCATGCGCAGCCTCGATATCGGCGGCGACAAGGCGCTGTCGTATTTCCCCATCAAGGAAGACAATCCCTTCCTCGGCTGGCGCGGTATCCGCGTTACGCTTGATCACCCGGAAATCTTCCTGGTGCAGACCCGTGCGATGCTCAAGGCCAGCGAAGGCCTGAACAACCTGCGTATCCTGTTGCCAATGATTTCGGGCATCCACGAGCTCGAAGAAGCCCTGCACCTGATCCACCGCGCCTGGGGCGAGGTGCGCGACGAGGGTACCGACGTGCCGATGCCGCCGGTCGGAGTGATGGTCGAGATTCCCGCCGCGGTGTACCAGACGCGCGAGCTGGCGCGCCAGGTGGACTTCCTGTCGGTGGGCTCGAACGACCTGACCCAGTACCTGCTGGCCGTCGACCGTAACAATCCGCGTGTCGCCGACCTTTACGACTACATGCACCCTGCGGTTCTTCAGGCTCTGCAGGCCGTGGTTCGCGATGCACATGCCGAAGGCAAGCCGGTGAGCATCTGTGGCGAGATGGCCGGCGATCCTGCTGCCGCCGTGCTGTTGATGGCCATGGGCTTCGACAGTTTGTCGATGAACTCGACCAACCTTCCCAAGGTGAAGTGGATGCTGCGCCAGATCAACATGAGCAAGGCCCGGGATTTGCTGGCCGAAGCCATGAGCCACGACAACCCGCAGGTTATCCACAGCTCGCTGCAGCTGGCGCTCAAGAACCTGGGGCTGGCGCGGATGATCGGGCCTGGGGCGGACAAGCCTGTCTAGCCCAGCCGTACACGATGCATAGCGTCACACCGTCAGCTCTATCTCGCCCAGATGACCGCCGAATGGCCCGAAGCTGCGCTCGATCAGCCGCCGGCGTCCCTGGGCATCGACAATCAGCACCGTGCTGGCCCGCGTCCCATAATTCTGGCTGGCAATGAACACGCTCGAAAGCAACCGCTCGGTCGCAAGGCCAACGCCGGTCTGCGGCAGCTCGGCGTCGGACGCCTGTGTGCCATCGGCCAGCAGGTCAATCAGCCGCTGGGGGAGGGGATCGTCCAGTACTTCCCGCAAGCCTTCGCGGGCCTTGAGCAGCTTGGGCCAGGGCGTGTCGAGCCCGGCGTTCGACAGCCCATGCACGCCTGGCTCCAGCAGCCGTGGCGCCTCTTCCTGCGCGTGCAGGAAGCCCAGCTGCCGCGTATCCCCGATCAGCAGGTTGAACCCGGAATACTGCGCACGGCGGCGGGCGACGTCTTCAAGATAGGCTTGAACCCCCCACTCCCCGCGCAGATAGGCCGCCACCAGCTCGCCACGTGACCGCGCGCCCTGCGGCTGCTTGGGGTCACGGATATTGGTCAGAGCAGCGAAGCGCCCGCCTGGGCCGACCCCGAGCCAGGTACCGCCCGCCTCCAGGTCGCGCCCGGCATATACACCGGGCGCATCTTCCCAGGCCGCCAACGCCTGGGTGGGTCGCGCATGGAACTCGTCGCGGTTGGCCGCGACCACTAGCGGCAGGGCATTCCCGGGCCGCCAGGCAAAGACGATCAGGCACATAGGTTGGCCTCTGTGTTTTCGCTCACTCTACCCATAGCCGACACATCCATCCATACGCTGTCCGACTCTTCACTAGAGGCCCGGTGCCCGCTTCCGTTACCATGCCGGATCGTTTTTCCAGGGGACGCCGAATGGAGTTCGTACTCTACGTGCTGTTGGGAGCCTGTGCCGGCGTGCTGGCCGGGCTGTTCGGCGTGGGCGGCGGCATCATCATCGTCCCGGTACTGGTGTTCAGCTTCACCTTGCAGGGCTTCGAACCCTCGGTGCTGACTCACCTGGCAGTGGGCACATCGCTTGCGACCATCGTCTTCACCTCGATCAACGCCATCATCGAGCACCATCGGCGTGGCGCGGTGCAATGGCCGGTCTTTGTCTGGATGACCGTGGGCATTCTTGTCGGCGCGGGCATCGGCGCCAAGACCGCTTCGCTGATCCAGGGCCCGATGCTGCAGAAGATCATCGGCGTGTTCGCCCTGATTGTCGCCGTGCAGATGGCGCTGGATCTGAAGCCCAAGGCGAGCCGTGGTATTCCCGGCAAGCCTGGGTTGACCCTTGCGGGCGTGGTCGTGGGCTGGGCCTCGGCGATCTTCGGCATCGGTGGCGGCTCGCTGACCGTGCCCCTGCTTACCTGGCGCGGCCTGCCCATGCAGCAGGCCGTGGCGACCTCTTCGGCCTGTGGCCTGCCGATCGCCCTGGCCAGCGCCCTGAGTTTCATGATCCTGGGCTGGCACGAGCCGCGACTGCCGGACCATAGCCTGGGGTTTGTCTACCTGCCGGCACTGGTCGGCATTGCTGTTACCAGCATGTTTTTCGCCCGCTTTGGCGCGCGTCTGGCACACAAGCTGTCGCCGCGCCTGCTCAAACGTCTGTTCGCCGCGCTGCTGTTCAGCGTCGGCCTGAGCTTTCTGCTTTAAACGAGAGGAATCACCATGCTGCCTTACCCGCAGATCGACCCCGTGGCCCTGGCCATCGGGCCGCTGAAAATCCACTGGTACGGGTTGATGTACCTGATCGGCATCGGCGGCGCCTGGCTGCTGGCCTCGCGTCGGCTCAACCGGTTCGATCCGACCTGGAGCCGCGAAAAACTGTCCGACCTGGTGTTCTGGCTGTCCATGGGCGTGATCGTCGGCGGGCGCCTGGGCTATGTGCTGTTCTATGACCTGCATGCCTACCTGGCCGACCCAACCCTGATCCTGGAAGTCTGGAAGGGCGGCATGTCGTTCCACGGCGGTTTCATCGGCGTGATGCTGGCCGCACTGTGGTTCGGCAAGCGCAACAACAAGTCGTTCTTCGAGCTGATGGACTTTGTCGCGCCAATGGTGCCGATCGGACTGGGTGCCGGGCGTATCGGCAACTTCATCAACGCCGAGCTGTGGGGCAAGGCCACCGACGTGCCGTGGGCCATGGTCTTCCCGCCGTTCAGCGACCCCGCGCAGCTGCCGCGTCACCCCTCGCAGCTGTATCAGTTCGCCCTCGAGGGCGTGGCGCTGTTCGTGATCCTGTGGGCGTTTTCACGCAAGCCACGGCCTACCATGGCGGTGTCGGGCATGTTCGCGTTGTTCTACGGGATCTTCCGCTTCATCGTCGAGTTCGTACGGGTTCCAGACGCGCAGCTGGGGTATATCGCCTTCGGCTGGCTGACCATGGGTCAGCTACTTTGCCTGCCGATGATCATCGGCGGCCTGGGCCTGATCTGGTGGGCTTATAATCGCAAGCCAACGGCGACGCCCGCCGTCTGATTTTCCACGGCAGGGGCAACTCCCCTGCCGTCTTCGTTACAGGTAAAGCATGAAACAGTATCTAGATCTGGTTCGCGACGTCATCGAGAACGGCACCCTGCAGGGTAACCGCACCGGCGTGCGCACCATCAGCCTGCCCGGCGCCATGCTGCGTTTCGACCTGCAGAAGGGCTTTCCGGCGATCACCACCCGCAGGCTGGCGTTCAAGTCGGCGATCGGCGAAATGGTCGGTTTTCTGCGCGGCGTGAAAAACGCCGGTGAGTTCCGTGAGCTGGGCTGCAAGGTCTGGGACCAGAACGCCAACGAGAACGCCCAGTGGCTGGCCAACCCGTTCCGCCAGGGGCATGACGACCTGGGCGAGATCTACGGTGTGCAATGGCGCCAGTGGCCCGGTTTCAAGCGTGTCCCGCTGAGCAACGCGGCGGCCATCGCCCTGGCCGAGCAGCAAGGTTTCCGCAGGATCGCCCAGGACGAAGAGGGCGGTGAAGCCTTTGTCGTGCTGTACAAGGCCATCGACCAGGTACGCCAGTGCCTGGACACCATCATCAACGATCCGGGCAGCCGCCGTATCCTGTTCCACGGCTGGAACTGCGCCCAGCTCGATGAAATGGCCCTGCCGCCGTGCCATCTGCTGTACCAGTTCCACCCGAATGTCGAGACGAAGGAGCTATCGCTGACCCTCTACATCCGCTCGAATGACCTGGGTCTTGGTACACCTTTCAATCTCACCGAAGGCGCGGCACTCCTGTCGCTGTTCGGGCGCCTGACCGGCTACACGCCGCGCTGGTTCACCTATTTCATCGGTGATGCGCACGTGTACGAGAACCACCTGGACATGCTCAACGAGCAGCTCAAGCGCGAGCCGCTCGAGGCGCCGAAGCTGGTGATCAGCGACCGGGTGCCGGCGTTTGCCGAGACGGGCGTATACGAGCCGCAGTGGCTGGAGCAGATCGAGCCGAGTGATTTCAGTCTTGAAGGGTACGAGCACCACGCTCCGATGACCGCGCCGATGGCGGTTTGAGAAGCTCCCAGGGGGTTGGGCATTCAGTGCCCGTGGCTTCTCCCCACATGTGAATGCTCTGCCTCCGGCGTCGTCACGGCGCCGTTCACTTCCAGGTGCTGCAGGATCGAGCACTGCGTTTCCCTGGGATGGCAATGCTGGCGTAGCTCGACCAGTTGCGTCTGCAGTGCGAGCAACCCGTCGATACGGGCCTGCACATGCTCGATATGCTCGTCGATCAGTGCGTTGACGCTCTCGCACTGGTCATCAGGGCTGTCGCGAAGCCTCAGCAGGCTGCGGATCTCATCCAGCGTCATGTCCAGCGTGCGGCAGTTGCGGATGAACGTCAGCCGCTCCACGTGGGCCTGGGTGTAGAGCCGGTAATTGCCCTCACTGCGCGCCGGTTCCGGCAACAAGCGCTCACGCTCGTAATAGCGGATGGTCTCCACGGCGCAGTCGGTTGCCTTGGCCAGTTCTCCAATCTTCATGAGTTATCCTCCACGAGTGGCTTGACCCTATAGTGGCTACAGGGTGTTCACTTGGCAACAGGCACTCTTAAGGACGAACCCATGAACCAGCCTGTCAGCCACGACCCGCACAAGCATTCCCATGACCATGACCATGACCATGACCATGACCATGACCATGACCATGACCATGACCATGACCATGACCATGACCATGACCATGACCACGCCCACGCCCACGCCTGCTGCTCCGGTGAGGCCCCGCCAGCGCTGGTGCAGCTGAGCGAGTCGGCCAGCAGCGACGCGCGCCTGAGCCGCTTTCGCATCCAGGCCATGGACTGTCCCACCGAGCAGATGCTCATCCAGGACAAGCTGGGCAAGCTGGCCGGCATCGAGCAGCTGGAGTTCAACCTGATCAACCGCGTGCTGGGCGTGCGTCATACCCTGGACGATACCGTCGGCATCGAGAAGGCGATAGGCGATCTGGGCATGCACGCCGAGCCCCTGGCCGATAGCGACACTGCCTCTGCTGCGCCACCCGCGGCTAAGACGCGCTGGTGGCCGCTGGTACTCTCGGGCCTGGCGGCAGTAGCGGCCGAGGTGGTGCATTTCACCGCGCTGGCCCCTGAGTGGCTGGTAGCGCTGCTCGCCCTCGCGGCGATCCTGGGTTGCGGCCTGGGCACCTACAAAAAGGGCTGGATCGCGCTCAAGAACCGCAATCTCAATATCAATGCCTTGATGAGCATCGCCGTGACCGGCGCCGTGCTGATAGGCCAGTGGCCCGAGGCGGCCATGGTCATGGTGCTGTTCACCGTCGCCGAGCTGATCGAGGCCCGCTCGCTGGACCGGGCGCGCAACGCCATCGGTGGCCTGATGCAACTGACTCCGGACATGGCCACCGTGCAGCAGGCCGATGGCCAGTGGCATGAGGTCGAGGTTCGCGAGGTGGCACTGGGTGCCCTGGTGCGTCTGCGCCCGGGTGAGCGCATCGGCCTGGATGGCCAGGTGGTCGGTGGACAGTCCAGTGTCGATCAAGCGCCGATCACCGGCGAAAGCCTGCCCGTGGAGAAAGCGGCAGGCGACAAGCTGTTCGCTGGCACCATCAATCAGGCAGGTGCCCTGGAGTATCGCGTCACTGCGGCGGCGGGGCATTCGACCCTGGCGCGTATCATCAAGGCCGTCGAAGAGGCCCAAGGCGCGCGCGCGCCCACTCAGCGCTTTGTCGACCGTTTCTCGCGCATCTACACCCCGGCCGTATTTGCGGTAGCCCTGGCGGTGGCGATCCTGCCGCCGCTGTTCATGGCCGGTGCCTGGTTCGACTGGATCTACCGCGCCTTGGTGCTGCTGGTAGTCGCATGCCCTTGCGCGCTGGTGATCTCGACGCCGGTGACTATCGTCAGCGGCCTGGCGGCAGCTGCGCGCAAGGGTATTCTGGTCAAGGGTGGCGTCTATCTGGAGGGTGGGCGCAAGCTGGATTTCCTGGCCCTGGACAAGACCGGCACCCTGACCCACGGCAAGCCTGTGCAGACTGATTTCAAGGTGCTGGATCCCGCGTTCGAAGGCCGTGCCCAAGCGTTGGCCGCAAGCCTGGCGGCGCGCTCCGATCATCCGGTATCGGGTGCCATCGCGGTGTTGGCGGCCGAGCAGGGCGTGGCTTTGAGCGAAGTCAGCGAATTCGCAGCCTTGCCCGGGCGCGGCGTGCGTGGCGACATCGACGGCCGGGCCTTTCATCTGGGCAACCACCGCCTGGTCGAGGAACTGGGACTCTGCTCGCCCAAGCTCGAAACCGAGCTCGACCAACTGGAACGGCAAGGCAAGACTGTCGTCCTCCTGCTCGACAGCTCGGGCCCGCTCGCTGTGTTCGCGGTGGCCGACACGGTCAAGGACAGCAGTCGTCAGGCGATCGCCGAACTGCACGCGCTGGGCATCAAGACCGTCATGCTGACCGGCGACAACCCGCACACCGCCGAGGCGATTGCCGCCCACGTGGGCATCGACCACGCCCGTGGCGACCTGCTGCCCGCTGACAAGCTGCAGGCCATCGAATCGCTCTACGCCCAAGGTCACCGGGTCGGCATGGTCGGTGACGGCATCAACGACGCGCCTGCCCTGGCCCGCGCCGAAATCGGCTTTGCCATGGCCGCAGCCGGCACCGACACTGCGATTGAAACGGCCGACGTGGCGCTGATGGACGACGATCTGCGCAAAATCCCTGCGTTTGTCAGGCTGTCGCGCCAGACGGCGGCAATCCTTACCCAGAACATCGTGCTGGCGCTGGGCATCAAGGCGATTTTCCTGGGCTTCACGTTCGCAGGCATGGCGACCATGTGGATGGCCGTGTTCGCCGACATGGGCGTGAGTCTGCTCGTGGTATTCAACGGCCTGCGCCTGCTGCGCAAGTAGGGAAGCTGACAAGAGGCCCGGCGCTTGGCAGGCCGGGGCCGTTCGGGCATGGATCAGAGTTCTTGCGCCAGCGCCTCGACCTGTTCCTGGCGCTCCGCCTGATTGACTCTCGCGCCCTCGTTGAGCGAGGACCACTGGGGGTGCGCGCGGGCTCTGGTCAGCGCCTCGGGAAGCTTGCCCTTGCGCCAGGTCTGCTCTTGCGGCGCCTCAAGGCGGATGCTGTCCTGCGCGGCGTGGCCACGCGCGTCGAGCGCATGCATCAGTTGCTGCTGGCGCAGGGCGAGCAGGCGCAGCACGGCGTCATCCACGGTCAGTTCGCGCTGGCCTTTGAGCTTGCCCATCAGCCGCGAGCCGTAATTGCGCGCGGTTTGCAGCGCCCCACCCGCCAGCGCGCCGGCCAGCGCGGCAGCGCCGAGGGTAAGTCCGCCGACGAGCAGATCGACTCCGGCCCCGGCTGCTGCGCCCGCTGCCACGCCGCTGCCCAGGCGTACGCCGAGCAGCTTGAGTGTCTCGGGGTTGAACAGGTCGTCACCCCAGCGGCCATCGAGCAGCGGGAGGTCGCCCGCGTTGGCGTCTTCGCGGCGAAAGCCGTGAAGTTTCAACAGTGCTTCGACGCACCGCTGCTCGCGCTGGCGCACTTCGCTACGCAAGGTTTCAACCGCCTTGGCTTCGGCGGCGGGCTCGGCTACGACACTGCGCCGGCATGCGGCGCAGTCGAGCAACAGCTCGGCGATCAGGTGCTTGCCGCTCTGGCGCCGGGCCAGGCGCTGGGCCTGTTGGTCGTCTATCAACCGTTGCAGTGCTGGGCGGGCAGTTTCCAGCAGCAGGGCGAGGCTTTCATACAGGCGCCGCTCGCCGTCCTCCGGAGGGGCGACACTGTCGAAACGCACCAGCGCGTGCAGGCCCAGGCGGGCCAGGGCATCACGCCACTCGGGCTCACGGTGCTGGCTGCTGGCGACGAAGTTGAGCACCGGCAGCAGCGGCTTGCCGCACCCAGCGAGCACTTCGAGTTCGTCGCGGTATTTGGCCAGCACCGGTTCGCGGGCGTCGATCACGTACAGTCCGGCGTTGCTGGCCTGTAGCTGGCGCAGCACCTTGGCTTCCTGTTCGAAGCGCTGGCGCGCTTCGCTGCCGTTGAGAAAACGCTCCAACCGTGCCGGACCGTCGAGCCGTTCGCCGGGTTGCTCCAGGCGCTCGAGGTAGTCGAGCAGCGCGATGGCGTCTTCAAGGCCCGGTGTGTCGTAGAGCTCAAGCAGCGGTTGGCCGTCCACGGACAGACGCGCGCCCTCGACGTGGCGCGTGGTGCTGGGTCGATGCGACACTTCGCCAAAGCCGACGTCGCGGGTCAGGGTTCGCAGCAGCGAGGTCTTGCCAACGTTGGTATGGCCGACCACGGCCAGTTTCAGCGGCTCAGTCATGGCCGTGCTCCAGCCAGCTCAGCGGCGCCGTGTCCGCATGGGCGAGGCCCAGTTGCTCCAGCGCCTGGCGCCAGTCGCCAAGGCGTGCGCTGTCCAGTGCCTGGCCTGGCGCGGCCTGCAACAGCCAGATCCGGGTGGATCCGGCGTTGCGCGCCAGCTCGGCGAGCAGCGCCAGGCTGCCACGATCAGGCGAGCGCAGCGGGTCGCAGGCGATGGCCAGGCGAGCCGGAGGAAAGCGGCTGAGTTGTTCCAGCAAGCGGTTGCGCGACTCGCGGCTGTCCAGGATACCGGCATCCTTGACGGACTCGGGCAAGGCCGGTGGCCAAGGACGTTGGTCGTCCAGCTCCAGGCCTACCAGCAACGCGCCACTGTTGCCGTTTTCATGCTGCCCGGCCTGGAAATGTGGCAGGGTCTCGGGGGCGGCGTCCTGCACACCGAGGCGTTCGCTACTGGGCATCAGGCTGCCCCGCAGCTGGCTGTAGCCAGGCAGGCTGAGATCGAGGGTCAGGCGCGTGTGGCCCCGGCGCCAGCGCCACAGGCACAGCAGCGCCAGGATCACCCGGGGCAGGATGCCGTACACCAGCAGCACGCCGAGCAACCAGCCGGCCCAGGCCTGGCGAGCGGCATCGAGCGCGGGCAGGCTGTCGCCGCTGGCGCGGATCATTGCCACGTCAGGTACGCTGAAACCGAGCAGGGCAGGCAGGACGCCGAGGGCCTGGGTCAGGCCGATGAAAGTGTCGGCGCCCAGAATGGTGGTTTCCCAGACAAAGCCATAGCGCCGGGTGGCGAGCAGCGTCAGCAGCATGATCAGCGCCGTGCCCAGTGCCAGTACCCACAGGCTGTGGACCAGCAAGCCGAGCAACCATCGGTTCAGGCGGCGGCGCTGTAACAGCACCAGCAGGGCGGGCGCCAGGTGCACGGCCTTGGCGTCGCGGGCGAAGCGTTCGCTCAGCCACAGCCACAAGCGGCCGAGGCCGCCGCCGTGCTCTCCCGCAAGGAAAAACCCCAGGCCCCAGCCCAGCAAGAGCAACAGATTCAACCCAAGCAGACTGCCCAGGGCCCAGAACACATTGACCGGACGCAGCCCATCGCCCAGCGCGGCGAAGGCCAGGCCCGCTCCGCTGAGCAGCGCGAGCAGCATCAAGGCCAGTACGGCGAGCCGCGCGCCTTGTTTCCAGTGGCGCAAGGCGATGGTCATGCCATCGCGGTCGGCCAGCGCCAGGGCGCGGCGTTGAATGCGTGCCGCCAGGTCGCCGCCCTGCTGACGTGCGTGGCGGTTGGCTTCCTGGTCTTCCAAGGGGCCTGCATGTTCCTCGCGCAGGCGCACCGCTTCGGTGAGCCAGCGCTTGTCGAGTTCAGTCAGTCCAGTCACAGGGTCTTCCGTTGGGCTGTTCAATGGGAAAGCATAACCCAGGCATCCAGGGGCGGGCTTTGCTATCCTCGCCGGCATGAAAACATCTCTGCCCCTCAGCCTGATCGCGGCCCTCGCCGAGAATCGCGTCATCGGCATCGACAACAGCATGCCCTGGCACCTGCCGGGGGATTTCAAGTATTTCAAGGCCACCACCCTGGGCAAGCCGATCATCATGGGCCGCAAGACCTGGGACTCGCTCGGCCGCCCGTTGCCGGGGCGGTTGAACATCGTGGTCAGCCGTCAGCCTGGATTGGTGCTCGAGGGTGCCGAGGTGTTCGACTCGCTGGAGCATGCACTCGTTCGCGCAGAGCAGTGGGCGCTGGAGCAGGGTGTGGGCGAGCTGATGCTGATCGGTGGCGCGCAGCTGTATGACCAGGCGCTGGAGCGGGGTCTGGTCAGCCGCATGTACCTCACGCGGGTCGAGCTGAGCCCGGAAGGGGACGCGTGGTTTCCCGAGTTCGACAAAGACTCTTGGGAACTGATGTCGAGCGAGGCGCAGGCATCTGAAGGGCCTGCCTATCATTTCGAGGTCTGGGACAAGCGCTAGAAGGTGGACCACCGCCCCCATCTGGGGCGGCGGTCAGCAGAATCAGGTCCGGCTCAACTCCGCATGCTCCTCGGACCCCATCACCTCATGGTCCGTCTGCTTGAGCAACTGGCTTGTCACCACCCCCGCCGTCATCGAGCCGTTCACGTTCAACGCGGTACGGCCCATGTCGATCAGGGGCTCGACCGAGATCAGCAGCGCCACCAGCTCGACGGGCAGGCCCATCGCCGGCAGCACGATCAGCGCCGCGAAGGTCGCGCCGCCACCTACGCCAGCCACACCTGACGAGCTCAAGGTGACGATGGCCACCAGGGTGGCAATCCACAATGGGTCAAAGGTATCGATGCCCACCGCCGGGGCGACCATCACCGCCAGCATGGCAGGATAGAGACCGGCGCAGCCATTCTGGCCAATGGTGGTGCCAAATGATGCGGAGAAGCTGGCGATCGACGGCGGCACGCCCAGTCGCAGGGTCTGCGCTTCGATGTTCAGCGGGATGCTGGCGGCGCTGGAGCGGCTGGTGAATGCAAAGGTCAGCACCGGCCATACCTTGCGCAGGAAGCGCAGCGGGCTGACGCCGGTCGCCGCGAGAATCACACCGTGGACCACGAACATCAGTCCAAGCCCCAGGTAGGACACCACCACGAAACTGCCCAGCTTGAGGATGTCGTCCAGGTTGGAGCTGGCCACCACCTTGGTCATCAGGGCCAGCACGCCGTACGGCGTCAGTTTCATTACCAGGCGCACCAGGCGCATTACCCAGGCTTGCAGGGTATCGATGGCGGCGAGCACGCGGTTGCCCTTCTCGGCATCATCCTTGAGCAGTTGCAACGCGGCCATCCCCAGGAACACGGCGAAGATCACCACGCTGATGATCGAGGTCGGCTTGGCGCGGGCCAGGTCGCCCACGGGGTTGCTCGGCAGGAACGACAGCAGCAGCTGCGGGATGTTGAGGTCGGCGACCTTGCCCGCGTAATCGCTCTGGATGGCCTGCATGCGGGCCACTTCCTGGGTCCCGGCGACCAACCCTTCGGCACTGAGGCCGAACAGGTTGGTCAGCACGATACCGATCAAGGCCGCAATGGCGGTGGTCAGCAGCAGCGTGCCGATGCTCAGCACGCTGATACGTCCCAGCGAAGAGGCGTTGTGCAAGCGCGCCACTGCGCTGAGAATCGAGGCGAAGATCAGCGGCATGATGATCATCTGCAGCAGTTGGACGTAGCCCACGCCAACCAGGTCCAGCCAGCCGATGGTAGCCTTGAGCACCGGATGGCCGGCGCCGTAGATCGCATGCAGCACCGCACCGAAGGCAACGCCGAGGATCAGGCCCAGAAGGACCTTCTTCGCCAGGCTCCAGTCGGGACGCGGGAATTTCGCCAGGCCCAGCAACAAGGCCAGGAACGCTAGCAGGTTAAGTGACAACGGCAGGTTCATTGAAGCTCCGGAAAAGCAGAAAGGTGAGCATCGCCTCTGTGTGCGATTGCGAACACAAATGCTAACAGCCTGAAAACGAACGAATTTATATCTAGATGGAATTTGCTTATAGCATCTAGGAATAACCAGCACTGCGCCCAGGGTTCAAGCCTACATCCCACCCCATAAAAAAACCGGCGCACGAGGCGCCGGTTTTTGTTTTTCAGACGTTTCCTACAAACCGTCCAACATTGCCTTGTTACGCACCGCGCCTTTGTCGGCGCTGGTTGCCAGCAGTGCGTACGCCTTGAGGGCGGTCGTCACTTTGCGGGGACGTACCTCGACAGGCTTCCAGCCCTTCTTGTCCTGCTCGATGCGGCGATGCGACAGCTCTTCATCGCTGACCAGCAGGTTGATGGTGCGGTTGGGGATGTCGATAAGCACCTTGTCGCCATCACGCACCAGGCCGATAGCACCACCGGCTGCGGCTTCCGGAGAGGCATGGCCGATCGACAGGCCCGAGGTTCCGCCCGAGAAGCGGCCGTCGGTGAGCAGGGCGCAGGCCTTGCCCAGGCCCTTGGACTTCAGGTACGAGGTCGGATAAAGCATTTCCTGCATGCCCGGGCCGCCTTTCGGGCCTTCGTAGCGGATGATCACGATGTCGCCGGCCTGCACTTCATCGGCAAGGATGCCGCGCACAGCGCTGTCCTGGCTCTCGAAGATCTTCGCGTTGCCTTCGAACACGTGGATCGACTCGTCGACACCGGCGGTTTTCACCACGCAACCATCGAGCGCGATGTTGCCGTACAGCACGGCCAGGCCACCTTCTTTCGAATAGGCATGCTCGAAGCTGCGGATGCAGCCCTTTTCGCGGTCGTCGTCCAGGGTTTCCCAGCGGGTCGACTGGCTGAAGGCGGTCTGGGTCGGAATGCCCCCAGGGCCGGCCTTGAAGAAGTGATGCACTGCTTCGTCGTCCGTCTGGGTGATGTCCCATTTGGCGATGGCTTCTTCCATGCTGCGGCTGTGCACGGTCGGCAGGTCGGTGTGCAGCAGGCCGCCGCGGGCCAGCGAGCCGAGAATGCTGAAGATGCCGCCAGCGCGGTGGACGTCTTCCATGTGGTACTTCTGGATGTTCGGCGCCACCTTGCACAGCTGCGGAACGCTGCGCGACAGGCGATCGATGTCGCGCAGGTCGAACTCGATCTCCGCTTCCTGGGCCGCGGCCAGCAGGTGCAGGATAGTGTTGGTGGACCCGCCCATGGCGATGTCGAGCATCATGGCGTTCTCGAATGCCTTGAAGTTGGCGACATTGCGCGGCAGCACCGACTCGTCGTTCTCGCCGTAGTAGCGCTTGCACAGCTCGACGATGGTGCGGCCTGCCTGCAGGAACAGCTGCTCGCGGTCGGAGTGGGTCGCCAGGGTCGAGCCGTTGCCCGGCAGGGCCAGGCCCAGGGCTTCGGTGAGGCAGTTCATCGAGTTGGCGGTGAACATGCCGGAGCACGAACCGCAGGTCGGGCAGGCGCTGCGCTCGTACTCGGCGACTTTTTCGTCGCTGGCGGTGGAGTCGGCGGCGATGACCATGGCGTCGACCAGGTCCAGGCCGTGGCTCGCCAGCTTGGTCTTGCCGGCTTCCATCGGGCCGCCGGACACGAAGATCACCGGGATGTTCAGGCGCAGGGCCGCCATCAGCATGCCGGGGGTGATCTTGTCGCAGTTGGAGATGCACACGATGGCGTCGGCGCAGTGGGCGTTGACCATGTATTCGACGGAGTCGGCGATGATCTCGCGGCTCGGCAGCGAGTACAGCATGCCGTCGTGGCCCATGGCGATGCCGTCATCGACCGCGATGGTGTTGAATTCCTTGGCCACGCCACCGGCGCGTTCGATTTCCCGGGCGACCAGCTGGCCCAGGTCCTTCAGGTGCACATGACCCGGGACGAACTGGGTGAACGAGTTGGCGATGGCGATGATCGGTTTCTTGAAATCGTCGTCCTTCATGCCGGTGGCGCGCCACAAGGCACGTGCGCCGGCCATGTTGCGGCCGTGGGTGGAAGTCTTGGAACGATAATCAGGCATGAAGCACTCCTGGCGGCTGAATCAGGTCACAAAAAGGGGAGTGAGCTTCTCTTGTCCTTTGCACCGAAGGCCGGTTGCCACTGGCACGGATGAGGCCGAAGTACCGCGGGATCGCCGCGTGTTCGACCAGAGCTCATAAACCCGCCGGGGATGTCTGGCGATGAATAGCCCGATTCTACACCGCTGGCGCGGTGAAGGAATGCCGATGTGGATGGCTGGCCGCTTTACGCCGGTGGATCGTGTGGCGCTCGAACGACCCTATCGTCCCATTACGGTCTTGCCGCGGCATCATTCTCCCCTATGCCAAGCGCAGCCAAGCACCTGTGAGAGTCGGCCTCCTGTAGCAAAAGGACGGCGAAGCCCTCGCCGGAACATCACTTCAGCAGGTTACCTAGCCGCGGGACAAGCGCGGGATGACAGCCACTTGAGCATCAATCCCCCGCACAAGCTTACCCCCATGAAACCGAGCCCTAGACTCATTGAGAGGCTGTCCTCTATCAAAGCAATCAGCCCACTCGCCAAGCCGCCGATTGCGAAGAGCATGGTGTTGTTGAGCGCCGCTGCAGCACCTGCGCGTGCAGGATGGCGCTCTAGGGCTGATGAGGTGGCAGCGGGCCTTGTTATCGTTGTGCCGGCGGTGCAGATAATCATAGGCACTAGGAGGGTTGCTACAGACAAAGTTCCAAGCGTGAGCCAGATCACGAGCACCATGCCCGCGAAGCCGATGAGTCCCAGGCCAACCCCGATCTGCGAATGGGAGGACACCCTTCCATTGATCAAGCTGGCGATGACTCCACCCGTTACGTAAGCTCCTCCGTAGCCGAGAAATACAAGCGAGAATTCATATTCGGAAAGTTCTAGGCGATCCATGAGCAATAATGGTGAAACGACGATAAATGAGAAATGGCATGTAAAAGCGAGAGCAGAAAGCGTTGAGTAGGATAAGAATATATAATCGTGAATTAAAATGCCGTAGCTCTGCAGGCCGATATTTGAGAAGGTATCTGAGGGTTTTTCCGTCAGTAGCCTACAGCAAATAACTGCGGCCAATAGAGCCAAGCCGAAGAATACATAAAAGCTGCCCTGCCAGCCCAGCAGGTGTTGCAGTGCGCTTCCCGCAAGCGGGGATAGTGAAATAAATAACCCGCTAGCTGTCGTTAAAATTATCCGCATAGCATTGCGTTTATGTCCGGCGTATATATCCTGGACTAGAGCTTGAGTAAGTACAAAGCAGCCGCATCCCAGCGCCTGTAACATCCGGAAAGCCATGAACTCTGCATAGCTAGAGGCTAGACAGCATCCGGCTGCCCCCGTCATCGATAAATAAAGTCCCGCTAGTAAGAGTTTCTTGCGGCCTATGCGGTCTGAGAGCGGTCCGATAAAGCACTGTGATATGGCTACACCCATGGCAAAAAGACTTACAGAATAAGAAATTTCGCTACTTCCTACAGAAAATTCTCGCCCTAAAGCTTTAAAGGAAGGTAGTACGACGTCTACTGGAAATACGCCGAGCAAGTTCATTAGTGTCAGTAATGTAACTAGCGGTCGGCTATTTTTGCTTGCTTTGCCAGATGTCATGTAAGTATTCCACTGGCTCTGAACAGGCATAGTGTTTCATGGTCCTGAAAGAACGTGGTGCGTCTCAAAGCTTGCATAGTAGGTATGGCTAATACTGAGATACGCTCTTTTGCCCGAGCTTCTAAGTCCGACAATATTTGATTTTCTTGCGTTGAATCGAAGTCGAGTAAAGAAGATACAAATTTTTTATCAGGACGGCCGAAAATAAGAATAACCTCCAGCAGGAGGCGCGCAGTGAAATCTTGCTGTGACTTTGAAAGCTTTGGCCATAGTCTTTCGAAGCAGTTGGAAAAGTAGACTGAGTGTTTTCCCTCGTCATTGAGGTGGTCTCGCAACAAATGGTATATCCCGGGTATCAGCATTTGACGAGAAAGATTAAATAGCTCTTTGGTGATCAGGGTCTCTGATACAAAAGCGATAATGAAGCGTGTTAGCGCTCGATGTGACGATGGCGCTGTAGCCACAATTTCAGACAATGCCTTGAGTCGTGCCGAGTTTGTGCGCTCGAGTCCAAAATGGGTTTTCAGTTGGTCAGCAAGTTCCCGAGAGAAAAGGGCGTGATATCCCTCATCAACGTAAAGTTTCAGAGCTGCCCGATGGTCGGCAGGGGTAAAGTGCTCTTTTAATGCGCCATGCGTAATAGATTTTACAGCTTTATTGACATGGATTATTTCCAAATCGGTGGTGTAATCTAAAAAGTAGGTTAGATGATTGATATGAAGAAGTAGACGCTCTGGTGAATTAAGGTTTGCTATACAGGGATGAGCAAGGGCGGGAGCCATGGAGCTCGGAAACCATCGGTCTGGATCGGCTTCCTGAAGATCTTGCTCTGATAACAGGTAATGATACGGTCGGCAGCGTACCGTACTTGAGGTGTACCAATTCCGGAATACTGCCGCAGAGCGACCTTGAGGAGGCGCACTTTTCATTAGGCTTGTGCTCCATCGTTAATCGGTGCGTGAGTTCAGCAAATCCTTTAACGCTGCAGGCGTGTCCGATCCGTCGGTGTAACCTGCGCCGACAAAAAATAACGTCTGCTCAGCAGGATTGCTAAGATTCAACATCGCCTCAATCGACGCTTCATTCAGGGCTCCGGTTAGCCATGTTCCGAGGCCGAGATCGGTGGCCTCTAATTGAAAAGTCTGGGCAACGTGCCGGTCAATCGAATTTCCATGATTAATTTGGCTATCACCACTGACAAGGCTGACTAGCCGTAGCGCATAGTCTCTGCCTAATGCAAACTGCCTGTGCTCTTCAAAATTCCAGCAAACAAATCCATCTTCAGTAGCGAGAAAAAATACGTCGCTATTTATCATCTTGTCCTCCATTACCTGTGTTTGAAGCGCAGGCCGGCTCTGCGCTTCATGTCCTGGAGACTACTTGGCTTTCACCAGTTGATTGAGGTTGGCCAGCTTTCTTGATTCAAGTTGGATTTCTTTCATCTTTGTATCTCCTCAATTTACCGCGTCATTGCGACATTTCTTAGGTTAGACAAAGTTTCTAGAAGTGCAATTGATTTTTATGGTGGAAATTTCCCACTGACATGTAGGAAATTTCGTGATTAATTGCAGGTATTTAAACATCATGTAGAGAGTCCGATGCTGGGCATCTAACACCGGACGTCTTTCTATTGTCTTTTCCCGCAATCAGCTATTAGGCAACAACCGGCAAGTAATGCTCTTGATATACCGAGTCTCTGCAATCGCCGGATGCACCGGATGGTCCGGGCCCTGGCCGCCGCGCTCGAGCAGCTGCAGGTTGCGGTCCAGGTGACGGGCGCTGGTCAGCAGGATACCGTTGAGGTCGTCTTCGGGCAGGTGCATCGAGCACGAGGCGCTGACGAGGATGCCGTCCTTGGTCAGCAGGCGCATGGCCTGTTCATTGAGGCGGCGGTAGGCGGCCTCGCCGTTTTTCAGGTCTTTCTTGCGCTTGATGAAGGCGGGAGGGTCGGCAACGATGACGTCGAAACGCTCTTCGGCAGCCTTGAGCTCCTTGAGAGCTTCGAAGACGTCGCCTTCGATGCAGGTGAGCTTGTCGGCAATGCCGTTGAGCCCGGCGTTGCGCTCGACGCCGTCAAGGGCGAAGGCCGAGGCGTCGACGCAGAACACTTCGCTGGCGCCGAACGCGCCGGCCTGCACGCCCCAGCCACCGATGTAGCTGAAAAGGTCGAGCACACGCTTGCCTTTGACATACGGGGCCAGGCGCGCGCGGTTCATGCGGTGGTCGTAGAACCAGCCAGTCTTCTGGCCTTCGCGTACCGGGGCTTCGAACTTGACGCCGTTCTCTTCCAGCGCGACCCAGTCCGGGACTTCGCCGTAGACGGTCTCGACGTAGCGGCCCAGGCCTTCGGCATCACGGGCGGCCGAGTCGTTCTTGAACAGGATGCCGCTTGGCTTGAGCACCTGCACGAGGGCGGCGATGACGTCGTCCTTGTGCTGCTCCATGGTCGCCGAGGCCAGTTGCACCACGAGGATGTCGAAGAAGCGGTCGACCACCAGGCCTGGCAGCAGGTCGGAATCGCCGTACACCAGGCGGTAGCATGGCTTGTCGAACAGCCGCTCACGCAGCGACAGGGCAACGTTCAGACGGTGCACCAGCAAGGATTTGTCCAGCGCAAGCTTGGCATCACGCGACAGCAGGCGGGCGCAGATCAGGTTGTTCGGGCTCAGGGCAACGACGCCCAGGGCCTTGCCGTTGGCCGCCTCCAGGATCGCCTGCTCACCGGCGCGGAAGCCTTGCAGCGGGGTCGCGGCGACGTCGATTTCGTTGCTGTAGACCCACAGGTGGCCGGCCCGCAGGCGGCGGTCGGCGTTGGCTTTGAGGCGAAGGCTGGGCAGGGACATGACGTCGCTCCGGGAAAAAAGAGCGGGAGTATAGCGCGTTGGCCACGCGCCAGGCGCGGCCAACGACAAACAGCGGTATCAGCCTGAGAGGGCTTCGATGAGCTTCTTGTTGAAGGCCGGGATATCATCGGGTTGGCGGCTGGTAATGAGGTTGCCATCCACTACCACTTCTTCGTCGACCCACTCGGCACCGGCATTTTGCAGGTCGTCCTGCAGGGTCTTGTAGCTGGTCAGGCGACGGCCCTTGACCAGTTTGCAGGACACCAGTAGCCAGCCGCCGTGACAGATCACGGCCAGGGGCTTGCCCTCCGAGTCATGGGACTTCACCAGCTTCTGCGCACCCGGGATCAGCCGGATGGTATCGGAATTCTGCACGCCGCCCGGCAGGACGATTGCGTCGTAGACATTCTGGCTGGCCGCATCGAAGGTAGCGTCCACCTCGAATTCATCAGCTGGCTTGTCATGGTTCCAGCCGCGCACCTTGCCGGTTTTTTCACTGAGGATATCGACAGTGGCGCCGCTTTGCTTCAAGGCATCGCGTGGACCAGTCAGCTCCACCTGCTCAAAACCGTCAGTGACCAGTATCGCGACACGCTTGCCGCTCAGAGATGTGCTCATGGGTGTACTCCTTTTCTGAATAGGCCTGAGAAAGGAGGCCCCTGAACATAAGGGAAAGTTCCTGCGGGCTACATCAGTGGTTGCTGCCCGAATGGACTAAAGGGTTAAAATTGCCGCTCATCCCCGAGTGTGCACGTATGTCCCAGGAACTCACCGCCGAACAGATCCAGCAAGCCTTGCAAGGGATCAGTATTCCTCCGCAGCCGCAGATCATGGTCGACCTGCAGTTCGAGCAGTACATGCCCGATCCTGACCTGGAAACCATCGCCAAGCTGATCTCGCAGGACCCTGGGCTGTCTGGCGCCTTGCTCAAGCTGGTGAACTCGCCGCACTTCGGGCTGAGCAACAAGATCGGTTCGATTCAGCGGGCCGTGAATCTGCTGGGTAGCCGCTCGATCATCAACCTGATCAATGCCCAATCGATCAAGGGCGAGATGAGCGACGAGACCATCGTGACCCTCAACCGCTTCTGGGACACCGCCCAGGACGTGGCCGAGACCTGCCTGACCTTGGCCAAGCGCACGGGCCTGCAGGCGGTCGATGAAGCGTACACACTGGGGCTGTTCCACGACTGTGGCGTGCCACTGATGCTCAAGCGCTTCCCCGAATACATGAGAGTGCTGGAAGACGCCTACGCCAGCGCAGGCCCCAACCACCGCGTGGTCGATACCGAGAACCAGGTGTTCAACACCAACCACTCGGTAGTCGGCTATTTCACCGCGAAGTCCTGGCGCCTGCCCGAGCACATCACGGCGGCCATCACCAACCACCACAATGCCTTGGCGGTGTTCCGTGATGAATCCTCGCGCAATACCCAGCTGAAAAACCTGCTTGCGGTGCTGAAAATGGCCGAGCACGTCTGTGCATCCTACCGGGTGCTGGGCAGTCAGAGCGTGGATCACGAATGGAACGCGGTGGCTCCTTATGTGCTCGATTACATAGGGCTGTCGGAGTACGACTTCGAAAGCCTCAAACAGACCCTTCGAGACATGAGCGGGCACTGATATGCCAGAGTTGCCAGAAGTCGAAACCACCCGCCGGGGCATCGCACCCTACCTGGAGGGACAGCGCGTCAGCCGCGTGATCGTGCGCGACAGCCGCTTGCGCTGGCCGATCCCGGAAGACCTTGATGTGCGCCTGTCGGGCCAGCGCATCATGACGGTCGAAAGGCGGGCCAAGTATCTGCTGATCAATGCCGAGGCTGGCACTTTGATAAGCCATCTGGGCATGTCGGGCAACCTGCGACTGGTCGAACTTGGGCTGACGCCGGCCAAGCATGAGCATGTGGACATCGAACTGGAGTCGGGCCTGGCCCTGCGCTACACCGATCCGCGGCGCTTCGGCGCCATGCTCTGGAGCCACGACCCGCACAACCACGCGCTGCTGGCGCATCTCGGACCGGAGCCTCTGACCGATCTGTTCGACGGCGAGCGCCTGTTCCAGCTGTCACGCGGCCGGGCGATGGCCGTCAAGCCGTTCATCATGGACAACGCAGTGGTGGTCGGGGTCGGTAATATCTACGCCACCGAAGCACTGTTCGCGGCGGGTATCGACCCGCGACGAGCGGCAGGCGGTATTTCGCGGGCGCGGTATCTCAAGCTGGGCGTCGAGATCAAGCGGATCCTGGCCTATGCCATCGAGCGCGGCGGCACGACACTGCGGGACTTCTTTGGCGGCGATGGACAGCCTGGCTACTTCCAGCAGGAATTGTTCACCTACGGCAGGGGAGGCCAGCCTTGCAAGGTATGTGGAACCGAACTTCGGGAGGTCAAGCTGGGGCAGCGGGCCAGTGTGTTCTGCCCGCGCTGCCAGCGCTAGGCGCAGAGGCGCAGCGCATCAGACCTTGCCGGTGATACGCCGGTACTTGGCCATCAGCTCGTCCTCGCTTTCGGGATGAGCTTCATCCAGGGGAATGCAGTCGACCGGGCAGACTTGCTGGCACTGTGGTTCGTCGTAGTGGCCGACACATTGGGTGCACAGGTTTGGGTCGATCACGTAGATCTCTTCGCCCTGGGAGATGGCGGCGTTCGGGCACTCGGGCTCGCAGACGTCGCAATTGATGCAATCGTCGGTGATGATCAGGGACATGGGGACTCCGGCCGGGGCTGGGAGCCCGGGCATTTCAATACCAATGAGCACAATTGTGCCGCATTCGCGCCCGCAGTGCACGCGGGCGCTTCGCGTTGGCGCGAACAGGCTACTTCTTGAAGCGCTCGGTCAGGGCTTCAGCCACCACCGGGTGCACGAACTTGGCGATATCGCCACCCAGCGCGGCGATTTCCCGGACCAGGGTCGAGGAAATGAATGAATAGCGCTCGGACGGCGTGAGGAAGAGGCTCTCGACGTCGGGTGCGAGTTGCCGGTTCATGTTGGCCAGCTGGAACTCGTACTCGAAGTCGGACACCGCACGCAGCCCCCGCAAGAGGACATTCGCGCCTTGCTCCTTGGCGAAATGCGCCAGCAGGCTGGAGAAACCGATGACCTCGACGTTGGGCAGGTGCTGGGTGACCTCGCGCGCCAAGGCTACCCGTTGCTCCAACGGGAACAGTGGGTTTTTCTTGGGGCTGGCCGCCACGGCAATGATCACATGGTCGAACAGTCGCGAGGCACGCTCGACCAGATCGCCATGGCCTTTGGTAATGGGGTCGAAAGTACCCGGGTACAACACTCGGTTCATACGTCATCCTGGCTGGAGTGCGTTGGCGACTCGGATGGTAGCGCAGCGACCGCGCCCGGCCAAGTCACGCATGCCGACTCAAGGCACTATAGACTCAGGACAGGTTCTTTCATCAGGAGATTGTCATGCCCCTTGCGCAATTGATCACCCCCCAGCAGTTGGCCGAGCGCCTGGATACGCCCGGCCTGGTGATCCTCGACTGTCGGTTTGCCCTGGAGGACGTGGATTACGGCCAGCGCAGCTATGCCGAAGGGCATATCGCTGGCGCCCATTTCGCAGATCTGGAGCGGGATCTGAGCGGCCGAGTGATCAAGGGCCATACCGGCCGGCATCCTTTGCCAGCGCCTGAACGGCTGGTCGAGCGCTTGCGCGGCTTTGGCCTGGACAACGACAGCCAGGTAGTGCTCTACGACGACGCCCCGGGTGCATTCGCTGCCCGGGCCTGGTGGTTGCTGGCCTGGCTGGGCAAGCGCGATGGCGTGAGCATTCTCGATGGCGGCCTGAAGGCCTGGCATGCCGCGCACCTTCCCTTGAGTCTTGATTCGCCGCAAAAGCGTGAGGGCGCGTTTGCCGGCAAGCCGGACATGGACCTGCTGATCGATGCCAAGCAACTGGAAAAGCGTCTCGGCAGACCTGACCTGACCCTGCTCGACGCACGTGCCCTGCCGCGCTTTCGCGGTGAAGTCGAACCGATCGATCCGGTGGCGGGGCACATCCCCGGTGCCCAGTGCGCCGCCTTTACCGACAACCTGGGGCCTGACGGCCGGTTCCTGCCCGCCGCAGAGCTGCGCCAGCGCTTTGCCGAGAAACTGGCGGATCGCTCACCCGAACAGGTCGTGGCGTACTGCGGCTCGGGCGTAACGGCCTGCCATGACCTGTTTGCGCTGTGTCTCGCCGGATACCCGCTCGGCCGCTTGTATGCAGGCTCCTGGAGCGAGTGGATCAACGATGCGGCGCGCGGGGTGGCGAAAGGCGACTGATGGCTCAGACGCCTTCGACCAGCCACTGCGGAATGCGCCGCTCCAGGTAATAGCTGGGGTTGCGCATGCTCCCATCGACGAATCCGACATGGCCTCCACGGCGGTGCAGCTCCAGGTGAGTCAGCGGCGCCAGCTCGTCCGCGCTGGGCAAGCTGTGGTTGAACACAAAGGGATCGTCGTTGGACTGGATGATCAGTGTTGGCGTGCGGTTGTCGCCCAGGAAATAGCGGCTCGATGAACGCCGGTAGTAGTCATGGGCGTCCTGGAAACCGTTGAGCGGCGCAGTCACCCGGCCATCGAAGTCCCAGAAGTTGCGCAGGTTGCGCAGCTCGCCCAGACGCTCGAGGGTGGCGAGGTTCTCGTGGTGGCCCAGGTGCTGGAAGTGACGCTGCTTGTCTTTGACATAGGCCAGCATCGCCCGCATGAAGTGCGCCTGGTAAACCCGGGAAAATCCCAACCCGATACGGTCGGCGCATTCATCCAGGCGAAATGGCACCGACACCGCGACCGCAGCCTGCAACTGGCTGGCCGAGCCGCTTTCGCCCAGGTACTTGAGCAGAATGTTGCCACCCAGCGAATAGCCGACCGCATACAGCGGCGCCAGCGGGCGCTGGGCGCGCAGATGGCTGACGACTTCGGCAAGGTCTTCGCTCGCGCCGGAGTGATAGCTGCGGGGCAGCAGGTTCGGCTCGCCAGAGCAGCCGCGCCAGTTGACTGCAACACTGGCCCATCCGCGTTGCTGCAGGGCCTGCTGCAGCCCTTTGACGTAAGGGGAGCTGGATGACCCGGTCAGGCCATGCAGCACCATGACCAACGGCGCATCGGGCTGGTGCGGGCCGTGCCAGTCAAGATCGAGGAAGTCCCCATCGCTCAACCACAGGCGCTCGCGGGTACGGGGGAGATCGGGTAGCTTGCGCCACAGAGGCCCCCACAGGGTTTGCAGGTGGGGGTTGGCAAGGCCGATGGCGGGGCAGAAGGCGGTGGTAGAGCTTGGCATGCTAGGCGACTCGAGATGACCCTCCTAGCTTGCCATGGAACCACCGACGGTGCATCGGTGCTCTTCAAGGTGCCGGAACGTCCGGCAAGGGTAGCTGAAGCGTGGTCGGCCCCACGCTTGTGAACACCATGCGTGTCGGGTCGAGGTAGCTCTGCAAGACCTCACACACCGCCTGCGGCGTGATCTCATGGAGGTGACGGAGATAGGTATCGAATTGAATGAAGGGCTGCTGACTCAGCTCGACCAGTACGGCAGCCAGCGACTGGTTGCGCGCCACCCCACGTAACAGTCTGCCTGCAATCTGCTCCCGGGCGTATTGCAATTCGGCCTTTGTCGGTCCGCGCTCGATGAACTCGCGCAGCACACTGGCCACCAAGTGTTGCGAACCTTCTACGTACTGCGGGGCGATCTCCCAGTCGATGCTCAGCACGCCGCCCGCCTCGTACGGGAGCAGCTCAGAGCGTATGTCGTAGGTAAGACCTCGACGCAGACGCAATTCCTGCATCAGGCGAGACTCGAAGCCCGACCCCAGCACCACGTGCGCCAGCATCAAGGCCGGATAGTCCGGATCTGCGAGGACAATCCGCAGGGGCATGGCCAACGCCGCTGCCGAGTTCATTCCCGCTTGGTCCACATGCAGGGTTCCGGCTGGCGCGAATGGCGCCTGAGGAGGGGGCGCGGCAGCCCAGCGCTGGGGCAGCGCGCCGGTGATACGCTCGACGATGGCCTCGGCTTGTTCGCGCGATAGATCGCCGACCAGGGACAATCTCAGGTTGTTGGCGCTATAAGCGCGTTGGTGAAACCTTCTGAGGTCGCCTGCGGTGATGGACTCGATGCCCTCCGCTGTGCTGCCTAACGCATTGGCATAAGGGTGGCCGGCAAAGAGGTGGGCATGAGCCTCAAGGCGGGCTCTGGTCCCTGAGTGGGCTTTGCGAGCGGCATGATAAGCCAGCAGCCGGGGCTTGATGACAGCCAGGTCAGTGGCGTGGAGGGCGGGATGCCCGAGCATTTCAGTGAACAACTCGATGGCTGGGTCGAGCAGCGTCTGTTGGCTCCGGGCGCGCAAGCCCAGCGTCGCGTGGGTCAGCCGCACGCGCTTGTGTATCCGCACGCCCAATTGCTCGATGCGCTCGGCGAATTGCTCCGCGTTCAGGTGGCGGGTGCCGTGCCCGAGCAAGTGCAGTGTCAGGGCCGCCAACCCGCTGGTATTGCCGTCGAGCTCGGTGCCGGCGTTGAAGCGCGCTACCAGGTCGATGATCGGCTGATCACGCGACTGTACGAAGGTGACCCAGGTGCCAGCGGCGGTTTGCCAAGACTCTACCTGCGTGCCAATGGGCTCGAGCTGATCAAGGTCGATGCCTTGGGCGGAGGCAAGGTTCGCGAACAGAGCTTGCTCATCGATGGCGGTGGGCTGGATGGTGCGGGTCGAGTCATTCATGCGAGCGCTCCTTGTCGTGCATGTAGGTAACCGTCAGACGGCGTCGGGTGAAGTAGTCGTGCGCCGCTTGCCGCAGGTGCTCACCCGTGAGAGTTTCGATCGCTTGTAGCTCGGTACCTGGCAGATCCGGGTCCAGGCCGCTGGTGGCATAGGTACCGATGGTCGATGCCTGCTGGGCGATATCGTCCTGTTCGAAGATCTGGGCGCTCAGCAGGATGGCCTTGGCCCGCTCGAGCTCTTGTTCGGCGGGCGGCATCTGGCGAAGCACCTCAAGCTCATGCCAGATCAGGGTGGCCATCTCTTCGGGTGCGCCGCTGGAAAACACGCTGATCATGAACAAGCCGTCGCCACGTTGCAGGTAGTCATATTCAACTTTGACGGCCAGCGCTTTTGCACCGCGTACGAGACGGCGGTAAAGCCGCGAGCTGGCGCCAATCGCGAGCACCACGGCCAGCAGACGCAGCGCCAAGGCTTCTTCAGCGGTGCGGGCGGTGGCCTGGCTAGGGGTATTGAAGGTCATGATCACCCCCGGACGCATGCCGGGCGCGGCGACTGTCTGGCTGCGCTGTTCCAGCGAAGCGTTTTCCCTGGGCGTTTCACGGGGTGGCAGGCGATTGGCCTGCAGCCCGGCAAAATGGCGCTCGACCAGGATTCGCAGGCGCTCGGGGCTGATAGCGCCGACCACTACCAGGGTGGCGTTGTTTGGGTGGTACCAGCTTTGGTACCAGACCCGCGCGTTCGCGTAGGTCATCTGCTCCAGGTCTTGGGGATGACCAATGATGGGTGTCGCGTAACGGCTGGCCCCGTGAGCGAGCAACCGGGCCCGTTCCAGGGCCAAGGCATAAGGCGTGCTATCAAGCCTTGTCCGCCGTTCAGCCTTGATGACTTCGAGCTCGCGGGTGAACGCTGCTTCACCAAACCTGGCACTGGCCATGGCATCGGCCATGACCTCGAGCACGATTTCCACACGACTGGCCGGCAGGGTGACCGGAAAAACCGTGGCGTCGCGGTTAGTAAAGGCGTTGGGTTCGCCACCCAGGCGGCTGATCAGGGCGGAATATTGCCCAGGCGCGAGTTTGCTGCCCCCCTCGAATATCACGTGTTCCAAGGCATGGGAAAGACCGGTGTGCCCGTCAGGTTCGTCGCTTGAACCCACGTGGTACCACATTTGTGCGCTTATCAAGGGTGCTCGGCGATCTTCGCGCAGGTAGACCTTCAGCCCATTGGCAAGACTGAAGCGATGCAAAGAGGGTGGGGCAGCGGAAGGGGCAGGGGGTGGATTGTCTGACGGATGTGAAGGCATGGCGAGGCTGCTCTTGGACTATGGGTCGGAGCAGTTTCGATGGAAGTGGGTACCTGCCTGCGGTATTTAGAGCTGCAGGCAGGCTTTTGGAAAATGGCGGTCAGCCCCGCTGCCACAAGGCGTAATGGACCTGCCCGGTCTTCTTCTCCCGGTGCAGGCGCCAGCTGCCCGGCATCTGCAGCGAGGAAGGCGCGGCTTCGCTTTCGGTGTAGATCCAGGCGTTGTCACGCAGCCAGCCGCGGTCCTCGAGCAGGCTGCAGGTGGTGGCCAGCAGGTCCTGGTGGAAGGGCGGGTCGAGGAACACCAGGTCGAACTGCTGCTTCACATCGCCTTGCAGGTAACGCAGGGCGTCGCTCTGGATCACCTTGCCGCGCGGGCAGCGCAGCACTTCGAGGTTGTCACGCAGGTTGGCGATGGCGGCAGGATTGCTGTCGAGGGCGACGGCATCGGCCGCGCCGCGCGACAGGGCCTCGAGGTACAAGGCGCCGCTGCCGGTGAAGGCGTCCAGCACATGGGCGCCCTCGATATGGGGAGCGAGCCAGTTGAACACGGTCTCGCGGACCCGGTCCGGAGTCGGGCGCAGCCCCTCCCCGGCAGGAACCGGCAGGCGGCGGCTGCGCCATTCCCCGGCGATGATGCGCAGGTGACCCTGGCCCTGGCTGGGTCGGGCGGGTTGGGATGGCTTGGCCATTAATGCTCCGGTACGCCAAGCGGCTGCTCGGCGGGTTTGTCAGTTGGCGGTGGGAGGGGTTTCTGCGCCACCTTGGGGCCGGCCGTGACGATCACCAGCTTGTCGGCCGCCAGGTGTTTGTTCAGCGCGCTCTTGACCTGCTCGGCGGTCAGGCTCTGGGACTGCTGCATGAAGTCTTCGATCCAGGTCAGCGGCAGGTTGTAGAAGCCGATGGCACCCAGTTGGCCGACGATGCTGGCGTTGCTGGCATTGGACAGCGGGAAGCTGCCGGCCAGCTCGCGCTTGGCATCGTCGAGCTCTTGCTGGCTCGGGCCGGTCTTGAGGTATCCGGCGAGAATATCCTGTACCAGCTTGAGCGTGCCTTCGCTGAGCTCGGCGCGGGTCTGCAGGTTGATCATGAACGGGCCGCGTACCTGCATCGGGCTGAACACCGAGTAGACGCCGTAGGTCAGGCCACGTTTTTCACGCACTTCGGTCATCAGGCGGGTGCCGAAAGCGCCACCCCCGAGGATCTGGTTGCCGAGCGACAGCGCGGCGTAGTCCGGGTCGGTCCGGTCGATGCCGAGCTCGGCGAGCATCAGGTGGGTCTGCTTGGACGGGAAATCGATATGCGTGAGACCTGCCTTGGGCTCGACAGGCTGCGCCGGCTTGGCCAGGGCGGGGCCTTTGGGCAGTGCGGACGACACTTGCGAGGCGATAGCCTCTGCGTCGATGCGGCTGAGGTCGCCGACCAGCGCGATAACTGCGTTGCCCGCCGCATATGCCTTGGCGTGGAAAGCGCGTAGCTGGTCAAGCGTGATCGGCGGGATGCTTTCGGCGGTACCTTCGCTTGGGCCTGCGTAGGGGTGGTCGCCGTAGAGCCGCGCGAACAAGGCCTTGCTGGCGAGCTTGGCAGGGTTCTGCTTCTCGTACTCGAAACCTGCCAGCAGCTGATTCTTGATGCGCTTGAGGGCGTCCTCGGGGAAGGTCGGCTTGCCCACGACTTCGGCGAACAGCTTGAGCGCGGGCTCGCGCTTGTCGGCGGCGCTGAGGCTGCGCAGCGTAGCCACGGCCATGTCGCGGTAGGAACCGTTGCCAAAGTCGGCGCCCAGGCCTTCGAAACCCTGGGCGATGGCGGTGACGTCCTTGCCTGCCACGCCTTCGTTGAGCATCGCGTTGGTCAGCGTGGCGAGGCCTGGCGTGCCGCCGTCCTGGCTGCTGCCGGCGGCGAAGGTCACGCGCAGGTCGAACATCGGCAACTCGCGGGCCTCGACGAACAGTACGCGGGCGCCCTCGGCGGTGTTCCAGCTCTGGATGTTCAGCTGGCGGCGGCTGGGGGCCTTGCCGTCGAGCTCGGCCAGCGATTGCAGGGTGTTGGCCGGGCGGGCGGCGACGTCATCGGCGAGCGTCGGCCGCGAAATGAACAGGGCCACCGCGAACACAGGCACCAAGGTGCCGAGGCCCAGCAGGGGGTGGCGTGATGCGCGGCGATCACTCATGAGCGGACTCCTCGGGCAAGACGTGGGCAACGCTCAGGCGTTCACGGGTGAAGTAGGTGCGGGCTGCGTTCTGGATGTCTTGCGGGGTCACCTGTTTGAGCTCGTCCAGTTCGCTGTCGATCAGTTTCCACGACAGGCCGACGGTTTCCAGCTGGCCGATGGTGGTGGCCTGGCTGCTTATAGAGTCGCGGTCATAGACCAGCTCGGCGATCACCTGGGCGCGCACGCGCTCGAGTTCCTCGGCTGACGGCGGGGTGGTCTTCAGCTCGTCGAGGAGAGTCCAGAAGCCTTTTTCGACGTCGGCCAGGGTCTTCTGCTTCTGCACATTGGGGGTCGCCGAAAGCAGGAACAGGCTGTCGCCGCGGGTGAAGGGGTCGTAGCCGGAAGAGGCGCCGGCCACCAGTTCCTGGCCGCGTTCGAGCCGTGCTGGCAGGCGTGCGCTGTAGCCGCCATCGAGCAGTGCCGAGATCAGCCGCAGGGCGTGCACGCTGCGCGGGTCCTTGGCGGTGGCCAGGCCCGGGACGTTGAAGCCGTAGATCAGGCTCGGCAGTTGCGTCTGCACGTGCAGGGTGAGCTGGCGCATGCCAGGCTCGGCCAACTCCAGAGGCAGCTTGGCTGGCGGTACGGCGCGCTTGGGGATGGCGCCGAAGTATTTCTGTGCCAAACCCTTGATCTCGTCGACGGTGACATCGCCGACCACCACCAGGGTGGCATTGTTGGGGGCATACCAGGACTCGTACCAGTGGCGCAGCTCCTCGACCTTCATGCGTTCGAGGTCGGCCATCCAGCCGATGGTCGGGGTGTGGTAGCCGCTGGCGGGGTAGGCCATGGCGCGGAACAGCTCGAACGCCTTGGCGTTGGGCTGATCGTCGGTGCGCAGGCGGCGCTCCTCCTTGATGACTTCGATCTCGCGGCTGAACTCGTCGGCGGGCAGGCGCAGGCTGGCCAGGCGGTCGGCCTCGAGCTCGAAGGCAACGGGCAGGCGGTCGCGGGCGAGGACCTGGTAATAGGCGGTGTAATCGTCGCTGGTAAAGGCATTTTCCTCGGCGCCCAGGTCGCGCAGGATCCGCGAGCCCTCGCCAGGGCCGACTTTGGCGCTACCCTTGAACATCATGTGTTCGAGTGCGTGGGACAGGCCCGTCTGGCCCGGGGTCTCGTAGCTGGAGCCGACCTTGTACCAGATCTGCGAGACCACCACGGGTGCGCGATGGTCTTCGCGCACGACCACCTTGAGGCCATTGTCGAGGATGAACTCGTGGGTGGGTTGCTTATCGGCGGCAAAGGCCGCGAACGGCAGACAAAGTGTGCTGAGCAGCAGGCCAGCAGCGCGGCGGGCTAGAGCATTCATACAATTGTTAACCTGTAGGACGGCCCGCGTGGATTTAGCGTCGGCGGGCCTGGAGGTGCTAGGATACTGATCCGGTTGCCTGCCGACCATGCCTGTCGCGGATCTGGCCCGCAGGCCTCACGACAAATTATTGCGCATGAACCAGCCGGATTCGAAATAGTCTGTTCTGCGTTGAAAGAATTCCCGGTGCGCCGCTGGTGGCGCATCGCTAGCCTGAGATAGCCGTCCTCCATGTTTGGTTCCAACGACGACAAGAAAGCGCCGGCCGCGGCTGGCGAGAAGAAAGGCCTGTTCAGCTGGTTTCGCAAGAAGCCGCAGGAACCTGTCGCCGAACAGCCACAGACCCCCGCGCCGCTAGCCCCCGAGGCCCCGGCCGAGCAGGCGTCCGCCCCTGCCGAGGTGGTGCGCGAAGGTGCTGTGCCGGAGCTGCAGCCAGAGCCGCAGCCGGAGCGCGTGCCAGAGCCGGTACACGTCCCCGCCCCCGAGGCCGCACCAGCAGCGCCGAGCCCGGTGGTCGAGGTGCCTGCTGCTGCGCCAATCCCCGCGCCTGTGCCTGCACCCGTTCCAGTAGTCCCGCCAGCAGTCCCGCCTGCGCCTGCGGCTGCCACGCCGGTCCCGCCGCCGGTGGTCGAACGTGTCGAACCGGCTCCTGCCGCCTACACGCCATCGCCTGCCGTTGCCACCGTTGCGGAGCCGGTCGTCCCGACTGTGGTCGAGCCGCCTGTCAGCAACCTGGTACTGCCGGTCGAGGAAGAGCCGGTCGCGTTGGTTGAAGACCTCGAGCCCCACACACCGCCTGCTATTCCAGAGCGTCCGGCACCCGCTCCCGAGGCTGTCGTCCCTGCCGTGGCCCCGACGCCCGAGCCTGTGAAGGCCCCGGTCATTGCCGAAGAGAGCAAGGGTGGCTTCTTCGCCCGTCTCAAGCAGGGCCTGTCCAAGACCAGCGCCAGCATCGGCGAAGGCATGGCCAGCCTGTTCCTGGGCAAGAAAGCCATCGATGACGACCTGCTCGAGGAAATCGAGACCCGTCTGCTGACCGCCGACGTTGGCGTCGAGGCCACCACCGCCATCGTCCAGAACCTGACCCAGAAGGTCGCGCGCAAGCAACTGGCCGACAGCGACGCGCTGTACAAGTCCTTGCAGGATGAGCTGGCCGGCGTGCTGCGCCCGGTGGAGAAACCGCTGCAGATCCACTCCCAGACCAAGCCATTCGTGATCCTGGTGGTGGGCGTCAACGGTGCTGGCAAGACCACGACCATCGGCAAGCTGGCGAAGAAGCTGCAGCTCGAGGGCAAGAAAGTCATGCTGGCGGCGGGCGACACCTTCCGTGCCGCAGCGGTAGAGCAGTTGCAGGTATGGGGTGAGCGCAACCACATCCCGGTCATCGCCCAGCACACCGGCGCCGACTCCGCGTCGGTCATCTTCGATGCCGTGCAGGCTGCCAAGGCCCGGGGTGTGGACGTGCTGATCGCCGACACTGCCGGTCGCCTGCATACCAAAGACAACCTGATGGAAGAGCTCAAGAAAGTCCGCCGGGTCATCGGCAAGCTCGATGCGGATGCACCTCATGAAGTGCTGCTGGTGCTGGATGCCGGTACCGGGCAGAACGCCATCAACCAGGCCAAGCATTTCAACCAGAGCGTAGAGCTGACCGGTCTTGCCCTGACCAAGCTCGATGGCACCGCCAAGGGCGGAGTGATCTTCGCCCTGGCCAAGCAGTTCGGCTTGCCTATCCGTTATATCGGCGTGGGCGAGGGCATCGATGACCTGCGCACGTTCGAGGCCGAGTCCTTCGTCAAGGCCTTGTTTGCCGAGCGGGAGCATCCATGATCCGATTCGAACAGGTTGCCAAGCGCTACCCCAATGGCCACGTCGGCCTGCATGAGTTGAGTTTTCGGGTGCGCCGGGGCGAGTTCCTGTTCGTGACCGGCCATTCCGGCGCGGGCAAGAGCACGTTGCTGCGCCTGCTTCTGGCCATGGAACGACCGACCAGCGGCAAGCTGTTGCTGGCAGGGCAGGACCTTGGCCAGATCAGCAATGCTCAGATTCCGTTTCTGCGACGCCAGATCGGTGTGGTGTTCCAGAACCACCAGTTACTGTTCGACCGGACTGTGTTCAACAACGTAGCCCTGCCCCTGCAGATTCTCGGCCTGTCCAAGGTAGAGATCGCCAAGCGTGTCGACTCGGCGCTGGAGCGCGTGTCGCTGGCCGACAAGGCCGAGCTGTTCCCGGGCGATCTGTCGACTGGGCAACAGCAGCGCGTTGGCATCGCCCGCGCTATCGTTCACCGTCCGGCGCTGCTGTTGGCGGACGAGCCGACCGGTAACCTCGACCCGCGCCTGGCGGCGGAAATCATGGGCGTCTTCGAAGACATCAACCGCCTGGGCACCAGCGTGCTGATCGCCAGCCACGACCTGGCCCTGATCGCACGCATGCGCCACCGCATGCTGACCTTGCAGCGCGGCCGACTGATCGGCGACGGGGAGGCCGGGCAATGAGTACACGCAGTCCCAAGGTGTCCGAGCGCGTCGCGCCCAAGGCCGCCGACGAGCAACCGCAGAAGCAGAAGAAGCGCGGCGGTCATGACGACGACGGTCCGGATTTCCGCACCCTGTTGAATGCCTGGCTCGAAAGCCACCGCGCCAGCGTGGTCGACAGTCTGCGCCGCCTGGGCAAGCAGCCCATCGGCAGCTTCTTTACCTGCCTGGTGATGGCCGTGGCCCTGAGCCTGCCGATGGGCTTGTCGCTCCTGCTCAACAATGTCGAGCGCCTGGGCGGATCCTGGCAGCGCGCAGCGCAGATTTCCCTCTACCTCAAGCTCGATGCCAGCAGCCGTGATGGCGAGGCGCTGCGTGAGCAGATCAAGGGCATGCCGGGTGTTGCCGAAGCTGATTATGTCAGCCGCGAGCAGGCGCTCGAGGAGTTCCAGCAGCAATCGGGCCTCGGCGAGGCATTGCGTGAACTGCCCGAGAATCCGCTGCCCGGTGTGGTGGTGGTTACCCCGAGTGAAGTCGACAAGCCTGCACTCGAAGCACTGCGCCAGCGCCTGGCGGAGCTGCCCCGGGTAGAAGTGGCACAGCTGGACCTGGTGTGGGTCGAGCGTCTGGCGGCCATTCTGAAGCTGGGTGACCGCTTTGTGTTCGGCCTGACCGTGCTGCTGGTTTCCGCGCTGCTGTTGGTAATTGGTAACACCATTCGTCTACACATCGAGAACCGCCGGACCGAGATCGAAGTGATCAAGCTGGTCGGGGGTACGGACAGCTATGTGCGGCGGCCTTTCCTCTACATGGGCGCGCTCTATGGCCTGGGTGCCGGAGTACTGGCCTGGGGGATCCTGGCGTTTGGCCTGAACTGGCTCAATGATGCCGTGATAGGGCTGTCGGGACTGTATGGCAGCGATTTCGCACTGGCAGGCGTGCCAGGGTCCGATGGTCTGTCCCTCTTGATTGGGGCAGTATTGTTAGGGTATATCGGTGCATGGATTGCGGTAGCCCGCCATTTGAACGAGCTGGCACCACGATAATGTTTTTTGGCCAGCATTGGCCTGTTCCGGGAACTTGCCTGGTGCAGCCCGGTCAATGTTGGCAGTGCCTGAGGGCACGAGTTCAGTGAGTCGGAGGTTTTCGCATGACCACTTCGTTGCAACCTGCCTATGCCTTGGTTCCCGGTGCAAACCTGGAAGCCTACGTGCACACGGTCAACAGCATTCCACTGCTGACGCCCGAGCAGGAGCGTGATCTGGCCGAGCGTCTTTATTACGAGCAGGATCTTGGGGCCGCTCGGCAAATGGTAATGGCCCACCTGCGTTTCGTCGTGCACATCGCCCGCAGCTATGCCGGCTATGGCCTGGCACAAGCCGACCTGGTGCAAGAAGGCAACGTTGGCCTGATGAAGGCCGTCAAGCGCTTCAACCCCGAAATGGGCGTGCGCCTGGTGTCGTTCGCCGTGCACTGGATCAAGGCCGAGATCCACGAGTTCATCCTGCGCAACTGGCGCATCGTCAAGGTCGCGACCACCAAGGCGCAGCGCAAGCTGTTCTTCAACCTGCGCAGCCAGAAAAAACGCCTGGCCTGGCTCAACAACGATGAAGTCCATCGTGTGGCCGAGAGCCTGGGGGTCGAGCCCCGTGAAGTGCGCGAGATGGAAAGCCGCCTGAGCGGTCACGACATGGCGTTCGATCCAGCCGCCGAAGCCGATGACGACAGCGCCTTCCAGTCGCCTGCGCATTATCTGGAAGACCATCGCTACGACCCGGCCCTGCAGCTGGAGGATGCCGACTGGAGCGACAACTCCAACAGCAACCTGCACGAGGCACTTCAAGGCCTGGATGATCGCAGCCGCGATATCCTGTACCAGCGCTGGCTGGCCGAAGAGAAGGCCACCCTGCACGAGCTGGCCGAGAAGTACAGCGTGTCGGCCGAGCGGATACGTCAGCTCGAGAAGAATGCGATGAACAAGGTAAAGGCGTTGATCGCGGTCTGATCTTCGCGCCTGCAAAAAAGCCGCTTGTCCCGTGAGGGCCAAGCGGCTTTTTCATGGTTGCAAGCAGCGCCGCGCCGGCCTCATGGCCCGCGGGCATGCTCCAGCTGCAGCAGATAACCGGTCCCACCCAACTGCCGCATCTGCTGTCGAATCCAGCTGGCCCGCCGCGCCACATAAGCGCTGGGCCGGCTGGCGCTCCAGTTCAACGGGCTGGGCAGCACCGCCGCCAGTTGGCTGGCCTGTCGCAAGCTCAGGCGACTGGCATCGACGCCGAAGTGATGCTGCGCCGCAGCTTGGGCGCCAAACACACCCTCGCTCCATTCGGCGCTGTTCAGGTAGACCTCAAGTATCCGTTCTTTCGACCAGAACAGCTCGATCAAGCCGGTGAACCAGGCCTCCAGCCCTTTGCGCAGCCAACTGCGGCCCGACCACAGGAACTGGTTCTTGGCGACCTGCTGGCTGAGGGTGCTGGCGCCGCGCAGGTTGCCGCCACGTTCGTTGTGGGCAAAGGCCGCCTGGATGGCGGGAATGTCAAAGCCCCAGTGAGTGGCGAACTTCTGGTCCTCGCCCGCGATGACCGCGACCTTGAGCTCATCGGAAATCTGCTCCCAGGGTTCCCAGTCGCGCTGGAGATCGATGGGCTGGCGATCGATCCAGGACTCGATCTTGCGTTCGACCATCAGCGCCGTGCCGGGTGGCGGCACCCAGCGCAGTACCAGGACCAGCACGATACTACCGGCGGCAAACCAGGCCAGAGCAAGGACAAGGCGGCGGAGAAGGGATGACAGCATGGGCAATCGCTTGGCCGGACTGATGGAACGGGCCATTATACAGACCCCTTCCCCGGAGTCGTCCCATGCTTCGCAGCTTCCTGATGCTTGCCGCGTTTTTCGCTTTTACCGGGGTCGCTCTTGGCGCCTTCGCCGCTCACGGCCTGAAGAGCCGCCTGAGCGCCGACTACCTGGCGATTTTCCAGACCGGCGTCACTTATCAGCTGGTGCATGCCTTGGCGCTATTCGGCGTCGCATTGCTCGCTGCCCATCTGCCAGGCCGCCTGGTTGGCTGGGCCGGCGGTCTGTTCGTGCTGGGCATCGTGCTGTTCTCCGGTAGCCTCTATCTGTTGACCCTCAGCGGCATCGGCAAGCTCGGCATCATCACCCCGATCGGTGGCCTGTGCTTCCTCGCGGGCTGGCTGTGCCTTGGCCTTGCGGCCTGGCGCCTGGGCTGACCGTACGGTCCATTATCGGGACGAATGGTGTTGGCCACCCTTGGGTTCGAGCCGTGATCGGGGCTAGAATGCGGGCCCCAAAGAACAACGGTGGCCGTGTGCATGCGCATTCAACTGAACGGTGAACCCTACGAAGTGCCCCAGGGCGAGAGTGTCGCCGCGTTGCTGGGCCGGCTGGAGCTGGTCGGGCGCCGTGTGGCGGTAGAGCTCAACCTGGATATCGTGCCGCGCAGCCAGCACGACAGCACCCTGTTGAACGAAGGCGACCAGGTCGAAGTAGTACACGCCATCGGCGGCGGCTAGGCCCTGCCGAACGACCTGCAACCCCTTCAACCTTACAGAGGATTACCGATGAGCAACGTTCCTAGCGACAAGCCCTTCATCCTGGCCGGACGCACCTTCCAGTCGCGCCTGCTGGTCGGCACCGGCAAGTACCGTGACATGGAAGAAACCCGCCTGGCCATCGAAGCCTCGGGTGCCGAGATCGTCACCGTCGCCGTGCGCCGCACCAACATTGGCCAGAATCCGGGCGAGCCGAACCTGCTCGACGTGTTGCCCCCAGACCGCTACACCATCCTGCCGAACACCGCCGGGTGCTTCGACGCGGTCGAAGCCGTGCGCACCTGCCGCCTGGCCCGTGAACTGCTCGACGGTCACAACCTGGTCAAGCTCGAGGTCCTGGCCGACCAGAAGACCCTGTTCCCCAACGTGATCGAAACGCTCAAGGCCGCCGAAGTGCTGGTCAAGGACGGCTTCGACGTGATGGTCTACACCAGCGATGACCCGATCATCGCCCGCCAGCTGGCCGAAGCCGGCTGCATCGCGATCATGCCGCTGGCTGGCCTGATCGGTACCGGCCTGGGCATCTGCAATCCGTACAACCTGCAGATCATCCTTGAAGAGTCCAAGGTGCCGGTGCTGGTCGATGCCGGCGTCGGTACTGCCTCCGATGCCACCATCGCCATGGAAATGGGCTGCGAGGCCGTGCTGATGAACTCTGCGATTGCCCACGCCGGGCAACCCGTGATGATGGCCGAGGCCATGAAGCATGCCATCGTCGCCGGCCGCCTGGCCTACCTTGCCGGGCGCATGCCGAAGAAACTTTATGCCAGCGCCTCTTCGCCGCTGGATGGTCTGATCAAGTAAGAGCCCCTGATGACTGAATCGCAAGAAACGCCGATCACCCCCGAGGGCGAAGCGCGCCCACAGCGCCGCATCAAGAGTTTCGTGATGCGCGCTGGGCGCATGACCGAAGGCCAGCAGCGCGGCCTGGACCAGGGTGGCCCCCTGTTCATCCTGCCCCTGGTCGACAGTCCGGTGGATTACGACCAGGTGTTCGGCCGCTCGGCACCGCGCACCCTGGAAATCGGATTCGGCATGGGACATTCCCTGCTGGAGATGGCTGCTGCTGCCCCCGACCAGGACTTCATCGGTGTCGAAGTGCACCGTCCAGGTGTCGGCGCGCTGCTCAATGGCGTGCTGACCCAGGACCTGAAGAACCTGCGGGTGTATGACTGCGACGCGATCGAAGTGCTCAATCGCTGCGTGGCCGACAACAGCCTCGACCGCCTGATGCTGTTTTTCCCGGATCCATGGCACAAGAGCCGTCATCACAAGCGCCGCATCGTCCAGCCGGGCTTTGCCGAGCTGGTGCGCAGCAAGCTCAAGGCCGGCGGCGTGTTCCACATGGCGACCGACTGGGAGCAATATGCCGAGCACATGCTTGAAGTGATGAACGCCGCGCCCGGTTATCGCAACCAGTCCGCGGACGGTGCCTACGTGCCGCGTCCCGAAGAGCGTCCGAACACCAAGTTCGAGCGCCGCGGCGAGCGCTTGGGGCATGGGGTCTGGGATCTGAAGTTCGAGAAGGTCGACTGACCCTCTGCAAGGCGCCGCCGTCCGTTCAGGGCGGCGGCTCTTGAATCACCCCCGGCGGTCAGCCACGACGCCGATCAACACCAGCACCACCAGCAAGACCGGGCCCAGCGCATAGTTGTTGAACTGGCTCAGCCCCTTCACCACCCACGGCGTCGCATGAATGAGCGCCGCACCACTGCCGATGGTCACCAGCAAGGCCATGAACGGCACCCTCAGGGCGCCTGTCAGCCCTCCCATGCGCTGTTCTGCCCAGCCCTTGATGTCGCTGCCAAACAGCACCAGCACACAGCCTACCAACGCCAGCGAAATCTCCGACAAGTTGCCGCGGCTCCAGCGGGAAGCGGTCGCGAGCAGATCAAAAACCATGTCCATGGGTCGTCCTTCAGGTCAGGAAATACTGCAGCAAGTCATTGAGGAACAGCTGGCCGCGCGGCGTGGCCACCAGTCGATCCGCTTCGACCTGCAAAAGACCTCTTTGTTCGGCCTCGCGCCGTGCGGCCGCGAGTTGCTCCATGGGCAGGCCGGTGCGCAAGGTGAACAGTTCGGCGTCTACGCCTTGGGTAAGGCGCAGGGCGTTCATCAGGAACTCGAACGGCAGCTCGTCCACTGGTAGCAGCTTCTCGCCGGCCTTGAATGGCTTGGCCGGGTTGAGATAGTCCTTGGGCAGGCGGGTTTTCCAGGTGCGCAGGATGCGTCCGTCCGGATGGCTGAGCTTGCCGTGGGCGCCGGCGCCGATGCCGATGAAGTCGCCGAAGCTCCAGTAGTTCAGGTTGTGCCGTGCGGCGCGTCCTGGCTGGGCGTAGGCGGACACTTCGTACTGGCTGAAGCCATGCTGGGCCATCAGCGCCTGGCCGGCCTCCTGGATGTCCCAGAGGATGTCATCTTCAGGCAGCTCGGGCGGCTGGCTCCAGAACACCGTGTTCGGCTCCAGGGTAAGCTGGTACCAGGACAGGTGGGTCGGCCCCAGGTCGATGGCCTGGCGCAGGTCGCCCAGTGCGTCGTCCAGCGACTGGTCCGGCAAGCCGTGCATCAGGTCGAGGTTGAAGTTGTCGAAGCCGGCGGCGCGAGCCATGCCGGCTGCTCGCACGGCCTCATCGCCATTGTGGATGCGCCCCAGGGCCTCGAGCTTGGCCTGCTGGAAACTCTGCACGCCGATCGACAGCCGATTGATGCCCAACTGCCGGTACGCCTTGAACTTCTCCTGCTCGAAGGTCCCCGGGTTGGCTTCCAGGGTGATCTCGATGTCGGGCGCGAACGGGATACGCTGCTCGACACCCGCCAGCAGGCGACCCAGCGCGCGGGCGCTGAACAGGCTGGGCGTGCCGCCGCCGAAGAAGATCGAGCTGATCGGCCGGCCATACACCGCAGGCAGTTCCTCGTCGAGGTCGGCCAGCAGCGCATCGACGTAGGCTTCCTCAGGTAGCTCGGGCGTTGCTGCGTGTGAATTGAAGTCGCAGTACGGGCACTTGCGCACGCACCACGGGATATGGATGTACAGCGACAGCGGCGGCAGCTGTGGCAGGGCCACGCGCGGTGCTTGCGTGCTGAAGCCAGCCGCGCCAGGGTGCAGCTGCTGGATGGCGGGGTGCTCGGTCATGCCAGTCCCAGTCGCTGGCGCAGCAGCGCCATGGCACGGGCGCGGTGGCTGAGCTGGTTTTTCTCGACCGGATTCAGCTCGGCGCTGGAGCATTCGCGCTCGGGCACCCAGAACAGCGGATCGTAGCCAAAGCCGTGTTCGCCGCTGGCCTGATGGAGGATACGGCCATGCCAGAGGCCTTCGCAGAGGATCGGCAGCGGGTCGTCGGCATGGCGCACCAGGGCCAGCACGCAGACGAACTGCGCGCCACGCTGGTCTTCAGGCACGTCTTTGAGCACGTCGAGCAGCTTGGCGTTGTTGGCGGCGTCGCCCTGGCCGTCGGCATAGCGCGCGGAGTAGATGCCGGGCGCGCCGCCGAGAAAGTCCACCGCCAATCCCGAATCATCGGCCAGTGCCGGCAGGCCAGAGATGCGCGCGGCATTGCGCGCCTTGAGGATGGCGTTCTCGACAAACGACAGGCCGGTTTCTTCAGGCTCGACAGCGCTGAATTCGCCAATCGAACGCAATTGCACGGACGCGCCCAGCATGGCCTGCAGTTCTTTGAGTTTGCCAGCGTTGTGGCTGGCCAGTACGAGTTGCTGAAGAGTGATCATTGGCCTGGGAAAACTTCCTGGTTGAAGCTGAATTGATGGCCGAGCCCGCCGGTTTCGACATTCAGGTCGAAGGTCAGAACCTGCGGCTGCTCGATCTTGAACTGGGCGATGTAGTACACGGCGCCGTGATCGGTAATCTGTCGGAACGACAGCGGGCTGCTGCGTCCGGTGAGCTCCTTCACCGTGCCGCTGACCACTGCCATGCCGGGCTTGCCATCCTTGACCACGGCGATGTTGAGCACACCCTGGTTCTTGCTGCGCACCAGGCCCGTGGCCGTGGCCACTTCGGGTTGCAACATGCTGGAGGTGAAGGCGCTGTAGTGGACGGTGACGTCGCCGAAGACTTCCTTGCGATCGGGCCGGGCGGCATCGGCCGCCACCACCGGTACGGCCAGGCACAGGCTGAACAGAAACAGGGCTAGACGACGCATGATCCGATTCCTCCGACAGGCGCGTCAGACTGCGACCTGATGCTCCTGCAAGCCAGGGCTGCTGACGCGATAGATGCCGATTTCTCCAAGAAGATTAGGCCAAAGCCGGCCGCCCCACCCATTACGGTGCAGGCGGTCGACGGCCAGGCGATCCATGACCTGGGCGTGACGCTCGCTGCAGAGAGCCTCGAAGTCCTCAAAGGTGCAGAAGTGGATGTTCGGCGTGTTGTACCAGGTGTATGGCATGAAGTCAGACACCGGCATGCGCCCCTTCGTCGCCAGGTACCAGCGGCAGCGCCAGTGGCCGAAGTTGGGGAAGGTGATGATGCACTGGCGGCCCACGCGCAGCATCTCGTCGAGGATCCGGTCAGGGTACTCCACGGCTTGCAGGGCCTGGGTCATGACTACCACGTCGAAGCTGTTGCTGGCGAAGTTGCCCAGGCCCTTGTCGAGGTCCTGCTCGATGACATTGACGCCCTTGGCGACGCAGGTGGCGATGTTCTCTGCGTCGATCTCCAGGCCGTAGCCCGTGACCTGCTTGCGGTCGCGCAAGGAGGCCAGCAGTTCACCGTTGCCGCAGCCCAGGTCGAGTACCCGGCTGCCGGCGGGGATCCATTGTTGGATGATTTCCAGATCGGCTCTCATGCTGTCCTCAAAGTGCGATGCGGTTCATGTAGTTCGAGAAACCCTGCATGTAGCGTTGTGTGGGAATCAGGAAGGCATCGTGGCCATAAGGCGAGTCGATCTCCAGGTAGCAGACGTTCTTGCGCGCCGCCATCAGGGCATCGACCATCTCCCGGGAGCGGGCAGGCGAAAACCGCCAGTCGGTGGTGAACGACATGATGCAGTACTGGGCGGTGACGCCGGCCAGGGTCGCGGCCAGGTCACCGTCGTGAGTGGCGGCCGGGTCAAAGTAGTCCAGGGCCTTGGTCATGAGCAGGTAGGTATTGGCGTCGAAACGCCCGGAAAACTCTTCGCCTTGATAGCGCAGGTAGCTTTCGACCTGGAACTCAACACTGTGGAAGTCGTAGTTGAGCTTGTCGCTCTTGAGCTCGCGGCCGAATTTCTCGCCCATCGAGTCATCGGACAGGTAGGTGATATGACCAACCATGCGCGCCAGCATCAGGCCGCGCTTGGGAATCACGCCCTGATCCTGGAACGAGCCGCCGTGAAACTCCGGGTCGGTGAGGATCGCCTGGCGGGCAACTTCGTTGAACGCGATGTTCTGCGCCGAGAGCTTGGGCGCGGAGGCGATGTCCACGCAGTGGCGCACGCGGTCCGGGTAGGTGATGGTCCACTGCAGGGCCTGCATGCCGCCCAGGCTGCCCCCCACCACGGCGGCCCACTGGCCGATGCCCAGGCGATCAGCCAGGCGTGCCTGGCTGTGTACCCAGTCTTCGACGGTCAGGACCGGAAAATCGGCGCCGTAGGGCTTGCCGGTCGCGGGGTTCGGGCTGCTAGGGCCCGTGCTGCCGTTGCAACCGCCAAGGTTGTTCAGGCTGACCACGAAGAAGCGGTTGGTGTCGATCGGTTTGCCAGGACCGATGCAGCTGTCCCACCAGCCGGGCTTGCGGTCGGTGACGCTGTGGTAGCCCGCGGCGTGATGGTGGCCCGACAACGCATGACAGATCAGCACGGCGTTGCTCGCCGTACTGTTGAGGGTGCCATAGGTTTCGTAGATCAGCTCGTAGGAAGCCAGCGACCGTCCGCAGGCCAGGGCCAGCGGCTCATCGAACTGCACTAGCTGAGGTGTTACCAGACCGACGGAATCTTCGGGAAAGACAGTGGACATCGACCCTGCTCACGCGTGAATGAGGCGTAAGTCTAAAGACCGCTACCCCCAGCGGCAAGCAACAGCTTGCCGCTGGGGGTAAAGGCAGGATCAGATCATCCGCCACAGTTCTTGCGGCATGCCGGCATAGGCTGCCAGCGGCGGCATCACGAACGACTGGATCACCTGGATCGCCAGGAAGGCGAAGATCGGCGAGATGTCCATGCCGCCCAGGTTGGGGATCAGCTTGCGGAAGGGCGCGAGCACCGGCTCGCTGATCTGGTAGGCGAGCTCGGCAGCCGGGTTATGGCTGTTGGGTGCGACCCACGAGACGATCACCATGACGATCATCGCCACCCAGAAGATCTTCAGGAACAGCGAGGTGATGCCGATGATCGCCCACATCAGCAGGGGCAGCACGTTGCCGAAGGTGCCATAGGTGACCATCAGCACGAAGGCCATCAGCAGCGCCTGGATGATGATCGCCAGCAACAGGGATGAGGTATCGAGGCCGGCGATGCTCGGCACGATGCGCCGGATCGGCTTGAGCAGCGGCTGGGTCGCGCGGACGGCGAACTGGCTCAGCGGGTTGTAGAAGTCGGCCTTGACCAGTTGCAGCACGAAGCGCAGCAGGACGATCACCAGATACAGGCTGACCAGGGTTTGCACCACGAAAATCATGGCGCCAGACAGTGCATTCATCTAGAGCTCCTTATTTGCCCAGTTGTTCGGCCAGCTCGGCGGAGCGCCGCGCGGCGGCTTCCAGTGCCTGCTCGACCAGATGTTCGAATCCGTTGGCCTGGAACGACTTGATCGCCGCTTCAGTGGTGCCGGCCGGCGACGTCACGCGGCGGCGCAGCTCGGCTGCATCGACGTCGCTGGCCACCGCCATGTTCGCAGCGCCCAGGGCGGTCTGCAGGGTCAGTTGCGAGGCTGTCTCGCGGGGCAGGCCGAGTTTCTCGCCTGCCGCAGTCATCGCCTCGATCAGCAGGAAGAAATACGCCGGGCCACTGCCCGAAACCGCGGTCACTGCGTCCAGTTGCTGCTCTTGCTCCAGCCACAGGGCCAGGCCCACGGCGGTCAGCAGTTGCTCGGCCTGCTCGCGCTGGGCCGGGGTTACTTCTGCGGTGGCATACAAGCCGCTGACGCCCTTGCGCAGCAGCGCCGGGGTATTGGGCATGCAGCGCACGATCGGCTGGGCTCCGAGCCAGGCGTTCATGCTGGCGCAGGTGATGCCGGCGGCAATCGAAACGATCAGCTGGTTGGGGGCAAGGTGTGGTTGCAGGGCCAGGCACACGGCTTTCATGACCTGCGGCTTGACCGCCAGAACGACGACGTCTGCGCCGTCGATGGCCTGGGCGTTGTCTTCGAATACCTCGATACCGTGTTCGGCCTGCAGCCTGGTGCGGGTGTCTGCACCTGGATCGCTGGCGCGGATCTGCGAAGCATCCAGGCCCTGGGCCCGCAGCCCGCCGATCAGGCTGGCGGCCATGTTGCCGGCGCCAATAAAGGCAATACGCGTCTTGCTCATGTCAGGTCCTTGAGGGAAAGAGTGAGTAAAGCATGGTTCAGGCAGGGCCGTAGTCACGCGCACCGAACAGGGCGGTACCAATGCGGACCCAGGTCGCCCCTTGAGCAATGGCGGCTTCCAGATCGTGGCTCATGCCCATGGACAAGGTGTCCAGGCCCAGGCCGAGGTGCTCCTGCAGCTCGCGCAGGGTGGCAAACGCGGCTTCCTGGGTGGCGCGGTCATCCGTGGGCTCAGGAATCGCCATCAAGCCGCGCAGACGCAGGCCGGGCAGGGCGGCAACGGCGCTGGCGAGCGCAGGCAGCCCGGCAGGCTCGCAGCCTGACTTGCTCGCTTCACCACTGACATTGACCTGCAGGCAGATGTTGAGCGGCGCAAGATCGGCTGGGCGCTGCTCGGAAAGGCGTTGGGCGATCTTCAGGCGGTCCACGGAATGTACCCAATCGAAATGTTCGGCGATCGCTCGCGTCTTGTTCGACTGAATGGGGCCGATGAAGTGCCAGATCAAGGCCAGGTCGGACAATTCTTCCTGCTTGGCCAAGGCCTCTTGCAGGTAGTTCTCGCCCACATCGCGCACGCCGGCAGCAAAGGCTTCGCGGACCGCGCTCGCGGGTTTCGTCTTGCTCACGGCCAGCAGCCGGACTGTGGACGCGTCGCGCCCGGCCGCTTTCGCCGCGCTGTCGATGCGGGCGGCAAGGGCAAGAATATTGTCTGCTATGGTGGACATTGATCGCTGCCGAGGGCTTCTGGAGACTCCGGCATTCTACCTGCTTGGCAGCCTTTGGGGAGCCTCATGGACGTGACCGAACTCTTGGCCCAGGCGGTTGGGGCGCAGGCTTCGGACCTGCACCTGGCCGCGGGCGAAGCACCGATGCTGCGCCTGGATGGCGAGCTGCGGCGCCTTGACCTGCCGCCACTGGAGGCGACGGCCCTGCGTCAGGGACTGGCGCAGTTGCTCGAACAGGCCGGGCAGCCCTGGGCAGGAAAGGGTCGGGAGCTTGATATGGCGCTCGAGCTTCCCGGCCTTGGGCGCTTTCGCCTGAACCTGTATGAGCAGCTCAATGGTCCGGCGGCCTGCTTGCGGGTCATTCCCTCGCGGGTGCCCAGGCTGGATGAGTTGGGCCTCGAAGAAGTGTTTCGACTCGTTGCACGGTTCAGCAGTGGCCTGGTGCTGGTGGGTGGGCCCACCGGCAGCGGCAAGAGCACAAGCCTGGCGGCGCTGGTCGATCAACTGAACCGGGCGCGGCCTCTGCATATCATCACGCTCGAGGACCCCATCGAAGTTATCCACAGCAGGCGCCGCGGCCTGGTCAATCAGCGTGAGATCGGCCGCCATAGCCAGGACTTCGCCCAAGGCCTGCGCAGTGCCCTGCGCCAGGACCCTGATGTGGTCATGATCGGCGAGCTGCGCGACCTGGATACCATCCGCCTGGCTCTGCGCGCCGCCGAAACCGGCCACCTGGTGCTGGCGACCGTGCACACGCGCTCGGCGGTAGGCAGTATCGATCGTCTGGTCGAAGTCTTTGCCGCCGAAGAAAAGGCGCTGGTGCGGGGGATGCTGGCCGAATCGCTGCGTGTGGTGGTGTCGCAACAGCTATTGAAGCGCATCGGCGGCGGCCGGGTAGCGGCCAGGGAGGTGCTGGTAGCCACGCCCGCCGTGCGCAACCTGATCCGCGAAGGGCGGTTGGCGCAGTTGCCGTCGGTGATGCAGGGTGGGGCAGCAGCGGGTATGCAGACACTGGAGGCGGCCTTGCAAGGCCTGCTTGCCCAGGGGCTGATCGGCCCGGAACAGGTCCAGGCGCTCAGGCCAGGCTAGTGAGTGGCCAGGCTAGCGATTGGCCAGGCGAATCCCGCCCGGCTGCTCCTTGGGCAGCACGCGCTTGGCGACCACGTAGTGCTTGTTCCAGTACGGCTTGTTCAGCGTGTCGATGCTGACGCGCTTGCCACGGCGCGGGGCATGGATGAAGCGGTCGTTGCCCAGGTAGATGGCAACATGGTTGACCCTGCGGCTCTTGATGTTGAAAAAGATCAGGTCGCCAGGCCTCAGGTCCTTGCGTGCTACCTTGACGCCGTGGCCCTGGGCCATCGCGTTGGAGGTGCGCGGCAGGTCGACGTCCTGGACGTCATTGAAGGCATACTTCACCAGGCCGCTGCAGTCGAAGCCCTTGGCCGGCGTGCTGCCGCCCCAGCGATAGGGCGTGCCGAGCATGTTCACGGCGCGGCTGAGCACGGCGCTGCTCTGCTTGGCCGATGCCGAGGCAACCGGCAGGTTCGCCGCCTTGGCCGCATTGGCCGGACGAGCGCGTTGGGTGACTTGCTGCGCAGGTGCACGCTTCACCGTGACGTTGGTGCTGTAGGCGGTGAAGCCGTTGGGAAGACGTTGCTCACGATTGGTGGCGTGGGCGGCCAGGGGCAATAATAGGCAGAGGGTCAGCCATGTCTTGAACAAGGGTGGCATAGGCGAAGCTCTTGATTGTTGTGTTGGTCTGTTGGCGCGCAACTTTATAACAGCTTTTTGATCAAAAAATGATCCGTCTGTCGATTGGATGGCTGTCAGCCGTCGCTACATCAACGAAAAGTCACATATTTCTTTAGAAAATTTTGAGCTAACCCGCGAGGGGCATCAATGAATACGTACCAACCAGCGGCACCGCAACACGACACTCACAGCAAGATCATCGGTTATCTGCTGTGGATTTTCGGCTTCACCGGCTCGCACCGCTTCTACTACGGCAAGCCTGTGACGGGGACCCTCTGGTTCTTCACCTTCGGTCTGCTGGGTATCGGCTGGCTGATCGACCTGTTTCTGATCCCCGCGATGGATCGCGAGGCAGACCGGCGTTTCCTGCCGGGCCGTCTGGACTACAACGTGGCGTGGTTGCTGCTGACCTTCACCGGGATCTTCGGCCTGCACCGCTTCTATCAGGCAAAATGGATTTCCGGCGTTGTCTACCTGTTCACCGGCGGGCTGTTCCTGGTGGGGGTGCTGTATGACTTCCTTACCCTGAACACCCAGATATCGGAGCGCAACAACCAGTACCGCTGAATGCACAAAGGCCCTGTCGCCTTGAGGCGACAGGGCCTTGTCCCGCCGCTATTGCCGAATCTGCCGCTGTTGCAACAGCAGGTTGCTGAAGCCGCTGCCGGCCAGCTGCTTCTGCGCCACGGTCAGTTGTTCACGGTTGCTGAACGGTCCGACAAGCACGCGGTACCAGGTTTCATCCTTCACTGTTCCCGACTCTACCTTGACCGCCTGGCCGAGCAGGATGATCTGCGCACGGACCTTGTCGGCATCGGCCTGCTTGCGGAACGAACCGGCCTGCAGGAAGAACTGCGTGGTCGCGGCTGGCTTGATCACCGGTGGTGCGGGCGCCGGTGTCTCGCCCATCAGCGCCGCCTGGGCGCGCGCAGTGTCGATCTTCGCGGCTTCGGCTTGCGTGACCGGGGTAACAGGCTGCGCAGGCACGGGCGGGGTCTTCTCCGGAACCGCTTCGGGCGGCACGATGACCTCGGACTCAGGCAGCAATGTATAGAAGTCGTACTTGGGCTTGACCGGCTGCTGGGGGCTGGGCGCGGTCTTGTTGGCCTCGGCGATCTTCTCGGCCTTCTGCTGCTCGGGCTTGGTGCGCTGGATATCGGTGCTGCCAGGTTCCAGCTTCATCAGGAAGACGATGAAGGCGCCCACGGACAGGCCGACAGCCAGCCAGATCCAACCAGGGATCGGCGCTTTGGCCGGGGCCTGGTGCCGGCTGGCGCCGCGTTTGGGGGCAGGTTTTTTCTTGGCGGCCAACTTACATGCGCTCCAGGGTTTCCAGGCCGAGCAGTTCCAGGCCTTGCTTGAGGGTGCGGCCGGTCAGGGCGGCCAGGCGCAGGCGGCTCTGCTGTTGCTCGGGGGTTTCGGCGGCAAGAATCGGGCAGTTCTCGTAGAAGCTCGAGAACAGGCCGGCAACATCGTACAGGTAGGTACACAGCACGTGCGGGGTGCCCTTGTCGGCGACGTTGTTCAATACTTCGCCAAACTGCGCCAGGCGGGCCGCCAGGTCCTGCTCATGGGGCGCCTGCAGGACGATCTGGCCGTCAACCTCGTCGAAGCCTTTGCCCAGCTTGCGGAAGACGCCGGCAACGCGGGTGTAGGCGTACAACAGGTATGGCGCGGTATTGCCTTCGAAGTTGAGCATCAGTTCGAAGTTGAAGCTGTAGTCACTGGTGCGGTGCTTGGACAGGTCGGCGTACTTGACCGCGCCGATGCCGACCACTTCGCCAATGCTGCGCAGCTCGTTTTCGGCCAGCGCAGGGTTCTTTTCCTTAACCAGGGCGTAGGCCCGCTCCTTGGCTTCGGTGAGCAGGTCGACCAGCTTGACGGTGCCGCCATCACGGGTCTTGAACGGGCGGCCGTCGGCGCCGTTCATGGTGCCGAAGCCCATGTGCTCCATCTGCATCGGATGGCCGACGAAACCGGCGCGCCGCGCGACCTCGAACACCTGGTTGAAATGCAGGGCCTGGCGCTGGTCTACAAAGTAGAGGGCGCGATCGGCCTTCAGGACGTTGCTGCGGTAGCGCACGGCAGCGAGGTCGGTGGTGGCGTACAGATAGCCGCCGTCGGCCTTCTGCACGATCACTGGCAGCGGCTCGCCTTCGGCGTTCTTGAACTCGTCGAGGAACACGCACTGGGCGCCCTGGCTCTCGACCAGCAGGCCGGTGGCCTTGAGGTCGGCGACTACATTGGCGAGGTCGGCGTTGTAGGCGCTTTCACCCATGACGTCGGCCATGGTCAGCTTGACGTTGAGCAGCTCGTAGGTCTTCTGGCAGTGCGACAGGGAAATGTCCTTGAAGCGCGTCCACAAGGCAAGGCAGTCTGGGTCGCCGGCCTGCAGCTTGACCACCAGGCCGCGGGCGCGGGTGGCGAAGTCTTCCGACTCGTCGAAACGCTTCTTCGCCGCGCGATAGAAATTCTCGAGGTCCGACAGTTCGTCGCTGGTGATCGGGTTTTCTTCGAGATAGGCCAGCAGCATGCCGAACTGGGTGCCCCAGTCGCCCACGTGGTTCTGGCGGATCACCGTATCGCCCAGGAACTCCAGCACTCGGGCGACGCTGTCGCCGATGATGGTCGAGCGCAGGTGGCCAACGTGCATCTCCTTGGCCAGATTCGGGGCGGACAGGTCGACCACCACCTTCTGCGCGGCACCCGCCTTGCGTACGCCCAGCGTGGCATCGGCCAGGGCTGCGTCGAGACGGTTGGCCAGGGCCTGGGTGTTCTGGAAGAAGTTGAGGAAGCCCGGGCCTGCGATCTCGACCTTGGTGATGTCGTCGCTGGCCGGCAAGGCGTTGATCAGTTTTTCGGCCAGGTCACGCGGCTTCATCCCGGCCGGCTTCGCCAGCATCATCGCGATGTTGCTGGCGAAGTCGCCGTGGGTCTTGTCCCGGGCGTTTTCCACCTGGATCGCCGGCGTCAGCCCTTCAGGCAGCACACCATCGGTGACGAGTTGGGTGAGGGCTTGCTGGATCAGCTGGCGAATGGTGTCTTTCATGGGATTCTCTTTTCAACCGCAAGCGCGGCAGCGCTTTGATGCGCAGGTGGAAAAACTGGGCATTATCCGTTGCTGGGGGCGGGTTGCCAACCTTTGGGCGCCTGCGAGCTGCAAGTAGCAGCTCGCTGCTGCCCCCTCAGTAAAGATCCACCGGATCCACATCCACCGACCAGCGGACCTGCCGTCCTGACGGCATCTGCTCCAGCAGCAGCAACCAGGCACTGATAAGGCGGTGCAAAGGCGCGCGGGCGTTGGCCTGCAGCAACAGCTGCGCGCGAAACTTGCCAGCGCGCCGTTCCATGGGGGCAGGCACCGGGCCGAGCAGCTCGATCCCGCTCAGCCCGTGCTCGACCAGCAATCGCTCGGCGGCGGCGCAGGCTTCGTCCAGGAAGCCTTCGGCCTGGCCGGGCTTGTGGGCCTCGGCGCGCAGCAGGGCGAGATGCGCGAAGGGGGGCAGGCCGGCGGCGCGGCGCTCGCTCAAGGCCTGCTCTGCAAAGGCGAAGTAGCCCTGCTCGGTCAGTTGCACCAGCAGCGGATGATCGGCCAGGTGGGTCTGGACAATGACCTTGCCGGGCTCTTCCGCACGACCAGCCCGGCCCGCTACCTGGACGATCAGCTGGGCCATCCGCTCGGCGGCGCGAAAATCCCCGGAAAACAGCCCGCCATCGGCATCCAGGACAGCCACCAGGGTGACCCGGGGAAAATGGTGACCCTTGGCCAGCATCTGGGTGCCGACCAGGATGCACGGCTGGCCGCGCTGGATAGTGGTGAACAGGTTTTGCATCGCGTCCTTGCGCGAGGTGCTATCACGATCGACGCGCAGCACCGGAAAGTCCGGGAAAAGGATCTGCAAGCGCTCTTCGGCGCGCTCGGTACCGGCGCCCACGGGCCTCAGGTCTACATGATTGCACTGCGGGCACTGACGCGGCAGGCGCTCGTCGTACCCGCAGTGATGGCAGCGCAGCACGCCGGAACGTTGATGCACGGTCATGCGCGCATCACAGCGAGGGCATTCGGAAAGCCAGCCACAGTCGTGGCACAGCAAGGTCGGGGCAAAGCCGCGGCGGTTGAGGAATACCAATACCTGCTGGCCGGCCGCCAGTGTCTGGCCGATGGCCTGCTGCAAGGGACCGCTGATGCCGCTGTCCAGGGGACGGCTCTTGACGTCCAGGCGCAGGAAGCGTGGCTGGTGCGCCCCGCCAGCGCGCTGGTTCATGCGCAACAGGCCGTAGCGTCCGGTGTGGGCGTTATGCAGGCTTTCAAGCGAGGGAGTGGCCGAGCCCAGCAGGATCGGGATGTTCTCCTGGTGAGCCCGCACCAGCGCCAGGTCCCGAGCGTGATAGCGCAGGCCTTCCTGCTGTTTATAGGAGCCGTCGTGCTCCTCGTCGATGATGATCAGTCCAGGGTTTTTCATCGGCGTGAACAGCGCCGAACGGGTGCCGATGATGATGTCGGCCTCACCGTCGCGCGCTGCCAGCCAGGCGTCCAGGCGCTCACGGTCGTTGACCGCCGAGTGCAGCAAGGCGATGCGGGCGTTGAAGCGCTGCTCGAAGCGCGCCAGGGTCTGCGGGCCGAGGTTGATTTCCGGGATCAGTATCAGCGCCTGCTTGCCTGCCTCGAGTGTTTCACGGATCAGCTGCAGGTAGACCTCGGTCTTGCCGCTGCCGGTGACGCCGGCCAGTAAAAAGGCATGGAAGCTGCCAAAGCTCGAACGCACTGCACTGAACGCCGCTTGTTGCTCCTCGTTCAGCCGCAGTTCCGGCTGGGCCAGCCAGCGTTCGTGACGAGCCTGGGGCAGGTGGCGGCGCACCTCGACCTGTACCAGCTCCTTGGCCAGCAGCAGGTCAAGGCTGTCCTTGCTCAGGCCCAGCTTGGTCAATACAGCGTGGGCGACACCGTGGGGATGCTGGCCCAAGGTCTGCAGTGCTTCTCGCTGGCGGGGCGCGCGGGCGATGCGTGGGTCGTCCATGCGTGCGCCAGGGGCGATCTGCCAGAACCGCTCCTGCCGCGCCTCGGCCGGTTCGCCCTGGCGCAGCAGCGTCGGCAAGGCCCAGCTAAGGGTATCGCCGAGGCTGTGCTGGTAGTACTGGGCGGTCCACAGGCACAGCCTGAACAGCGCCGCAGGCACCGGCGAGACGGGGTCCAGCAAGGCCACGGCCGGCTTGAGCTTGTCGGCCGGCACTTCGCTCTCGGCGCACACCTCCACCAGCACGCCGATCATCTCGCGGCGGCCAAACGGCACGCGGATACGCATGCCCGGGGTCAGGGCCTGGCGCGCCATGCTTGCCGTGGCCCGGTAGTCGAACAGGCGACGCAGGGGCGAGGGCAGGGCTAGGCGCAGGATGACGTCGGACACGCGGGAGGTTCTCTGGCAGGGTTGTCGGGAACCCGGCGAGCCTAGCAGACGACGGTCGGTGCAAGCGACAACTTGCGCTGACGGCAAGCTCTGGTATTATTCGCCGCCTGATTACGTGCGGTATTCAACAATGGTGTTGGATGGCGGCACGCAGCTGAGGAAGCGACCATGAAAGACAATATTCACCCGAATTACGAAGTAGTTGCAGTCACCTGCAGCTGCGGCAGCAAGTTCGAAACTCGTTCGACCCTGGCCAAGCCTCTGTCGATCGACGTGTGCTCGCAGTGCCACCCGTTCTACACCGGTAAGCAGAAAGTGCTGGACACCGGCGGCCGCGTACAGAAGTTCGCAGACCGCTTCGGCATGTTCGGTGCCAAGAAGTAAGAATGCGCAGGGCGAATCCTTCGGGCTTCGCGTTGTTGCTGAAAAAAGCGCCCCTTGTGGGCGCTTTTTTTATGGGCGCAATCTGGCACCTGCCGGCCCAGGCCTTCTGTCCGCTGCCCGAGCGGGCGCAGCAGGTGGCGGTGCGCCAGGTGATCGATGGCGATACGGTGCGCCTGACAGACGGCCGCAGTATTCGGCTGATCGGTATCAATGCCCCAGAGATCGGCCGTAATGGACGCACCAGCGAACCGTTTGCCGACGCTGCCCGGCGAAGACTCCAGGCGCTGGTCAAGGCCAGTGACGGCAAGGTGGGACTGGTACGTGGCGTCCAGGGCAAAGACAAGTATGGCCGGACCCTGGCCCATATCTACGGGCGCAATGGCGCCAATCTCGAAGCGGTCTTGCTCAGCGAAGGGCTTGGCTATCGCGTGGCAGTGGCGCCAAACGTGCGGCTGGCGAGCTGTCAGCACTCCGCCGAACAGGCAGCACGCAAGGCGAGGTCAGGGCTCTGGCGGCAATCGCCTGTGCAGCGTCCTGCCGACATACGGCAGTCAGGCTTCGCCGTGGTTGCAGGTCGGGTGCAAAAGATCGAGCGAAACCGGGGTGGCATCTGGCTCGAACTCGATAACTCGATGGTCCTTCAGGTGCCTTCACGTTTGCAGCGCGCTTTCCCTGCGCAGTCCATGAATGACCTCAAGGGGCGGCAGGTCGAGGCCCGCGGTTGGGTGATAGATCGCTCGCGCAAGGGTGGCCTCAAGCCAGGCCAGCGACGCTGGCTGTTGCCGCTTACCGATCCCAGCATGCTGCAGCGCTACTAGAATCAATGTCGCTGGTTTCTTCTGGCTGCGCTGCATGCACGTCCGAACGTCGCACAAAACATGTAGACATTATGGATTGTAATTGTACACAATAAGCTTGTTATGCCGCATGGGTAATAGCGTAAAGTCGTAGGTCCAAGGCCTTGACACAAGTGACCGGGCAGTCTTGTCGCTCCCGGGCACTTTGCGTATCCTCGGCGGTCCGTCAGAACAGATAAATAGCGGAATGCCCACCATGTCAGACTTGAAAACCGCCGCTCTCGAATATCACGCCCAGCCTCGTCCGGGTAAACTGAGCGTCGAGCTCACCAAACCGACCTCCACCGCACGCGACCTGTCGCTGGCCTACAGCCCAGGCGTTGCCGAGCCTGTACGCGAAATCGGTCGTGATCCTGAGCTCGCTTACAAATACACCGGCAAGGGCAACCTGGTCGCAGTGATTTCCGACGGTACCGCCATTCTGGGTCTGGGTAACCTCGGCCCACTGGCTTCCAAGCCGGTCATGGAAGGCAAGGGCGTTCTGTTCAAGCGTTTCGCCGGCATCGACGTTTTCGACATCGAAGTCGAATCCGAAAGCCCGCAAGCCTTCATCGACACCGTGCGCCGCATCTCCATCACCTTCGGCGGCATCAACCTCGAAGACATCAAGGCGCCAGAGTGCTTCGAGATCGAGCGCACCCTGATCGAGCAGTGTGACATCCCGGTTTTCCACGATGACCAGCACGGCACCGCGATCGTCACCGCCGCCGGCATGATCAACGCCCTGGAAATCGCAGGCAAGACCCTCGAAGACGCGAAAATCGTCTGCCTGGGCGCTGGCGCTGCCGCCATCTCCTGCATGAAGCTGCTGGTCAGCATGGGCGCCAAGGTCGAGAACATCTTCATGATCGACCGCAACGGCGTGATCCACGCTGGCCGCGACGACCTGAACCAGTACAAGGCCGTGTTCGCCCATGCCACCGACAAGCGCACCCTGGCTGACGCCCTGGACGGTGCCGATGTGTTCGTCGGCCTGTCCGGCCCGAACCTGCTGAGCGCCGAAGGCCTCAAGTCGATGGCGCCGAACCCGATTGTCTTCGCCTGCTCCAACCCGGATCCGGAGATCTCCCCGGAACTGGCTCACGCCACCCGCAGCGACGTGATCATGGCCACCGGTCGTTCCGACTACCCGAACCAGGTCAACAACGTCCTGGGCTTCCCCTTCATCTTCCGCGGTGCCCTGGACGTACGTGCCAAGCGCATCAACGAAGAAATGAAGATCGCCGCCGCCAACGCCCTGAAAGACCTGGCCAAGCTGCCGGTACCGAAGGAAGTCTGCGAAGCCTATGGCGTTGACTCCCTGGAATTCGGCCGTGAGTACATCATTCCGAAGCCGATGGACGCACGCCTGATCACCCTGGTATCCGATGCAGTGGCCAAGGCCGCAATCGAGACCGGCGTGGCCACCCTGCCATATCCGAAGAACTACCCGCTCAAGAGCGTGGATGACGTGTTCAACGGCTGAGCCGTTGCAGCATGAAATGAAAAGCCCCGGCTTGTGAGAGCCGGGGCTTTTTTGTGCTTGCTGGTTGGCTTATGCCGCTGAGGCCTAGAACAGGTCTATCGGCGCCGCTTCATCCGCTGGCAGGGGGCTGCCCGGCGCTGCGCCATTGCCGAGCTCGTTCACCGATGGCGGGGAGTCCTCGGCCTTGAACAGCTCGAAGTAGGCGTTCGGGGTGCTCGGTGTGGCGGCGCGGCCGCTGATAGGGTCGACGCGCAGGCTGAGGATGCCTTCTGGCTCTGCCGGGGTATGGGCGGGCTTGTCCTTGAGGGCAGCGCCCATGAAGCTCATCCAGATCGGCAGGGCCACGGTGCCGCCGTATTCGCGGCGGCCGAGTGTCTCAGGCTGGTCGAAACCGCTCCACACGGTGGTGACGTAGTCAGCGTTGTAGCCGGAGAACCAGGCGTCCTTGGACTCGTTGGTGGTACCGGTCTTGCCCGCCAGGTCGGTTCGGCCCAAGGCCATGGCGCGGCGGCCGGTGCCACGCTTGATCACGTCCTGCAGCATGCTGGTGAGGATGTAGGTGGTGCGTCCATCGACAATGCGTTCGGCAACAGCCGGGACCTGGAACGCGGCGCCTGGCTGATCGGCCGTGGCCGGTGCTTCGCCTGGAAGCTGGGTGCCGATCGGCTGCTCCGGCGCGGCGAGACCTGCCTGGTCCTGGGTACCCTGCGGCACGCTCGGCGGGTTGGCGGTGAAGAGGTTCTCGCCACTGCGACTGTCGATGCGGTCGATCAGGTACGGGGTGACCTTGTAGCCCCCGTTGGCGAACGTACTCCACCCCGTGGCGATTTCCATCGGGGTCAGCGTGGCAGTACCCAGTGCCAGGGACAGATTGCGCGGCAAGTCCTGCTTGTTGAAGCCGAATTTGGAAATGTAGTCGATGGTGCGGTCGACACCCATGGCCTGCAACAGGCGGATCGATACCAGGTTGCGCGACTTGTACAGTGCCTCGCGCATGCGAATCGGACCAAGGAAAGTGTTGGTGTCGTTCTTCGGGCGCCAGACCTTGTCCAGGTACTCGTCGACGAACACGATCGGGGCGTCGTTGACCAGGCTCGAGGCGGTGTAGCCGCTGTCCAGCGCGGCGCTATAGACGAACGGCTTGAAGCTCGAGCCCGGCTGGCGCTTGGCCTGCATGGCGCGGTTGTAATTGCTCTGCTCGAACGAGAAGCCACCGACCAGGGCACGGATCGCGCCATTATTGGGGTCAAGGGTCACCAGCGCACTTTGGGCACCCGGCACCTGGCTGAATTTCAAACTGCCGTCATCAAGGCGCTGCAAGCGTACCAGGTCGCCAACCTGTGCGACGTCGGAAGGTTGCTGGGGCGCGCGGCCCTGGCTGTTGTTGTTGAGGTAGGGGCGAGCCCACTTCATGGTTTCCCAGGCGACGGTTTCATCCTTGCCCGAACGGGTCAGGACCGTGAGACCGGCCTTGTCCACCTGGGTAACGATGGCAGGCTCCAGGCCGCCGAGCGGACGCTGGCGAGTCATTTCCTGCAGCCAGGCCTCGCGGGTCTTGCCTGGGAAGCGGGTTTCCGGACCCCGGTAGCCGTGGCGTTCGTCGTAGGCGGTAAGGCCGTCGAGCACCGCGCGGTTGGCCATGTCCTGCAGGTTGCTCGGCACCGTGGTGGTGACGCGGAAACCTTCGGTATAGGCGTCGCTGCCATAGCGGCCGACCATTTCGGCGCGGGCCATTTCGGCGATGTATGGAGCGTTCACCTCGGGGGCAGGCACGTGGTAGCTGGCATTCAACTTTTCCGCCAGCGCAGCCTTGTAGCTCGCCTCGTCGATCTTGCCGAGCCTGTACATGCGGCCGAGGATCCAGTCGCGACGTTCTTTGGCGCGTACCGGGTTGGCGAGGGGATTGAACCGCGAGGGCGCCTTGGGCAGGCCGGCGATCATGGCCATCTGCGCGAGGCTTACGTCGCGAATCGACTTTCCGTAGTACACCTGCGCCGCCGCATCGATGCCGTAGGCGCGGTTACCCAGGTAGATCTTGTTGACGTAGAGCTCAAGGATCTCGTCCTTGGTCAGCTGGCGCTCGATCTGCAGGGCCAGGAGTATTTCCGTGGTCTTGCGTGAGAAGCTTCGCTCGCTGCTGAGGAAGAAGTTCTTCGCCACCTGCATGGTGATGGTGCTGCCACCGGTCTGGATATGCCCGGTCTTGACCAGTTGCGTGGCCGCCCGCATCAGGCTGCTCGGGTCGACGCCGTAATGATTGAGGAAATTATCGTCCTCGGCTGACAGAAGCGCCTGAATGAACTGTGGGGGAATTTCCGCGAATCGAATCGGCGAGCGGCGCATCTCGCCAAACTCGGCAATCAGCTTGTCGTCGCTGCTGTAGACCCTAAGCGGAATCTGCAACTGGATGCTTCGGAGCGAGTCGACGGACGGCAGGGTGGGGCTAAGATACAGAAACGCGCCGCTCACACCGAGTACGAGCGCGCAGATGACTGCGACGAAAGACCACCAGAAGAACTTCAGCAGGCGTATCAAGGCTTTTGGGTGTCCAGGTTGAAGAGTGGGTTGCACGCGGTCCGGCGGACAGGGAAAAAACGCTGGGCATTATAAGCATTTTTGCCCCCTCCGGGTGACCGGCGGGGAGGTGCTTGGATCGCGACAGCCTCCAAGGCGCTTGGCGATCGATGGCTATCTGCGGTGACTAAAAGGGATAAACGATGCTTGGACGCCTCGGCAAGGATGCCGGTTCACTCCTCGGGCTGGAAATAGCCCCGGACTCGATTCGAATGCTTCAATTGCAGCGCCGACGCGGGCATTGCCAAGTCAGCGCCTGGGTGCTGGAACCGCTCGCTGGCGAACCGCTGACGGGCGCTTGGACCAGCGACCCGGCACCCGTGGTAGCCGCCTTGCGCAGGGCTCACCAGCGCACGGGGAGCAGGCAGCGGCGAGTGGCCATTGCGATGCCTGGGTCACAGGTGATAAGCAAGGTTCGCCGTTTGTCGGCAGGTCTCAACGATGTGCAGATGGAAGCGCAAGTGCTGGCCGAAGCTGACCAGTTCATTCCTTTTCCCCTGGACGATACCGCGCTGGATTTCCAGGTGCTGGGGCCTAGCCTCGATCAGCCAGGCTGGGTTGACGTAGCGGTCGCCGCCTGTCGGCAAAGCCATCTTGACCCGCTGGAGCAGATACTTGCGGAGGCTGGCCTGCAGGCGCGGCTGGTGGACGTCGACAGCCTGGCGCTGCAGCGCGTCCTGCCGGCTTCGCCAGGTGCGCGGGCTGTGGTGCAAGTGGAGATGGACCGGGTGGTACTGCATGCCTGGCACGCAGGCCCGATCCCCGTGCGCCATGAGCTGCACGCAGTGTCGGCGACACCGGAGAGCATCGAGCAGTGGCTCGGATGTGTGTTGCAGGGTGCTCGGGTCGATGTCCTGCTGTTGGCCGGTGCGGGGGGCGCTTGCGGAGATTTGCGCGGATACCTGCAGGACCGCCTGCGCATCTCCACGCAAAGGCTTGAGCCGCTGACCGGGCTCGATCTGACGGCCTTGCCAGACGCCGCTGACCTCACGCTAGCGCGGGGGGCAATGGCCATGGCCTGCGGTCTGGCCATGGGAGGGCTGCGCTGATGCTGCGACTGAACCTGTTGCCTTGGCGGGAGCGCCGACGCCTGGCAGCAGTCCGCCGCCTCCAGGCTTCGCTGGTGGGCGCCGCGCTGTTGGCGCTCTGTGGTGTCCTGATGCTTGACCAGATCGGGCGCCAGCGCTTGCAGCTACAGGCTCTGGCCCACGATCGTGCCCAGGCAGAGCTGGTAACGCTGGATCGGCGGTTGTCTGAAATGGCCGGCCTCGAACAGACCCTTTCCGACGTGCATGAGGAGCAAGCAGTGCTTGCTGGCTTGCGCGCTGGGGAGGGCAATGCGTTGGCCTTTTTCGAGCAGCTTGAGCAAGTGTTGCCCGAGGGGGTCTATCTGACGGGCCTGGCACTCAAGGGCGCTGACGTGCAGTTGCAGGGCATCGCCACGTCGGGGAGCCTGGTAGCCCAGCTGATGCGTAGCCTGCAGACCGCACCGTTGCTGCATGAGGTCGATCTGCAGCAGTTGCGTAGCGAACCCAAGGGCGAGGCTTTCCGCTTGTCGGCCAGGATGCTGGCGCCCGGATCATGAGCTTCAGTCTGCTTCCCGACTGGCAAGGGCTTGCCGAGCGTTCAACACTGTTCAAGGCCGCTTTGCTGGCGTTGGTAATGCTAGGTGTGCTGGGGCTCGGGTACTGCGTGCGGCTTGATGCATTGCGCGTAGAGCTGGGCATAGGTGCCGGCCAGGCCCGGGACCTTCACGCGGAGCGGGTGGGCAAAGACCAGCAGGCACATCGGTTCACCGAGTTGCAGGCCGCACTGGAGTGCTCACGCCAGCAGCTGCAGGACACCCGTTGGCGGCTGGCGGCCGGCGGAGACATGGCCGAGGTGCTTGAAGACCTCTCCAGGCTGGGGCGTGAGCATGGCCTGCTGTTCGAACAGGTTGACGCGCTGGAGTCGTCTGACGGCCCTGGGTATCGAACGGTCCCCCTGACCTTGCAAGTGGTCGGCCGCTACCCGGCCCTGCGCCTGTGGCTTGACCAATGGCTGGGCCAACTGCGTCTGCTGCGCGTGCAGCACTTGCGAATGGTCGCGGTGGAAGGGGGGACGGGTCGGCTGCGCATGCACGTGGCCGTCAATGCCTACCATGCGGACCAACAGGGTCCCGGAATCCCGCGGTCACTGGCTGCCGAGACCGCTCGTGGCCAAGGTCGGTTGCCGGTCATCGACCCGTTCCGGCGCAAAACCGGGCAGGTCGTCGCCAACCTCCTTGCGAGCGTTCCGCTCGAACAGCTGGAGATGGTCGGCAGCCTTGCCCGGCACGGCGAGCACCAGGCGTTGCTGCGCTTGGCCGGCGCGGTGCATCGGGTGCGGGTAGGGGACCCCGTCGGACGTGCCGAGGGCCGGGTCAGTCGAATAGACGAACAGCAGGTAGAGGTGCTTGAACCACGGTTTGTCGATGGCCAGGGCTGGCTGGAGCAAGCGCGGTATCTCATTCTCAAGAAGAGAACGGTCATGGAGGTCACGGATGAGCTTGAAGGGCATGGCGATAATGGTGTTACTGGCAGCCTTGCCGATGCGGGCGACGACGGCAACACAGGTCACAGCGGATGAGCGGCTGTCGTTGAACTTCCAGGACGTGGAGGTGCGTTCGGTGTTGCAGGTACTTGCAGACTTTGCCGGAATCAACCTGGTAGCCAGTGACTCGGTGCAAGGCAATATCACCCTGCGCTTGCAGGACGTGCCCTGGGAGCGAGCGCTCGACCTGGTGCTGCGCAGCAAGGGGCTTGGCAGGCGGGAGGAGGGCAACGTGATGCTGGTCGCGCCCGCTGCCGAGCTGGCCGAACAGGCGCGGGAGGCGCGGCTCGGCCTCGAACTGGATGCCCAGTTGCAGCCGCTGCAGCGCGAACTGCTGCCTATCCATCACGCCAACGCCGGTGACCTCGCCGAACTGCTGCTCGCCGCATTGGCCGACGATGGCATTCTTGCCGGGCGTGGCAGCCTGAGCGTCGACGCGCGTACCAATACACTGGTGGCCACCCAGCCCGCCGACCGGCTCGCCGAGTTGCGCCAGCTTGTGGCTCGATTGGACGTCCCGCTGCGCCAGGTGATGATCGAGGCGCGCATCGTCGAGGCCAATGTCGATTATGAGCGCAGCCTGGGTGTGCGCTGGGGGCGCTCGCTCAAGCCTGAGGGTAGCGGCCTGGGCGGTGATGTGTTCGTCGACCTGGGCGCCGAACGGGCCACCGCCAGCCTCGGAGTCGGGCTGCTGCGCAGCGATGTCTTGCTGGATCTTGAACTCAGCGCCATGGAAAAAAGCGGCAATGGCGAAATCGTCTCCCAGCCCAAGGTGGTCACCGCGGACAAGGAAACCGCCAGGATCCTCAAGGGCACCGAGGTGCCGTACCAGGAAACCAGCGGCAGCGGCGCCACGTCGATCTCGTTTCGCGAAGCGTCTCTGTCCCTTGAAGTGACGCCGCAGATCACCCCGGGCAACGGGGTGATCATGGCGGTGAAGGTGACCAAGGACGAGCCTGACTACCTCAATGCACAGGGCAACGTACCGGCAATCCGCAAGAACGAGGTCAATGCCAAGGTCAGCGTGGGCGATGGCCAGACCATCGTCATCGGCGGCGTCTACTCGACGGTGCAAAGTAATGTGGTCGACAAGGTGCCATTTCTGGGCGATCTGCCGTATGTTGGGCGGCTGTTTCGACGCGATGCATTACAAGAGAAAAAATCTGAGCTGCTGGTCTTCCTGACTCCGCGTATCATGGGTGACCAGGCGATTGCTGTGAGTCGTTGATTCTGTGCGAAATTTGATACTTGTAGGGCCGATGGGCGCTGGCAAAAGCACCATTGGGCGCCTGTTGGCCAAAGAGCTGCGCCTGTTGTTCAAGGATTCCGACAAGGAAATCGAACTGCGAACCGGCGCCAATATCCCGTGGATCTTCGACAAGGAAGGCGAACCGGGCTTTCGCGACCGCGAGGAGGCAATGATTGCCGAGCTGTGCGGCCTCGATGGCGTGGTGCTGGCCACCGGGGGTGGAGCCGTGATGCGTGAGGCCAATCGCCGTGCGCTGCATGCCGGTGGACGGGTCGTGTACCTGCACGCTTCGGTCGAGCAGCAGGTGGGGCGTACTGCCCGCGACCGCAACCGGCCCTTGCTGCGGACCGCCAATCCAGAAGCCACCTTGCGCGCCTTGCTAGAGACGCGCGACCCGCTATACCGCGAGATCGCCGATCTGGTGGTGGAAACCGACGAGCGGCCGCCACGCATGGTGGTGCTCGATATCCTGGATCGCTTGCAGCAGTTGCCCCCCCGATAAGCCGGGACTATCCTCGGCGGCCTGCCAGGCCGAGGCGGGGTTCAACGTTACCGCGCGGGTCGAGCGTCGATGCCGCGCCCTAGTTCATTGTGGGGATACATGCAGACACTTAAGGTCGACCTGGGCGAACGTAGCTACCCGATCTACATTGGCGAAGGCCTGCTGGACCAGTCCGAGTTGCTGGCCCCGCACATTGCCGGGCGGCAGGTTGCCATCGTCTCCAACGAGACTGTCGCGCCCCTCTATCTCGAACGTCTGTCCCGTACCCTGGGCGCTTATTCGGTGCTGCCCGTGGTGCTGCCTGATGGCGAGGCCCACAAGAACTGGGAAACCCTGCAACTGATCTTCGACGCGCTGCTGACCGCGCGGCATGACCGGCGCACCACGGTCGTCGCCCTTGGCGGCGGCGTCATCGGTGACATGGCGGGGTTCGCGGCGGCCTGTTATCAGCGTGGCGTGGACTTTATCCAGGTGCCGACCACCCTGTTGTCCCAGGTCGATTCGTCGGTGGGTGGCAAGACCGGCATCAATCATCCGCTGGGCAAGAACATGGTCGGGGCGTTCTACCAGCCCAACGCCGTGCTGATCGATACCACCAGCCTGGCCACCTTGCCGGAGCGCGAGCTGTCGGCCGGCCTGGCGGAAGTCATCAAGTACGGCCTGATCTGCGACGAGCCGTTCATGGGCTGGCTTGAAGAACACATGACAGCACTGCGCGGGCTCGATACCACTGCGCTGACCGAGGCCATTCGCCGCTCCTGCGCCGCCAAGGCGGCTGTGGTTGGCGCGGACGAACGTGAGTCGGGCGTGCGGGCCACACTGAACCTGGGCCACACTTTTGGCCATGCCATCGAAACCCACATGGGCTATGGCGTCTGGCTGCACGGCGAAGCGGTGTCGGCAGGCACCGTCATGGCGCTGGAGATGTCGATGCGCCTGGGCTGGATCGACCAGCAGGCGCGTGACCGCGGTATCCGCCTGCTCAAGGATGCAGGTTTGCCGGTGGTGCCGCCCGAGGAAATGACCCCGGCGCACTTCATGGAGCATATGGCAGTCGACAAGAAGGTGCTCGATGGCCGCCTGCGCCTGGTGCTGTTGCGCCAGATGGGCGAGGCCGTGGTCACCGACGACTATCCGAAAGAGATTCTTCAGGCCACCCTGGCCGCGGATTACCGCGCGATTGTGGCCCAGCTTTGAGGTTGTGACAGCGCGATGACTAGTTTGCATGCCGATGAGGCCTTTCTTGGGCACTACCAGTTGAACCACGACCCCTTCGCGGCTCGGGTACCAGGTTTCAAGTTCTTTCCGGCCCAGCGCAAGCCGGTGCTGGGGCAATTGCATCACCTGGCACGCTACAGCCAGCTGATGCTGGTGGTCACCGGCCCCTTGGGCAGCGGCAAGACGCTGTTGCGCCAGGCCCTGGTGGCCAGCACCAACAAGCAATCGGTGCAGAGCGTGGTGGTATCCACCCGTGGCGTGACCGATGCGGCCAGCGTCCTGCGTCAGGTGGCCCAGGCGCTCAAGGTCGCCCAGGCGGAGGTTACCCCCATCCTCAGCCAGGTGGTCCAGCTGGCGCTGACCGGCCAGGAAGTCTATTTGCTGGTAGACGATGCGGAACAACTCGACGAGTCGGCACTCCAAGCGTTGCTGGAGCTGGCGGCGGGCACTCCTGAAGGGCGTCCGCACGTGTTCCTGTTTGGCGAACCCTCACTGATCGCTGAACTGGATGAGCTCAATGCGGATCAGGAACGTATCCATGTCATCGAGCTTGCCCCATACAGCGAGGAAGAGACCCGCGAGTACCTCGAACAGCGCCTGGAAGGCGCCGGGCGGGGACTCGAGGTGTTCACGCGTGAGCAGATCGCCGAGATCCACGAACACTCCGATGGCTGGCCTGGTGCAATCAACCAGGTCGCCCGTGATACCTTGATCGAAGCCATGCTCGCCAGCCGTAACTCGGCCAAGCGACCATCCATGGGGTTCAATATGCCTAAGAAACACGTACTGGCACTGTCCGCTGTCGTTGTCGTCGCTGTTGCCGCAGCGGTGCTGATGCCCAAGAAAGGTGACCAGGCGCCGACCGATGCTCCCGCGCAGCAGGCCCAGCTGCCGCTGGGCGAGGGCAAGCCTGGCAATGCGCAGTCCAACAACGGCAATCCGGCCATCGAATTTTCCGGCTCGTCCCAGCCGCGGCCGCTGCCCCTCGAGGGTCAGTCGCAGCCGGTGATGCGCGAGCCGCTGGCCCAGGCTGCGGGCATGGGCGAGGGTGAAGAAAGCAGCCCGGCTGGCGATACCGCGCTGCAGCCACCCACCGTCACCACCACCGCGCCGCCCCAAGGTGTGGCGGCAGGTCCTGCTCCTACGCAGGCCCAGGTGCCTGCGGCCGAGCCTCTGCAGCCGGCAGTACCTGCCGAGAAACCGGCAGCGGCGCCGCCAGCCAAACCGGTAGCACCTGCTGCCAAACCCGCACCGGCACCAGCCCCGACTCAAGTTGCCAGCGCCAAGCCAGCCCAGACCGGGGCTGCCGGTGGTGGCTGGTATTCGGCTCAGAAACCGGGCAACTACGTGGTGCAGATCCTGGGCACCAGCTCGGAAACATCGGCACAGTCGTATGTCAAGGCGCAGGGTGGCGAGTATCGCTATTTCAAGAAGACCCTGCAGGGCAAGCCGCTTTACGTGGTCACCTATGGCAGCTTCGCCAGCCGTGATGCGGCACTGGCTGCAATCAAAAACTTGCCAGCGAAGGTCCAGGCTGGTAAACCTTGGCCTCGTACTGTCGCCAGCGTCCAACAAGAGCTGGCAACAGCTCGCTGAGATCCCTTCCGGGCGGCATTACCCCCGCCGCCCTGTTGCTGAGCGACTCCTGAATTTCGTCAAGCCTGCTGCGCCAACGCGCGGCAGGCTTGTCTGTCCCAGACTGCCGGCCACAAGCCTCTGTTGCAGTCCAGGCTGAAACGCTTCAGACTCCGGCTGGTCCGTAACACGGCATAGGCCCAAGAACATTCAAAATTGCGACATAAATTTTTAATGATGCGTCATGAAAATTTGTGAGCGCACCTTTCGCTGTGCAACAATGGTTGCCCATGACCACCGCAAAAAGCTGGCATTTGATCGGCGTGGATGGTAAGTGGTTGTACTAAAAGAAGATTTGCCTTCGTCGAGAGGCGAACCTGGTGAGAAAGTGTCTATGAAAACAGGTCTGTACCATCCCGAAGAATTCAAGGATAACTGTGGTTTCGGCCTGATTGCCCACATGACGGGCGAACCGAGCCACCACCTTTTGCAAACCGCCATGCAGGCGCTGACGTGCATGACCCACCGTGGTGGGATCAATGCTGACGGCAAGACCGGCGACGGCTGCGGCCTGCTGATGCAAAAGCCTGATCAGTTCCTGCGCGCCAAGGCCCAGGAGCACTTTGCCGTCGAGCTGCCCAAGCAGTACGCCGTCGGCATGGTGTTTTTCAATCAGGACCCGGTGCGTGCCGAAGCCGCCCGCGCCAACATGGACCGCGAAATTCTCGCGGCCGGCCTGCAACTGGTGGGCTGGCGCAAGGTGCCGATCGATACCAGCGTCCTCGGCCGCCTGGCCCTTGAACGCCTGCCGCAGATCGAGCAGGTGTTCATCGCGGGCCATGGCCTGAGCGACCAGGAATTCGCCATCAAGCTGTTCAGCGCCCGTCGGCGCTCCTCGGTGGCCAATGCCGAAGACAGCGATCACTACATCTGCAGCTTCTCGCACAAGACCATCATCTACAAAGGCCTGATGATGCCGGCAGACCTTGCCGCCTTTTATCCAGACCTGGGCGATGAGCGCCTGCAGACCGCGATCTGCGTGTTCCACCAGCGCTTCTCCACCAATACCCTGCCGAAATGGCCGCTGGCGCAGCCATTCCGCTTCCTCGCCCACAACGGCGAGATCAACACCATCACCGGTAACCGCAACTGGGCGGTGGCCCGTCGCACCAAGTTCACCAACGAGCTGATCCCCGACCTCGAGGAACTCGGCCCGCTGGTCAACCGCGTTGGCTCCGACTCCTCGAGCATGGACAACATGCTCGAGCTGATGGTCACCGGTGGCATCGACCTGTTCCGCGGCGTGCGCATGATCATTCCGCCAGCGTGGCAGAACGTCGAGACGATGGACGCGGACCTGCGCGCCTTCTACGAATACAACTCCATGCACATGGAACCGTGGGACGGCCCGGCTGGCGTGGTCATGACCGAAGGCCGCCACGCGGTCTGCCTGCTTGACCGCAACGGCCTGCGCCCGGCGCGCTGGGTCACCACCACCAACGGGTATATCACCCTGGCGTCGGAAATCGGCGTGTGGGACTACAAGCCCGAGGACGTCATTGCCAAGGGCCGCGTCGGTCCGGGGCAGATCTTTGCCGTCGATACCGAAACCGGCCAGATCCTCGACACCGATGCGATCGACAACCGCCTCAAGTCGCGCCATCCGTACAAGCGCTGGTTGCGCCAGAACGCCATGCGCATCCAGGCGACCCTGAGCGACGACCAGGGCCCGGCGAGCTACGACGCCGACCAGCTCAAGCAGTACATGAAGATGTTCCAGATCACCTTCGAGGAGCGTGACCAGGTGCTGCGCCCGCTCGGCGAGCAAGGCCAGGAAGCCGTAGGCTCGATGGGCGATGACACGCCGATGGCGATCCTGTCCCAGCGCGTGCGTTCGCCTTACGACTACTTCCGCCAGCAGTTCGCGCAGGTCACCAACCCGCCGATCGACCCACTGCGCGAAGCGATCGTGATGTCGCTGGAAATCTGCCTGGGTGCCGAGCGCAACATTTTCCAGGAGTCCCCGGAGCATGCGTCACGGGTGATCCTCAGCTCGCCAGTCATCTCGCCCGCCAAGTGGCGCTCGCTGATGAACCTGGAGCGAGAGGGTTTCGAACGCCAGCTTATCGACCTCAACTACGAGCAGGGCCTGGGACTGGAAGCGGCCATCCGCAACATCGCCGACCAGGCCGAAGAAGCGGTGCGTGCCGGCAAGACCCAGTTGGTACTGAGCGACCGCAACATTGCCCCGGGCAAGTTGCCGGCGCATGCGTCGCTGGCCGTTGGCGCGGTTCACCACCGCCTGACCGAAAAGGGCCTGCGCTGCGACAGCAACATCCTGGTCGAGACCGCCACTGCCCGTGACCCGCATCACTTCGCCGTACTGCTCGGCTTTGGTGCTTCGGCTGTCTACCCCTACCTGGCCTATGAAGTGCTGGCCGACCTGATTCGTACCGGGGAAGTGCTGGGCGATCTGGATGAAGTCTTCAAGTACTACCGCAAAGGCATCTCCAAGGGTCTGCTGAAGATCCTTTCGAAGATGGGCATCTCTACCGTCGGCTCCTACCGGGGTGCGCAGCTGTTCGAAGCTGTCGGCCTGTCGGATGAAGTGGTCGGCTTGAGCTTCCGCGGCGTTGCCAGTCGCATCAAGGGTGCGCGTTTCGTCGACATCGAGAACGAGCAGAAACTGCTCGCCACCGAAGCCTGGAGCGCGCGCAAGCCGATCCAGCAAGGCGGCCTGTTGAAGTTCGTGCACGGTGGCGAGTACCACGCGTACAACCCTGATGTGGTCAACACCCTGCAGGCTGCCGTGCAGCAGGGCGACTTCGCCAAGTTCAAGGAATACACCACGCTGGTCGACCAGCGCCCGGTATCGATGATCCGCGACCTGCTCAAGGTCAAGGTGGCCGACCAGCCGCTGGCCATCGAAGACGTCGAGCCGCTCGAAGAGATCCTCAAGCGTTTCGACTCCGCCGGTATTTCCCTGGGCGCGCTGTCGCCGGAAGCCCACGAGGCCCTGGCCGAGGCCATGAACCGCCTGGGCGCGCGCTCCAACTCCGGCGAGGGCGGCGAAGACCCGTCCCGCTATGGCACCATCCGCAGCTCCAAGATCAAGCAGGTGGCGACCGGCCGCTTTGGCGTCACGCCTGAATATCTTGTCAACGCCGAAGTGCTGCAGATCAAGGTTGCCCAAGGCGCCAAGCCAGGCGAAGGCGGCCAGCTGCCGGGCGGCAAGGTCAACGGGCTGATCGCTCGCCTGCGCTATGCAGTACCGGGCGTGACGCTGATCTCGCCGCCGCCGCACCATGACATCTACTCGATCGAAGACCTGGCCCAGCTGATCTACGACCTCAAGCAGGTCAATCCAAAGGCACTGGTATCGGTCAAGCTGGTGGCGGAGGCCGGTGTCGGTACCATCGCCGCGGGCGTTGCCAAGGCCTACGCCGACCTGATCACCATCTCTGGCTACGACGGTGGCACCGGCGCCTCGCCGCTGACGTCCATCAAGTACGCCGGCGCGCCGTGGGAACTCGGCCTGGCTGAAACCCACCAGACCCTGCGCGGCAACGACCTGCGCGGCAAGGTCCGGGTACAGACCGATGGCGGCCTGAAGACGGGGCTCGATGTGATCAAGGCGGCCATCCTTGGCGCCGAGAGCTTCGGCTTCGGCACCGCGCCAATGATCGCCCTGGGCTGCAAGTACCTGCGCATCTGCCATCTGAACAATTGCGCCACAGGCGTCGCGACCCAGAACGACAAGCTGCGCAAGGATCACTACATCGGCACCGTCGACATGGTGATCAACTTCTTCACCTTCGTCGCAGAAGAGACCCGCGAGTGGCTGGCCAAGCTGGGCCTGCGCAGCCTGGGCGAGCTCATCGGGCGCACCGACCTGCTGGAAATGCTCCCTGGTGAAACCGAGAAGCAGCAGCACCTGGACCTCAGTCCGCTGCTGGGCAGCCCCCACGTGCCGGCCGACAAGCCGCAATTCTGCCTGGTCGAGCGCAATCCGCCGTTCGACAAGGGCGAGCTGGCCGAGAAGATGGTCGAGATGGCCCTGCCGGCCATTCGCGACCGTTCCGGTGGCGAGTTCAGCCTGGATATCTGCAACTGCGACCGTTCGATCGGCGCGCGGATCTCCGGCGAGATCGCCCGCCTTCACGGCAACCAGGGCATGGCATCGGCGCCTGTCACCTTCCGCTTCAACGGTACTGCCGGTCAGAGCTTTGGTGTGTGGAACGCCGGTGGCCTGAACCTGCACCTGGAAGGCGATGCCAACGACTACGTCGGCAAAGGCATGACCGGTGGCAAGGTGACGATCGTACCGCCTGCCGGCAGCCCGTTCGAAACCCAGCACAGCGCCATTATCGGCAACACCTGCCTGTACGGCGCCACAGGCGGCAAGCTGTTCGCTGCTGGTACCGCAGGCGAGCGATTCGCCGTGCGCAACTCAGGTGCCCATGCCGTCGTCGAGGGCACGGGCGATCACTGCTGTGAATACATGACCGGTGGCTTTGTCTGCATCCTGGGCAAGACCGGTTACAACTTCGGTTCTGGCATGACTGGCGGCTTCGCCTACGTGCTCGACATGGACAACAGCTTCTTCGACAAGCTCAACCACGAGCTGGTGGAAATCCAGCGTATCAGTGGTGAAGCGATGGAGGCGTACCGCAGCCACCTGGCGCGTGTCCTTGGCGAATATGTGGAAGAGACCGGCAGCGAGTGGGGGCGTGAGCTCTTCGAAAACCTGGACGACTACGTGCGGCGCTTCTGGCTAGTCAAGCCCAAGGCGGCCAATCTGAAGCAACTGCTGTCCAGCACCCGTGCCAACCCGCAGTAAGAACAGCTGCAAGTGGCAAGCCTCGAGCTGCAAGTAAACGCAGTACGAGGTTTGCCGGGCTTACGTGATCGTCTTGCAGCTGGAAGCTAGAAGCTTGCAGCTGCTGTTAAGAGGTTTTGAAAAATGGCTGAACGTCTGAGTAACGACTTCCAGTTCATCGAGGTCGGGCGTAAAGACCCGAAGAAGAAGCTGCTGCGCCAGCGCAAGAAAGAGTTCGTCGAGATCTACGAGCCCTTCAAGCCGCAGCAGTCGACCGAACAGGCGCACCGCTGCCTGGGTTGCGGCAACCCGTACTGCGAGTGGAAGTGCCCGGTACACAACTTCATTCCCAACTGGCTCAAGCTGGTGTCGGAAGGCAACATCCTGGCCGCGGCCGAGCTGTCGCACCAGACCAACACCCTGCCGGAAGTCTGCGGCCGCGTGTGCCCGCAAGACCGCCTGTGCGAAGGTGCCTGCACCCTCAACGACGGTTTTGGCGCAGTCACCATCGGTTCGGTCGAGAAGTACATCACCGACACCGCCTTCGCCATGGGCTGGCGTCCGGACATGTCCAAGGTCAAGCCGACCGGCAAGCGCGTTGCGGTGATCGGTGCAGGCCCTGCAGGCCTGGGCTGCGCCGACGTGCTGGTGCGCGCCGGCGTGACCCCGGTAGTCTTCGACCGCAACCCCGAGATCGGTGGCCTGCTGACCTTCGGCATTCCCGAATTCAAGCTGGAAAAGACCGTGCTGAGCAATCGCCGCGAAGTCTTCACCGGCATGGGCATCGAGTTCCGCCTCAATGTCGAAGTGGGCAAGGACATTACCCTGGAGCAGCTGCTTGCCGAATACGATGCCGTGTTCATGGGCATGGGTACCTACACCTACATGAAGGGCGGCTTCCCTGGCGAAGACCTGCCAGGCGTGCATGACGCACTGGATTTCCTGGTGGCCAACGTCAACCGCAACCTGGGTTTCGAGAAGTCGCCGGAAGACTTCGTCGACATGCAGGGCAAGAAGGTGGTGGTTCTGGGCGGTGGCGACACCGCGATGGACTGCAACCGCACTTCGATTCGCCAGGGCGCCAAGCAGGTCACCTGTGCCTATCGCCGTGACGAGGCGAACATGCCCGGCTCGCGCAAAGAGGTGAAGAACGCCAAGGAAGAAGGCGTGAAGTTCCTCTATAACCGCCAGCCGATCGCGATCGTGGGTGAAGACAGGGTCGAAGGCGTGAAAGTGGTCGAGACCCGTCTCGGCGAGCCGGATGCCCGTGGCCGTCGAAGCCCCGAGCCGATCCCCGGTTCCGAGGAGATCCTGCCGGCCGATGCCGTGGTCATTGCCTTCGGTTTCCGTCCAAGCCCGGCACCGTGGTTCGACCAGTTTGGTATCCAGACTGACAGCCAGGGCCGCGTGGTGGCACCGGAGAAGGGCACGTTCAAGCACCAGACCAGCAATCCGAAGATCTTTGCCGGCGGCGACATGGTTCGCGGTTCGGACCTGGTCGTGACGGCGATCTTCGAAGGACGCAATGCGGCCGAAGGCATTCTGGATTACCTCGAGGTCTGAGCGGTTCTCCGCCAAATCTATTGATCCAATGCACTCGATAGACAAAAGGCACGGCTACTCCCGTGCCTTTTCCGTTGGTGTCTGAGAAAATGCCCGCACTTTTTTTCCGGATGCCGACATGACTGCCCTGAAGAACGATCGTTTCCTGCGTGCACTGCTCAAGCAACCCGTGGACGTGACCCCGGTGTGGATGATGCGCCAGGCCGGCCGCTACCTGCCGGAATACCGCGCGAGCCGCGCCAAGGCCGGTGACTTCATGAGTCTTTGCATGAACCCGCAGTTTGCCTGCGAGGTCACCCTGCAGCCGCTGGACCGCTACCCGCTGGACGCAGCGATCCTGTTCTCCGACATCCTCACCATTCCCGATGCCATGGGCCAGGGCCTGTACTTCGAGACCGGCGAAGGCCCGCGCTTCAAGAAGGTCGTCAGCACCCTGGCCGACATCGAAGCCCTGCCGATTCCCGATCCGCACAAGGACCTGGGCTATGTCATGGACGCCGTCAGCACCATTCGCCGCGAACTCAACGGCCGCGTGCCGCTGATCGGTTTCTCCGGCAGCCCCTGGACCCTGGCCACCTACATGGTCGAAGGCGGCTCGTCGAAAGACTTCCGCAAGACCAAGGCCATGCTCTACGACAACCCCCAGGCCATGCACCTGCTGCTCGACAAGTTGGCGCAGTCGGTAACCAGCTACCTCAATGGGCAGATCCAGGCGGGCGCGCAAGCGGTGCAGATCTTCGACACCTGGGGCGGCAACCTGTCGGCCGCGGCGTACCAGGAGTTCTCGCTGGCCTACATGCGCAAGATCGTCAGCGGCCTGATCCGCGAGCATGACGGACGCAAGGTGCCGGTGATTCTCTTCACCAAGAACGGCGGCCTGTGGCTTGAAAGCATCGCCGAGGCTGGCGCCGATGCCCTGGGTCTCGACTGGACCTGCGACATCGGCGACGCTCGCCGCCGCGTGGGCGACAAGGTCGCGCTGCAGGGCAACATGGACCCGACCGTGCTCTACGCCAAGCCCGAGGCGATCCGCCAGGAAGTCGGGCGCATCCTCGAGAGCTATGGCCAGGGCAGTGGTCACGTGTTCAACCTCGGCCATGGCATCACCCCGGAAGTCGATCCTGAGCACGCCGGTGCGTTCATCAATGCCGTGCATGAATTATCGGCGCGGTATCACTCGTAAGCAGGTGACCGATGAAAAAACCGGCCTCGGCCGGTTTTTTTTGCATTAAGTTTCAGTTCAGCGGTGGGTACTAATCTGGCTCCAACGAAACCGACCCAGGACCAGATCCCATGAAAACCCGTTACCTCGCCCTCCTGCTTGCCCCCCTGTTCAGCACTGCTGCCCTGGCCGCCAGCTACACCGGCCCCGGCGCCCAGCCGGTGACCAACGTCGCCGCCGCCAATGAAGCCGCCGACGATACGCCGGTACAGCTGCAAGGCTTCGTGACCAAGAAGATCAACAACGACGACAAGTACGAGTTCAAGGACGACACCGGCACCATCACCGTCGAGATCGACAACGAAGACCTGCCGGCCACGCCGTTCAACGACAAGACCAGGGTCAAGCTGACCGGTGAAGTCGAAAAGAACCTGATGAGCCGAGAGGTGGATGTGGATGTGGTCGAAATCCTGAAGTGATGCGAATGCCGCCCCTCCACGGGGCGGCGAAACGCCTTAGCCTTTCGGCGGCAACCGGCTCAGGTGCAACGCCACCAGCAGCGCCACCGTCAGCAGCGCGCCGATGAACATCCCGATCCCATTCCAGCCACCGTAATGCCAGAACACCCCGCCCACCGTCCCGGCCACGCTTGAACCCGCGTAATAGCTGAACAGATACAGCGACGATGCCTGCCCCTTGGCCTTCAGCGCGCGGCGGCCTATCCAGCTGCTCGCCACCGAATGCGCACCAAAGAAGCCGAAGGTGAACACAAGCATGCCGATCACCACCACCGCCAGCGGAGTGGCAAGGCTCAGCAGCATGCCGCCCGCCATCACCAGGATGCTCGCCCAGAACACCTTGCGGCGGCCCAGCCTGTCGGCCAGCGAACCCACCTGCGCCGAGCTGTAGATCCCCGCCAGGTACACAACCGACAGCAGGCCGACCCAGGCCTGGTCCATGTGGTAAGGCGCGGCCAGCAGGCGGTAGCCGATGTAGTTGAACAGGGTGACGAAAGCACCCATCAGCAAGAAGGCCTCAAGAAACAGCCAAGGTAACCCGGCATCGCGAAAGTGCACGGTGAAACCGTCCAGCAGGCTGCGTGGGTTCATCGCCTGCGCACGGAAGTTGCGCGACTCGGGCAGGACCTTCCAGAACACCACCGCCGCGGCGAGCGCGAGGCTGCCAATCACCAGCATCGCCGTGTGCCAGCTGACAAAGTCGATCAGCACCCCGGCGATCAGCCGCCCGCTCATGCCCCCGATTGCATTGCCGCCTATGTACAGGCCCATGGCCAGGCCGATGTGCTGGGGATGGATCTCTTCGCTGAGATAGGTCATGGCCACCGCCGCAAGGCCGCTGAGCGACAGGCCGACCAGCGCGCGGGTGGCGAGTACCAGCTCCCAGGTCGGCATTACCGCGCTGACCAGGGTGCTCAAGGCTGCGCAGACCAGTGCGAAGACCATCACCGGCTTGCGCCCGATGCGATCCGAGATCGGTCCGGTGATCAACAGGCCGACCGCCAGCAGGCCGGTCGAGATGGACAGCACCAGGCTACTCTGCGCGGCATTGATGGAAAACTCCTGCGACAGCAGGGGCATCATCGGTTGCACGCAGTAGAGCAGGGCAAAAGTGGCGAAGCCGCCGCTGAACAGTGCCAGGACCGTCTTGAGAAAGGCGGGAGTGCCTTTCTCGATCCAGAGGTCGTTCAGGGGAGGCCTTGCTGCGGCTTCAACGGTGGCGGGAAGCGGCGCTACAGCAGTTTTCACAGGGATACCTTGGCACGGCGGCCAGTCATGCAATGGAAAAATCATATAGCTAGCTAATGATAAGTTCCATTATATCGTTCGACCTCCGGCCTCGCACCCGCTGGCGCAGGAGCGTGGACAGGGCATGCTCTCGCCACGCCGTAGGGGTCAGTCCACGCGCGACAGATCGCCCTTGAGCGCCACGCCAGCGATCACCGCACCGGCATGGCATTCATAGGTGGCGGCGTCCTTGCGCTCGTTCTTCTTGTAGTAGCTGGCGATATTGGTCACCGCGTTTGCACTGACCTTGCGTGCAGCATCCTGCATGGTCAGCAACGCTGATTGCAGGGCCCATTCGCAGGCCGCCTCGTCGGTCTTGTTGAAAGCGTTGGTCTTCTTGTTGGTGACCGCGGCGGGGCTCACCACGCTGATCTTGCCCCGGGGCTGAACGCCAGCCAGATAGAACTTCACCGAGCCATCGAGCTTCTTCTCGGCGAGCATCTGCTTCACTACTTTGTCGAACGGCAGGTACAGGGCCGTATCACGGGCCTGGCTCAGGCCGGGAAGGGCGCAGAGCAGAAGGGCAGTGGTTGCGGTCCAGGTCTTCAGACGCATGGGAGTCGTTCCTTGATCAGTTGAGGCTTGGGGCGGGCCGGCCGCAAGAAGGCACGGCCCGGTTCGGGAAGATTGAAGGATTCAACGCCAGCGGCGCAACACCAGCGAGGTGTTGACGCCCCCGAAGGCAAAATTGTTGTTCATCACGAACTCGTTGCTCATGGTGCGGAACTCACCCCGCAGGTAGTCCAGCTCACCGCAGCGAGGGTCGATGTGGTCCAGGTTCAAGGTGTGCACATAACGGTCACTGTTCATCATTTCGATGCTGAACCAGGTTTCCAGCGCGCCACATGCTCCCAAGGTGTGTCCCAGGAAGCTCTTCTGGGAGCTGATCGGCATGCCTTGGCCGAACAGGCTGCTGGTGGCCAGGGTCTCGGCGATGTCACCTTGCTCGGTAGCCGTGCCGTGGCCGTTGACGTAGCCGATTGCCTGCCGGGCCAGGCCCGCATCCTCGAGGGCGAGCTCCATGGCTCGACGCATGGTCACCTGCTCGGGCCGGGTCGTGTGCTGGCCATCGGCATTGCTGCCGAACCCCACGATCTCGGCATGAATCCTGGCGCCGCGGGCCAGGGCATGCTCCAGCTCTTCTAGGACCAGCATGCCCGCGCCTTCACCGATCACCAGGCCGTCACGGTCCGTGTCATAAGGGCGCGGACTGAGGTGTGGGGTGTCGTTCTTGAGGCTGGTGGCGTAGAGCGCATCGAACACCATGGCCTCGGTCGGGCAAAGCTCTTCGGCTCCGCCTGCCAGCATCATGGGCAAACGGCCGAACTTGATGGCCTCGTACGCATAGCCAATCCCCTGGCTGCCGCTGGTACAGGCGCTGGACGTGGGAATAAGGCGCCCTGTCAGGCCGAAGAAGATACTGATGTTGGCGGCAGTGGTGTGCGGCATCATGCGCACGTAGGAATTGGCATTGAGACCGTCGGCCACCGAGTTGAGCAGCATGTTGCCAAAAGCCTTGATCTCATCGGTACTACCGGTCGAGGAGCCACACGCCACCCCCATTCGGCCGTCGCGGATACTCGCATCGCCCAGCAGCCCGGCGTCGGCCAGCGCTCGCTCGGCCGCCGCGACGGCCAGGCGTGATACCCGACCCATGCTGCGCAACTGCTTGCGGGTCCAGTGGCCCGGTACCTGGAAAGTGTCGATGGGGCCAGCCAGGCGAGTATTTAACTCTTCGAAGCGGTCCCATTCGTCCATGCGCCGGATACCGCTGCGGTTGCTGGCAAACTGTCCGGCGATGGTCGGCCAGTCGCTGCCCAGGGAGGTGATGCCGGCCATGCCGGTGACGACTACACGCCTCATCAGCACAACCCCCCGTTGACCGCCAGCACCTGCCTGGTGATGTAGGCTGCCTCGGCAGACATGAGGAAGTTGACCGCCCCCGCGACTTCTTCTGGCGTGCCCATGCGCTGGGCGGGAATCATCTTCATGAGCTCCTCGACCGGCACATGCTCATCCAGCATGGCTGTATCGATCAAACCGGGTGCAACGCAGTTGACGGTGATGCGCCGTTTGCCCAGTTCGATGGCCAGGGACTTGGCGGCGCCGATCAGGCCGGCCTTCGACGCGCTGTAGTTGACCTGCCCGCGGTTGCCTATGAGCCCGGACACCGAGGTGATGCAGACGATCCGGCCCGGCGCACGACGGCGGATCATCGGCATCATCACCGGGTGCAGCACGTTGTAGAAGCCATCGAGGTTGGTGCGCATCACATGGTCCCAGTCATCCTCGCTCAATGCGGGAAACGCACCGTCGCGGGTCACGCCGGCATTGCACACCACGCCGTAGTAGGCACCGTGGGTTTCGACATCAGCACTGAGGACCTCCGCGCAGGTGGCACGGTCGGCGACGTCGAACTGCAGCACGCGCGCCTGTCGGCCCAGCCCCCGCACTTCTTCGGCGACGCTGTCGGCTTCGCTGCGCCCGCTACGGCAGTGCAGCACCAGGTCGTAGCCTGCGCGGGCCAGGCGCAGGGCGATCGCCCGGCCGATGCCACGGCTTGAACCGGTTACCAGGATGGTGTCAGTCATGGGGGGACTCCTCAGGGTTCGCTTCGGTCAGGTAGCTGGCTGCCTGAGGCGGGCGATAGACATTCAGGCGGGCGCTGGCAAGGATGCCGGGCCCGCGCAGGTGACATTCGAACACACCCATGCCGTTCTCGTCCTCAAGGGAACGCAACGCATGGATGTGGAGTTCGGCGCCGACAGGGAAATGCTCCACGTTGCACGTGAACGCACGGGTACCCAGCAAGAAGCCCAGTTCCACGGGCTGTCCGAGCCGCCGCGCGCGACAACCGGCATACGCGGCCACGCTTTGCGCCATCAACTCCACCCCAAGCCAGGCAGGCAGGGTGCCGTCGCCGCGGTTGAACAGGCCGCCGGGCCGTACAGTCAGGCGCGTATGGATCTGTTCGTCGTCGCAGCTGTCGATCTGATCGATCAGGATCATGTCGCCAGCGTGCGGTATCAGTTCGGCCAGGGGCCAAGTGATCATTGGGTCTCTCCAAGAATCAGGCTGACGTTGTTGCCACCGAAGGCAAAAGAGTTGCTCATCAGCCGCCGCGGTCCTTTGGCGGGCAGGCATTGCCCACCCTCGTTCAGGTTCAGCGGGGACAGTTGCGGATCTGCCTGGCCATCCCAGATGTGCGGTGGCAGCTGTCGGCCTGGGTTGTGAGCACTCAGGCACAGCCAGCAGAAGGCAGCTTCCAGGGCACCCGCGGCGCCAAGGGTGTGGCCGGTCATCGGTTTGCTCGACGAGCACGGCAGGCTGTCACCGAACAACCGGGCAACGGCCAGGCTTTCCATGGAGTCATTGTGACGAGTGGCCGTACCGTGCAGGTTCAGGTAGTTGATCTGGCAAGGGGCCAGCGCCGCATTTTCCAGCGCTTTGGCCATGGCCTGGAATGCGCCTTCGCCATTGGGCTCGGGTGCCGAGATATGGTGGGCGTCGGAGCTGGCACCCGCGCCAAGCAGGGCGATGGATGCGCCTGTGGCATCGGCTTGGCGGCTCATGAGGAACAGCGCTGCCCCTTCGCCGATGTTGATGCCGTCGCGATTGACCGAGAAGGGGTTGCAGCGCTGGGTACTGATCGCCTCCAGCGCGCTGAAGCCGTTCAGGGTGAGACCGCACAGGCTGTCGACGCCTCCGCACACCACCGCATCGCACAAGCCCAGGTCAAGCAGGCGGCGAGCGCTGACCAGTGCTCGCGCACCTGACGTACACGCGGTGGAGATGACGTAGGCCGGCCCGCTCAATTGCAGCCAGTGCGCCAGGAAATTGGCCGGCGCGCTCAGCTCTTGCTGGTCGTAGCGATAGTCCTGAGGAAATTCCCGGGTCTGCAGATAGTGGCCGATGCCGTCGCTGGCTTCGGCAATGCCCGAGGTACTGGTGCCCAGGACTATCCCGATGCGGTGTGCACCATGGCGTTCGATGGCCTCTCGCACCTGAGCTTCGATCTGCAGTGCGGCGGCATGCAGCAACTGATTGTTGCGGCTGTGCTGGTCGGGCAAGGGTACGGCTGGCAGCGGGCCAGCCACGGCCCCGACCGGCAGGTCGCGCCCGGGCACCCAGCCCGCTTGCGCCTGCATCGCGCTGCAGTCACCTGCGAACAGACGGTTGGCCACCTCGGCCTGGTCCCGCCCGAGCGCGCAGATCAGGCCTAGCGCATTGAGGTAGACGGTCATGGAGCGTTCTCGCTGAGCAGTGGGCTGACCAGATAGCGCAGGCCTTGCGGCATGCTCAAGCTGAATTCGTCGGTCGACTGGTACGTGACCTGCCAACGCTCCCCGAGCCAGCGCCGCTGGCCTTCCTGACGTGCCTCAGGATAAAGCTGCCCAAGCGTATCCCCGGGCGTCAGGGCGAACAGTATGGCGGCGAACAGTTCGCGGGCGGCGGGATTGGGTGGCAGCAAGCCGTCGGCCTGCCAGTGCTGGTGATCCAGCAACTGGCGCGCCTGGGGCATGCCCAGCAGGTCGAGCAATGACCAGCGCAGGCGGTCGTCCTCGCGCTGGATCACCAGTAGCCAGTCCACCCGCTGGCCGTGATGCTCTTGTTGCACATGCAGCTGTCTGGGCAGGTCCAGGGCTGGCAGTTCGGCGGGCAATGGCTGCTGACCCACGCAGCCACTTACCAGCAGTGCAGCCAGCAGCATCAGCAGGCTTTTCATGGCTGTGGAACTCCCGACGCCAAGGGTTTGCGGGCCACCACATTGACCAGGGTTTCGTCGCGCTGGCCCACCGGTGGCGGGGTGCGCAGTCCCAGGCGCTCGAGCAGGCCGAAGTCCCGTGCCCGGCTCCACCACAAGTACGGGTAGGACACGTTCCGAGCCCCGAATTCGAAACCTTGGCCGCGCAGCATCTGCAAGTACTGCTCGGCACTCTTCTGCACATGCATGGGGTGACGGAACAGCCAGCGGATCACCCAGGTATCGATGTAGGCTTGCGTCGATTCGGCGAACAGCAGGTATCCGCCGGGCTTGAGCACCCGGTAGAACTCGGCCAGGGCTTTTTCCTGCTCGACCAGATGATGGAACGTCTGGTGGCAGAACAGGATGTCGACACTGGCGTCTGCGAACCGCAGATCCGCGCAGTCGCTCCCGCGAAGCTCAACGGCGAGACCCTGGCGCTGGGCCTCGGCCGCGCTGAGCTGCAGGCTGTGAGGGTCGGCGTCGGTACCCAGCAATTGGGAGGGAGCAAATACCTGCTGCAGATACTTGAATGACTTGCCCTGGCCGCATCCAGCGTCGAGCACCACTGGAGCCTGGGGAAGCTCGTGGTCGAACAGGCTGCGCAGGTCGTTGATCGCGACACGCAGCACGTGATGCTGCCAGGTATGGCTGCGCAGGAACCAGAAGCCAAAACGCGTTTCTTCGACATAGCTGTCGCTGAGGTAAGGCTGGCTCATGCCGGGGACCTTGCGCAGAGTTCCGCCAGCGTGCGCAGACGCCGCTTGGGTTCGGCAACGAACGGATTACGCGGGTCCCAGGCATACCCGGCCAGGATCGAGCTGATCATTGCGCGGATCTCGGGCGAACTGGAAGGGTGATAGATGACGTCCTGGAAGCTGCCGTCGTACCAGCCTTCGACGTAGGCGCGGAACGTGTCGACCCCACGCTTGAGCGGCGCGGCAAAATCAGCCTGCCAGTCCACCGCTTCGCCTTGCAGCTGACGGTGCAGCAGGCCAGCCGCCATGCTGGCCGAACGCATGGCGATCGTCACGCCTGACGAGAACACCGGATCAAGAAATTCCGCAGCGTTGCCCAGCAGCGCGAAGCCAGGGCCGTGCAGTGCCTTGACGTTGGCCGAGTAGCCGCCGATGGTCCGCGCGGGGGTGTCCCATACTGCGTCTACCAGCACCTTCGACAGGCTTGGTGTCTGAGCGACGAACTGCTTGAGGCATGCGTCCAGGTCCTGCGGTGCGGCCTGGAAATGCTCATCTGCGGCGACCACCCCCAGCGAGCAACGTCCATCGCTGAAGGGGATGGTCCAGAACCAGATGTCCCGGTGCTCTGGATGGGTGGTGATGAGAATCTTGTCGCGGTCGAAAGACGGGTGGGTGATGCGGTCTTCGATGTGGGTGAAGACGGCGCGGCGCACCGGGAAATTCGAGGGTGCCTCCAGATCGAGCAGCCGGGGCAGCACGCGGCCGTAGCCGCTGGCGTCCAGTACGAACGCGGCGTTGACGAGGTACTCGCTGCCATCCGGACGGCGGGCGCGCAACAGCGGTTGCTCGCCGCTCATGTCGGCACTGACGATTTCGTGTTCGTAGCGGATCTCGACACCCTGGGCAGCGGCCTGGTCGGCGAGCAGCTGGTCGAAGCGTGCACGCTGCACCTGGAACGTGCTGGGCTTGCCCTGCGAGAACGTCTTGCCGAAATCGAACTCGGAATACTCTTCACCCCACGCGAAGGCGGCGCCATTCTTGTGCTGGAAACCCTCAGCCTCGAGCGCTTCGAGCATGCCCGCCTCCTCGACGAAGTCCAGGCAGTGGCACAGCAGGCTTTCACCGATGGAAAAGCGCGGAAAGCGCTGCCTTTCCAGGATGAGCACGTCATGCCCGTTGCGCTTGAGCAGCGCCGCTGCGATGGCCCCAGAAGGACCGGCGCCGATGACCAGTACCTGGCGTTGTTGCAGTTCAGTGTTCGGCATGAGGCCTCCTTGCCGGTTGTAGAGTCTTCAGGGGAATACGGTGCAGGCCAGCCACGGCAGGCATCAAGGTGGCGACCAGGCTCATCAGCATCAGCGCGAAGTACAGCGCAGGGCTGATCAGCTGTTGTTGCAGCAGCATGTTCAGAAACACGATCTCACTGAGCCCGCGGATGTTCAGCAGCAGGCTCTCGCGCCACTTGCTCGCGCCAGGAAACGAGGGGGTTGCCCAGCTCAGGCCAAACCAGCTGCCGATCAGCTTGCTGAGGATCGGCAGCACCAGCAGGGCGCCGAGTTGCAGCAGGTCGAAACCTTGCAGGGCGTGTTGGACGTCGATTTGCACGATGCCGTAGGTGAGTATCAGTGGGACGGCCAGCGTCTGCTGCAGGTGCCGCATCAACCCTGCCGGGAATGGCAGTCGCAGTGGCACCTTCAGCCAGGCCATGCAGAACAGATAGCCGATGCCCATGATCAGCGCGTTGAGTCGATAGTGCTCGGCCACCACCAGCAGTACGAAAAACAGCAGGCTGTAGACTCTGGGTGCGCGCAAGCCGAGGACATGCAAGGGCAGCGGCGCCGCGGCGCCCAGCAGCAGAAGCAGCAGACTGCTCGGCTGCAGGCTGCCTTGGCCAAGCCCGAGCAGCAGCCAGCACACCAGGTCGATGAGGATAGCCGACTGCATCAGCCGGCGGCTGGCCACTGCCGGGTAGTCGATCGCACGCAGGTACAGATAGAGCACCGGGATCGCCGTGATCGCAAAGACCAGGCCCAAGGCCAGGCTCGCCAACGGCGCTTGTCCTGGCAGCAGCCAGAGGGCGCAACCCAGTCCACAGGCGAACGGCAGCAGGAAACTGGGTAGCGCGATCTTCAGGCTCTGAGGGTCGAACCGCAGCTCGATCACATCGGTGAGAATGTGCCCGAGCAACAACGCGAAGCTCATGCCGTACAAGGCTTTCAGCCAGGCCGGTGCGACCAGTGCCGCGCCGCTGACCTGCCAGTGTGGCTCGACCCACAGGACCATCAGCAACGGCAGACCCAAGGTCGCCAGCAGCAGCGGACTGACGATGGGGATCAATCCCAGGCGCTTGCCCAGTGTGCTGGATACCTGGAACAGCACCAGTGCACAGGCCCAGAACAAGACGACGGTCATGGGCTGTGTGGCGCTCCATCGCGGCTGGCGGCCCAGGGGGCCAGGACAAAGCTGAAGACCAGGCCAAGGCTTACAGCCAAGCCGAAGTTGCTGACTGCCGGGGTCCCCGACAAACCCAGCAACCCGAACGACAGCCAGGTCGTGAGCGCCGCCAGCAGCGTGCCAAGCAGGCTGACGGCGGCGCCACCGATCTGCTCGTACATGAGAATGGCGTAGTCGACACTGATCGCCGTGACCAGCAACAGGCCAAACAGGCTGAACAGGGTCAGCGGCTGGCCCAGCCAACCTAGGCAGGCCAAGCTGCACAGCGCTGCCAGCAGCGGCAGCGCGACAATGCGCATCGCGCTGCCCAGGCCGAACGGCACCATCAACAGCACCACGATCAGCACGCATGACAACAGCTTGAGCTCGGCAGCGCTGATCTGTGTGGCCGCGAACAATCGGTTCAGTTCGCCCAGACGGTCGACCAACTGCACGCCGGCAAGGCCTGCGGCCTGCGAGCGCAGCACCGCGGGGTCGCTCAGCCCTTGCAGGCTGACTATCGCGGCAACCCCGTCATCGTCCACACCTAGCCAGAGCGGCCGCCAAGCCTCGCCCAGCGGCCCGCTCAACACCTCTTCGATACCTGACAGCGGTAGGCTGCCGAGCTGCGCCAGTTCGGCCCTCAGTGCCTGTTCGGGGACTCCCAGCGCAAGCAGCGGTTGCCAATGCTCAGGCAGGGCGCCCAGCGCCTGTCGAAGTTGCGACTGCTGGGCAGGGCTCGCGGCCAACTGGCTGAGCGACCGGTAGCCCTTGAGTTTGCCCAGGCCGATCAGCTCATCCAGCTTTTCACCCAGCACTTGCAGGCGCTCGAGCAATTGTGCCTGGTCCGCTCCGCGCACCAGATAGAACTGGCTGGTCGGTTGGTAGCCAGTGATACGCGCCACCGCCTGCGCTTCCTCGACCAGTTGTGGCGGGCTGGCGACCCACTGGCGCAAATCATTTCGACTGTCCAGCTGCCACAGTCCGCCTGCGCAAAACAGCATCAACAGTCCCAGTAGTGCCGCGCTAGGGACCCGTTGCAGCAGTCGCTGCCGACAGGCGACCAGGTGCTCGGCGATGCGCAATGGCCATTGCATGGGCTGCAGTTCGGCCCCGCCCAGCAAGGCAGGCAACAGGCATACCGCGCAGAGATAGGCGCCGACCAGCCCTGCGGCCGAGAACACCGCGATCTGCGTCAGGGCCGGAAATGGCGTGAAGGCCAGGGCCAGGTAGCCGATGCAACTGGTACCCAGGCTCAGGCTCAGGCCGGGCAAGGTCAGGCGCAGCGCCTGCCAGCTTCGCCAAGGGCGCAAGCTCCAGCTTTTGGACAGGTAGTGCAGGGGGTAGTCCACGGCCACGCCGATCAGGCTTGATCCCAGCACCAGCGTCATGACGTGCATCTGGCCGAACAGCGCCACGCAGGCAACACTGCCGAACAGCATTCCGACCAGCACCGGCATGAACGCCAGCAGCACACGCCACGAACGAAAAGCGAGCAGCAATACTGCCAGGATGCCAAGCGTGGCACCCCCTCCAACCCAAGTGATCTCCTGGCTGGCCTGGCGCTGGCCGTTGGCGGCATACAGCAGGCCACTGGCGGCCAGCAAGCGCCCGCCAGCCTGCTGGGCTTGGACGCGGCTTTGTGCGAGCAGATCGGCGACCTGCAACGGCAACCGCATGTCGAATGCATTGCCCTGTGTGCGTGCACGCACCAGCACCCAGTGCTGGCCATCGTCCTCGGCAACGAGGGCGCCGCTGCCTGTGTCCAGCTGTACGTTGGCCGGTTTGGGCAGGCTGTCCTGGATGCGTCCGGTCAGGCCCAGCCAATCGTCCTGGCTGGGTACCAGGCTGACGCTGGCGAACGGGTCGAACAGGCTCTGCATGCGTTGCTCGATGAAGCGGTCAGGATGCTCCAGCAATTGCTGGCGGTCCTTGCTCGCGAGCATCGCCAGCCGGTTGTGCAACAGTTGCCCGCGCAGCGCCTGCAAGTCGGTCTGCACACTCCACTGAACCTTCTCGAACAGGCCACTGGCCTGCCACTGCGAGCTCAACTGCTGTGCCAGGGCAAGGGCCTGCTCGCGGTCAGGATGGCCGACGAGCACCAGCATCTCGCGGTTCAGCGGCTCTTGCATGCGCTGTTCGGCCCGCTCAGCCAGAGGGTCGTGGGTGGCGCCGGGGACCAGGGTCATCAGGTCGGCGGACAAGGGCGCGGCGCGGTGCCACTGCCAGCCTGCCACGGCCAGCACAGCCAGCAACAGCAGAGTAAAGAGGTGTGGCAGCCAGCGGTTACTCGTCAAAGTCGCTGCGCTCCGCATCGGTCAGGCTGTCGGCGCTGCTGCTCTCGGGCATGCGCAGTACGGTACTGTCGCCTTGGGTTTCCAGCAGTTCGATGCGCTGGACATACCGTGCACCGGTGATGTCGATCCGCGTGAAAATCTGCTTGAGCAGCAAGGAGCGGGGCGTCAGGCGCAATTGCCATTGCCTGGCATCACCTTGCAGGTCCAGGTCGAAATCACGCTGCAGGCCGGTACTGTCGCCTTGCAGCACGGCGAAGAACAACCGGTTCTGCTCGGACCCGGCACTGCGTCCCGGCAACCGTTGCCACCCACTGGCATCGCGGCGGGCGATGCCGCTGGCGTCAAGCCGGTAGTCCTGCTGCAGCGGGGCCTGCAGCAGCCAGAGCAGGCCATGATCGCGGGCAAGCACGAAACGGCCCTTGCTCAAGAGCGGCTGCGGCAGGGCGCGCAGGTGCTTTTCCTGGATGAAGGGTCCCTTGATCACCGCCGGTTCGCTCAGCTGCTGTCGCAGGTCATCCAGGCCGAATGCCAGCGTCAGCGGACTCACGGCCAGCAGGGCCAGGCACAGCAGGCCACGCCATGTGCGGCTCATGCCAGTACCTTCTGCACGGCGTCGAGCATGACCTGGGGCGAGACCATCTGCATCTCGCCGCTGTCGATGTGCACCGCGACCTGCACCGAGCTGGCACGGGTCATGCGCTCGCCCGTCTCGGCGTCGGTGATCAGGTAGTTGATCTTCAGGCGGTTTTCCCACTCCACCAAGGCAGCACGTACGTTCAGCCGCTGGCCAAAGGTGGCTCCGCGGATGTAACGCACTTGCAGGTCGATCACAGGCCACGCGTAGCCACATGCCTGCATGCTCAGGTAGTTGTGCTGCAGGCGGTCGAGCAGGGCACAGCGGGCGACCTCCAGGTACTTCACGTAGTGGCCATGCCAGACGATGTGCATGCTGTCGACATCGAAGAACGGTACGCTGATCTCGCAATCGATGTGGAATACGCCCGGATTACGCATGCAGCCTCCAATGGCGCGCTGCAATGCGCTCCAGGCACAGGCGCAGATCGCTTTCCAGGGCGCGGTCTTCGATGACCGGGGCAAAATCTTCGAGCAGCTGCTCGTGCATGTACGAAAGGGCTGGCGGCAACGCGCGCGCTTCGGTCTCCTGGCCGCGCAGCCATAATCCCTGGCTGGCAGCCAGCAAGGTGGCCGCAGCGACTTGCTCGGTCAGTTCCAGCACTCGCAGGGCATCACGCGCGGCGATGGTGCCCATGCTCACCTTGTCCTGGTTATGACACTCGGTGGAGCGCGAGAACACGCTCGCGGGAAGGGTGTTTTTCAGTGCTTCGGCGGTCCAGGCACTGGCGCCGATCTGCACGGCCTTGAATCCGTGATTGAGCATGGCCCGCTCGGCGCTCGCGCCAGACAGATTGCTGGGCAATCCGTGGTTGTAACGCACGTCCACCAGCAAGGCCAGTTGCCGGTCAAGCAGATCGGCGACGTTGGCCACCAGGTTCTTCAGGCTGTCCATGGCGAACGCGATGTGGCCGCCGTAGAAATGCCCGCCATGAAGCACACGCTCCGCATCGCCGTCGATGATCGGGTTGTCGTTGGCGCTGTTGAGCTCGGTTTCGATGAAGGCGCGCAGCCAGCCCAGGCTGTCGGCCAGAACGCCAAGCACATGGGGGGCGCAACGCAGCGAGTAGCGGTCCTGCAAGCGGTGGAGCGGTGCGGCCGGTCCTTCGATGGCCAGGTCCTGGCGCAGCCACGCGGCAACCTTGACCTGGCCCGGGTGAGGCTTGGCAGCAAACAGACGCTCGTCGAAATGCTCCGGGTTGCCCTGCAAGGCCATCACATTCATGGCCGTGATGCGGGTGGCCAGTTGCAACAGGTAGTCGGCACGAGCGAAAGCCAGGCAGGCCAGACCGGTCATGACCGCGGTGCCGTTCATCAGCGCCAGTGCTTCCTTGGGGCGCAGCACCAGAGGCTGCCAGCCCAGCTCACGATGAACCTCGGCTGCGCTTCGCCGTTGCCCCTGGAAAAGCACATCGCGCTCGCCGGACAGTGTCGCGGCCACGTAGGAAAGTGGTGTCAGGTCACCGCTGGCGCCCACCGAACCTTCCTCTGGAATCAGCGGCAAGATATCGTGATCCAGAAAAGCCTGCAGGCGTTCGAGCAGTTCCACCCGTACCCCCGAAACCCCATGGCACAGCGACTGCAAGCGTGCTGCCAGGACCGCGCGGGTCGCGGGTGCATCGAGCAGCCGGCCCAGGCCGCAGCCATGGAAGGTGTACAAGTGGCGGGGGAGTGCCTGGACATGCTCCAGCGGCACCGCGACCACGCAGGAATCGCCGTAGCCCGTGGTCACGCCATAGATCACCCCTTCCTTGTCCAGCAGCGAGTCGAGAAACTGCGCGCCGCGCGCGATCCGCTGGCGATAAGGCGCATCGTCCTGCAGGCGTGGGCGGGCCTGGCGCTGGGCCAGCGTCAGGATGTCCTCGATCGAAAGCGGCGACTCGCCGAAAGTTACAGGCTCATGCGGATGCATCGTCATCGGTCTTCCAGAAAGGGTAGAAATTGAACCATTGCTGCGGTGCTTGCAGGCAGTAGTGAGCAAGACGTTCGGCATAGCGCGCGGCAGCGCCGTTGATGACCTGATCACGTTGCGCCCGGCGCCATGGCAGCCGTTCGATAAAGGGCTCGAGGGTGACCTGATAGCGGCCGTTTCGCTTGAGGCAGAACAGCAGATTGACCGGGCAGCCGAGCAGGCCGGCGAGCAGCCAGGGCCCTTGGGGAAAAGCTGCGCGATGCCCGAGGAAATCGACCTCCACCGTGCGCCCACCGTGCAGCGGCACACGGTCGCCGGCGATCGCCAGCCACTCGCCGCGCTCCAGGCGCTGGCTGAGCTGCAGCATGATGGCAGGGTCCAGCTCGCTGACCTGGATCAGCCGCAGGTTGCTCGCCCCCGCCTCGCCGAGCAGACGGTTGAACTGCTCGGCATGGCGGGTATGCACCAGTACGTTCATGGTCACCTGCTCGCCAAGCTCGGCCAGGGCGCGGCAGACCTCGAGATTGCCCAGGTGCGCGCCGACCAGCATCTGGCCCCGCTCACCGCGCAATTGCGGGCGCAGGTTGCCGGGATCGATGATCTGGATATGCTCGATGCGCAGCTTGCCGTTCCAGACGTCGAGCTTGTCGAGCAGCGCGTCCGCGAATGCCATGAACTGCCGGAATACCCGCCATTGGTTGGGCGCGGGTGTCGCACCGGCGCTCCAGTCGGCAAGATAATGCTGGTACTGCCAGATACTGAGGCGGGCACGCCGGCCAAAGATGAAGAAGTACAGCACGATGCCGTGCAGCACCGGGCTGAGCAGTCGCCGGCCAAGTACGCGCACCAGCACGGCGGTCAGTTTCATCAGCCAGAAGCTGCCACGTTCCTTGTGCGCTGCCCAATGTTGGCGCTGGCTGCTCATGTCCGCCACCGCCGCCAGAGGATCCGCGGTGCGCGCGCGAGCATGCCGAAGAACAGCTTGGCGTGCATTTTCGAGATCAGCGCGTTGTCGTGCAGCAAGCGGAAGTGCGAGAGGCCGTCCAGAGGGTAATGCACCCGCGTCGGCAGCCAGCGCATGGGCTGGTTTCGCCACGACAGACGGACGAGAATCTCGGGGTCGAAGTCCATGCGTCGGCCCAGCGGCACCGTATCTATCACTGCCAGGGTCGCTGGCAGCGGGTAGACCCGAAAGCCGCACATCGAATCCGGAATCGCCAGCGACAGGCTGTTGATCCATACCCAGACGTGGGTCAGGTAGCGGGCGTACAGACGGCCCTTGGGCACACTTTCGTCGTACTGTGGATAACCGCAGATCAGTGCCTGCGGATAAGTCCTGGACTGCTTCAGGAAGTGCTGCACATCACCCAGGTCATGCTGGCCGTCGGCGTCAACCTGCAGCGCATGGCTGAAGCCAAGCCGAGCTGCTTCGCGCAGGCCGGCCATGACCGCACCGCCTTTGCCTTGGTTGACTGCCAGCGTGACCAGGAAGACCTGTGCCTGTTCGGCCAACTGCCTGAGCACCTGTGCGCACTCCGGGTCGCTGGCGTCATCGACCAGCACGCAGGGCAGGCCTGCGCGCAGCAACTCGGCGACGACGCTGGGCACTGCGTGCTCATGGTTGTACACCGGGATCACCGCGCAGGGCTTATGCACAGGATTTCTCCAGCAAGATGCGGCCGCTGGAGCAGGGCTCGCCCGCGCAGGAGTAGGTGAAGTACAGCTTGCCGCGTACCGGGTCCAGGCGCAGGCCCAGATCCAGGACGTCGCCGGGGCGTACCAGACGCTGGAACTTGAGTACTTCCATGCCCGCGAATGTGCGCGGTTGATCGAGCAGCGCAGCGGCCAGAGCGATGGCCCAGTCCACCTGCACCACTCCCGGCAGCACGGGTGTCTGCGGGAAATGGCCGGTAAAACAGGCGAGGTCGACCGGCACGACGAGGCGAAGGTGCAGTTCGCTGTCGCCGGGTCTTTGCTCCAGTACCTCTGGCATCATTCCCCGGGGCGCATCGAGCAATGCCTGCAGATCCGCCTCGGGCAGTTTGCCCTGGCTGTTGAAGGGGAGTTGCCGCAGAAGGCGCCAGCGGCGAGGCAAGGCGAGGATTTCACAATGCGCGGCCAAATGCTGGCGCAGGGTTTCGAGCAGGCTACGGCGGCCGTTGTTGCGCAGCGCATGCAGCCCGGCAGGGCTCAGCACCAGCAGGGCGCCGAGCGAGGCGCGGCGTTGTTGCATCACGCCCAGCCGGGCTTCGGTCACCCAGGCATGAGTGCACAGCGCGTGCTCGAGCATGGGCAGGGAAATACGTTTTTCTTCGAGTTTGACGATCCGGTCTAGACGTCCCAGCAGGCGGAAGCGCCCGTCGCGGTGGATAGTTGCGGCGTCGGCGCTTTGTTCCACGTGGCCTGCGGGCAGGTACGGCGAGGCAATGCGCAGCGCCCCTCGTGGGTCCAGGCTCAGCTCGATGCCAGCAAAGGGTTGCCAGGAGTCGTCGCCCTGGCGCCATGCGATGCCGCCTGTCTCGGAGCTGCCAAGGATTTCCAGCGGCCACTGTCCCAGGCGTTTTTCCAGATCCTGTGATGCCGCGAGCGGCAGCTCCCCACCGGACGAGAATATCCGGCGCACCGTGCTCAGCGCCGGCCAGTCGAGGTTATCGCCCATGCGCTTGAGCAGAGCGGGGCTGGCGACCCATGCGAAAGCTGGATGTTCACGGCTCGCGCGCTGCAGGTCTTCGGGAAACGGCAGCTGCCGCCGACTGAAGCCGCGGCCCGCGCACAATGGCCAGAGCACGCGGAACAACAGCCCATAGATATGTTGTGTCGCGACGCTGCCGATGATCCACGCATCGCCCAGGTCGTCACCCCAAAGCTGCTCCAGGGCGGCCACTTCATTGGCCAGCTGACAGAGCTGCTTGTCGATGCGCTTGGGCTCGCCACTGGAGCCGGAAGTGCACAGGCTGATGCGGCACGTGTCGAGATCCAGGTCGGCCGCTTCAAGCGGTTCGGCGCAGAGGCCTTGCACGGTCTCATCGCCCGGCTGGGCGCTGAGCCAGACATCAACCTGGTCACTCCAGCGCTGCCGGGTCTGTGGTTGAAGATCGGCGGGCAGCAGGACCTGCACACCGGCGCGCCAGGCGCCCAGCAGGGCAATGGCCAGATCGCCCGCATCCTCCAGGTAAACCGCCAGGCGCCGCACACGCCGCTGGCGCAGTCCGCCCGCGAAGCCGAGGGCCTGCCTGCACAACTGGGCATGGTCAAGCGCCGGAGCATGAGTCACCGGGCGCGGGCCATCCTGTGGGCGCAGCAGGTGCTCAAGGGGAATCCATTTCATGAGCGTCCTCGCACACGTTGTCTAATCAGCCATTCGATGGCGAACAGCAGGCCCATCGCGATATACGCGATCAGGCCGTTGTACAGGGTCCACCAGTCCAGCGGTGCCCACAGCGTCAGGCCGGCGGCAATCAGGCCATTGAGCAGGAAGAACAGGCTCCAGGCCTGTGTCACACGCCGGGTGTAGCGGATGGCGATGGGTGGCAGATCCGGTTCGTGCAGGCGCGCCAGCCGTTCGGCCACCGGTGGTCCATAACACAGGCTCGAACCGAACAGGGCGAGCATGAACGCGCTGATCAGCACGGGATACCAGCGCAGTAGCTGCGGGCTGTTCGATAGTACCAGTACCCCGCAGAAGGCCAGGGCGGCTACGTTCATCCCTGCGCTGCCCGTGCGGCGCGGAACGCTCAGAACCCGGGCCAGCCACAATGCGCCGAGAAGCACGCCAAACTGCCAGGGCGGGAAATGCGCCATGCCAAAATGGACTGCAAACGGATACAGCAGACCGGCCAGCAGCAGGCCCGGGCCGACCAGGCGCTTCATTCCGCTGGGTTGACCAGTCGATAGACGGCTTCGACCACGTCATTGACGGTGCGCACCGACTTGAAATCATCGGCGGCGATCTTCTTGCCGGTCTGACGCTTGATGTGGTCGATCAGGTCGACGGCGTCGATGCTGTCGATTTCCAGGTCCTGGTAGAGATTGGATTCCAGGCTGATGCGTGCCGGGTCCAGTTCGAACAATTCGACCAGGGCATCGCGCAGGATGTTGAAGATGTCTTCGCGGGTTTGCATGGTACGGTCTCAGGCTTCCTGGCGGGCGGTGACGAAAGCCGCGAGGCTGGCCACGTTGTTGAAGTGATTCCGGGTGTCCTTGGCATCGGCATCGATCTTGATGCCGTATCGTTTCTGGATGGCCAGGCCCAGCTCCAGAGCGTCCACCGAATCCAGGCCCAGGCCTTCGCCAAACAGAGTCTGCTGGTCGTCGATGTCTTGTACGCTCATGTCTTCGAGGCCCAGGGCATCGATGATCAGTTGCTTGATGTCACGGTGGAGGTCTTGCTGTGAATCGCTCATCTCAGGCGAGCTCCTTGATGAAGTACTGATGCAGAAAGGCATTGAGTTTGCGTGACGCCTGCGGGGCCGGACCGAGGGCGGCGAAGGCCTGCGGGTCGATGTCGGTGCCCACGCTCAGGCTGAAATGAACGCGCCGGAAGGGGATGCAGTACCACGGCTCGTTCTTGGTAAGGGTGGTCGGGCTGACTTTGATGGTCACAGGGGTGATGATTCTTGCACCCCGTAGCGCGATTGCGGCCGCGCCGCGATGAAAGGCTGGCGCCTGACCGGGCTGGGTCCGCGTGCCCTCGGGGAAAATGATCAGCGGCTGGCCTTGCTGGAGGGCGCTGACGGCGGTGTCGAGCATGTCCATGCTGCCATCGTTGCCGATGTACTGGGCCTCACCCAACGGGCTGCGCGTGAAGGGATTGTCGAACAGGCTCTGCTTCACCACGCAGTTCGCCTGGCGCACCAGGCCGATCAGGAACACCACGTCGATCAGCGAGGGGTGGTTGGCAATGATCATCTGCCCCGGTCGCCCCAGCCGTTCGACACCGCTGATCTCATAGGTCAGAACGCCGGTCACGCGCATGAAGCGGATAAACCGCCAGAACAGCCAGCTGATGGTGTGGCGGGCGCGCTGGCGGTGGCGTACGACGCCACCGGGCAGGCAGGCCAGCAGCGGAAAGACCAGCAGGCGCAGGGAAAGGCCGCCCAGGCCGAAGAGGATGAAGCTTATGCCCGTCGCCAGCAGGCGCCAGTAGTAAGCATCGCGTGGTCGGTTCACGGCCGGTGTCGCCAGTTCCATGTCCGATGCTTTCCTGTATGGGTGAAGTTATCCTGGCCTTTCAGCAGGGCGCGCAGCCAGCTCAGGGCGTTTGGCAAACCGCCAGAGGACGGAGTTGCCGCCGCGCCGGGGCTCAGTTGCCATTCCTTTCCCGGCGTCAGCAGCATGCCCACGGCGTAGGCGAAGGGCACGTCGTCGATCCAGGGGCCATAGGCTGCAGGAGGTTGATCCTCTGCAATGATCAGCAACACCGCAGGTGCGCCGTCGTGCAGCAGGCCCGCCGCTTCCACCACACCTTGCTCGAAACCATCGCCGGTGGCCGCGATGGCGGTCATTTCGCTGGTCTCCCCGCGCAGAATCGACCACAGGCCGATCACCGCGTTGTGTACCGAGAGGCTGAACTGTGTCGGAGACAAGGGCTCACCCTTGGCCAACTCGTTCAGGATCGCAAAGGTGCGTGGCGTTTCACCGTGGCGTGAAACGAACACCAAGGGCAGATCGACGCGGCCTTCGGCAAGTGGCCAGCCCACGGCGAACGCCATGCGCGCCAGGTTGCTCAGACGACGGCGTTGCATCGCCGGCAGGAAAGACACATCAGGCGCTGGCCCGATCGTCGGGAGTGAAGCGTTGCCGTCGGCCCAGTGCTGCCATTCGGCAGGAAGGTTCAAGCCAGGGGCCCAGGCGCGCCAATGGCTGATATCAAGGGTGATCACAATGTTCTACTTCCCGCCCTGATGGACTTCGTTGCCGAGGGGGTGACTCGGAACAACGACCCACAGGGTGTGGTGCGTTCGCGCAGTGGCGCGCATTATCCCGGTGGCGGGGGCGGGTAGCAAATACTGCTTAAATATAAAAGCGCTCGCCAACGCCTGGCCCGAGGGTTGCGCTGTTGTCGCGATCGGAGTAATCCGATGAGCGGCGGCAATGCGAGTGGGCGCATGGTGTGCTTTCCTGCTGGATCAACACTGGCCATTGGTCTCTGGCCACCACATACTCCTGCATCCCTGACACACACGGAGGTCTTTCCATGCGGCGCGTTGTGTTCAATCAGAAAGGTGGCGTGGGCAAGTCGAGCATCGCCTGCAATCTTGCGGCGGTGAGTGCGAATGAAGGCTACCGGACCCTGCTGATCGACCTGGATGCCCAGGCCAACTCGACCCAATATCTGACCGGGCTCACCGGCGACGATATTCCCATGGGTATTGCCGACTTCTTCAAGCAGTCGCTGTCCAGCGGGCCTTTCTCCAGGAAGGCCAAGGTCGACATCTACGAGACCCCGTTCGACAACCTCCACGTGGTCACCGCCACCTCCGAACTGGCCGACCTGCAGCCCAAGCTCGAAGCCAAGCACAAGATCAACAAGCTGCGAAAGCTGCTCGATGAGCTGGACGAAGACTACGACCGGATCTACATCGACACCCCGCCCGCGCTGAATTTCTATGCGGTATCCGCATTGATCGCCGCGGACCGAGTGTTGATTCCCTTCGATTGCGACAGCTTTTCCCGCCAGGCGCTGTATGGCCTGCTCGCCGAGATCGACGAGCTCAAGGATGATCACAACGAAGCGCTTCAGGTCGAAGGGATCGTGGTCAACCAATTCCAGTCCCGCGCCAGCCTGCCCCAGCAGATGCTCGACGAACTGCTTGCGGAAGGTCTGCCGGTGCTGCCCGTCTACCTCGGCACTTCGGTGAAGATGCGCGAATCCCACCATGCCAGCAAACCGCTGATCCATCTGGAGCCGAGGCACAAGCTGACGCAGCAGTTTGTGGAGTTGCATGCCTTGCTGGAAGAGAAGGACTAGACAGGGCTAATGCATGAAAAACCACCTCAAGACGAACAACTGATCTCCAGATGCTTGCCCCACTCCGGCGGCCGTTGGGCATAGGCCGCCATTCCTGATTGCTCTTCGAACGGCCGGCGCAGCACTTCATGCAGCTGCCGGACTTCGCTGTAGTCGCCACGCTCTGCCGCCTCGATGGCGCGCTGGGCGAGATAGTTGCGCAGGATGTACAGCGGGTTGACGGCATGCATGCGCTCGCGGCGGCCGTCGGCGTTGCCGGGTTCGCGGGCGCAGCGGGCTTGGTAGTCCGCGCCCCAGCGGTCGAAACCGGCGAGATCGATGAAGTCGTCGCGCACTACGTTCAATGCGGCATCCACCGACTGCTCGCCCAGCTTGCGGAAGAACAGGGTGTAGTCCACGGAGCCTGGTTGCATCAGTTGGAGCAGGCGTTCGATCAGTTGCTTGTCGTCCGCCTCGGCCGTGGTGAAGCCCAGGCGACGGCGCATCAGGTCAAGGTACTGGGCCTCGTAGAGCGGCAGGAAGAGTCCCAGTGCTTCTTTCAACGCTTCGACTTCGATGAACGGTGTCAGCGCCTGCGCCAGTGCGCTGAGGTTCCAGTGGGCGATGGGCACCTGGTTGCTGTAGCTGTAGCGGCCGCTGTCGTCGGAATGGTTGCAGATGAAGTTGGCATCGAAGTCGTCAAGGAAGGCAAACGGGCCGAAGTCGAAGGTGATGCCCAGAATGGACATGTTGTCCGTGTTCATCACGCCGTGACAGAAACCGTAGGCCTGCCAGCGGGCGATCAGTTCGGCATTGCGCTCGACGATGGTGCGGAACATTGCCAGGTACGGCTGCTCGGCGTCGGCACATTCGGGGTAGTGCAGGGTAAGCACGTGGTCGATCAGCAGTTGCTGCTGCTCGGGCTGACGGGTGTAGTAGAAGTACTCGAAGTGACCAAAGCGGACATGACTCCGGGCCATGCGCAGCAGCATGGCGGCACTTTCACGCGTCTCGCGCCAGACCGGGGTGCTGGAGCCGATGACGCACAGGGCCCGGCTGCTGGGAATGCCCAGGGCATGCAAGGCTTCGGAGGCGAGGAACTCGCGGATCGAAGAGCGCAGCACGGCGCGGCCGTCGCCCATGCGCGAGTACGGGGTTTGCCCGGCACCCTTGAGGTGCAGGTCCCAGTGCTCGTCGGCATCGTTCAGCACTTCACCCAGCAGCAGGCCGCGGCCGTCGCCCAGGCGCGGGCTGTAGCCGCCGAACTGGTGTCCCGAGTACACCATCGCCCGAGGGTCGGCTTCCTGCCACAGCTTGTGGCCGCCAAAGATCTCGGCGAAGAGCGGGGTCTGCGCCTCGATGGATTCAAGGTCGATCAGCGCCATGGCCGACTCGCTGACCACCACCAGGCGCGGCTCGGCGATCGGCTCGGGCAGCACCTGGGTAGAGAAGGCATCGCCCAGAAGAGCGAAGCGGTTGTCGAAGATCAGTTCATCGAGGGCTTTCAAAGGCCGTCTCCTAAGTGCGAGATCCGCAGGCTGGGGCGCATGACTCGTTTGATCGCGGTCATGCCGGTCGAGTGCCATCTGTTTTCTCAAGCGGAATCAGCTGCTCCTTGTTGCCCAGCTTGTCCATCAGGAATACCTCGACCTGGCGCACGGAAATCTTGATGTCGCGCGCCTTGAACTCTTTGTTGATGTACCGGTTGATCTCGTCCAGCACCGGGTTGCGGTCGCCAAGGTCGCGTACGTGCATGCGCAGTTCATGGTCGAGGGAGCTCTCGCCAAAATTGAGGAAGTACACCAACGGCTCCGGATCCTTGAGCACCCGCGGGTTCTCATGGGCGGCCTTCAGCAGCAGCTCGCGCACCAGCTCGAGGTCCGAGCCATAGTCGATGCCCAGCTTGAGCGTGACTCGTGTGACCGTGTCGGTCAGCGACCAGTTGATCAGCTGGCCGGTAATGAACGTCTTGTTGGGGACAATGATGTCCTTGCGGTCGAAGTCGGTGATGGTGGTGGCGCGGATGCGGATCTTGCTCACCGTGCCCGACAGGTTGCCGATGGTGATGGTGTCGCCGATGCGCACTGGGCGCTCGAACAGAATCATGATGCCCGAGATGAAGTTGGCAAAGATTTCCTGCATACCGAAGCCCAGGCCCACCGAGAGTGCGGCGACCAGCCACTGCAGCTTGTCCCAGCTCACCCCGAGGGTGGACAGCGTGCTGACGAAGCCGATGCCCGCGATGGCGTACGACAGCAGTGTCGTGGTGGCGTAGGCACTGCCCTGGGCCAGGTTCAGCCTGGACAGCACCAGCACTTCGAGGAGCCCAGGCAGGTTGCCGGCCAGGGCGAAGGTAATGCCGATGATCACCAGGGCGCCGAGGAAGTCGCCAAGGCTGATCGGCACCATGCTCGCCGCCGCGCCTGTGCCGCTGGTGTACTCGTAGAGGATGATGTTGTTGAGATAGGCGAACACGCTGATCAGGTCGGACCAGACCCAGTACAGCCCGCCGATGAAACCGCCAAGCAGCGCCAGGCGGATCAGCCGCAGGGATTGCTGGTTGACCTGCTCGATGTCCAGCGTCGGTTCTTCACTGAGTACCTCGCCATCGAGGCCTTCCTTGGTCGCCTGGCGCTTGCTCAGCGCCCGCTGGTAGGCCAGGCGCCGCGCCGCAACGGCCAGGCCGCGGACGAACGCGGCTTCGGTGACCAGCCAGAAAAGCAGCAGGTAAAGGGTATAGATCAGGCGGTCGGTGAGCTTGAGCGCGGTGTAGTAGTAGCCGAAGCATACCGCCACGAACAAGGCGATGGGCAAGGCAGTGAACGCCACCCCGACCGCCCTGCGGAACAGCGAGGTATCGCTGTGCGCCGGGCTGCTGAGCAGCAGGCGGCTGAGCAGCCAGGCCATCAGCGCGTAGCACGTCAGCACCACCCCGATGCCTAGCACATCTTCGGCCAGCGCCGAGGGCTGATGCTCGGCCACGGCCACCACGCCCACCAGCGCCAGCACCACGGTACCCAGGCGGCGCACCCAGCCACGCAGGAACTCCACCTGCGGCTTGTGCCAGCGGAAATGCAGCTCCGCCACCCCGCCTGGGGCGAGGATGCGGTAAGCGGTGTAGAACACCAGCCAGGCCTGGGAGATCTGCCACAGCGCGGCGCTGAGATTGGCGTTCTGCCCACGCGCATCGCTTTGCAGGATATAGCTGCACAACGCCAGGGCCAGGCTCAGGGGCATGGCCAGCAGAATGTTGATCAGGATCGCCTGGGGCGTGTGCCACTGGCTGTCACGCTTGAAGTGGCCGATATCCTGGTGAACCTTGCTCAACCGCTCGTACAGGTAGCTGCGCCGCCACAGCAGTGCGCCGATCAGCAGCAGCAGGGGCAGGAACAGCAGCGGACGCTGGCCCAGGCCCTGGGCCAGCTCCTTGATACCCGAAACCCACGGCAGGCTCGCCACCTGGGTCGCCAGACGCTGCGGCACGGTGCTCAGCCATTCCCAGTCCAGCGGCTTGTTGCTGGGGATCCAGAACATCTGCTCGTCCAAAGTGGTACGCAGGTTCTGGGCGGTGCTGAGCAGTTGCTTCTGGTTCAGTTGCAGGGTGATGGATTCGTTGAGCAGCCCGCTGAGCTCTCGGTTCAGGCGTTCCAGCAGGTCGCTGCGGGTAATGGCGACTTCGAGCAAGGCCTTGCGCAGCTGCGGGGTGACGTTTTCCTCTGGCTGGCTGGCCAGAAGCTTGTCGACGTAGCTGCTGGGGCTGGTGATCTGCTCGCGCTGCTGGTTGACCTCGAACTGGTACAGGCGGATGTCCGCGATCTGGTCGGCGAGGTCGCGGTCGAGCTTCAGGTGCGGCAGGCTCTGCTTTTGCTTGTAGAGGATCTTGGACAGCAGCAGGCTGCCCTTGAGCACGTTGATCTGCTCGTCCAGGGCGCTGTCGGCCTGGGTCAGACTGTCGAGTTGCTGCTTGGTGCGCAGGTTCTGCTGGGTCAGTTCGTTGAGCCGGTCGGTGCTCCTGAGCAGGTAGTCCGAAAGCTTGAGGTTGGCCGAGCTTTCATTGGCCAGCAGCGTGCTGCCGCCAGCCTTCTGCGCTTCGATGGACTGCTCGGTGACGGTCTGCTGGGAATGGGCCAGGCGCTTGCTGTTGATCAGCGTCTGCAGGTCCTGGATCTCTTGCTCGAGGCGGGTCGCGCGCTCGATCAGCAGGTCGTGCTGGGCATTGCCCATGTCCTGCAGCAGGGTATTGCCGGCCAGTTCCTGGCGACGCAGCAAGGTCTGGGCGCTCAGCGCGGCCTGCTCGGCATTGAGCTGGTTGCGCAGGTCGGCGGTCAGTGCCTTGCCGTTGTCCTTGCCAAGCTTCAGGGTGTTGTTGATCTGCTGGATGCGCGTCTGGTTATTGCTGATCTCGGCCTGGGACCGCTCGGGGCGGGTCTGGGCGTTGATGATCAGGCTGTTGGCCTCCGACAGCGCCTTTTGCAACTCGCCCTGCTGGGCGCTGCGCTCGCTGAGCATCTGCTCGAGCTGCGGAATGTTGGTGGTGGCGTAGCGCTGGGCCACCAAGACGCTCTTGCTGTCCTTGAGCTTGGTCAGCTCGCGCTGGCTCTCGGTGATCAGCCTCGGGGCATCGCTGAGCTGCTGCTTGAGCGTGGCGAGCTTGCGCTCGCTGTCTTCCTTGCCGGCAAGCAGCGCCAGGGTCTGTTCAAGGACCTGCTGCAGGGCCTTCTGTTCGGCTTCGGGAAGCTTGCGCTCGGCTATTTTGTCGAGGCTTTGCTGGATGCTGGCGCTGGTGGGCGGTTCGGCCGACCAACTGGCGAAAGAGACGGACATGCACAGCCCGAGCAGGGCTGCACAGAGATACACACGCAGGGACATAGGCGAAAAGTTCTTGGACGCTGGGGCGAAAAAACGGAGTTTAAAGGAACAGCCCCGGGCCGGGTCGAGTACCTTCGGGGAATTTGACGCCGACTTTGAGGATCTTGTTCCCGTCCATGACGGCCACGGTCCACAAGGTGTTGTTCCACTCGATCTGGTCGCCAACGATCGGCGCGCCGCCGACCTTCTGCCGAATGAACTGCGCCAGCGGCATTTGCGCATCCTGGCCATCGAGCTTCAGACCGTACAATGCGGCTACGGCGCCCAGTTCAGCGTCACCTTCGAGCACAAAGTCACCAAAGAAGCGCAGGTCCAGACCGCGCTGTGGAGGTTGGCTGAACAGCTTGCCAAGCGCAGAAAGGTCATGTTCATGACCGATCACGCAGAGCAGATCACCGACCTCCAGTACGGTACTTCCCGACGGGTGGAGCAATTGCTGGCCCCGGAACAGTGCCGCGATGCGGGTGCCCTCGGGCATTTTCAGCTCGCGCAGGGCGGCGCCGATGCACCACTTCTCAGCGCCCAGGCGATAGACGAACAGCTCCCACTCACTGGTGACATGCACCTCCAGGGCTGAGCGGGAAATCGGCGCGGGGTCTGGCGGTACCGTAACCTTGAGCAGCTTGGCCATCCACGGCAGGCTGGTGCCTTGAACCAGCAACGACACCAGCACGATGAAGAACGCCAGGTTGAAGAAAAGCTGGGCATCGGGCAGGCCGGCCATCAGTGGGAATACGGCCAGAATGATCGGTACCGCGCCGCGCAGGCCGACCCATGAGATAAAGCCTTTTTCGCGGCCGTGGAACGCCTTGAACGGCAACAGGCTGACCGCCACCGAGAGCGGGCGAGCGATCAGGATCATCCACAGCGCCAGGCCCAGGGCGGGCACGGCGATCGGCAGCAGGTCATGCGGCGTGACCAGCAGGCCCAGCACCAGGAACATGCCGATCTGCGCCAGCCAGGCCATGCCGTCGAGCATGTGCAGGATGCCATGGCGGCTGCGAATCGGCCGGTTGCCCAGCACCAGGCCGCACAGGTAGACAGCGAGGAAGCCGCTGCCGTGCAAGGCGTTGGTCAGGGAGAACACCACAAGGCCTCCCGCGACCACCAGGATCGGATAGAGCCCGCCCGCCAGGTTGATGCGATTGACCAGCTGCAGCATCACCCAGCCGCCGCCCAGGCCCACCACGCCACCGATGCCGAACTCGCGCAACAGGTGTGTCAGCAGGCTCCAGTGCAGGCCGGTCTGGCCGCTGGCGATCATGTCGATCAGCGTCACGGTGAGGAACACCGCCATCGGATCGTTGCTCCCCGACTCGATTTCAAGCGTGGCGGTGACCCGCTCGTTCAGGCCTTTGCCGCCAAGCAGCGAGAACACCGCCGCAGCGTCGGTCGAGCCGACGATGGCGCCGATCAGCAGGCCCTGGATCATGCTCAGGTCGAACAGCCAGGCAGCGACCATGCCCGTCAGCCCGGTGGTGATCAATACTCCCACCGTGGCAAGCGACAGCGCCGGCCACAACGCCACGCGAAAGCTCGCCACCCGCGTGCGCAGGCCACCGTCGAGCAGGATCACGGCCAGGGCGAGGTTGCCTACCAGATAGGCGGTCGGGTAATTGTTGAAGATGATGCCGCCGCCATCGACACCGGCGACCATGCCCACGGCCAGGATGATCACCAGGATCGGTATGCCCAGGCGGGATGACAGCGAGCTGACCAGGATACTTGCACCCACTAGCAATGCACCGATCAAGAACAGACTGTTGATGGTGCTCGCATCCAAGGGCAGTACTCCGGAACAACGGGGAGGAAGAGGACCTGGACTAGCAGGTCGCGTGCCAACTGATTCTAACCTGATGAATTGGCAGGCTGTAAAGCGTTTCTGCAGATGTAGAAAAGGCACCCGCGCGGGTGCCTTCGAGACCAGGGAGTACAGATCAGCCCTGCTTTACCTCCCGCATCGGCTTGCCCTTCACCGGCGCGCCGTTGGCCACGTAGTACTTCGCAGTGCTACGTGCCAGCGGCTGGCGGCCGCGGATCCTGTCGGAGATTTTCTCGGCGATCATGATCGTGGTGGCATTGAGGTTGCCGGTGATGATGATCGGCATGATCGACGCATCGACCACGCGCAGGCCTTGCATGCCATGCACGCGGCCTTCGCCATCGACTACAGCCATGTCATCGTCGCCCATCTTGCACGAGCAGGACGGGTGGAATGCGGTTTCGGCGTGCTCGCGGATGAAGGTGTCCAGCTCTTCGTCGCTCTGCACGTGCTCGCCCGGGCTGATCTCGCGGCCACGGTACTGATCCAGCGCCGGCTGGGCCATGATCTCGCGGGTCAGGCGGATGCCGTCGCGGAATTCTTGCCAGTCCTGCTCGGTGGCCATGTAGTTGAACAGGATGCTCGGGTGCTGGCGCGGATCCTTGGACTTGGCCTGGATGCGGCCACGGCTCGGCGAGCGCATGGAGCCCATGTGCGCCTGGAAACCGTGCTCCTTCACACCGTTGCTGCCGTTGTAGTTGATGGCTACCGGCAGGAAGTGGTACTGGATGTTCGGCCATTCGAACTCAGGACGGGTACGGATGAAGCCGCCCGCCTCGAACTGGTTGCTGGCGCCGATGCCGGTGCCTTTGAACATCCATTCGGCGCCAATGGCCGGCTGGTTCCACCACAGCAGCGATGGATACAGGGACACGGGCTGGGTGCACGAGTACTGCAGGTACAGCTCCAGGTGGTCCTGCAGGTTCTCGCCAACGCCTGGCAGGTCGTGGACCACCGGAATATCCAGGCTTTCGAGCAGCTCACGGGCGCCGACGCCGGAACGCTGCAGCAGCTGCGGCGAGGCGATGGCGCCACTGCAGACGATGACTTCCTTGCGTGCACGGGCTTCGACGCGCTCTTCGCTGTCGCCTACCAGGTAGGTCACGCCGACGGCGCGCTTGCCTTCGAACAGCACGCGGTCGCTCAGGGCGTGGGTGACGATGGTCAGGGTCGAGCGCTTCTTGGCCTGGTCCAGGTAGCCGCGGGCGGTGCTGGCGCGGCGGCCCTTGGGCGTCACGGTGCGGTCCATCGGGCCGAAGCCTTCCTGCTGGTAGCCGTTGAGGTCTTCGGTGCGCGGGTAGCCCGCTTGAACCCCGGCCTCGACCATGGCGTGGAACAGCGGATTGTTACCGGCCTTGGGCGTGGTCACGCTGACCGGACCTTCGCCACCGTGCCAGTCGTTGGCGCCGATGTCGCGGGTTTCTGCCTTGCGGAAGTACGGCAGGCAGTCGAGGTAGCTCCAGTCTTCGAGGCCTGGCAGTTTTGCCCAGCCGTCGAAGTCCATGGCGTTGCCGCGGATGTAGCACATGCCGTTGATCAACGAAGAGCCACCCAGGCCCTTTCCGCGGCCACATTCCATCCGGCGGCCGTCCATGTGCGGCTCCGGGTCGGTCTCGTAGGCCCAGTTGTAGCGGCGGCCCTGCAGCGGGAAGGCGAGGGCGGCTGGCATCTGGGTGCGGAAGTCGGCGCGGTAGTCCGGGCCGCCAGCTTCGAGCAGCAGGACAGTGACACCGGCGTCTTCGGTCAGGCGAGTGGCAATCGTGTTACCGGCCGAGCCGGCGCCGACGATGATGTAATCGAATTCATGAGCCATGACGAGTTTCTCCTGGCGGTGGTCGGGGAGCGGGAACGCCCGTGCGCAAGGGCACGGGCGTGACTACAGCCGGTGCTTAGAAGACCGACGCGTAGCCACCCAGCTCGACCTGGACCGATTTGATGCGAGTGTACTGCGCCAGCGAGCTGATACCGTTTTCGCGGCCGACGCCCGACTGCTTGTAGCCACCGACCGGCATTTCGGCCGGCGACTCGCCCCAGGCGTTGATCCAGCAGATACCCGCTTCGAGCTGATGGATGATGCGGTGGGCGCGGCTGATGTCGTTGGTGCACACGCCTGCGGCCAGGCCGTATTCGGTGTCATTGGCGCGGCGGATGACTTCTTCCTCGGTCTCGTAGGACAGAATGCTCATCACTGGGCCAAAGATCTCTTCCTGAACGATGGTCATGTCGTCGCGGCAGTCGGTGAACACGGTCGGCGCCACGAACGCGCCCTTGGCGAAGTCGCCTTCGGTCAGGCGCTCGCCGCCGCACAGCACGCGGGCGCCTTGCTCTTTGCCCTTGGCGATGTAGCCCAGCACGCTTTCCATGTGGGCGAAGCTGACCAGCGGGCCGAAGTTGGTGTTCTCGTCTTCCGGGTTGCCAGCGCGGATACGTGCCACGCGCTCAACGATCTTGGCCTCGAAGGCGGCTTTCATGGAAGCCGGGACGAACACGCGGGTGCCGTTGGTGCAGACCTGACCGGAGCTGTAGAAGTTGGCCATCATGGCGATGTCGGCGGCGCGGTCGAGGTCGGCGTCGTCGCAGATGATCAGCGGCGACTTGCCGCCCAGTTCCATGGTGACTTCCTTGAGCGAGGAGCTCGAGGCGCTGGCCATGACTTTCTTGCCGGTGGTGGTGCCGCCGGTGAACGAGACTTTCTCGATGCGCGGGTGCTCGGTCAGCCAGGTGCCGACTTCACGGCCGCTGCCGGTCAGCACGTTGAATACACCATCAGGCAGGCCGGCCTGGGTGTAGATCTCGGCCAGCTTGAGGGTGGTCAGCGACGTGACCTCGCTTGGCTTGAAGATCATCGCGTTGCCGGCGGCCAGGGCCGGGGCGGATTTCCACAGGGCGATCTGGATCGGGTAGTTCCAGGCGCCGATACCGACAGTCACGCCCAGAGGCTCGCGGCGGGTATAGACGAACGAGCTGTCACGCAGCGGGATCTGCTCGCCTTCGATGGCCGGCACCAGGCCTGCGTAGTATTCGAGCACGTCGGCACCCGTGACGATGTCGACATAGCGGGTTTCGGAGTACGACTTGCCGGTGTCCAGGGTTTCCAGCATCGCCAGCTCGTCGTTGCGCTCGCGCAGGATGTCGACGGCGCGGCGCAGGATGCGCGAACGCTGCATGGCGGTCATGGCGGCCCAGACTTTCTGGCCGCGCTCGGCGCTTTCGACGGCGCGTTCGACGTCGGCCTGGGTGGCACGCTGCACCTGTGCGAGGACTTCGCCAGTGGCCGGGTTGATGGCCTCGAAGGTGGCATCGGTGCCAGCGTCGACGTAACCGCCATCAATGTAGAGTTTTTGCGTTTCAAAACGGGCCATAGTGTCCTCGCAAGTGCAGTGTGTTTTGGCTATCCGCGCCGTGCTGCTGCCTGTTGGGCCAAGGCCGCACGCGGTGGTTCAGAGGCGTCCAGACCGGTGTCCGAACGCTGCTTCGCCAGTTGTAGTTCCATGTATTCGTAGGCGATCCGTATCGCCTGTTCGGTGTCGAACGCGTCTCCCGACAGCGCTCCGCGCAACCACAGGCCGTCGATCAGGGCGGCCAGCCCGCGTGCTGCCGTGCGTGCCTCGCTGATCGGCAAGACCCGGCGAAACTGCCAGCACAGGTTGGAAAACAAGCGGTGATCGTTGATCCGCTGCAACCTGTGCAGTGACGGCTGGTGCATGCTGGAAGCCCAGAAGGCCAACCAGGTTTTCATTGCCGGGCCGTTCACCTGGCTTGCATCGAAGTTGCCCTCGATGATCACGCCGAGGTGGGCACGCGGGCTGTCGTCGGTCAGTGCCTGGCGTCGTGCCGCCACACCTTTGTTGAGCATGCTCATGATGTGGCGCATGGTCGCTGCGATCAGGCCGTTCTTGTCCCGAAAGTAGTGACTGATGATGCCATTCGACACGCCGGCCAAACGGGCTATCAGCGCAATGCTGGCATCACCCAGCCCGACCTGGTCGACAGCCAGCAGGGTGGCTTCGATCAACTGCTGGCGGCGTATGGGTTGCATACCGACCTTGGGCATTTCTTGCATCTCCTCAGGCCTTCGGGCAGTCGACGTGCGGCTGACTCGGCGAAGACCAGTCTATTTTGTTTTGATTGAACGTTCAATCAACAAAGAATATGCTCTGCGACAATTTGCACCATTGACATCGCCCGAGGCGGTATCGACAGGGCCGAATTGTCACTCCGGAAAATCGTGAAAATTCCTGCGTCTCGCAACGTTTCGATTCGGGATCACGATTTTCGAGGTGTCTTTATAACACCTGGCGCAGTAGGGCTATTGCTCCGATTGCACAGGACAGAGATCGATTGGCCTCCACTTTCCGCACTGCCCGGAGCATTTGCGCAATGAGTTCTGCTTCCCTGACCAAGACCCCCACAGAGCGGGTCCGGGTCAACAACACGGTGTTCTACACTTCCGCGTTGCTGATCCTGTTGTTGACTGCCTTGCTGATCGCTGTACCCGAAACCGCGGGCCAGGTGCTGGGTGTCGCCCAGGCCTGGCTGACGCGATCCTTCGGCTGGTACTACATGCTGGTGATCTGCGGATATCTGGTATTCGTCATCGCATTGGCCTTCTCGGACTTCGGCAAGCTCAAGCTTGGCGGAAAGGAAGACCAGCCCGATTTCAGCTACGGTGCCTGGGCCGGCATGCTGTTCTCTTCGGGCATCGGCATTTCCTTGCTCTACTTCGGTGCGTCCGAGCCACTGGACCATTACTTCAACCCCCCGGAGGGCGGCTCCGCCAGCCTTGAGGCCGCGCGCCACGGCATGCAGCTGACCTTCCTGCACTGGGGCCTGCACGGCTGGGCCATCTATGCCCTGGTCGGCTTGTCGGTGGCCTACTTCGCCTACCGCCACAACCAGCCGCTGGCATTGCGGTCGGCGCTGTATCCACTGATGGGGGAGCGCTGGGTGAAAGGTGGCGCAGGGCATGCCGTCGACATCTTCGGCATGTTCGTGACCCTGCTGGGCCTGGTGACCAACCTTGGCATCGGCTCGATGCAGGTGTCCTCGGGCCTTGAGTACCTGTTCGGCATGGACCACAGCAAGACCAACCTGCTGATGGTGATCCTGGTGATGAGCACCGTGGCCACCATCGCGGCGGTGTCGGGGGTGGAAAACGGCATTCGGCGCCTGTCCAACCTGAACATCCTGCTGTTCAGCGGCCTGCTGCTGTTCGTGCTGATGTTTGGCCAGACCCTGGACCTGCTCAACGGCTTCGTGCAGAACGTCGGCGACTACCTGAACGGCTTCGTGCTGAAGACATTCGACCTGTATGTATATGAAGCCGATGGCGCCAAGTCCGAGCGATGGCTGGGTCTGTGGACCGTCTTCTACTGGGCCTGGTGGATTTCCTGGGGCCCGTTCGTGGGCATGTTCATTGCCCGGATCTCCAAGGGCCGCACCGTACGCGAGCTGGTGGCCGGCGTATTGCTGATCCCCCTGGGCTTCACCCTGGCCTGGCTGTCGATCTTCGGCAACACCGCGTTGGACCTGGTGATCAACCAGGGTGCGGTGGAGCTGGGCAGGACCGCGCTGGAACAACCCTCCATGTCGATCTACCAGCTGCTCGAATATTTCCCGGCGGCGAAGATCGTCGTGGGTGTGGCGGTGTTTGTCGGTTTCGTCCTGTTCCTGACCCCTGCCGACTCTGGCGCGGTGATGATGGCCAACCTGTCGTGCAAGGGCGGCCACGTCGACGAAGACGCGCCGCACTGGCTGCGCATCTTCTGGTCTGTGGTCATCACTCTGGTGACCATCGGGCTGCTGTTCGCCGGTAATTTCGAAGCCATGCAGACCATGGTGGTGCTGGCTGGCCTGCCATTCTCGGTGGTGCTCGTACTGTTCATGTTCGGCTTGTACAAGGCCATGAAGCAAGACAGCCAGGTCGAGCAGGAGCGTGCCGAGCTGGCCGCCCGTGGCCGCCGGGGCTTCAGCGAGCGACTGACGCAGATGGACCTGCAGCCCACCCAGGCGGTGGTCCAGCGCTACATGGACAAGCATGTCAGCCCGGCCCTCCGGGAAGCCGCGGCGCAACTGCAGACTCAGGGCTTCGTGGTCGAAAGCCAGCTTGGCCAGTCGCGTTCCTCCATGGGCCTGCGGGTGATGATGGAAGAGGGCAACCCCTTCGTCTATGAAGTGAGCCTGGACGGCTATATGGCCCCGCCGAGCGAAGCCCCGGGAGACGGCGAGTCCGAAGTGCGCCAGCGCTTCTACCGCGCCGAGGTGTACCTGCACGACGGCAGTCAGGAGTACGACCTGATGGGCTTTGCGCCTGAGCAGATCGTGCGGGATGTGATGGATCAGTTCGAGAGCCATCGCCAGTTGCTGGGACGGGTGTATAGCTGACAGCAGTCAGGTGTACGAATGAGGTCCTGCGTGTAGGCGCAGGGCCTTTTTTCTTCTCCATCCGCGCGCAGGTATCGCTTATGTAACACCGCGAGCCTGGGCCAGGTGCCTACCGTATCGACCCCTTTCACGATACGAGCACAGCCCATGACCCTGTTCCCTTCCACCGCGCCGACAGCCCGTAGCGCCGTGGCTTCGCATTTCGCCTCCCGTCCGACCCTGCGCCAGGTGGCCGCGCAGGAACTGTTCAGGATCCTGACTGAATACTACCCGGCAATCGCCAGTGCCTTCGCGGAATTCGACTCGGCCGAAGCCTTCACCCTGATCACGCCAACCGACGATAACCACGTCAGCGTCCACTCGCTGACCGATGCGTTCCTGCACGCGCTACTCACTACCCAGACGATCGACTGGCGCGACCGGCGTCTGAGCCTGCATCCACCCACCGGCACCGTGGAAGACATCGTCGAAGAATCGCCCCTCAAGAGCCTGCACGTACCGCTTGAGCCGCTGCACAACGACCTGGATGACCTGCTGGTGACATTGGTCCCGCGCTTCCAGGATGCGCAGGTCCGCTACTGGAGCGAGTCTGCCCCCGGTGCGGCCGACGATCACGGGGTCAGTCGAGAGCGTTGGCTGCAGCACGCAATCAAGGCTGCTCTGCTCTGTAATCTCGGGTGGCAAGCACTGAGCCAGGATGAACGCGATTGCCTTTACGCGCTGCTGCGTGGCGGGCGCTCGCAGCCTCCTGCCTATGCAGTCGAGGCGCAGATGAAAGCAGGCGAGGCGTGGCATTCGGAGTTGCAGGGCAGTCTGTTGATCGACGCCGAACGCGACGAGGGGCGAGTGCTGTTGTGGTGTGCGCCCTCGGGAGTCGTCAGGGGCTTTGAAACGGTCGAGACATTTGCCGAGCACCTTGAGGGTCAACTCGCGGAGGTCTATCGGTTCGATGAGATCACCTGGACACGGCATGCGCTCGACGACGACGCCATCGCCCAGCTTTGCGGCCTGCAGCTCAACGCGATCCTGGATACGGCAAGCCGCGTGCGGCTTGGCCTGGTCGGCAGCATCGCTGAGCTGGAGGAAACTTTTCACGCACTCAGCGACCCCTCCGCTGCCTTCCTGGACCAGCCGTGGCTCGATACAGCGCAGCCAACGCTCCCGGCCCCGGCATGGTTGGCGGCCGGCACTGAGCGCGACCACTTCGAGTACCAGACTGCGACCCTCGACCTGTCGATCGAGCAGGCGGCTTCGGCGGGCGCCACGGCGCTGGATGATATCGAGAGCCTGCACGACTACGCCGCCCGGCGCCTGCGCGAAACCCTGCTGGCCGATCACCCGGTCGATGCCAACTACTTTCCCGACGACCTGAACCTCACGGTCATGGTCCCAGACCCCACCCAGGACAAGGACTTGCCCGTCAGGCTGATCGATGCCGGCCAGCTTACCCTGACCGAGTTGGCCATCGGCCATCTTGATACATTGCATGGCGGCATCATCACCGCCATCACTCACCGTGAAGATCAGCTGATCATGGACTGGATGAACCCGGTGTACATCACCGGACTCATCGAAGAGGTGAACGTGGGCGGCAGTTATCCCGCCTACGTTACGTCCAGGCTGGACGATCCCCTCAAACAGCCGGCACGGATCAGGCGCTTTGGCCGCGAATGGCGCAGCGCGCTGTTGTTCGACAGCCTCAAGGCCAAGGTCGTAGGCGCGCTTGACGACGTGTTCTGGGAGTCCCTGGCCGAATTCTGCCGCAGTGGGCGCGACCTGCGCTCGGAGGTCGCCATGGCCCCGTTGGCGCTTCGCCGCGCGCCAGGCACCGAGGTGTGCGATGAAGTGACCTGCATGTTTGTCATAGGCTTTCAGGCGCAAGAAACAGTGCTGCTGTACCGGCCCCTGTACCCGGACCAGCCGCTGATGCAGTTCAGCGACTTGCGCCAGATGATGGCGTCGATCAGCCAACCTGGCGAGTTGCAGGATAGCGTGTTGCTTTGGCTGGACGACGCTGTGCGGCCCGTCTACGACAATGGTGGCTTCATCCGGCCGCATCTGGACCTCGGCTGGCAGGGACTGATCCTCGACATCCTCGCGCCGGGCGCAGCCGCTTTGCTCGACAGCATGGCTCACCCAGTGCAGGCGGCTCCCAGGTTCTGGCTGGCCGATCTCGATACGCGGGTCTTCCTCGCCCGGCGTCAGGCGATGATAGAGCTGGCTGAGCGCCAGTCGGTATCCAATGCCGAGCATCGCTGGGCCGTGCTGAAGACCTTCGCCTGGCTGACTTTCAACCTGGTGGCGCCTTTGCTGCCAGGACCGGTCGCGAGCGTTGCGTGGCTGACAACCGCCTTGGCAGGACTGCGCGATGACGTACAGGCGCTGCGCACCGGCGATGACGTCCAGCGCTCACAGGCTGTCGCCGATCTACTCGCAAATGCTGCCATGGCGCTGATTCAACTGGATTCAGCGCACGCCGCGCCCTCCCTTGGACGCGTGCGCCACGCCGCGATGCGCCTCGAAGGGCCACCGTTGCGGGGTGCCTTCCCACTGGCTGAAAGCACGACCCCGCTCAAGGCGATGGAGGCCAGGCCAGGCCAGGCACACCCGGCGCCGGATTACGGCTTCGAAGGCCGGCACGGCCTCAACTACCTGACGGCCGAACGTCGCAGGGATTTGCTGGGCTATCGTGCCGCGGTGTCGCTGGACAATGTCCCGTTGGAAAATCGAGGTTGGACTCGCGGGTTATATGAGGTGGACAATCGTTACTACGTACGTCTGGATGAACATCCCTTCGAGGTCAGCCTGGACGCGGATGGCGTACGCATCATCGGTCCCGAGGGCGAGACGGGATGCTACCTCCGCTACCGACAGGGCGAGTGGCGGATCGACCTCAGGCTGCAGGGCGGTGCCCCCAGGAAAGCCGCGGATATCCGTCGTGCCAACCGGGCCGAAATGGAGGCGCTGCAAGCTCAGATCGATACACTGGTCGAGCAGGGCAACAAGGCCGTCGCGCTGTATACCCTCAGCCAGACCAAGGTCGAGCACTTGCGCCAGGCACTCTCCTCGCTCGAGGAGCAACTCCAGGCACTGGAAGTCCTGCCTGTTGCGCAGCGAACTGCAGAGCAGAATGAAGCCTGTCTTCGTTTGGGTGGTGAGGTTGCCAGGGCACAGAAGAGTCTGGCGCAAGGCAACGAAGTGGTATTGCGTACGCTGGAGCGGATCGTCGAGGACGATAGCAAGACCGACCGGTTGCTCGACCGGATGCTTGAGCCGAAATTCAACGGAGTGCGTCTCAACGATGCGCTGCAGCAGCGCCGTGGTGTCTATCGCCAGCGCATCATCAACAACAGCGTATTGATCAACAACATCACCTCCGGGCTGCTGGACTATTCCGAGCTGGATCGCCTGGGTGCCAATGTTGCGGTACGCCCTGAAGGCTTTTTCCAGACGCAGTGGTACGAGCATTTCAAGGCCAAGCTGAACGACCTGGTGCAGGCTCAGGAACGCACCCTGCGGGTGTGGGAAACCTTTGACGATTATCTGGTGCGCACTCGGGGCGACGACACGGTGCGTTATGACAACAAGACCGTGTCCATTGACGCAATCATTCAGAGCCGCGGCTTCACCACCGTCGACTTGCGTTTCAAGCAGCTCTTCGATCTGGCCGAATTGTGCATCGACCGCTTGAGCCCATACGATGACAGCACGCTGGTGCTGTACAAGGAATACCTGGCCGGCGATGCCCTGTTCAGTGCAGGCTTCAGCCACGGCAAGCTGGTCACCAGCGACCTTCCAAAGGCCGAGCGCATCGAGATCCTGGGCGAGATCATCGAGGAGTATCAAGCCGCCGCGGCCATGGTGACTTACCTCAGGAGCGTGGGCGGGCCCGTGATCAGGCCCGAGATGCTCAAGCGCTATAGCGCGCAGCTCGATGCCCTCACCGGCGCGGCGGAGCACGCCCTGAATGCCGCGTTGCGCGAGCAGGACTGGGACGTGCCGCAGGTCCCCGTGCCTTCGGGCTATCCCGCACGGGAGGGCGCGCGACGGCTGGCCAGGACCCGGGGCGGGCGTGTCACGCTGGCCGATGAGGTGACGGTGGACGGCCAGACCCAGGTACTCCAGCGTGACCCGGTCAGCAAGACCCGGTCGAAGACCTTCCGCCAGGAGGGAGACCAATGGGTGGAGGCGCCGATCGAAACGCCGCCGCCTGTTGCCTTGCCCCCCGCGCCCGACCTGGGGGCTACCCGGCAGCAGGCGCAGCGGCTGCTGGAGGAGATCGACGCGGTGCAATTCCTGGCACGCCGCTATGTGGCTTCCGAGGAGCCGGCCAGCCTGGCCTCGGTCATCGACTGGCACATCGAAAAAATCGAGCAGACCCGCACATCCCTGGCAAGAGCGGGCGAAGAAGAGACGTTGCTGGCGCCGCTGCAACAGGGTGTTACACGCTTGCGGGGCATTCGACAGGAGCTGCTGACCACCCTGCATCTGTCTACCCGGCATCCCAACGCCAGCAGTCTTCGGTATCTGGTCGAACATGGCCTGGTCACGGTGCAGCGGGTCGGTGCGCGGCGTCAGTTGGCGGCCAATGATCACCTGGACGTCTATCAGGTGCTTCGCACCGCGCCCGGCGGCAGTGGCTTATGGGAAGCGCACTTCCACTACCCCAGTACGCAGGCGGCCAGCCGTGCGTTCGTCAAGGGCCACCTCAAGCTGTGGGCGCAGCGCAAGCTGGGCCGACGGGCCGAACTGGATGCGGCGGCAACGGGGCGCGAGCGCATCGCTATCCACCGCGGCGACCTGCGCATCAAGCAAGTGCATGACCTGATCCCTTTCGACTGACTTCGAACGGTCTTCAGCGATTGTGGTAGAGGCCGTGCTCGCCGTGTGCGGGCATGGCCAGGTTGCTGCGTTCGGCGATCATCTGCGGCAGGGCAATGAGTTCGATACCCAGGTGCTTCAGGCGAGGAATCTCGCGCTCGAGCACTTCCAGGGTTTGCGGGTAGGGATGTCCGATGAGCACGGCCGATCCCTGCCTGCGGGCCAGCTCGATGCCCAGCTGCAGTTGCCCGGCAATCGCTTCGGGGGTGCGCACATCATCGAGAAACACATCCCGCGAAACTTGCGCCAGGCCAATGGCCTGCGCCCGGGCCGCCGCCACGGTGGCAGCGCTGGTGCGGCTGTCGACAAAGAACAGGTGGCGACGCTGCAGCTCGGCCATCAGCCAGGCCATGGGCGCAACCTGCGAGGTCATCCGGCTGCCCATGTGATTGTTGATGCCGGCAGCGTAGGGAACCTTGGCCAAGGCGGCTTCCAGGCGCCGTGCGAGCTCAGGCACCGGAGTGCCGGGATGCCAGGCGTAGGGTCCGGTGGCCGGGTCCATGGGCATGTGCAGGATGACTGTCTTGCCGGCACGGTGGCCCTGACGGGCGAAGTCGCTGGCGTGAGGGGTGTCGGGCATGATCGCCAGGGTGACCGGGCCGGGCAGGGCGAGCACACGGTTGTCGCGCTCGGTGTTCTGGCCCAGGTCGTCGATGATCACCGTCATGTAGGCTTTGGCTGGCTGCGCCGGCGCCGCCAGGGCGACACCGGTACAGACCAGGCCAAGCAATAACAGCAGATACCGCATTCCAGGCATCACTTGTTCTGGGTGATGCTCAGGCCCTTGAGCAGGCTCAAGGCCTGGCTCAGCTGGAAGTCGTCATCCTGCGGGCGTTCCTTGCGCTTGGCGCCGCTGGTCGGACGTTCGGCGCCGCCATTGCCGTTGCCCAGGTGCCCTTGCAGGTCGGCTTCCTTGAATGTCTCGCTGTCCGCTTCGGCAGTCAGCTTGGCCGGGCGCACCTCGATGTCGGGCACGATGCCCTGGGCCTGGATCGAGCGGCCGTTGGGGGTGTAGTAGAGCGCAGTGGTGAGCTTGAGCGCCCGGTCATTGTTCAGCGGCAGCACGGTCTGCACCGAGCCCTTGCCAAAGCTGTCGGTGCCCATCAGCACGGCGCGTTTCTGGTCTTGCAGGGCGCCGGCGACAATCTCCGAGGCCGAGGCGCTGCCACCGTTGATCAGCACCACCAGCGGCACGCCTTCGCTGGCGTCGGCCGGGTCGGCGGAGAAGCGCAGTTCGGAGTTGGCGATGCGGCCCTTGGTGTAGACGATCAGGCCCTTGGTCAGGAAGTGGTCGGCCACTTCCACGGCGGTCTGCAGCACGCCGCCCGGGTTGTTGCGCAGGTCGAGCACCAGGCCGCGCAGCTTCTTGCCGTTGTCCTTGCGCATCTTCGCCAGGGCCTTGCCGACTTCTTCGCCGGTCTTGACCTGGAACTGGGTGATGCGGATGTAGCCGTAGTTGTCTTCGAGCAGCTGGCTCTTGACGCTCTTGACCTGGATCACCGCGCGGGCGAGGGTCACGTCGAACGGCTGGCCGCCATCGCGCACCAGGGTCAGTGTGATCTTTTCGCCGATCTTGCCGCGCATCTTGTCGACGGCTTCGGTCATGGACTGGCCACGGGTCGGCTGGCCGTTGATCTTGACGATCAGGTCACCGGCTTCGATACCCGCACGCGAGGCCGGCGTGTCGTCGATGGGCGAGACGACTTTGACGAAGCCGTCTTCAAGACCGACCTCGATGCCCAGGCCGCCAAACTCGCCACTGGTGCTTTCCTGCAGCTCCTGGAAGTCTTCAGGGCCAAGATATGCCGAATGCGGGTCGAGGTTGCTGAGCATGCCCTTGATGGCGTTTTCCAGCAGGGTCTTGTCATCCACAGGTTCGACGTAGGCTGCCTTGATCCGGTCCATGACTTCGGCAAAAGTACGCAATTCCTCCAGTGGCAGCGGGCCTTGTGCGCTTGCGGCCGGGGCGGGCGCAGCGGCGGGCTCGGCCGCGAGGGCCAAGGGCGCGCCGACGACCAGGGCGATGGTCAGGGCCAGTGAGGTGAGGCGGGGCGATTGCAGCATGTCGAACGAACTCCTGATCCTATAGACGCTCCGCGTGGAGCCCCGGCGCAGTAACGGACTGCGCTACGCCGTCAAATGTAGGAAAGTACCTATCCCTGGGCACGGCACCACTGTGCGGGGTCGCTGGGGCGGCCCTGCTGGCGGATGGCGAAGTACAAGCCTGCGTTGTCTTGCCCACCGCTGTCGCCAACGGTGGAGATGGCATCGCCTGCCTTGACGATGTCACCAGCGCGCTTGAGCAGGCTTTGATTGTGACCGTATAGGCTGAGGTAACCATTGCCATGGTCGAGAATGACCAGAAGTCCGGCACCGCGCAACCAATCGGCGAAGACCACCCGGCCACCATGCACCGCACGCACCTGGCTGCCAACTGAGGCGCTGATCATCACGCCGTCCCACTTGGCCCGCGAATCATCCCCGCGTGTTTCACCAAAGCGTGCAAGCAATCGACCATTGACCGGCCATGGAAGTTTGCCCCGTGCGGCAGAAAAAGCTCCGCCGTAGGTTTCACCGCTGCTCGAAACCACCGGGCCAAGCGTGACCTTCGGTTTCTTCGCAGCCTGATCATTGCTGGCCTGGGCCTCGCGCTGGCGTTGCTTCTGGGCCTCTTGTTCGGCGAGCAAGGCACGCTTGCGGGCTTCCTCTGCTTCGCGGGCCTGGCGCGCCAGGGTTTCCTCGATGGTCTTGAGCACACGGCCCAGCTCGGCCTGGTCTTGCTGGCGCGACTGCAGCTTCTGGTCGCGGGCCTTGAGGTCGGTATTGAGCTTGGCCAGCACTTTCTGACGCTCCTGGCGCACGGCTTCAAGCTCCTGGCGGCGGCTGTCGAGATTGCCCTGCTGGGCCAGCAGCCCCGCCTGTTGCCGGGCGATATCCTGCTCGACGCCGGCCAGCCTGGTCAGGGTTTCGTTGAAGCTGCGCAGTTGTTCCAGGCGGGCCTGGCTGAGGTAGTCGTAGTAGGTGAGGGTACGGGCGAACTTCTCGGGGTTCTGCTGGTTGAGCAGCAGCTTGAGGTATTCCTCGCGACCATTCTGGTAGGCCGATCGAGCCTGGATGGCGATCAGTCGTTGCTGTTCAATGCGGGCGCTCTGGAGTTTTTTTTTCTCGTTATCGAGGCGCTCCAGCTCGCCCTCGGTCTTTTTTAGCTCCTGTTGCAGGGCCTCCACCTGCTTCTCCAGCGTGCCGATGTCGGTTTCGGTTGCGCGCAGGTCTTTCTGCACGCCGGATTTTTCGTCCTGGAGCTTGCCCAGTATCTTCTGCAGCTCGGCGATGTCCTGACGGGTGGCGTCGAGTTTCTGCTGGGTCTGCACCCGCTCGTCGGCGAAGGCCGGGCTGAGCAGGCAGGACAGGGCTAGGAGGATCAAGGCGCGGAGCATGGAATGGGGATACCCGGGATGGAGACTGACCTAGTATGCCCGCCCGCGACTGCAAAAAAAATGGCTGGGGGCAGTGTAGGAGCGGCCTCGTGTCGCGGAAGGGCCGCAACGCGGCCCCTCGCTAAAACAACACCGTGTGTCGGACACACCGGTGGGGCAGACCCAGCGGGCCCTTCGGGCCCGTTTCGCGACACTAGGCCGCTCCTACATGGAGCGGTGTTGATTCAGGCGTCGACCAGTATCGAAGTGCCGGTCATTTCCGCCGGCACATCCAGCCCTAGCAGCTTGAGCATGGTAGGCGCCACGTCCGCCAGTACGCCGCCTTCGCGAACTTTCAGCGCCCGCTTGCCCACATAGATGAACGGCACAGGCTCGGTAGTGTGCGCGGTATGCGCCTGGCCGGTGCACTCGTCTTCCATCTGCTCGACGTTGCCGTGGTCCGCGGTGATCAAGGCTTCGCCACCGACCTGCTCCAGTGCATCGACAATGCGGCCGACGCAGTGGTCCAGCGCCTCGACGGCCTTGACGGCTGCCTCGAATACACCGGTGTGACCGACCATGTCGCCGTTGGCGTAGTTGACCACGATCACGTCATAGCGCTGCTGCTCGATGGCCTCGACAATCCGGTCGGTGACCTCTGGCGCGTTCATCTCGGGCTGCAGGTCGTAGGTAGCAACCTTGGGCGACGGGATGAGAATGCGCTCTTCGCCTTCGAACGGTTCTTCACGCCCGCCCGAGAAGAAGAAGGTGACGTGGGCGTACTTCTCGGTCTCGGCAATGCGCAGCTGGGTCTTGCCGTTCTTGGCCAGGTATTCGCCCAGCACGTTGTCCAGGCTCGACGGTGCAAAGGCGGCTGGCGCTGCGATTTTTGCCGAATACTGGGTCAGGCCGATGAACGCCGCGACCTTGGGCAGGCGGGCCCGCGGGAATTCACTGAAATCTGGCTCGACGAATACCCGCGACAATTCGCGGGCGCGGTCGGCGCGGAAGTTCATGAACACCACCGCGTCGCCATCCTCGACCTTGACCGCTTCGCCAATGCGCGTGGCCTTGACGAACTCGTCGCTTTCGTCCCGCGCGTAGGCCGCTTCCAGACCTGCCACGGCGGTGTCTGCAGTGTGCTCGGCAACGCTGTCGACGATCAGGTTGTAGGCCGCGCTGACGCGATCCCAGCGGTTGTCCCGGTCCATGGCGAAGTAGCGGCCGATGATGCTCGCGATACGGCCCTTGCCAAGACGGGCGAAGGTGCTGTCGAGCAGCTCGATGGACGACTGGGCGCTGCGGGGCGGGGTATCACGGCCGTCCAGGAATGCGTGCAGGTAGATCTTCTCGGCACCCCGTTGCGCGGCCAGTTCGGCCATGGCGACAAGGTGATCCTGATGGCTGTGCACGCCGCCGTCGGACAGCAGGCCGAGAATGTGTACGGCCTTGCCAGCGCCAACGGCCTTGTCGACCGCGCCGGTGAGGACCGGATTGTTGAAGAACTCGCCGTCACGGATAGCCTTGGTCACCCGCGTGAAGTCCTGGTACACCACGCGCCCGGCGCCGAGGTTCATGTGACCGACCTCGGAGTTGCCCATCTGCCCATCCGGGAGGCCTACGTCCATGCCGGAACCGGAGATCAGGCCGTGCGGCCGAGTGGCGCGCAGGCGGTCGTAGACCGGCGTGGTGGCGGAATAGATGGCGTTGTACTCGGGGCTTTCGCTGTGACCGAAACCATCAAGGATGATCAGGACCAGGGGTTTGGGCGTGCTCGTCATCAATCCCTCTCACGGTTGCTCAAGATGATAAAGACACGCATTTTAGGGCAATTCCGCCAGCTGTGACGAATAATCCTCATGCCGCCTGCCAGGCGGGGGGACGGGCAGCAACCGGCAGCGGCCTCAAGGCCGTCGGCCAGACTTTGGCCGACCTTTGGGGCTGTGTATACTGGCCAGCATTTTCAATGGCCTGGAACACCCCCGATGGTTGATAACCTGATTCGATTTGCGACAGAACACTACATTCTGGTAGCCATCTTCGTCGTTCTGCTGGTGCTGCTCATTCTCAACGAAGCCCGCAAGGGTGGCCGCAGCCTGAGCAACGGCGAACTCACCTCGCTGGTCAACAGCGACAAGGGCCTGGTCGTCGACATCCGTCCGGCCAAGGAGTACGCGGCAGGTCATATCGTGGGTGCCGTGAGCATCCCGCAGGACAAGTTGACCAACCGCATGGGCGAGCTCGAGAAGCACAAGGCCAAGACCCTGATCATCGTCGACAACATGGGCCAGCATTCGGGCGGCGTCGCCGGTGAGCTGATCAAGGCAGGCTTCACCGCCGCCAAGCTGAGCGGTGGCGTTTCCAGCTGGAAAGCCGATAACCTGCCGCTGGTGAAGTGACATGAAGCACGTCATCGTCTACTCCAGCGACTACTGCCCGTACTGCTCGCGCGCCAAGTACCTGCTCCAGAGCAAGGACGTGGCCTTCGAAGAGATCAAGGTCGACGGCAAGCCGCAGCTGCGTGCCGAGATGAGCCAGAAAGCAGGCCGCACATCGGTGCCGCAGATCTGGATCGGCGACACCCACGTCGGGGGTTGCGATGACCTGTTTGCCCTGGAGCGCGCCGGCAAGCTCGATGCGCTGCTCAAGGGTTGATTTCACACTAATCAAAGACCTTAGAAAGAAGGATCTGCCATGACTGAGCAACAGAACAACGGCGCGGCCGCAGCCGACGACACCTCCCCACAGTTTTCGATGCAGCGCATCTACGTGCGTGACCTGTCGTTCGAAGCCCCGAAAAGCCCGGCGATCTTCCGCCAGCAGTGGGAGCCAAGCGTCGCGCTGGACCTGAACACCAAGCAGAAAGCCCTGGAAGGCGACTTCCACGAAGTAGTGCTGACCCTCTCGGTGACCGTCAAGAACGGTGAAGAAGTTGCCTTCATCGCTGAAGTGCAGCAGGCCGGTATCTTCCTGATCAAGAACCTCGATGCTTCGTCGATGAGCCACACGCTGGGTGCGTTCTGCCCGAACATCCTGTTCCCGTACGCGCGCGAGACGCTGGACAGCCTGGTGACCCGTGGCTCGTTCCCGGCGCTGATGCTGTCGCCGGTCAACTTCGACGCCCTGTACGCGCAGGAAATGCAGCGCATGCAGGAAGCGGGTGAAGCGCCTTCGCTGCAGTAAGCGGTATTGCGGTGATCAAAAAAGCGCCTTCACGGCGCTTTTTTTGTGCTGTTTGTTCCGGCCCTTTCGCTGGCTTGCCAGCGAAAGGGCCCGAGTGGACACTACTGGACCATCAGGCAAACCCCTGCTGCCGCCACGCCTCGTATACCGTCACCGCCACGGTATTGGACAGGTTCAGGCTCCGGCACCCTGGCTGCATAGGCAAGCGCAAGCGCTGCTCCGCGGGCAGGCTGTCCAGCACTTCGGCAGGCAAGCCCCGGCTTTCCGGGCCGAACAAAAACGCATCTCCCGGCTGGAACGCTACCTCGTGATAAGGATGCGAAGCCTTGGTGGTGAACGCGAACAGTCGAGGCTGTCCAAGGCTTTCCAGGCATCCGGCCAGGCTCTCATGGCGCTTGAGCGTGGCATACTCGTGGTAGTCCAGGCCTGCCCGGCGAAGGCGCTTGTCATCAAGTTCGAACCCGATGGGTTCGATCAGGTGCAGGTCGCAACCGCTGTTGGCGCAGAGCCGGATAATGTTGCCGGTATTCGGCGGAATCTCTGGTTGAAAAAGGATGACGTGAAACATGCACGGCTCCGAGCGTGAAGATGGCGAGCATTCTACCCCTGAACCGGACCCGCGTTCTAAGGCCTGGCCACGCATGCTGTTCTCGCTGGCCCTGTTCGGACTGCTGGTCGGCCTGATGATCGGCCGGCTGACCGCGCCGGAGGAACGGGTGTTGGAGCAGGTGGAGGTGGTCGAGGCGGGGTTGGACCTGTGGTTCAACGAAGAACCCAAGCTGCATGGCGAGAATCTCGACGGTACGCTGGCGTTGCTGTTCGAGGCCGAGGGCAAGGTTCAGCGGGGTCAGCTGCGGATGCAGGGCAAGCCGGTCAGCTGGCGGGTGCAGAAGAGCGATGGCGGGCTGTTGGTGACCCTTGTCGCCGCGCGTCCCCTGCGCGGTGAGTGGACCGCTGCCGAGGACGCTGGGCGTTGGCGGGTGCAGGTAAGACTGCACGAATAAAAGAGGGGATTCCCGGCCTGCCTGTACCGAGGTCCCCAAAACTGGATGTACCAAGGTTATTGCAGGTGTCGTGCCAGGTTTGCGAAAGCCGGGAAATGGGCGCTCTGGGAGGTTTTCAGCAAGGTTGCGGGTGGATTCGTGCCTTGCGGCAGTGCACCGGGCACAGGAACGGTGCATGGGCCAGGGCCGCGGTGCGGCCCCGGTGCTCATCAATGATCTTCGCCCTCGTCATCATCCCCGCCGTCGACCTTCATCCCCAATTCCTTGATCTTGCGGGTCAAGGTATTACGGCCCCAGCCCAGCAGCACGGCGGCGTCACGGCGCCGGCCAGCGGTGTGCTTGAGGGCGGTTTCAATCATGATGCGCTCGAAGCTCGGCACCGCGCTGTCGAGCAGGTTCGACTGTCCGCGTGCCAGGGCCTGATCAGCCCACTGACGCAGGGCCTGCTCCCAGTTGGTGACCGGGGCCGCGTCCTGAGGCAGGTTGAGCAACTCGGGCGGCAGGTCACCGACCAGCACCTCTCGGCTGGACGCCATCACGGTGATCCAACGGCAGGTGTTCTCCATCTGGCGCACGTTGCCGGGCCATGGCAAGTTGCGCATGAACTCTTCGGTTTCCGGCTTGAGCAGCTTCGGCTCTACCGACAATTCCTGCGCGGCACGGCCCAGGAAGTGCCGGGCCAGGGTCGGAATGTCTTCACGGCGATCGGCAAGGCGTGGGATGTGGATGCGGATCACGTTCAGCCGGTGGAACAGGTCTTCCCGGAACTTGCCGGCCTGCACCAGCGTCTCGAGATTCTGGTGTGTGGCAGCGATGATCCGAACGTCGACCTTGACCGGCACATGGCCGCCCACGCGGTAGAACTCGCCGTCAGCCAGTACGCGCAGCAGGCGGGTCTGGGTGTCAGCCGGCATGTCGCCGATCTCGTCGAGAAACAGCGTACCGCCGTCGGCCTGCTCGAAGCGCCCCCGTCGCAGGTTGGCCGCGCCGGTGAAGGCACCTTTTTCATGACCGAACAACTCGGATTCCATCAAGTCCTTGGGAATCGCTGCCATGTTCAAGGCGATGAACGGCGAGGCCGCGCGCGGGCTATGGCGGTGCAGGGCGTGGGCGACCAACTCCTTGCCGGTGCCCGACTCACCGTTGATCAGCACGGTGATGTTCGAGTGGCTCAGGCGGCCGATCGCGCGAAAGACTTCCTGCATCGCCGGAGCTTCGCCAATGATCTCCGGGGTACGGGTGAGGCTCGGCGCCGTGTGCAGGCCTTGTTGCTCCTGGGCGTGCTGGTTGGCGCGCTTGACCAGTGACACGGCTTCGTCGACATCGAACGGCTTGGGCAGGTACTCGAAAGCGCCTCCCTGGTAAGAGGCCACGGCACTGTCGAGGTCCGAGTGGGCGGTCATGATGATGACCGGGAGGCGCGGGTGCTGTTCGCGGATCTGCGCGAGCAGGTCCAGGCCGCTGGCGCCGGGCATGCGGATATCGGAGATGATCACGTCTGGCTGCTGCCGGGCCAGGCGGCCCATCACGCCGTCGGCGCTGTCGAAGCTCTGGGTGGTCATGCCTTCCTGTTGCAGGGCTTTTTCGAGTACCCAGCGGATTGAGCGATCATCGTCGACGATCCAGACGGTTTCACTTCGGCTCATGAGGCAGTGGCTCCTTGTTCCAGAGGCAGGAAGATCGAGAACGTGGTGTGGCCGGGGTGGCTGTCACATTCGATCAGACCCTGGTGCTGGCTGATGATGTTCTGGGTAATGGCCAGGCCGAGCCCGGTACCGTCGGGACGTCCGCTGACCATGGGATAGAAGAGGGTGTCTTGCAGTTCCGCCGGGATGCCGGGGCCGTTGTCGATCAGCTCGACGCGGGCCACCAGGCGATGCCGGATGTGGCCGATGGTGAACTGGCGCATGGCACGGCTGCGCAAGGTGATGCGGCCCAGGCGCAGCTCGTTCTGGCTGCTGATGGCCTGCATCGCATTGCGCACGATGTTGAGCACCGCCTGGATCATCTGCTCGCGGTCGATCAGCACGTCGGGCAGGCTCGGGTCGTAGTCGCGTACCAGCGTGATGCAGCCCTGGCTCTCGGCATCCACCAGGCTGCAGACGCGCTCCAGCACCTCATGGATATTGGTCATTGCCAGCGAGGGCAGCTTGTTCGAGCCCAGCATGCGGTCGACCAGGTTACGCAGGCGGTCAGCTTCCTCGATGATGACGTTGGTGTAGTCGCGCAGCTCTTCCTCAGGCAGTTCGCGCGCCAGCAACTGTGCCGCGCCGCGGATCCCGCCCAGCGGGTTCTTGATCTCGTGGGCGAGGCCCCGCACCAGCATCTTGGTGGTTTCCTGCTTGGACAGCTGGGCTTCTTCCTTGGTGATGCGCAGCAACCTGTCGCGCGGATGAACCTCCAGCAGCAGCAAGGTCTGACCGTGATTTGGAATCGGCGTGACGGCGTAGTCGACGATCAGGCTCTGGCCGGTCAGCGAGGTCAGCTGGGCTTCACGCTTGGTGAATGGATGCGCCTGTTCCACCGCCTGGCGCAAGGAGTTGAGTGCCTCTGCCGACTCGGTGAACAACTCGCTGATGAACTGCCCATGGCTACGCTGGCCGCTGATGGCGAGCAGCATCTCGGCCGCCGGATTCATGTATTCCAGGCGCAGGTCGGCGTTGAGCAGAAGTGTGGCAGTGGTCAGGTTGTCGAGAAGCAGACGGTGCTGAGCGTCGCTGATGGTCATGGGGCGTCGTTGACCTCTTTTGGCACATGGGCGCCCCGGGCTGGGCCAAGGGCGGGCGCGCTTAAATCCGCTGATACGAAGAAAATGCAAAAACCAAACCAAGGCTCCGAAAAGAAGCGGGATTTGCGCATTAGGACCTGTATTCGCGCGGATCGGCCCAATAGAGCCCCGCTTTACCGATTTATGTGAACCAAATTGGGGTTTCAGCGCGTGGTATCAGTCTGCCTGTGCACCAACATAGAGCATAGGGCGGATCAGGGTTTTTCGCACAGCTGACCCGTTGCACGGACCAACGCCATAAAGCGAGCCGGGTCGTTGGTTCGCTGGGCAAGGTCATGCGCAAGCAAGTCGGCACAACGGGGCAAGGACGCTTGATCGAAGTGGGCCAGGCGCTCGAGCAACTGCCCCTGCAGATGGTCGAGACGGGGGCGCAGTTGCCGATGCAGGTCCTGGCGGGGTGTGGCGGGCGCGCGTTGCGCAAGGTGCCAGTGCGAGAGGGCGTTGTACTGAAGCAGCTTGTTCGCCTCCATCTGGTCTGAAAAGAATGCCTCTGCGCGGTCGGGACTCAATCGATGACCGGGTGCAGCCTGACGCACAGTTTCGATCACCTGACGTTCTCGGCCACTGGCCTGGACGGGCTGGCGCTGATCCCATTTGTGAAGGGCCACGGCTTCGGCAACGTCAAGGCGCTGTTCGATGCTATCGAGCAATGAGGCAAGCGGGGTGGCTGGCTGGCCTGGCGATGTGCAGCCCTGAAGGGCGGCTATTACAAGCGGGGCGAGGTAGAACGTGCGCATGGGAAATCTCCTTGGGGGCGAGGAGGGAGTGTGTCTTTATCCCCGCGATCCACCAGTCAGATAATTCCCAATATCCTGTAGGACAAAAGAAAAATGGCCTCACTAGGAGGCCATTTCTATATGAAGCGGATGACGCCAGGCGTCAGCGCATCAAACGCTGTAGTACAGGTCGTATTCCAGCGGGTGGACGAACGTACGTACGCGGATTTCTTCTTCCGATTTCAGGTCGATGTAGGCATCGATGAAGTCGTCGGAGAACACGCCGCCCTTGGTCAGGAACGCACGGCCCTTGTCCAGCTCTTCCAGGGCTTCTTTCAGGCTGCCACAGACCTGCGGGATTTCCTTGGCCTCTTCAGGCGGCAGGTCGTACAGGTTCTTGTCGGCGGCATCGCCTGGGTGGATCTTGTTCTGGATACCGTCCAGGCCAGCCATCAGCAGGGCGGCGAAGCACAGGTACGGGTTGGCTGCCGGGTCCGGGAAGCGCGCCTCGATACGGCGGGCTTTCGGGCTGGAAACGTAAGGGATACGGATCGAGGCCGAACGGTTACGGGCCGAGTAGGCCAGCATGACCGGGGCTTCGAAGCCTGGCACCAGACGCTTGTAGGAGTTGGTGGCCGGGTTGGTGAAGCCGTTCAGGGCCTTGCCGTGCTTGATGATGCCGCCGATGAAGTACAGGGCGGTTTCCGACAGGCCGGCATAGCCTTCGCCAGCGAAGGTGTTCTTGCCTTCCTTGGAGATCGACATGTGGACGTGCATGCCCGAGCCGTTATCGCCGTACAGTGGCTTCGGCATGAAGGTAGCGGTGCGGCCGTAGGCATCGGCGACGTTGTGCACGCAATACTTCAGCGTCTGGACTTCGTCAGCCTTGGCAACCAGGGTGTTGAAGCGAACGCCGATCTCGTTCTGGCCGGCAGTCGCCACTTCGTGGTGGTGAACTTCGACGACCTGGCCCATTTCTTCCAGGGCGTTGCACATTGCGGTACGGATTTCGTGGTCGTGGTCGACCGGCGGCAGCGGGAAGTAGCCGCCTTTGACGCCTGGACGGTGGCCTTTGTTGCCGCCTTCGACGTCCTGGTCGGTCATCCACGAACCCTGTTCGGAGAAGATCTTGAACATCGAGCCCGAGATGTCGGACTTGAACTTGACGTCGTCGAAGATGAAGAACTCAGGCTCTGGGCCGACGAAGACGGTGTCACCGATACCGGTAGTCTTCAGGTACTCTTCAGCGCGGCGTGCGATGGCGCGCGGGTCGCGGTCGTAACCTTGCATGGTGGACGGCTCGATCACGTCGCAGACCAGGATCAGGGTCGGCTCTTCGGTGAACGGGTCCAGCACGGCGGTGCTGTCATCCGGCAGCAGGATCATGTCGGAAGCTTCGATGCCTTTCCAGCCTTCGATCGACGAGCCGTCGAACATCTTGCCGGCTTCGAAGAACTCATCATCCAGCGCATCGCGAGCTGGCATGGTGACGTGTTGCTGCTTGCCTTTGGTGTCCGTGAAACGCAGATCAATCCACTTGACGTCATGATCTTTGATGAGCTGAACCGACTTCGACATGTTGTCCTCCGGATAGTCTAGGGCACGGTGGGCCGTTGCCCTGCAAAAAGGGTGACGCTGGGCGCGCATAGTCGGCCAAGCTTACCTGCCTCACAAGGGAGCAAATTGCATGCCAGTGCCCAAAAATGGCCAACTTGCGCCAAGCATGGTGCTTTCAAGGGATGGTGGGGCTGCAGCGTTCCATTTTCTGCACCTATAAGAGGCGCGCGATGCCGTAGGCGCACCAAAATAGAGCGGGTAAAACCTTCTGTACAAAAGTTGCTCAAACCTTGAGCAATTTCCGCTATAATTCGCGCCCTTCTTTTTCAGCTGGCCATTCGCGCGCTGTAGACCATGAAACTAATCGTCAAAGTCTTTCCAGAAATCACCATCAAGAGCCGGCCGGTGCGCAAGCGCTTCATCCGTCAATTGGGCAAGAACATCCGTGTCGTGCTCAAGGATCTGGATCCGGAGCTGAAGGTCGATGGCGTCTGGGACAATCTCGAGGTGGTCACCCACATTGAAGACGAGAAGGTCCAGCGCGAGATGGTCGAGCGCCTGAGCTGCATGCCGGGCATCGTCCATTTCCTGCAGGTCGATGAACACCCGCTGGGCGACTTCGACGATATCGTCGCCAAGTGCAAGGCCTACTTCGGCCACCTGCTGGCTGGCAAGCGCTTTGCCGTGCGCTGCAAGCGCGGCGGTCATCATGACTTCAGCTCGATGGACGTCGATCGCTATGTCGGCAGCCAGCTGCGTCAGCAGTGCGGCGCCGCCGGTATCGACCTGCGCAATCCTGAAGTCATGGTGCGCCTGGAGATCCGCGATCAGCGCCTGTTCATCATCCACAACCAGCACCAGGGCATCGGCGGTTACCCGCTGGGCTCGCTGGAGCAGACGCTTGTGCTGATGTCCGGTGGCTTCGACTCCACCGTCGCCGCCTACCAGATGATGCGCCGCGGGCTGATGACCCACTTCTGCTTCTTCAACCTCGGTGGCCGTGCCCACGAGCTGGGCGTGATGGAAGTCGCGCACTACCTGTGGAAGAAATACGGCAGCAGCCAGCGGGTGCTGTTCATCAGCGTGCCGTTCGAGGAAGTGCTCGGCGAAATCCTGGGCAAGGTCGACAACAGCTATATGGGCGTGACGCTCAAGCGCATGATGCTGCGCGCCTCGGCCAAGGTCGCCGAGCGCCTGCAGATCGATGCGCTGGTGACCGGCGAGGCGATTTCCCAGGTGTCGAGCCAGACCCTGCCAAACCTTGCCGTGATCGACCAGGCCACCGACAAGCTGGTCCTGCGCCCGCTGCTGGCCAGCCACAAGCAGGACATCATCGACACGGCCTACCAGATCGGTACCGCCGAGTTCGCCAAGCACATGCCGGAGTACTGCGGCGTGATCTCGGTGAACCCGACCACCTGCGCCAAGCCGCACCGCGTCGCGCAGGAAGAGAACAAGTTCGACATGGCCGTGCTGGAGCGCGCCCTGGAGCGCGCCCGCTTCATCTCGATCGACAATGTCATCGATGAGCTGGGCCAGGATATCCATGTCGAGGAAGTCGCCGAGGCCATGCCTGGGCAGATCGTCATCGACATCCGCCACCCCGATGCCCAGGAAGACGAGCCGCTCGTGCTCGACGGCGTCGAGGTGCAGGTTTTGCCGTTTTATGCGCTCAACAGCCGCTTCAAGCACCTCGATGGCAACCGGCAGTACCTGCTGTATTGCGACAAGGGTGTGATGAGCCGCCTGCATGCGCATCACCTGCTCAGTGAGGGACATGCCAATGTGCGTGTTTATCGTCCGACATAAGACGCCGGGGCTGTATGGCGGCAGTATCCGCCATCGCCCTCCCGACCGACGGGCCCGCTGAGCCTTGTTCATTCATATTGGCCGCCTAGAATGGGCGGCAACCCGAATCCTCTGATCGAGATACATTTGTGATCGAAAATCTGCGTAACATCGCCATCATCGCCCACGTTGACCATGGTAAAACCACCCTGGTCGACAAACTCCTGCGTCAGTCCGGCACCCTGGAGCGTAACGAGCTCAACGACGAGCGCGTCATGGACTCCAACGACCAGGAAAAAGAGCGCGGTATTACCATTCTGGCGAAAAACACCGCCATCAACTGGAATGGCTACCACATCAACATCGTCGACACCCCCGGCCACGCCGACTTCGGTGGCGAAGTTGAGCGTGTAATGTCGATGGTCGACTCCGTGCTGCTGCTGGTCGACGCCCAGGACGGCCCGATGCCGCAAACCCGCTTCGTGACCAAAAAGGCTTTCGAAGCTGGCCTCAAGCCAATCGTTGTAATCAACAAGGTTGACCGTCCGGGCGCGCGTCCTGATTGGGTTCTGGACCAGATCTTCGATCTGTTCGACAACCTCGGTGCTACCGACGAGCAACTGGACTTCCAGGTTGTCTACGCCTCGGCCCTGAACGGCATCGCCGGTCTCGACCACACTGCCATGGCCGAAGACATGACCCCGCTGTACCAAGCGGTCGTCGACCACGTTCCGGCCCCAGCCGTTGACCGTGACGGCCCGTTCCAGATGCAGATCTCGGCTCTGGACTACAACAGCTTCCTCGGTGTTATCGGCGTTGGCCGTATCGCCCGTGGCCGCGTCAAGCCGAACACCCCGGTCGTTGCCATCGACGCCGACGGCAAGCGCCGCAACGGTCGTATCCTGAAGCTGATGGGTCACCACGGTCTGCACCGCGTTGACGTCGAAGAAGCAGCTGCCGGCGACATCGTCTGCATCAGCGGCTTCGATGAGCTGTTCATCTCCGACACCCTGTGCGACCCGTTGAACGTCGAGGCGATGAAGCCGCTGACCGTTGACGAGCCAACCGTTTCCATGACCTTCCAGGTCAACGACTCGCCATTCTGCGGTAAAGAAGGCAAGTTCGTGACGTCCCGCAACATCAAGGACCGTCTGGACAAAGAGCTGCTGTACAACGTTGCATTGCGCGTTGAAGAAGGCGACTCGGCTGACAAGTTCAAGGTTTCCGGCCGTGGTGAGCTGCACCTCTCGGTACTGATCGAAACCATGCGTCGCGAAGGCTTCGAGCTGGCCCTGGGCCGTCCTGAAGTGATCATCCGCGAAGTGAACGGCGTGAAGCAGGAACCGTTCGAAAACGTCACCATCGACATCCCTGAAGATTCGCAGGGCAAGGTCATGGAAGAGATGGGCCTGCGCAAGGGCGACCTGACGAACATGGTGCCGGATGGCAAGGGCCGTGTTCGTCTGGAATACAACATCCCTGCTCGCGGTCTGATCGGTTTCCGTAACCAGTTCCTGACCCTGACCAACGGTGCTGGCATCCTGACCTCGATCTTCGATCGCTACGACACCGTCAAGTCGGGCCACATGTCCGGCCGTCAGAACGGCGTTCTGGTTTCGGTTGAAACCGGCAAGGCACTGACCTACTCGCTGGAAACCCTGCAGGCGCGCGGCAAGCTGTTCGTCGAGCACGGCCAGGAAATCTACAACGGTCAGATCGTCGGCCAGAACAGCCGCGACAACGACCTGGGCGTCAACCCTACCAAGGGCAAGAAGCTCGACAACATGCGTGCTTCGGGCAAAGACGAAACCATCGCACTGGTTCCGCCTGTTCGCTTCACCCTGGAACAGGCTCTGGAATACATCCAGGAAGACGAGCTGTGTGAAGTCACGCCTAAGTCCATCCGTCTTCGCAAGAAGATCCTGGACGAAAGCGAGCGTACCCGCGCCGCCAAGAAAGCCAAGGCTTGATGTAACAGCCTAGGTTGAACAAAAACGCCCCCGGTCGAGAGACCGGGGGCGTTTTTGTTTGTCGAGAGATTGTCAGGACCGCCGCAAAGCCGCGTCGTACAAACAGGGCGGCCAACCCGAACCTGTCAGGCCATGGCACGTTGCAACAAAATGTAGGAGCGGCCTTGTGTCGCGATGCGCCGCGCGGGCGGCGCTCGATATCTACAGCGCTGCAAGGCCACAGGCATGCGCCTTCATCGCACAGCCATCTTCGGCTTATACGCGCAATACCCAGGCCTAGGCCCTACCCGCGGATGATTCCGGCACGTATCCGGCCGCTTCTCATAAATCGTGCACAACCGGCTCTTGCGATCCAGGTACAGGCAATCATCGTTGCTCATCCGGGTCAGGGTGAAAATTCCCGACTTCTGGTTGAAGCGCTCGATGATGCCGTCCTTCTGCAGGCGCTTGGCAATATTCTTCGGCGGTTCGTCCTTCTCGAAGTCATCCACCACCCCGATGCGGATCAGGTCCTTGATCTTGACCTCGACCGGCAAAGTGCAGCAGGTCGAGTGACAACCCCCGCAGTTGTGGCTGGCATAACGTTGCCAGGTGTCCAGGCGGTCGACTTCGGCGGCGGCGATCAGGGTGGTTTTCATTTATATACAAGGCTAGTGACGGTCGGTGGGCGCGCGATGATACCGGAGTTGCTCAATTTGTGAACAACCTTTTGCCGGTTTCACCCGCCAGCCAATAAATCCGCGAACGCGGGCTGTCGCTCTGTGTCGAAGCGTCTAGGCTGAAACTTTTCCATCCGCTTATGTACACCCGAGGACTGCGCATGTCTCAGGAATCCACCGCCCGTGAAGTCGAAGTGGCCGAATTTCGTGCCGCCGTACTGGCCAAGCTGACCTACGCCGTGGGCAAGGACCCCGAGCACGCCTTCGAGCATGACTGGTTCGAAGCCGTTGCCCTGGCCGCCCGCGACCATATGGTCGACCACTGGATGGACCACACCCGCCAGGTTTACCGAAAGAGCCAGAAGCGGGTCTATTACCTCTCCCTGGAATTCCTGATCGGCCGGCTGCTCTACGACAGCCTGAGCAACCTGGGCCTGCTCGATATCGCCCGTGAGGCGATGGTAGGCCTCGACGTCGACCTTGACCGCATCCGCCTGCTCGAGCCCGACGCGGCCCTGGGCAACGGCGGTTTGGGGCGCCTCGCGGCCTGCTTCATGGAAAGCATGTCGACCCTGGGCATCGCTGCCCACGGCTACGGTATCCGTTACGAGCACGGCCTGTTTCGCCAGGCGGTGGTCGATGGCTGGCAGCAGGAGCAGACCGAGAACTGGCTCGACTTCGGCAACCCCTGGGAGTTCGAGCGCGCCGAGGTGATCTATCCGATCAGCTTTGGTGGCAGCGTCGAGACCGTGGACGATGGCAACGGCCAGCAGCGCCAGGTCTGGTGGCCCGGCGAGACGGTACGGGCGGTGGCCTACGATACCCCAGTGGTCGGCTGGCGAGGCTCCAGCGTCAACACCCTGCGGCTGTGGCGTGCACGGGCGCTGGAAGAGCTCCATCTCGAGCGCTTCAACGCCGGTGATCACCTGGGCGCCGTGGCGGAGGTCGCCCGCGCCGAGAGCATCTCGCGAGTCCTGTACCCGGCTGACAGCACCGAGGCTGGCCAGGAGCTGCGCCTGCGCCAGGAGTACTTCTTTGTCTCGGCTTCCCTGCAAGACCTGCTGCGCCGCCACCTGAACATGCACGACTCGCTGCTCAACCTGCCTGACCAGGCGGCCATCCAGCTCAACGACACACACCCCTCGATCGCCGTCGCCGAGCTTATGCGCCTGCTGGTCGACCAGCACGAAATCCCGTGGGAGACCGCTTGGGAGCTGACCGTCAACACGCTGGCCTACACCAACCACACCTTGCTGCCCGAAGCGCTGGAGACATGGCCGGTCGGCCTGATGGAGCGCATGCTGCCGCGGCACATGCAGATCATCTATCTGATCAATGCTTTCCATATCGATGCCATGCGGGCCAAGGGCATACACGATTTCGATGTATTGCGCGCGGTATCGCTGATCGAGGAAGACAACGGCCGTCGCGTGCGCATGGGCAACCTGGCGTTCCTGGGCTCGCACAGTATCAATGGCGTCTCGGCGCTGCACACCCGGTTGATGCGCAATACCGTGTTCAGCGAGCTGCACAAGCTCTATCCGCAGCGGATCAACAACAAGACCAACGGTGTCACGTTGCGCCGCTGGTTGTACCAGGCCAACCCGGCTTTGACCTCCATGCTGGTCGAGGCCCTCGGCGCTGAGGTGCTCGACGACCCGCAGGGCTTGTTGCCGCGTCTGGCACCCTTTGCCGAGAGCCGCGATTTCCGCAAGCAGTTCGCCGCCCAGCGGCTGCAGAGCAAGCGCGCCCTGGCCATCATCATCCAGGAGCGCCTGGGCATCACCGTCAATCCCGAGGCGATGTTCGATGTCCAGGTGAAGCGTATCCACGAATACAAGCGCCAACTGCTCAACCTGCTGCATACCGTGGCCCTGTACCAGGCCATCCGCGCCGAACCCGGCACCAACTGGGTACCGCGGGTGAAGATCTTCGCCGGCAAAGCCGCCGCCAGTTACCACCAGGCCAAGCTGATCATCAAGCTGTCCAACGACATCGCCCGGGTGGTCAACAACGACCCGACCGTGCGCGGGCTGCTCAAGGTGGTGTTCCTGCCCAACTACAACGTCAGCCTGGCCGAAAGCATCATTCCGGCGGCGGATCTCTCGGAACAGATCTCGACGGCCGGCTACGAGGCTTCCGGCACCAGCAACATGAAGTTCGGCCTCAATGGAGCGCTGACCATCGGCACGCTCGATGGCGCCAACGTCGAGATGAGCGAGCAGGTCGGCGTGGACAACATGTTCATCTTCGGCCTGACCGCCCAGCAGGTTGAAGCACGCCGGCGCGGTGGCGATTTTGGCGCCAGCGCGGCGGTCAGCGCTTCGCACCGGCTCAATGACGTGCTGCAGGCAATCCGTGGCGGGGTATTTTCGCCAGACGATCCGGCGCGCTATACCGGGCTGGTGGACTCGCTGGTGGCGCATGACCGCTTCCTGGTCTGCGCGGACTTCGACGCGTACTGGGATGCCCAGCAACGGGTGGAGGACCTGTGGCATGACACCGAGGCATGGTGGCGCATGGCGGTGCTCAATACCGCGAACATGGGCTGGTTCTCGTCGGACCGGACGATTCGTGAATATGCCACTGACATCTGGAAAGCTTTGGACTAGTCCTTGAAATAGCGGCAGACCGCCGGGCCTGAACCAACGACCTATCTGGCCGTCTGATCGGCCAGGCGCGTCTCTTTGCTCGCTAGCCTTGAACTCTCACTGTAAACTGCGGGGGTTTTCTCCCCCATGCCTTCGGAGCCATACATGTCCCGCGTTACCCTGAGTCGCTATTTGATTGAGCAGACCCGTAGCAACAACACCCCTGCCGATCTGCGCTTCCTGATCGAAGTGGTGGCGCGTGCGTGCAAGGAAATCAGCCACAACGTCTCCAAAGGTGCCCTGGGCGGTGTCCTGGGCAGCATGGGCACTGAAAACGTGCAGGGCGAAGTGCAGAAGAAGCTCGACGTGATTTCCAACGAAATCCTGCTCGAAGCCAACGAGTGGGGCGGCCACCTGGCCGGCATGGCTTCCGAGGAAATGGACAACGCCTACCAGATCCCGGGCAAGTACCCCAAGGGTGCCTACCTGCTGGTCTTCGACCCCCTGGACGGCTCGTCAAACATCGACGTCAACGTCTCGGTCGGCACCATCTTCTCCGTGCTGCGCTGCCCTAACGAATACCTGAGCCAGAACGAAAGCCTGGACGAGAAGGCCTTCCACCAGCCAGGTACCCAGCAGGTCGCCGCCGGCTACGCCATCTATGGCCCGCAGACCATGCTGATCCTGACCCTGGGCAACGGCGTCAAGGGCTTCACCCTGGACCGCGAGCTGGGCAGCTTCGTGCTGACCCACGAGAACATCCAGGTGCCTGAAACCACCGCCGAGTTCGCCATCAACATGTCCAACCAGCGTCACTGGGAAGCCCCGGTGCAGCGCTACGTGGGCGAGCTGCTGGCGGGTGAGACCGGCCCGCTGAAAAAGAACTACAACATGCGCTGGATCGCCTCGATGGTTGCCGACGTGCACCGCATCCTGACCCGCGGCGGCCTGTTCATGTACCCGCGCGATGCCCGCGATCCGTCCAAGCCGGGCAAGCTGCGCCTGATGTATGAAGCCAACCCGATGTCGTTCATCATCGAACAGGCCGGCGGTGCCTCCACCGACGGCAACCAGCGCATCCTCGATATCCAGCCAGACAGCCTGCACCAGCGGGTGTCGGTGATCCTGGGCTCGAAGGAAGAGGTCGAGCGCGTCACTGCGTATCACAAGGAGTAAGCCATGCTCGCACCTTGGCAGCCGTTGCTTGAATGGTGGTTCGGTTGGGGCCGCAGTGCCCAGGCCGTGACCGACGAGAAAAGCACCTTGTGGTTCGGCAAGCAGCACGACGCCGAAGCTCAGGCGCTCTTCGGCGACCTGGTCGAGCAGGCGCTGGCGGGTGGTCTGGACGAGTGGCAGCATAGCCCGCAGGGCTGGCTGGGCTTGATCCTGCTGCTTGACCAGCTGCCACGCATGATCCATCGCGACACCTCGCGCGCCTTCGAAGGCGACCGGCGTGCCCAGGTGGTGGCGATGCAAGGGCTGCAGAAAGACTGGGACTTCCAGCTACTGCCGATCCAGCGGGTGTTCATCCTGCTGGTGCTGGAACATGCCGAGGTACTCGACTGGCAGAATCTGTGCGTCGAGCGTTACCAGACCTTGCTGGACGAACAGCCGGAGTTCAACCGCCGTCTGTTCGAAGGCTTCCTCGATTACGCCGAGCAGCACCAGCGGGTAATCGAGCGCTTTGGACGTTTCCCGCACCGCAACCTGGTGCTGGACCGCCCGAGCACCGATGAAGAAATGGACTTTCTGCTGGAGCCAGGTTCGCGCTTCTAGAACGTCGAACTGAAAACGGGGCAATCCGGGGGCGCTCAACCGCTACCTCCGGATTGCCCCGTTTTCGTTTCGTCTGGCGAAAAAAAGCTTGCCCCTCTGGGGAACCTGGGAGCCTTTTCCCCCTCCAAGGGCTCTGCAGGTCTCCACGCCTGCGTTTACAACCCCAGGAGTGACTCTCATGTCGTTGCGATCCCTCGCCCTGTTGTCCTTGTGCGTATTTCTGGCTGCCTGCAGCAAGATCAACCAGGAGAACTATTCCAAGCTCAAATCCGGCATGACCAAGGCCCAGGTCGAGCAGTTGCTCGGCGCGCCTACCGAATGTTCGGGCGCCCTCGGCATGAGCAGCTGTACCTGGGGCGACGAGAAGAGCTTCATCAGTATCCAGTACGCGGCTGACCAGGTACTGATGTACTCGGGGCAGGGCCTCAAATGACGCGGCTGCACCTGTTGCTCGGAATGTGCGCGGCGCTGCTGGTGGGCGGCTGTGCCAGCTCCGGCGGCGATTCGCTGGCGCCGAAGACGGCGGGCGAGATCAACCTCAAGCGCTATCAGGGCAAGTGGTTCGAGCAGGCTCATCTGCCCATGTACTTCCAGAACGATTGCGCCCAGTCCGAGGCGCACTACAACGTCAAGCCAGATGGCAGCCTGGGCGTACTCAACCGCTGCCGCACCCTCGACGGCGAGTGGCTTCGCGCGCAAGGCAACGCTCGCCCGCAGGAACCGGGTCATACCGACAAGCTGTGGGTCGAGTTCGACAACTGGTTTACCCACCTGATGCCGGGCGTGGCCAAGGGCGAGTACTGGGTCTTGTACGTGGATGACCGTTACCAGACCGCACTGGTCGGCAACCCGAACCGCAAGTACCTGTGGATTCTGACGCGTAGCCCGACGGTCACGGCCGTGGTGCGTGAAGGCCTGCTGGCCAAGGCACGCCAGCAAGGCTATGACACCTCTCGGCTGGTGTGGCGGGTGTCGGACCGGGATATCGCGCGATAGGGACGAATCATCCAGGGCGCCTCAAGGTATCTACCCGATCAGCTCCCGCAAGACCCCTGCAAATGCCTGCGCGCTGTCTTCCTCATCCGCATGCCGTCCTTGGCGTACCACCCATTGCCCGTTGACCATCACATCCCGAACCTGGCGGTCGCTGCCCGCGAACAGCCAGCGGTTGAGAATGGCGTCTTCAGTGGCCGTCGCGAGATAAGGGTCCTGGCCATCGAGCACCAGCCAGTCGGCGCGCTTGCCCACCGCCAGCGCGCCCACCGGCTGGCCCAGCGCCTGGGCGCCACCGCTCAGGGCGGCGTCGAACAAGGTGCGCCCGATCATCGGCTGGTCACTGCGGTGAAGCCGGTTTCGCCGCTGGTCGCGCAGCCGCTGACCGTACTCCAGCCAGCGCAGCTCCTCGACCACGCTCAGTGAGACATGGCTGTCTGAGCCAATCCCCAGGCGTCCGCCCTGGGCCAGATACTCCACCGCCGGGAAGATCCCGTCGCCCAGGTTGGCCTCGGTGGTCAGGCACAACCCCGCGACCGCACCGCTGCGCGCCATGGCGCTGACCTCGTCGGCCTGCGCATGGGTGGCATGGACCAGGCACCAGCGGGAGTCCACCTCGATATGCTCATGCAGCCACTGCAATGGGCGAAGGCCGCTCCAGGCCAGGCAGTCGTCGACTTCCCTCTGCTGTTCTGCGATATGGATGTGCACCGGGCAGGCGGCGTCGCTGGCCTGCAGTACTTCGCGAACCTGCGTCGGGGTGACCGCGCGCAACGAGTGGAAGCACAGTCCCAGCCGTTGCGCCGGTTGCCCGGCGAACAGGGGTGCGAGGCTGTCCTGGAGGCGCAGGTACTGCTCGCTGCTGTTGATGAAGCGGCGCTGATCCTGATTGGGCGGCTGGCCGCCGAAGCCGGCATGGCTGTACAGCACCGGCAACAGAGTCAGGCCGATGCCGCTGGCACTGGCGGCGGCGCTGATGCGCTGCGACAGCTCGGTCCGGTCGGCATAGGCATGGCCATCGCTCTGGTGATGGACATAGTGGAACTCGGCCACCGAGGTGTAGCCTGCCTTGAGCATCTCGATATACACCTGGCGGGCAATGACCTGCAGTTGCTCTGGGCTGATCTTGCCGACCATGCGGTACATCAGCTCACGCCAGGTCCAGAAGCTGTCCAGGGGGTTGCCGGCAACCTCCGCAAGTCCCGCCATGGCGCGCTGGAAGGCGTGGGAATGCAGGTTCGGCATGCCTGGCAGCAAGGGCCCGCCCACGCGCTCGGCGCTCTCGGGAGATCCATCCGCTTTAACTGCGGCCAGGGTACCGTCGGCGGCGATCTCGAGTCGGACGTTGGCAGCCCAGCCCGTGGGCAGGAGGGCACGTTCGGCAAAAAAAGCACGCATCACGGTCAATCCTGGTTCTGGGAGTGGTTGTATATACATATACAGAGGTTCAGCTGGCCGGTAAACTCCGCCAAGCTACCGTTCATTCAGCCGATCAAGGATCACACGCCGTGCCGACACCTCCTGTCCCTGCGCTGGTTGCCCCCTCGGGCGAGGGGCCGGCGCCGCTCTATGCCCGGGTCAAGCAGATGATCACCCAGCAGATCGAAAGCGGTAGCTGGCCGCCCCACCAGCGGGTGCCGTCAGAGAGCGAACTGGTCAGCCAGCTGGGTTTCAGCCGCATGACCATCAACCGCGCCCTGCGCGAGCTCACCGCCGAGGGTCTGCTGGTACGCATGCAGGGCGTCGGCACCTTCGTTGCCGAGCCCAAGACACGCTCGGCGCTGTTCGAGGTCAACAACATCGCGGACGAAATCGCCGCGCGCGGCCATCAGTACAGCTGCCAGGTGATCATCCTCGCCGAAGAAGCCGCTGGCTCAGAGCGCGCCCTGGCGCTGGACATGCGCGAAGGCCAACGGGTTTTCCACTCCCTGATCGTGCACTTCGAGAACGGCATGCCAGTGCAGATCGAGGACCGCTACGTCAACGCCCAGGCTGCCCCTGACTACCTCAAGCAGGACTTCACCCGGCAGACGCCCTATGCCTACCTGACCCAGGTCGCACCGCTGACCGAAGGCGAGCACGTGGTCGAGGCGATCCTGGCCGATGCGAACGAATGCCGCCTGTTGCAGATCGAGCGCGGCGAGCCCTGCCTGCTGATCCGCCGCCGCACCTGGTCCGGGCGCCAGCCGGTGACTGCCGCGCGGCTGATTCATCCCGGATCCCGGCATCGTCTCGAGGGGCGGTTCAGCAAGTAAATCGCTTGGCTGTACTTGTACATACAAGTTCGGCTGTGCTTGTATTACCTCACCGACTCGATCGCTGAGGTCTCTTCCGTGACTGACAACAACAAATACCGTGACGTCGAAATCCGCGCCCCACGAGGCACCCAGCTGACCGCCAAGAGCTGGCTGACCGAAGCGCCACTGCGCATGCTGATGAACAATCTCGACCCGCAGGTCGCCGAAAACCCCAGTGAGCTGGTGGTCTACGGCGGGATCGGCCGCGCCGCCCGCAACTGGGCCTGCTACGACCAGATCGTCGAGTCGCTGACCCATCTCGACGACGACGAAACCCTCCTGGTGCAGTCGGGCAAGCCGGTAGGCGTGTTCAAGACCCACGCCAATGCACCGCGGGTGCTGATCGCCAACTCCAACCTGGTGCCGCACTGGGCCACCTGGGAGCATTTCAACGAGCTGGATGCCAGGGGCCTTGCCATGTACGGCCAGATGACCGCCGGCAGCTGGATCTATATCGGCAGCCAGGGCATCGTCCAGGGCACCTATGAAACCTTCGTCGAGGCCGGCCGCCAGCACTACTCGGGCAGCCTCAAGGGCAAGTGGGTATTGACCGCGGGCCTGGGCGGCATGGGCGGCGCCCAGCCGCTGGCCGCGACCTTGGCCGGGGCCTGCTCGCTGAACATCGAATGCCAGCAGAGCCGTATCGATTTTCGCCTGGGCACCCGCTACGTCGACGAACAGGCCACCAATCTGGACGACGCCCTGGACCGCATCGCCCGCTACACCGCCCAAGGCAAGGCCATCTCCATCGCCTTGCACGGCAATGCCGCCGAAATCCTGCCCGACCTCGTCAAGCGCGGCGTGCGCCCGGACCTGGTTACCGACCAGACCAGTGCCCACGACCCGCTCAATGGTTACCTGCCCGCCGGCTGGACCTGGGCACAGTACCGCGATCGAGCGCAGACCGACCCGACAGCCGTGGTCAAGGCGGCCAAGCAGTCCATGGCCGTACACGTGCAGGCCATGCTCGACTTCCAGAAACAAGGCATCCCGACCTTCGACTACGGCAACAATATCCGCCAGATGGCCAAGGACGAGGGCGTGAGCAACGCCTTCGACTTCCCTGGCTTCGTCCCGGCCTACATCCGCCCACTGTTCTGCCGTGGCATCGGCCCGTTCCGCTGGGTGGCGCTGTCGGGCGACCCCGAGGACATCTACAAGACAGATGCCAAGGTCAGACAACTGATCCCGGACGATACGCACTTGCACCGTTGGCTGGACATGGCCCGCGAACGCATCAGCTTCCAGGGACTGCCCGCGCGGATCTGCTGGGTCGGGCTGGGGCAGCGCGCCAGGCTGGGCCTGGCATTCAACGAAATGGTACGCAGCGGCGAGCTGTCGGCACCCATTGTCATTGGCCGCGATCACCTGGATTCAGGTTCTGTTGCCAGCCCCAACCGCGAAACCGAAGCGATGCGCGATGGCTCCGACGCCGTCTCGGACTGGCCACTGCTCAATGCGCTGCTCAACACCGCCAGTGGCGCCACCTGGGTCTCGCTGCACCATGGTGGTGGCGTGGGCATGGGCTTTTCCCAGCACGCCGGGATGGTGATTGTCTGCGACGGTACCGATGCGGCCGCCGAGCGCATCGCCCGGGTCCTCCACAACGACCCGGCTACGGGGGTCATGCGGCATGCCGATGCCGGTTATCAGGCCGCCATCGATTGCGCCAGCGAGCAAGGCCTGAACCTGCCGATGATCGATACTGAACAATAAGAAGGGGCCTGGAGCCCATGAGACGGAGCATCGACGTGACTGAACTGACTCTCAAGCCTGGCACATTGACCCTGGCCCAGCTGCGCGCCTTCTACCATCAACCGCAGCGGCTCAAGCTGGATGCCAGCGCCGACGCGGGCATCGATGCCAGCGTTGCCTGCGTCGAGCGTATCCTCGCCGAAGACCGTACTGCCTATGGCATCAATACCGGTTTCGGGCTGCTGGCATCGACCCGCATCGCCAGCCGCGACCTGGAAAACCTGCAGCGTTCTCTGGTGCTGTCCCATGCCGCCGGTATCGGCGCGCCGCTGGACGACGCGATGGTGCGGCTGATCATGGTGCTGAAGATCAACAGCCTCAGCCGCGGCTTTTCCGGCATCCGGCGCAAGGTCATCGACGCGCTGATCGCCCTGGTCAATGCCGAGGTTTACCCACACATTCCGCTCAAGGGCTCGGTGGGGGCCTCCGGCGACCTGGCGCCGCTGGCGCACATGTCGCTGGTATTGCTCGGCGAAAGCAAGGCACGCCACCGAGGCCAGTGGCTGCCGGCAAGCGAGGCGCTCGCTGTCGCTGGCCTCGAGCCGCTGACCCTGGCCGCCAAGGAAGGCCTTGCCTTGCTCAATGGCACACAGGCCTCCACAGCCTACGCCTTGCGGGGACTATTCGAAGCCGAGGACCTGTTCGCGGCTGCCATCGCCTGCGGCGGCCTGACCGTCGAGGCGGTGCTGGGCTCGCGTGCGCCATTCGACGCGCGTATCCATGACGCCCGCGGCCAGCGTGGGCAGATCGATGCCGCCGCCTGCTATCGCGACCTGCTGGGCGAAGGCAGCGAGGTATCGGCCTCGCATGAGCATTGCGGCAAGGTCCAGGACCCTTACTCCCTGCGTTGCCAGCCGCAGGTCATGGGCGCCTGCCTGACTCAGTTGCGCCAAGCCGCCGAGGTGCTGGCGGTCGAAGCCAACGCGGTGTCGGACAATCCGCTGGTATTCGCCGAAGAGGGCGACGTGGTGTCTGGTGGCAACTTCCATGCGGAGCCCGTGGCCATGGCATCGGACAACATGGCCTTGGCCATTGCCGAGATCGGCGCGCTCAGCGAGCGGCGCATTTCGCTGATGATGGACAAGCACATGTCGCAGCTGCCGCCCTTTCTGGTCGAGAACGGCGGCGTCAACTCAGGCTTCATGATCGCCCAGGTCACCGCCGCCGCGCTGGCCAGCGAGAACAAGGCGTTGTCCCACCCGCACAGCGTCGACAGCCTGCCGACGTCCGCCAACCAGGAAGACCATGTGTCCATGGCGCCTGCTGCCGGCAAGCGGCTGTGGGAGATGGCCGAGAACACCCGCGGCGTGCTCGCCATCGAATGGCTTGGTGCCTGCCAGGGGCTGGACCTGCGCGAAGGGCTCAAGTCCTCGGTCAAGCTGGAGCAAGCGCGGCAGATCCTGCGGCGCGAAGTCTCGCACTACGACAAGGACCGGTTCTTCGCGCCGGATATCGAGGCGGCGGTGCGGTTGCTGGATGAGCGGCGACTGAGCGAGTTGTTGCCAGCGGGTGTGTTGCCCAGCCTGTGAATCCGCCTCGGCCCTATAGCGGGAGATACACATGAAAACCCTCTGGTATCACTGCCACGCCGCGACCATGGCCGGTGGCAGCTACTCGATCATCGAGGACGCTTCCATTGTCACCCATGCCGGGCTGATCGAATGGATCGGCCCGCGGCACAGCCTGCCGCATATCGGCTTCGACGAACAGGTAGACCTCGGCGGCGCCTGGGTCACGCCTGGCCTGATCGACTGCCACACCCACGCGGTCTTCGGCGGCAACCGCAGCGGCGAGTTCGAGCAGCGCCTGCAGGGCGCCAGCTATGCCGAGATCGCTGCCCAGGGCGGTGGTATCGCCAGCACGGTGCGGGCGACGCGCGCGGCCAGCGAAGACGAACTGTTCGCCAGCGCCCGGCAGCGGGTGCTGGCGCTGATGCGCGATGGCGTCACCACGCTGGAGATCAAGTCCGGCTACGGCCTGGACCTTGCCAGCGAGCGCAAGATGCTGCGGGTCATCCGCCGACTTGGTGAAGCCCTCCCGCTGACCGTGCGCAGCACCTGCCTGGCCGCGCACGCGCTGCCGCCGGAATTCGCCGCCAGGTCCGACGACTACATCGAATACATCTGCACGCACCTGCTCCCGGCCTTGGCCGCAGAAGGGCTGGTGGATGCGGTGGATGCCTTCTGCGAACACCTGGCGTTTTCCCCCGCGCAGGTCGAACGGGTATTCGTCGCCGCCCGCGGTCTGGGCCTGCCGGTCAAGCTGCATGCCGAGCAGCTTTCATCGCTGCATGGTTCGAGCCTGGCGGCGCGCTACCAGGCGCTGTCCGCCGATCATCTGGAATTCATGACCGAGGAAGACGCCATCGCCATGGCCAAGGCCGGGACGGTTGCCGTGCTGCTGCCTGGCGCTTTCTATTTCCTGCGCGAAACCCGGTTGCCACCCATGGATGCCCTGCGCAGCCATGGGGTGAAGATCGCCCTGGCCAGTGACCTCAACCCAGGCACCTCGCCAGGGCTCTCGCTGCGCCTGATGCTCAACATGGGCTGCACGTTGTTCCGCTTGACCCCCGAGGAAGCCCTGGCCGGGGTCACGCTGCATGCCGCCTCGGCGCTGGGGCTTGGCGCCAGCCATGGCTCGCTGCAACCGGGCAAGGTCGCGGACTTCGTGGCCTGGCAAATCGAGCGGCCGGCCGATCTTGCCTATTGGCTTGGCGGCGAGCTGCCTAAACGGGTAATCCGCAGCGGCGATGAACTGAGCGAGGCGTCATGGACAAGGTTCTGAGTTTTCAGCAGGGTCACCTGCCGCTGCTGGTCAGCATGCCCCATGCCGGTCTTCGGCTGACCCCCGCGGTTGAGCGAGGGCTGGTGGCGGCTGCGCGCAGCCTGCCGGATACCGACTGGCACATCCCGCTTTTGTATGACTTTGCCCGCGGGATGGGCGCCAGCGTGGTGGCGGGGGAGTATTCACGCTTCGTCATCGACCTGAATCGCCCGGAGGATGACCAGCCGCTGTATGCCGGCGCGACCACGGGCCTCTACCCGGCGACGTTGTTCGACGGGCAGCGGCTGTTCGAGGAGGGACTGGAGCCTGGAGCTGAAGAGCGGGCCATGTACCTGGAGCAGATCTGGCGGCCTTACCACGATGCCGTCCGTGACGAACTGGCGCGCCTGCGCGGTATTTTCGGCTATGCGCTGCTCTGGGATGCCCACTCGATTCGTTCGCGTGTGCCACGTCTGTTCGACGGCAAGCTGCCCGACTTCAACTTCGGCACGTTCAACGGAGCGAGTTGCGATCCGGCGTTGGCCGAGCGGCTGTCAGGCGTGTGTACCGAATCAGGTGGCTGCAGTCATGTGTTCAATGGCCGCTTCAAGGGTGGGTATATCACTCGGCATTACGGTGATCCGCTGAACCACGTGCATGCGGTGCAGCTGGAGCTGGCGCAGAGTGCGTACATGGAGGAGGCGCCGCCGTTTGCCTACCGGGAGAACCTGGCGCGGGGTACACAGGTGGTCCTGGAGCGGTTGTTGACCAGGATGGTGGAATGGGGGAAGGCGCGATACAGGTGAATGCAGCTCCGACCGCGATGCCGCCCACACAGATACATGCTCAAAGCGCAATTCAGGTTTATGATGCCATCGGCAGATTAAATCCCCACACGGAGTGCGCAATGCAGACCTTGTACCCGCAGATCAAACCCTACGCCCGGCACGATCTGGCCGTGGAAGCGCCGCATGTGCTGTATGTCGACGAGAGCGGCTCGCCCGAGGGTCTGCCGGTGGTGTTCATCCACGGTGGTCCGGGTGCCGGTTGCGATGCCCAGAGCCGCTGCTACTTCGACCCCAACCTCTATCGCATCATCACCTTCGACCAGCGTGGCTGCGGGCGCTCGACGCCACACGCCAGCGTCGAGAACAACACCACCTGGCACCTGGTCGAAGACCTCGAGCGTATCCGCAAGCACCTGGGGATAGAAAAGTGGCTGCTGTTCGGCGGTTCCTGGGGCTCGACCCTGTCGTTGGCCTACGCCCAGGCCCATCCTGACCGGGTCCATGGGCTGATCCTGCGCGGCATCTTCCTGTGCCGCCCGCAGGAGATCGAGTGGTTCTACCAGTTGGGCGCCAGCCGGCTGTTCCCTGACTACTGGCAGGACTACATCGCGCCGATCCCGCCAGAAGAGCGTGGCGACATGCTCAAGGCCTTCCACAAGCGGCTGACCGGCAACGACCAGATCGCCCAGATGCACGCCGCCAAAGCCTGGTCTACCTGGGAAGGCCGCACCGCGACACTGCGTCCCAACCCGCTGGTGGTCGACCGCTTCTCCGAGCCGCAGCGGGCGTTGTCGATCGCACGCATCGAATGCCACTACTTCGTCAACAATGCTTTCCTGCAACCCAACCAGCTGATCCGCGACATGCCAAAGATCGCCCACCTGCCGGCGATCATCGTGCACGGGCGGTACGACGTGATCTGCCCGCTCGACAATGCCTGGGAACTGCACCAGGCCTGGCCGAACAGTGAGCTGAAGGTGATCCGCGACGCGGGCCACGCGGCCTCCGAGCCGGGTATCACCGATGCCTTGGTGCGTGCTGCAGACCAGATGGCGCGCCGCCTGCTCGACCTGCCTCTGGAAGAAGCATGAAGGGGCTGCTGCAGCGCGCGCGCGGCGCGCGCGTGGAAGTAGACGGCGAGATCGTCGGCGCCATCGACCAGGGCCTGCTGGTGCTGGTGGCGGTTGAACCCGGCGATACCCGTGAGCATGCCGACAAGTTGTTGCACAAGCTGCTCAACTACCGGGTGTTCAGCGATGCCGAGGGGAAGATGAACCTGTCGCTCAAGGATATCGGCGGTGGCCTGCTGCTGGTGTCCCAGTTCACCCTGGCGGCGGACACGCGCAGCGGCATGCGCCCAGGCTTCTCCACGGCCGCGCCTCCCGCGTTGGGCGCCGAGCTCTTCGACTACTTGCTCGACAAGGCCCAGAACCACCATGCCCCGGTTGCCAGTGGCCGCTTTGGTGCCGATATGCAGGTTCACCTGATCAATGATGGTCCTGTGACATTTATGTTACAAATCTGAGGTTCGAAACCTCTCGGGGATAATGAAAAGTCCTGATTTTCAGGATAAATAGTTATGCCTGCCTGATGCGTTGTCACGCAGCCTGCTGGATAATCGCGGGCTGCTTGAGCCCGCGTTCGCGGGTTCGTATCACCCTGAATTGAGCACCGTCCGGCACCCCGTGGGGAATCATTACGCCCAAATGGGGTCCGAACAGTGCTCGCCAACCCGGCATTTGTCGCTGGCCGTTGGTTCTATGATCTGTTTTCGGCGAGGGTTGCTCGTGATTGTAAGTCCCCATACCGCACCAAGAATCCCCGGCAAACGGCTGCGCAGAGCCTTGTTGGCAAGCGCGACCCTGCTCGGCCTGTTGAGCGCGGGCCAGCTGTGGGCGTTCAATCTTGATGATGTTGCCGCCAAGGCGAAGGATCTGGCCGGGCAGAAGTTCGAGGCGCCCAAGAGCAATCTGCCTGCCGTCTTCCGCGACATGAAGTACGCCGATTATCAGAAGATCCGTTTCCTCCAGGAAAAGGCCGAATGGGCGGGCGAAAAGACCCCCTTCAAGCTGTCCTTCTATCATCAGGGCATGCACTTCGACACGCCGGTGAAGATCAACGAAGTCACCGCGACAACGGTCGAAGAAATCAAGTACGACCCGAGCCGCTTCGACTTCGGTGATGTACCGCATGACGCCAAGACCACTGAAAACCTCGGCTATGCCGGTTTCCGCGTGCTCTACCCGATCAACCAGGCCGACAAGCAGGACGAAATCATGACCCTGCTTGGGGCCAGTTATTTCCGCGTTGTGGGCAAGGGCCACGTGTACGGCCTGTCCGCCCGTGGCCTGGCCATCGACACCGCGCTGCCATCGGGTGAAGAATTCCCGAGGTTCACCGAGTTCTGGGTCGAGCGCCCGAAACCCACCGACAAGCACCTGGTGATCTACGCGCTGCTCGACTCGCCGCGCTCCACCGGTGCCTACAAGCTGACCCTGCGCCCAGGCAGCGACACAATCGTCGACGTCAAGTCGCGGGTCTACCTGCGTGACCACGTCAGCCGCCTGGGTATCGCGCCGTTGACCAGCATGTTCCTGTTCGGCAGCAACCAGCCGTCCAAGGTGCTCAACTACCGTCCAGCGCTGCATGACTCCGAAGGCCTGTCGATTCATGCGGCCAACGGCGAGTGGCTGTGGCGCCCGCTGAACAACCCCAAGCACCTGGCCGTGAGCAATTTCAGCGTCGAAAACCCCCGTGGTTTCGGCCTGCTCCAGCGCCAGCGCGAGTTCAGCCAGTACGAAGACCTGGATGACAATTACCAGAAGCGTCCGAGTGCCTGGATCGAACCGCGTGGCGACTGGGGCAAGGGTACCGTCGATCTGGTCGAGATCCCGACCGCCGACGAGACCAACGACAACATCGTTGCCTTCTGGAGCCCCGAGAAGTTGCCAGAGCCAGGCCAGCCGGCCGAGTTCGACTACCGCCTGCACTGGACTATCGACGAGTCGGCGTTCCACTCGCCTGACCTGGGCTGGGTCAAGCGCACCATGCGCTCGACCGGCGACGTCAAGCAGTCGAACCTGATCCGCCAGCCTGACGGCAGCGTAGCCTTCCTGGTCGACTTCGAAGGCCCGGTGCTGGCCAAGCTGCCAGAAGATGCCGCCGTGCGGAGCCAGATCAGCCTGGACGACAATGCCGAGCTGGTCGAGAACAACCTGCGCTACAACCCTGAAACCAAGGGCTGGCGCCTGACCCTGCGGATGAAGCTCAAGGACCCGGCCAAGTCGGTCCAGATGCGCGCCGCGCTGGTGCGTGACGTACCGGTCGAGCCGGCCAAGCCGGCTGTCCAGGACAAGCCTGCGGCCAAGCACGCCAAGGTTGAAACCGCCAAGGCGCAGAAAGCAGCCGAGCAACCCGCCGCAGACGCGGCATCCACCACCGGGGCCCCGGCCACCACCGAACAGGTGCTGACCGAAACCTGGAGCTACCAGTTGCCTGCCGATGAGTAATTCAAGTCCGCGGCCAGAATCGCTTGTCGAGTACCTGGCCCACCTCCCTCTGAGCGATGAGCAGCGCGCCGAACTGGCGAGCTGCAACTCGTTCAGCGAGCTGCACCAACGTCTCTCGGCCCAGGATGCTTCCGATCCCGCCGATGCCGTTCAGGCATCGGTAGGCAGCCGCCTGACCCTGGGCAGCGCCCGCGAGCTCGAGGACGCCGAGATGCTCGGTGTCGACGGCAGCGGGCGCCTGTGCCTGAAAATCGCGCCGCCGATCCAGCGCACGCGAGTGATTCCCGAGCCGTGGCGGACCAATATCCTGATCCGGGCCTGGCGCCGCATGACCGGCCGCACCAATCCGGCGCAACCGCCCAAGCGCGAGCTGCCTTCGGCACGCTGGCGCTGGGTCGGGTCGATGCGTCGGTATATCCTGCTCGCTCTGATGCTGGGGCAGACGGTGGTGGCCGGCTGGTACATGAAAGGCATCCTGCCGTACCAGGGCTGGTCCTTCGTCGACCTGGACGAAATCACCCGTCAGCCGGTATTGGACACCATCATCCAGGTCTGGCCGTATGCCTTGCAGACCAGCATCCTGATCTTGTTCGGCATCCTGTTCTGCTGGGTCTCGGCAGGCTTCTGGACGGCGCTGATGGGCTTCCTCGAGCTGCTTACCGGGCGTGACAAGTACCGCATCTCGGGCAGCAGCGCGGGCAACGAGCCGATCGAGCCTGGTGCCCGCACTGCCATCGTCATGCCGATCTGCAACGAAGACGTTCCGCGGGTGTTCGCCGGCCTGCGCGCGACGTTCGAGTCGGTGGCCGCCACGGGCGACCTGGACCGCTTCGACTTCTTCGTGCTCAGCGACACAAACGACACGGATATCGCCGTGGCCGAGCAGCAGGCGTGGCTCGAGGTCTGCCGTGAGTCCAAGGGCTTCGGGCGCATCTTCTATCGCCGCCGCCGCCGCCGGGTCAAGCGCAAGAGCGGCAACCTCGACGACTTCTGCCGTCGCTGGGGTGGCGAGTACCGCTACATGGTGGTCCTCGACGCCGACAGCGTGATGAGCGGTGAATGCCTGACCAGCCTGGTTCGCCTGATGGAGGCAAACCCGGATGCCGGTATCGTCCAGACCGCGCCAAGGGCGTCGGGCATGGACACCCTGTATGCGCGCATGCAGCAGTTCGCTACCCGTGTGTACGGCCCGCTGTTCACGGCCGGCCTGCACTTCTGGCAGTTGGGCGAGTCGCACTACTGGGGCCATAACGCGATCATCCGCATGAAGCCCTTCATCGAGCACTGCGCCTTGGCGCCGTTGCCGGGCAAGGGTGCCTTCGCCGGTGCGATCCTCTCCCACGACTTCGTCGAAGCCGCGCTGATGCGCCGTGCCGGCTGGGGCGTGTGGATCGCCTACGACCTGCCGGGCAGCTACGAAGAACTGCCGCCAAACCTGCTTGACGAACTCAAGCGCGACCGCCGCTGGTGCCATGGCAACCTGATGAACTTCCGCCTGTTCCTGGTCAAGGGCATGCACCCGGTACACCGTGCGGTGTTCCTTACCGGGGTGATGTCATACCTGTCGGCGCCGCTGTGGTTCTTCTTCCTGGTGCTGTCGACCGCGCTGCTGGCGACCAACACGCTGATGGAGCCGCAGTACTTCCTGGAGCCGTTCCAGCTGTATCCGCTGTGGCCTCAGTGGCACCCGGAAAAAGCGATTGCGCTGTTCTCCACCACCATCGTGCTGCTGTTCCTGCCCAAGCTGTTGAGCATCATCCTGATCTGGGCCAAGGGCTCCAGGGAGTTTGGCGGGCGGATCAAGGTCACCCTGTCGATGCTGCTGGAGATGCTGTTCTCCATGCTGCTGGCGCCGGTGCGAATGATCTTCCACACCCGTTTCGTACTGGCCGCTTTCCTGGGCTGGGCCGCGACCTGGAACTCACCGCAACGTGACGATGACTCCACGCCGTGGGGCGAAGCGGTGCGCCGCCATGGCCCGCAGACCCTGCTGGGTGCTGCCTGGGCTCTGCTGGTGGCGTGGCTGAACCCAAGCTTCCTGTGGTGGCTGGTACCGATCGTAGGCTCGTTGATGCTGTCGATCCCGGTTTCGGTGATCTCCAGCCGCACCAAGCTGGGGCTGCGCGCCAAGGACGAGAAACTGTTCCTCATCCCCGAGGAATACGCGACGCCGCACGAGCTGCTCGCCACGGACCAGTACACCCATGAAAATCGCTGGCATGCGCTCAAGGACGGCTTTGTCCGCTCGGTCGTCGACCCTCGGCAGAATGCCCTGGCCTGCGCCATGGCCACTGCTCGTCATGGTCTTGCCGAGCCGATCGAGAAGATGCGTGCCGAGCACGTTGCCAAGGCGCTGGAAGTGGGTCCGCAAGGTCTGGACGGGGCTGCACGCCTGGCCCTGCTGAGCGACCCGGTCGCCCTGGCGCGCCTGCACGAGCGGGTCTGGGCCGAGCAGAAGGCCGAGTGGCTTGATGTATGGCGCAGTTCGATCAGCAACGACCCTCACTCGCCGCTGCTGCCTCTCCACCCGGAGGGTCAGGCGCAACCGGCGTTGGTCGGCGCCTGACGCCTCCCTCCTGTGGGAGCGGGCTTGTCCCGCGATCGGGCCCGCAGGGGCCGTGAAACCTGCAAATGCGATTGCGCAATGCATCGCGGTTGCAGACTTTACGGCCCCTGCGGGCCCGATCGCGGGACAAGCCCGCTCCCACAGCGGGTCTGGATTTGCAGCAAGGCAGTTGTCTCCACAGTTTTTTCTGCGTCCTCCAGCTAGGTCACAGCCCCCCGCATGCGTTAGCATCCCCTCCGATATTTCGCATCGGCCTGCCGGCCGTTCGCTGCCAACAATAAAATGCGTACTCTTTCTTGTTAGGGGACCTGGTGATGATGAAGAAATACCTGTCGCGACTGCTGGTCGCTGCCACTGCGCTGCTCGCGGTGAGTGCCGCCCAGGCGGGCGCCATCGATGAAGCGGTCAAGCGGGGCACGCTGCGGGTGGGCATGGATCCTACCTACATGCCGTTCGAGATGACCAACAAGCGTGGCGAGATCATCGGCTTCGAGGTGGATATCCTCAAGGCCATGGCCAAGTCGATGGGGGTCAAGCTCGAAACCGTCTCCACTGCCTATGACGGCATCATCCCGGCCCTGCTGACCGACAAGTTCGACTTCATCGGCAGCGGCATGACCCTGACCCAGGAACGCAACCTGCGCCTGAACTTCAGCGAGCCTTTCATCGTGGTCGGCCAGACCTTGCTGATCCGCAAGGAGCTGGCGGGCGAGATCAAGTCCTACAAGGACCTGAACAGCGACAAGTACCGCATCACTTCCAAGCTGGGGACCACTGGCGAAATGGTCGCCAAGAAGCTGATCAGCAAGGCCAAGTACCACGGCTATGACAACGAGCAGGAAGCGGTCATGGACGTGGTCAACGGCAAGGCCGATGCCTTTGTCTACGATGCTCCCTACAACGTGGTCGCGGTAAACAAGGCAGGTGCTGGCAAGCTGCTGTTCCTCGACGAGCCGTTCACCTACGAGCCGCTGGCGTTCGGCCTGAAGAAAGGCGACTACGACAGCATCAACTTCATCAACAACTTCCTGCACCAGATCAAGCACGACGGTACCTACGATCGAATCCACGACAAGTGGTTCAAGAACACCGACTGGCTGAAGGAAATGGAATAAAGGCTTCGGGCCATCCGCCCAGGCTTTGACCCCGACGCGCAGGCCATACCTGCGCGTTCGCATTTACGGAACTACCCGACGTGATCAAACACAAGAAAGCCCAGTGGCCCTGGCACGGGCTGACCGCCCTGGTCCTGGTGGGCCTGGCGCTGAGTCTTTACTTCGCCACCTCGATGATTTCCTACGAGTGGCGCTGGAACCGCGTTCCGCAGTATTTCGCCTATCAGGCCGAGGATGCCCAGCGTGCTGCCAGTTACGGCACCGTGCAGGACATCGTCAGCCAGGGCGATACTGCCCGCGTCACACTACGGGACGAGGACGGCGGCGAGCAGGTGCTCGATGTCGCGCAGGACAGCCTGCAGATCAGCAGGGGCGACGATGTCGCCGAAGGCGATGTAGTGGGCGTCACCCGTCACTGGGCTGCGGGGCCGCTGGCCTGGGGGTTGTGGACCACGCTGTGGCTGTCGGTGGTCTCCGGTGCGTTTGGCCTGTTGATCGGCCTGTGCGCCGGGCTGTGCCGGCTGTCGAACAACCCCACGGTGCGCGACCTGTCGACGGTCTATGTCGAACTGGTGCGTGGTACGCCGTTGTTGGTGCAGATATTCATTTTCTACTTCTTCATCGGCACCGTGCTCAACCTGTCCCGCGAGTTCGCCGGTGTGGCGGCGCTGGCGCTGTTTACCGGTGCCTATGTCGCCGAGATCGTGCGCGCGGGCGTGCAGTCGATCGCCAAGGGGCAGGGCGAGGCGGCCCGGTCGCTGGGCCTGAACAGCAGCCAGTCGATGCGCCATGTGATCCTGCCGCAGGCGTTCAAGCGTGTGCTGCCGCCATTGGCAGGGCAGTTCATCAGCCTGGTCAAGGACACTTCGCTGGTGTCGGTGATCGCCATCACTGAGCTTACCAAGAGCGGCCGCGAAGCCATCACCACCTCGTTCTCGACTTTCGAGATCTGGTTCTGCGTGGCAGGCCTTTACCTGCTGATCAACCTGCCGCTGTCGCACATCGCCAGCCGGCTCGAGCGGAGGCTTGCGCAAAGTGATTGAAGTCCGTGACCTGCTGAAAGTGTTCGACACCCGCGGCCAGGTAGTGCGCGCGGTCGACAATGTCACCACGCAAGTGGCCAAGGCCGAAGTGGTGGTCGTGCTGGGGCCTTCGGGCTCAGGCAAATCGACCTTCCTGCGTTGCCTGAATGGACTGGAGGATTTCGACCAGGGCCATGTGTCCATCGATGGCCTGCAGCTTGACGATCCAGCCACCGACATCAACGCGTATCGGCGCGAAGTCGGCATGGTGTTCCAGCACTTCAACCTTTTCCCGCACATGACCGTGCTGGAAAACCTGTGCCTGGCGCAGAAGGTGGTGCGCAAGCGCGGCAAGGCCGAGCGCGAAGCCAAGGCACGCGCGCTGCTGGAAAAAGTCGGCATCAGCCAGAAGGCCAATGAGTACCCCTCGCGCCTGTCTGGAGGTCAGCAGCAACGCGTGGCCATTGCCCGGGCGCTGGCGATGGACCCCAAGGTCATGCTGTTCGATGAGCCGACTTCGGCGCTCGACCCGGAGATGGTCGGCGAGGTGCTGGATGTCATGAAGACCCTGGCCCAGGAAGGCATGACCATGGTCTGCGTGACTCACGAAATGGGCTTCGCCCGGGAGGTGGCCGACCGGGTGCTGTTCTTCGACCACGGCAAGCTGCTGGAAGACTCGCCGCCGAAGGAGTTCTTCACTGCGCCCAAAGACCCCCGTGCCCAGACTTTCCTGCGCCAGGTCTTGTAACGCCGACACACGTCTGGCGCGGTCTGCTCCAGATAAGCACGGAGCAAACCGCGCAGCTTAGAGCTGGAATTTCCCGACCAGTCCTTGCAGATGCGTGCCCAGCCGCGCCAGCTCCACGCTCGACGCGGCGGTCTCCTCACTCGCGGCCGAGGTCTGGTCGGAGATGTCGCGCACATTCATTACGCTGCGGTTGATCTCTTCGGCCACGGCGCTCTGTTGTTCGGCGGCGGTAGCGATCTGCTGGTTCATCGCCTGGATCGACGACACGGTAGTGGTGATGGTGTGCAGCGAGCTGCCGGCGCGACGGGTCAGCTCGACGCTGCTGTCGGTCAGGCTGCGGCTGCTGTCCATCACGCTGGCCACCTGCTGGGTGCCATGCTGCAGCCCGGCGATCAGCTCCTCGATTTCCTCGGTGGACTTCTGCGTGCGCTGCGCCAGGCTGCGCACCTCATCGGCGACCACGGCAAAGCCTCGGCCCGCCTCGCCCGCCCGGGCGGCCTCGATGGCGGCATTGAGCGCCAACAGGTTGGTCTGCTGGGCGACCGACTTGATCACGTCCAGCACACTGCCGATCTTGGTGCTTTCATTCTTGAGCTGGGCCATGGCTTCGGTGGAATTCGCCACCTCGTTGGCCAGCCGCTCGATCTGGGCGATTGCCTCGCCAACCACGCGGTCGCCCTCGCGGGACTGCTGGTCAGCCATCAACGCGGCCTCCGAGGCCTGCTCGGCGTTGCGCGCGACTTCATGCACAGTAGCGGCCATCTGATTCATGGCGGTGGCCACCTGGTCGGTTTCGACCTTTTGGTTGTTGACCCCAGCGCTGGTCTGCTCGGTGACGGCGGACAGCTCTTCCGCGGCGCTGGCGATCTGGGTGACACCGTCGCCGATCCCGCCAATCAGCTCACGCAGGTTACGGGTCATGCGCTGCATGCTGGCTTGCAGCTGGCCCAGCTCGTCGCGGCGCTCGACCGCCACGTCCAGGCGCAGGTCGCCATTGGCCACGCGCTCGGCGGCGGTGAGGGTCTGGCGTAACGGCAGGACAATCTGTCGGGTAATGACCCAGGCGGCGAGCATGCCCAGCAGCAAGGCCAGCGCGGTGACCCCTGCCAGCAGGGTCTTGGCCTGCCGGGTGTCAGCATCGCGCACCTGGGTCTGCGAGAGGGTCAGAGCCTGACTGTTGTCGATGAGCACCTGGCCTTGCGCGGCCATCTGTTGCAACGCCTGGTCAATCAGCGGGTTCGACTGAGTGGCGCTGGTGTCCGGCGTAACCTGGCGCAGTGCAACGAAGGCCTCGCGGTACTGGCTCACGGCGTCTCGCTGGAGCTGCACGCGCTGTTGGTCTGCAGGTTGCTCGATCTGCTGGGCGATGCTTTGAAGTCGGCGGTCGAGCTGTTCCAGCGCCTGCTCCATCGCGGTCAGGCTGGCAGCGTCACGGTTGCGCTCGTACTGCTGGCGCGCAATGCGCAGCTCTTGAGTGCCCTGATGCACCACGGAGATACTGCCAAGCTTGTCGCCACGGCTGATCACCCCATTGAGGCCTGTCCAGCCGGTAGCGGTGATGGCGAGCGTCAACAGCAGGACCAGGCCGAAACCGAAGCCCAGTTTTCGATTGACGCTCATGTTACCCAAAAACTGATTCAACCCACGAGACATGGTGTACTCCCTGGCGCCCGGCATGGCCGGCTATTGCTGTATGGCCAGCATATCGGCGCCAGGAGAGGAAACTTGACAGGGAGCAGTTGATCGAGTGGTCAAAAAATCCGCGACAGCAGCGCGGTGACGGCAGTTTCCACCCGCAGGATGCGTTCACCGAGCTGCACCGGCTGCAGCCCCGCCTTGCCCAGCAGCTCGACTTCATAGGGAATCCAGCCGCCTTCAGGACCGATCGCCAGGGTGACAGGCTCATCCACTGCACGGGGACAGGCCGGGTAGGGACCCGGATGACCGACCAGGCCCAGGGTGCCGTCGGAGATGGCGGGCAGGCGGTCTTCGACGAAAGGCTTGAAGCGCTTCTCGATAAGGACCTCCGGCAGCACCGTATCGCGGCCCTGCTCGAGGCCGAGCACCAGCTGTTCACGTATGGCCTCTGGGGTGAGGAAAGGCGTTTGCCAGAAGCTTTTCTCGACCCGGTAACTGTTGACCAGGACCAGGCGCGGTACGCCCAGGGTCGCCACGGTCTGGAACACCCGGCGGAGCATCTTCGGGCGGGGCAGGGCGAGCACCAGGGTCAGGGGCAGCTTGGCGGGCGGTGGCTGGTCGAACGCCACCTCCAGCTCCGCTTCATGGCCCTCGAGCCGCAACACCGTGGCCTGGCCCATCTGGCCGCCCAGGCGGCCGATACGCAGGCTGTCACCCACTGCCACGCGGTGGATCTCCTGCATGTGGGTAAAGCGCCGGTCAGCCAGCACCACACGGTCGGCCGCGATGAAATCGGCCTGTTCGAGCAACAGCAGATTCATGGTTGGGTCGCTGGCGGCTGGTCGTTGTGGTCATCGGCAGCGTTGTCATTCGACTCGCTGCGCTTGCGGATCAAGCCGCCGAAGAGCACGCCGATCTCGAACAGCAGCCACATGGGAACGGCCAGCAGGGTCTGCGAGAAGATGTCTGGCGGGGTAAGGACCATGCCGACCACGAAGCAGCCGATGATCACGTACGGGCGGATCTTCTTCAGGTACTTCACATCGACCACGCCGATCCACACCAGCAGCACGACCGCCACGGGGATCTCGAACGCTACGCCGAAGGCGAAGAACAGCGTCATGACGAAGTCCAGGTAACTGGCAATGTCCGTCATCATCGAAACGCCCTCAGGCGTTGCGCTGGCAAAGAAGCCGAAGATCAACGGGAACACCAGGAAATACGCGAAGGCCATGCCGGCGTAGAACAGGATAATGCTGGAAATCAGCAGCGGGATCGCGATGCGCTTTTCATGACGGTACAGCCCCGGCGCGATGAAGCCCCAGATCTGCTGAAGGATGACCGGCATCGCCAGGAACAGCGAGACGATCATGGTCAGCTTGAACGGCGTCAGGAACGGCGAGGCCACATCGGTGGCGATCATCGTCGCGTTCGGCGGCAAGTGCTCGCGCAGCGGTTGCGACACCAGGGTGTAGATCTGCTGCGCGAAGGCGAAGAGCCCGATGAATATCAGGAAGATGGCGGCCACGCAGCGCAACAGGCGGGTGCGCAGCTCGGTCAGGTGCGAGACCAGCGGCATGGGCTGGTCATGTTCCGGGATTTCGCTCATGGGGCTCTTGGCGGTTGGGGCTGCTCGGGGGCATTGGCAGGCGGCGTTGCCGGCGTGCCGCTGGCATGTTCAGCCGCAGGCGCAGGGGTGGCCGGTGTTTGGCTGGCTGGCGTCGTTGGCGTGGCCTGGGGATCGAGAATGCGCCGCGCCTCCTGCTCCATGGAGAGGATGTGCTCGTTGTGCAGCTGGCGGCGGATGTCATCGGCGCCGATTTCGCGCTCGACCTCCATCTTGATACTGTTGAAGCTGCGCTTGAGGCGGCCGATCCACAGGCCCGCAGTGCGGGCGGCGCCGGGCAGGCGCTCGGGACCGAGCACCAGCAGGGCTACCAGGCCGACGAGCAACAGCTCGCTGAAGCTGATCCCGAACATGGGTCAGTCTTTCCGGAGCGGGTCTTGGACCGGCGTCGCCTGGCCGTCGATGGTGTGCGGCTGGCTCAGCGGCGCGGTGTTCTGCGCTTGTGGCTGGGCGTGCACGGGCGGCACTGGCTGGGCTGGCGGCGCGGTCGGCTCGGCAGGCTTGGTCTCTTCATCGCTCATGGCCTTGCGAAAGCCCTTGATCGATTCGCCCAGGTCGCCGCCAAAGTTCTTCAGCTTCTTGGTGCCGAAGACCAGGACCACGACGACCAACAGGACGATCCAGTGTTTCCAGTCGAAAATTCCCATGATGCTTTCCTCAGTGTCTGATCAGTCACGCCGACGGCTGGCGTGCGGCTTTTTCGTCGTGGCCTGACAGGCCGAAGCGGCGTTCAAGCTCGTCGAGCACGGCTTGTGGGTGCTGGCCCAGCGCGCTGAGCATGACCAGGCTGTGAAACCACAGGTCAGCGGTCTCGTAGATGACATCGCTGCAGTCGCCACTGTGGGCGGCGTCCTTGGCGGCAATGATCGTCTCGACCGATTCTTCGCCGAGCTTTTCGAGAATCTTGTTCAGGCCCTTGTGGTACAGGCTGGCCACGTAGGAGCTGTCGGGCGCCGCGTTCTTGCGGCCTTCGAGCACTTCGGCGAGGCGGGTAAGGGTGTCGCTCATGTCAGTGTCCTGCGCTGTAGATGGCATCCGGGTCCTTCAGGACCGGGTCGACGGTTTGCCACTGGCCGTTCTCGTAGACACGGTAGAAGCAGCTTTCGCGGCCGGTGTGGCAGGCGATATGACCCAGTTGCTCGACCATCAGGATGATCACGTCGGCGTCGCAGTCCAGGCGCATCTCGTGCAGTTTCTGCACATGGCCCGACTCTTCGCCCTTGCGCCACAACTTGCCCCGCGAACGCGACCAGTAGATGGCACGTTGTTCGGCGGCGGTCAGGGCCAGGGATTCACGGTTCATCCAGGCCATCATCAGTACGCGCCCGGTCTTGTGGTCCTGGGCGATGGCCGGTACCAGGCCATCGCTGTTCCACTTGATCTCGTCCAGCCAGTCTTTCATCGTCGACTCCAAAACCGGGCCCTGGTCTGCCGGGCCCTTGCGCTAGTGTGCCAGCCAGCAGCCCGGCTGGCTATCGGCGCACGATCAGGTATAGCCCGGCCGCGAGCATCAGCCACGCGGGCCAGGCAGCCGGGGCGCTGAGGCTCGCGGCGGCGGTGGCCAGCGTCGCGCCACCGGCGAGCAGGCTGCCACCCAGCAGGCGCAGGGCCCAGCCGTCGTGGTCTCGGCGCCGTGGCATCTCGGGATCGTTCAGGTGGGGCTGCGACAGGCGTTCGAGCAGGTCGCGGGTCATCCCGGCCAGGTGCGGCAGTTGCTCGACCTGGCTGTGCAGGTTGCCCAGCACGGTGCGCGGGCTCATGCGCTCGCGCATCCAGCGCTCGAGAAACGGCTGCGCGGTGCTCCACAGGTCGAGGTCCGGGTACAGCTGGCGGCCCAGCCCCTCGATGTTGAGCAGGGTCTTCTGCAGCAACACCAGCTGGGGCTGCACTTCCATGTTGAAGCGGCGGGCCGTCTGGAACAGGCGCATCAGCACCTGGCCGAAGGAGATGTCCTTGAGCGGCTTCTCGAAGATCGGCTCGCACACGGTGCGGATCGCCGCCTCGAACTCGTTGAGCTTGGTCTGCGCCGGTACCCAGCCCGAGTCGATGTGCAACTGGGCGACGCGCCGGTAGTCGCGCTTGAAGAAAGCGAACAGGTTGCGCGCCAGGTAGTCCTGGTCCTCGGGGGTGAGGCTGCCGACGATGCCGCAGTCGATGGCGATGTACTGTGGGCTCCAAGGCCGCACGGTGCTGACGAAGATGTTGCCCGGGTGCATGTCGGCGTGGAAGAAGCTGTCGCGGAACACTTGTGTGAAAAACAGTTCCACGCCGCGCTCGGCAAGAATCTTCATGTCGGTACGCTGGTCGGCCAGGGCGGCGAGATCAGTCACCGGCACGCCGTAGATGCGCTCCATCACCAGCACCTTCGGACGGCAGAGGTCCCAGTAGACCTGGGGCACGTAGAGCATGTCCGAGCCTTCGAAGTTGCGCCGCAGCTGGCTGGAGTTGGCAGCCTCGCGGAGCAGGTCGAGCTCGTCGAATATGGTCTTCTCGTAGTCCTTGACCACCTCGACCGGGTGCAGCAGGCGCGCATCGGCGGACACTCGCTCGGCACCCTTGGCGATCAGGAACAGCCAGGCGAGGTCCTGGGCGATGACCGGCTTCAGGCCGGGACGCACCACCTTGACCACTACCTCTTCACCGGTCTTGAGCCGGGCGCCATGTACCTGCGCCACCGAGGCGGAGGCCAGAGGCTCGACGTCGAAGCGGCTGAACACCTCGCCGACAGTCGCCCCGAGCTGCTCCTCGATCAGCGCCACCGCCTGTTTCGAGTCGAAGGGCGGGACCCGGTCCTGCAGCAGCATCAGCTCGTCCGCGATGTCCGTGGGCATCAGGTCGCGACGGGTCGAGAGCAACTGGCCGAACTTGATGAAGATTGGCCCCAGGTCCTGCAAGGCCAGGCGCAGGCGGGCGCCGCGGTTGAGCGGGGAGGGCTTGCGCGGCAGCCAGCGCCAGGGCATCAGCAGGCGCAGGCTCCTCAACCACCAGGGCAGGGGCAGGTCGAACAGCAGGTCATCGAGACGGTAGCGGATCACGACGCGCTGAATGCGCAACAGACGGCGGACGGCGAGCAGCTTCATGCGTTATCGCTGGTATCAAGTGAGCGGGATCGGGCCAGGCGCTGGATGCGCGCCTCAAGGCGTTCAATGTCGAGCTTTAGCGAGTCAAGTTCGCGGAAGGCCGCTTCGGCCTCGCGCTGGCCGACCAGGGTACGGGCTTCTTCGGCAAGGTACTCGGACAGGTTCTGGCTGAAACGCGCCAGCCCTTCCCGCGTCCAGCGGGCGCGCAGGCGCAGGTGGCCGGCCAGCAGGGCAGTAGGCACCGGCCCCAGCCAGCGCGACAGCTCGTATTCCCAGTCCAACTCCAGGTCCTGGAGGATACCGAACAGGTCGAGGAGCACCGCGCTGTCACCATGCAGTTCGACCTGCGGACTGTGCAGCACGGCGTTCTTGTCGCTGGCAAAGGCCAGTTGCACCAAGCTGCCCGCGGGCGCGCGCAGGGTGCAGTCGACCTCGCCTTCCCAGTGGGCGGCGAGCATCAGGCCGTCTTCATCGGGCAGGATGAAGACCGAGAGCGACGGCTGGCGGCAGTCGATGGCAATCACCTTGCCCTCCAGCGCGGCCAGGCGCGGCATGGCCGTGCTGTCCATGCGCAGCACACGGTTGAGCCCGTGTTCGACGCTTGCGAGAAGGCCGGCCAGCAGCATCAGGGCTTGATACCCCGGTGCAGCGCGACGATGCCGCTGGTCATGTTGTGGTAGGTGACACGGTCGAAGCCGGCCTGGACCATCATGGCCTTGAGGGTTTCCTGGTCGGGGTGCATGCGGATCGACTCGGCCAGGTAACGGTAGCTTTCCGAGTCATTGGTGATCAGCTTGCCGGCCAGGGGCATGAAAGCGAACGAGTAGGCGTCGTAGGCCTTGGACATGAAGGCGTTGGTCGGCTTGGAGAACTCCAGGACCAGCAGGCGGCCGCCAGGCTTGAGTACGCGCAGCATCGAGCGCAGGGCGTCTTCCTTGTGGGTGACGTTGCGCAGGCCGAAGGCGATGGTCACGCAGTCGAAGTGGTTGTCCGGGAAGGGCAGCTTTTCGGCATCGGCCTGGACGAACTCGATATTGCCCGCAACGCCGCGGTCGAGCAGGCGGTCGCGGCCTACCTTGAGCATCGACTCGTTGATGTCGGCCAGCACCACCTGGCCGGTCGGGCCTACCAGGCGCGAGAACTTGGCGGCCAGGTCACCCGTGCCCCCCGCGATGTCCAGCACTCGGTTGCCGCTGCGCACGCCGGAAAGCTCGATCGTGAAGCGCTTCCACAGCCGGTGCATGCCACCGGACAGGACGTCGTTCATCAGGTCGTACTTGGCGGCTACCGAGTGGAAGACCTCGGCGACTTTCGCCGCTTTCTCGCTTTCACGAACGTTCTTGTAGCCGAAATGGGTGGTAGGTTCGGCCTGGTCGCCTTTGCGCTGATCGGTCATTTCGCTTCACCGGGAAAAAATTACCGCCATTCTAGGGTGAACGGGCGGATTTGTCTTGGCGGGGTGTGTCGCCGGCGCGGGCGCGGGCATAATGTGAGCATTGTCTTAGCCTTCAGGATTACCCCCATGACCCAGATCAGCGTTGAACGCAAACACAGCCTCGGCCGCGAGGCCGCGCGCGCCAAGGCCGAGTCGCTGGTGGAGAAGCTGTCGCAGGAATACGACCTCAAGGCCGAATGGCAGGGCGACCGTGTCGACGTATCGCGCAGCGGCGCCAAGGGCAGCGTACTGATCGGCGACGACAGCATCCGTGTCGAACTCAAGCTGGGGATGATGCTGTCGATGATGAGCGGCAGCATCAAGAGCGGAATCGAGCGCGCGCTGGACAAGGCGCTCGCCTAGACCCCATCCGTTAGCTGCTCTTAGGGTGATCATTCTAATTTTTCGTCCTACCTTGTGCTCAAGCCCGACATTCCCTACGAGCGTGAGGTGCAGAGCATGGCCAACAAGACGACCCTGAAGAAAAAAGTCGACACCGCCCAGGACAGTACCCTGGGCGAGGTGCGCGGCTACGCGCGCAAGATCTGGCTGGCAGGCCTGGGTGCCTACACCCGCGTCGGCCAGGAAGGCACGGAGTACTTCAAAGAGCTGGTCAAGGCGGGTGAGGTCGTGGAAAAACGCGGCGAGCAGCGTATCGAGGAGGCTGTCGATCAAGGCCTCGACGCTGCCAACAGCCAGCTGCACGACGCCGAGCGTGAGCTCACCGTAGTACGCAGCCGGTTCGAGGTTCGCCTCGACAAGATCGAGAGAGCATTCGATGCGCGCGTCGGCAGCGCCTTGAATCGTATCGGTATTCCGTCTAAACATGACGTTGAGGCACTGTCCATCAAGCTCGATGAGCTGACGGCGTTGCTCGAGCGCGTCGCTCGCAAACAATAAGGAGAGCAGGATGGCTGGCAAGAAGAACACCGAGAAGGAAGGCAGCTCCTGGGTTGGCGGGATCGAAAAGTATTCCCGCAAGATCTGGCTGGCTGGCCTGGGTATCTACTCCAAGGTTGATCAGGACGGTAGCAAACTGTTCGATTCCCTGGTGAAGGATGGCGAAAAGGCCGAGAAGCAGGCCAAGGATGCTGTTGAGTCCGCAAAGGACAGCGCGAAGGCCAGTACCTCGCGGGTATCGGACGTGAAGGAGCGCGCCAAGGGCAAGTGGGGAGAACTCGAAGAAGCGTTCGACAAGCGCCTGAACAGCGCCATCTCCCGCCTGGGCGTGCCTAGCCGCAACGAGATCAAGGCTCTGCACCAGCAAGTCGATACGCTCACCAAGCAGATCGAGCGTTTGACCGGCGCCTCGGTCAAGCCGGTATCGGCCAGGTCCGCCGCTGCCAGCAAGGCCACCGCCCAGCCACTGGCCAAGGCCGTGACCAAGGCAGCGGCCAAGCCGGCGGAAAAAGCGGTTGCGACGGCCAAGTCGGCAGTTGCCAAGACCGAGAAGAAAGCTGCGGCGGCCAAGCCTGCAGCGGCCAAAAAGCCTGCGGCGCCTAGAAAACCTGCGGTGAAGAAGGCGCCGGCCAAGTCCGAGGCACCGGCCTCGAGCGCGGCCTCGTCGGGTAATTCGGCCTCCGGCTCGAACAGCGCGACGTCCAGCGCACCGGCAGCCGAGTCGGCGGGTCAAGCCAGCCAGGCGTGATTTGCGCGATGGTGTCCGCAAGGACACCATCACCCCTCCAGATACCGCACCGCCATCTGCTCCGCCGCCTGGCGCGAGGGCTGCCGCAAATGCGGCGCCACCAGCATCATCACCTGATAGACCACCACTCCCACATCCCCCTGCCGGGCCAGCACTCGCTGGTAATCCAGGGAGAACAGCAGCGTCAGGGTTATCTGCTCGACCAGTTGCCCCAGCGCCTGGGTGTCACTCTGCACCTGACCCTGCGCCTTGAGGCTGGCGAGCAGCGCGGCCAGGGTGCGCTTGACGGCGTTGATCAGGTTGCGCACGCCACGAGCCAGCTTGGGCAGGCGCCCCGTAAGGTTCGACAGGTCCTGGAAGAGAAAACGGTACTGGGCCATGCGCTCGACGATCAGATGCAGGAACAACCAGTAATCCTCGGCATCCAGCCGCACGTCCATGGGCGGATCAAGCAGCGGCAGCAGCGCTTCCTCGAACCGCTCGAACAGTCCCAGCACCACCGGTTCCTTGCCATGGAAGTGGTAATACAGATTGCCCGGGCTGATCCCCAGCTCATTGGCGATCTCCAGGGTCGAGACATTCGGCTCGCCCTGCTGGTTGAACAGCTGCAGCGCACAATCGAGGATGCGGTCGCGGGTCTTTATCCGGGTCATGCGCTCAGCGGGCCATCACGTAGGTGCCGGGCGCCGCGTCTGCGGGCGGATACACCTTGTTGCCGAGCTCGGCGCGCGCTTCCTTCAACGCACCTGAACGCTGGCTGATCCATTCCAGCCACAGCGGCCACCAGCTGCCGTCGGTGCGCTTGGCATCATGGAACCAGGCGCGCGGGTCGCTGGAAAGCTTCAGGTTGTCCAGGTAGTACGCCTTGGGATTGCCCGGAGGGTTGATGATGCTCTGGATGTGCCCGCTGTTGGCCAGCACGAAACGGCGGTTGCCGCCCAGCAAGAGCGCCGAGCGGTAGACTGCGTCCCACGGCGTGATGTGGTCATTGCTGCCCGCCACGTTGAAGGTGTCGAGGTCGACCTGCTTGAGGTCGATGGGCGTGCCGCAGACCTCGAGGCCGGTTGGGTGGGTGAGCGGGTTGTGCTTGAAGAAGTCCAGCAGGTCGCCATGCAAGGCGGCGGGCAGGCGTGTGTGGTCTGCGTTCCAGTAGAGGATGTCGAAGGCCGGGGGCGTCTTGCCGAGCAGATAGTTGTTGACCCAGTAGTTCCAGATCAGGTCGTTGGGCCGCATCCAGGCGAAAATTCGCGCCACCTCGCCGCCATCCAGCACTCCGCGCTGGTAGGAGCGGCGCTTCGCCGCCTCCACTGTCTGCTCGTCGGCGAACAGACTGGCGGGGCTTTCGAACTGGCTGTCGAGCAGGCTGACCAGATAAGTGGCACTGCGCACCCGGCGCAACTGGTGCTTGGCCTGCAGGTGTCCTTGCAGTGCCGCCATGGTCAGGCCGCCGGCGCAGGCGCCCAGCAGGTTCGGGTCACGGCTGCCGGTAATGCTCCGGCAGGCATTGAGGGCCTCTTCCAATGCCTGCACATAGCTGGACAGACCCCACTCTCGATGACGCGGCTCGGGGTTGCGCCAGCTGACCATGAACACCTGCAGGCCGTTCTTGAGCATGTACTGGACATAACTGTTGGTCGGCCGCAAATCGAAGATGTAGTACTTGTTGATCTGTGGCGGCACCACGATCAGCGGCCGGGCATAGTGTTTCTCGCTCATCGGCCGGTACTGGATCAGCTCCAGCAGGTCATTGCGAAAGACCACGGCGCCAGGGGTCGCGGCCAGGCTTTCACCCACCTTGAATGCGTCCTGATCGACCTGCCGCGGCAGGCCGTCGTTGTGCCGCAGGTCGTCCAGCAGATTGCCCGCGCCGCGCACCAGGCTCATCCCGCCGGTATTGAGCAGCTCCTTGACCGCCAGCGGGTTGAGCAGTGAATTGCTCGGCGCCAGGGCGTCGTTGAGCAGGTTGGCCACGAAATGGGCACGGGCCCGGTCATCTGGCGACAGCTGGCTTTCCTCGATCCACAGGCGGCTTTGCTTCTGCCAGGCCAGGTACGCTTGCAGGCCGCGGCGGTAGAGCGGATTCTGGCTCCACGTCGGATCCTGGAATCGATTGTCACGGGCATGCGGCTGGTACGGCGTGTCGCCAAGCATCACCCGGCCCAGCTGACCGCCCAGGGCCAACATGTGGCGGGCGGTGTGCAAGGGGTTGAGCAAACCGTGGCGGCCGACCTGGCGCAGGGTCGAGATCAGGTCGCGGCCGCGCAGGCCGGTGATCGCGTTTTGCACGTTCATTGTCGTGACAGGGGCGGGTCGGGCCCCTTTTGCCGGTCTCTCGTTCATCAGGCAACACTCCCTCGTCAGGCCTTTCCACGATCAGATCAATACGGCATCAGCCACCCGTGGCAGGCCGTGGGTGCATGACCGCGCGTTGGCGCTCTTGCTGGAGGAACTTCATGATGATCGGGGCGACGGCCTCGGCTCGGGTGATCAGAAACAGGTGGCCGTCGTCGATTATGTGTAGCTGGGCATTGGGAATTCGCCAGGCCAGCAGGCGCATGTTGATCAGCGGAATCAGCGGGTCATCGTCGCCGGCGAGCACCAGGGTGGGCTGATGGATCTTGTGCAGCCAATGGATGCTGGTCCAGCCAAGGCCCGCGAACAGCTGCCAGTAGTAACCCAGCTTGCCCCCGGAGCGCACCTTGGATGCATGTGACAGGGCCAGGTCAGGGTCCCTGCGAAAGCCGCCGCCATAGATCTCTGGGGCGATGCGGATCACATGCGAAGGCTGCACGTACCGCCGGGGACTTGCCATCATCCATAGCACCCTGGGCTTGCCCGGGACCATGAAGGCGCCGGCCGCCGTGGCCGCCAGCACCAGCTTGCGGCAGCGCTCGGGGTAATCGAAGGCGAACTGCTGGGCCAGCGCACCGCCCCAGGACACGCCGATGGCGTTGACCTGCCCATAGTCAAGGTAGTCGAGCATTCGCGCGGTCAGCTTGGCCAGGCCAGGAAAGCGGTAGGGTTGCCTGGGTGTCGAGGAGCCGCCGACGCCAGGGACGTCAAAGGCGATCACCTCAAGGTCTGGGTCCAGGGCTTCGATGAACGGATAGACCAGCTCCAGGTTGGCGCCGATGCCATTGAAGATCAGCAAAGGCGTCAGGTGCGGCTTGCCGGGGCGGACAGCGGTCCGGATGGACTGGCCATCCAGCTCGACGGTCCTGAGAATGTACGGATGCGGCATGCGCGAAACCCTGTGGTGGATAAGTCGCCGTGGGGCCGGGGCCACCACGGCGTGACACTCAACGCTCGTGAACGTAGGTCCCCGGTGCGGCCTCCCCGGCTGCGTAGGTGCGATTTCCCAGGCGTGTCGGCGCTTTCTTCATCTCGCCAGCGCGCTCACCTAGCCAGGCGTGCCAGTGCAGCCACCAGGAGTCAGTGTGCTTGATGGCGCTTTCCTGCCAGGCCAGCGGATCGGCGGGCTGCTCGGTGCCCGTCATGTAGCGGCCCTTGGGGTTCCCGGGGGGGTTGAGGATGCTCTGGATGTGACCACTGTTGGACAGCACGAATTCGACTTTGCCGCCGAACAGATGCGCCGAGCGGTAGCACGAGTGCCACGGGGTGATGTGGTCCGCGGTGCCGGCGACGCTGTAGATGTCGCAGGTGACGTTCTTCAGGTCGATGGAAGTGCCGCAGACTTCCAGGCCGTTGGAGCGGATCAGCGGGTTGTTCTTGAACATCTCGATCAGGTCGCCATGGAAGGCGGCCGGCAGGCGCGTGGTGTCGTTGTTCCAGAACAGAATGTCGAAGACCGGCGGCTCATTGCCCAGCAGGTAGTTGTTGACCCAGTAATTCCAGATCAGGTCATTGGGACGCATCCAGGCGAACACCTTGGCCATCTCGCTGCCTTCGAGCACTCCGGCCTGGTAGGAATGCCGCTTGGCCGTTTCCAGGGTCTGCTCGTCGACGAACAGCGCGACCTGGGTGTCGATCGTGGTATCGAGCACGCTGACCAGCAGGGTCAATGCATTGACCTTGTTCTCGCCGAGGGCGGCGTAGTGCCCCACCAGCGCCGTGCAGGTAATGCCGCCCGAACAGGCACCGAGCATGTTCAGGTCCTTGCTGCCAGTGATCGACAGCACCGCGTCGACGGCTTCCTTGAGAGCGTCGATGTAGGTCGACAGGCCCCACTCGCGCTGCGCCTTGGTCGGGTTGCGCCAACTGATGATGAAGGTCTGCTGGTTGGAGCGCAGGCAGAAGCGCGCCAGGCTCTTTTCCGGGCTCAGGTCGAAGACGTAGAACTTGTTGATCTGCGGTGGCACCACCAGCAGCGGGCGCTGGAACACCTGCTCGGTGATCGGCTGGTACTGGATCAGCTCCAGCACATCATTGCGGTACACCACCGAGCCTTCGCTGGTGCCCAGGTTCTTGCCGACCTCGAAGGCGTCCATGTTGACCTGACTGGGCATGCCACCATTGTTGACCACATCCTTGGCCAGGTTGGACAGTCCGTCGAGCAGGCTCTTGCCGCCGGTCTCGAAAAAGCGTTTTACCGCTGCGGGGTTGGCCGCAGTGTTGGTGGGCGCCATGGCCTCGGTCATCAGGTTGATGACGAAGTGACCGCGATTGATGTCCTGCTCCGACAGGTTGCTGTTGCCGATCCAGTCGTGCAGCTCCTTGCGCCAGGCGAGGTACGTCTGCAGGTACCGGCGGTACATCGGGTTCTGGCTCCAGGCCGGATCGTTGAAGCGCCTGTCGTCGCTCGCCGGTGCCAGGGACGACTTGCCGAGCAAGACGTTTTTCAGCTCCAGTCCGAAGTGCGCTACGTGCTTGGCGCTGTGCAGCGGCTGGCGAATTGCCTGGCGCAGCACCGTGCGCGCCGAGGTCAGCAGATCTTTGCGACGGATGCCGATGACCGGGTTCAGGCCCAGGGTGTTCTCCGAGGCCTGGCGCTGCAGTTCATCGTTGTTCTTGTTACTCATCTACGACGCTCCATTGTCCTGAGACGAGTACCGGCGCTGTGCTCTCCGGCACAGGCAGATGCCCGGTACTACTGCTCGGGTGACCAGTGATAACGAACAGCGGTGGCGCGACCGGACGCCCATGCCGGCCTGGCCCCACCCGCTCTTGAAAACCGCGGAAACAACGCAGGGAACTTGCCAGCTCCATTGGTTACCCGACTTTCATGTAATGCGCAAGACAGCCAGTCGTTGGCTGTCAAGACGACATTCAAGCAGATGAGATTAGAAAATGCGCTCTAACCCTTGGAAATCGTAGGTTAGAGCATGAGCTTGACGGCCGATTCTGAGGGATCGCGGGATTTCCCGGCCTTGTGCAGTTCGCCGAGATACTCGTTCCACAGCTGCTGCTGGCGCAGGCACAACTGCTCGAGGTACTCCCAGATAAACAGGCCGCTGTCGTGGCCATCGTCGAAGGTCAGCTTGAGTGCGTATTGCCCAGCGGGCTCGACACCGACAAGGCCAACGCCGAGTTTGCCGAACTGCAGGATGGGGTTGCCGTGGCCCTGGACCTCGGCGGAGGGGGAGTGCACGCGCAGGAACTCGGCGGGCAGGTCATAGGATTCGTCGGGGCCGTAGGTGAGACGAAGGGTCTTGGAGGCTTTGTGAAGGTTGATTGCGGTGGGGAGTCTGGGCATGGCTTGGTGTTCTCTGCAGGTAGAAGGGCCGCAAAGCGGCCCCATACGATCTACAGAATATACCGCGAGAGATCCTCGTTCTGCGCCAGCTCGCCCAAGTGGCTGTTGACGTACTCGGCATCGATGCGGATCGGCGCTTCGCTGTGCGCGCTGGCCAGGTCACCGGCACTGAACGACACCTCTTCGAGCAGGCGCTCGAGCAGGGTGTGCAGGCGGCGGGCACCGATGTTCTCGGTCTTCTCGTTCACCTGGTAGGCGATCTCGGCCAGGCGCTTGATGCCCTCTGGCATGAACTCGATGTCCAGGCCCTCGGTCTTGAGCAGCTCGCGGTATTGCTCGGTCAGCGAGGCATGCGGCTCGCTCAGGATGCGCTCGAAGTCGCCCGGGGTCAGGGCCTTCAGCTCGACGCGGATCGGCAGGCGGCCTTGCAGTTCAGGCACGAGGTCGCTCGGCTTGCTCAGGTGGAAGGCGCCCGACGCGATGAACAGGATGTGATCGGTCTTGACCATGCCCAGCTTGGTGTTGACGGTGCAGCCCTCGATCAGCGGCAGCAGGTCGCGCTGCACGCCTTCACGGGACACATCGGCGCCGCCGACATTGCCGCGCTTGGCGACTTTGTCGATTTCGTCGATGAACACGATGCCGTGCTGCTCGACCGCTTCCAGGGCCTTGGCCTTCAGCTCGTCTTCATTGACCAGGCGGCCCGCTTCTTCGTCGCGGACCATCTTCAGCGCTTCCTTGACCTTGAGCTTGCGCGCCTTGCGCTTGCCCTTGCCCATGTTGGCGAAGAGGTTCTGCAACTGGCTGGTCATCTCTTCCATGCCAGGCGGCGCGGCGATCTCGACGCCGACGGACTCGGCCACTTCGATCTCGATTTCCTTGTCATCGAGCTGGCCTTCGCGCAGGCGCTTGCGGAACAGCTGGCGGGTGTTGGTATCGCTGCTGGAAGCCGCGGCCTCCTCGGCGAAACCGCTGGTGCGCGCCTGGGGCAGGAGGGCATCGAGGATGCGGTCTTCGGCGGCATCTTCTGCGCGGTGACGCACGCGAATGATCTCTTGCTCGCGGAGCATCTTGATCGAGGCATCGGCCAGGTCGCGGATGATCGACTCGACGTCACGGCCGACATAACCGACTTCGGTGAACTTGGTGGCTTCGACCTTGATGAACGGGGCGTGGGCCAGCTTGGCCAGGCGCCGGGCGATCTCGGTCTTGCCGACACCGGTAGGGCCGATCATCAGGATGTTCTTCGGGGTCACCTCGACACGCAGCTCGGCAGGGAGCTGCATGCGCCGCCAGCGGTTGCGCAGGGCAATGGCGACGGCGCGCTTGGCGTCGTCCTGGCCGATGATGTGGCGGTTGAGTTCGTGGACGATCTCGCGGGGGGTCATGGACATGGTAATGATGGTCCTCGGACGCAGTGGGTCAGCGTGGAAAAGCCCGGCCGTCGGGGCCGGGCGCCAGAACAGCTGATCACTCGGCCAGGTCCTGCTCCTCGATGGTCAGGTTGTGGTTGGTGAACACGCAGATGTCACCGGCGATATTCAGGGCGGTCTCGGCGATCTCGCGGGCCGACAGATCGGTCTTGTTCAGCAGGGCGCGCGCGGCGGCCTGGGCGAAGGCGCCACCGGAGCCCATGGCGATCAGGCCGTCCTCGGGCTCGACCACGTCACCGTTGCCGGTGATGATCAGCGACGCGTCCTTGTTGGCTACGGCCAGCATGGCCTCGAGGCGGCTCAGGGAGCGGTCGGTACGCCACTCCTTGGCAAGCTCGACGGCGGCGCGGACGAGGTGGCCCTGGTGTTTTTCCAGCTGGCCTTCGAAGCGCTCGAAGAGAGTGAAGGCGTCGGCGGTGGCACCGGCGAAGCCTGCGATGACCTGACCGTGGTACAGGCGGCGGACCTTCTTGGCGTTGCCTTTCATCACGGTATTGCCGAGGGAAACCTGGCCGTCGCCCGCCATGACGACTTTGCCGTGGCGGCGAACTGAAACGATGGTGGTCAAGGGAGAGTCTCCACGCAGCGGGGCGAAAATGCCTGATGCAGACTCATATGGGGGAGGGGGGGAAGGATTTCAACTGTTGGTAAGCGCATCAGCCGCTGCGATTGCGTAGGAGCGGCCTCGTGTCGCGAAGCGGGCCCGGAGGGGCCGTGAGACCATTCACCGCGGTGCTTCAGGTATAACGAGGTGAATGGTTTTACGGGCCCTTCGGGCCCGCTTCGCGCGGTCCGGCGTCCCGGCACGAGGCCGCTCCTACGGGGGGGGGCGGCGGTCAGGCCTCGTGGCAGACGTGGCCGTCGACGAGCGTGTAGCGCACCGCGCTCGGCAGGCAGTGTCCGATGAACGGGCAGTTGTCTCCGCGCGAATACCAGTGCTCACCGGCCACGGTGGACGCATTCGGGTCGAACAGCACAAGGTCCGCCGCGCCATTCACCCTCAGCTCGCCCGCCGGCAGCCGCATGGCCTCGGCGGGGCCGCTGGAAAGCCGTGCCAGCAAGGTCGGCAGGTCGAGCAGGCCGTCTTCCACCAGGGTCATGGCCAGCGGCAGCAACAGCTCGACGCTGCTGATACCGGGCTCCGTGGCGCCGAACGGTGCCAGCTTGGCATCCCGCTCGTGGGGCTGGTGATGGCTGGAGATCGCCTGGATGACGCCCGACTTCACTGCCTCGCGCAGGCCGTCGCGGTCGGCCTGGGTCCGCAACGGTGGTTGCACGTGGTACAGGCTGGAGAAATCGCGCAAGGCCTCGTCGGTGAGGATCAGCTGGTACAGGGCGACGTCGGCGGTCACCGGCAGGCCGAGTGCCTGGGCCTGGGCGATCAGGCGCGCGCCGCGGGCGCTGGTCAGCTGGCTGAAGTGCGCGCGCACGCCGGTCTGCTCGACCAGCAAGAGGTTGCGCGCCAGGGCGACGGTCTCGGCGGTTTCCGGGATACCCGGCAGGCCGAGGAAGCTCGCCATCGGGCCTTCATGGGCGAGGCCGCCCTGGGAAAGGTCGCGGTCCTGGGAATGGAACACCACGGTCAGGTCGAACGTGGCGGCGTATTCCAGGGCGCGGGCCAGGGTACGGTTGTTGCCGATGCTGTTCAGGCCGTTGCCGAAGGCCACGCAGCCGGTGTCGCGCAGGGCAACCAGCTCGGCCAGTTGCTCGCCTTCCAGGCCCTTGGTCAGGGCGCCGATCGGGTAGACCTTGCTGTGGCCCGCTTCACGGGCGCGGTCGAGGATCAATTCGGCCACGGCCGAGGTGTCGAGTACCGGGCGGGTCTGCGGCGGGCAGCACAGGCTGGTCACGCCACCGGCGGCCGCGGCGCGGGTCTCGCTGGCGATGTTGCCCTTGCGGCTGTAGCCCGGCTCGCGCAGGGCGACGTCGAGGTCGACCAGGCCGGGTGCTGCCACCAGGCCATGGGCGTCGAGGGTACGGCTGGCGCTGAAGCCGGCCGGGGCCTCGCCGATGGCGATGATCTTGCCGCCATCCAGGTGCAGGTCGCTGACCTGGTCGAAGCCGCTGGCAGGATCGATGACCCGGGCGCCGAGAATACTGATGCTCACTGGGCGTTCTCCTGGTCCAGTTGTCGTTGCGCGGTCTGTCCGCTCATGGCCATGGACAGCACGGCCATGCGCACGGCGATGCCGTAGGTCACCTGGTTGAGGATCACCGAATGGGCGCCGTCGGCGACGGCCGACTCGATCTCCACGCCGCGGTTGATCGGTCCCGGGTGCATGACGATGGCGTCCGGCTTGGCCCCGGCAAGGCGCGCGGTGGTCAGGCCGAACAGGCGATAGAACTCGCCTTCGCTGGGGAGAAGGCCGCCGGCCATGCGCTCGCGCTGCAGGCGCAGCATGATTACCACGTCGACGTCCTTGAGGCCCTCGGCCAGGTCGGTGTAGACCTTGACCCCGTACTGCTCGATGCCGATCGGCAGCAGGGTCTTGGGGCCGATCACACGGATGTCCGGGCAGCCGAGCGCCTTGAGCGCGAGCATGTTCGAGCGCGCGACCCGCGAGTGCAGGATGTCGCCGACGATCGCCACTGACAGGTTCTCGAAGCTGCCCTTGTGCCGACGGATGGTCAGCATGTCGAGCATGCCCTGGGTCGGGTGCGCGTGGCGGCCATCGCCACCGTTGATGATGGCCACGTCCGGGCAGACATGCTCGGCAATGAAATGAGCGGCGCCGGAGTCGGCATGGCGCACGACAAACATGTCGGCGGCCATGGCTTCGAGGTTGCGCAGGGTGTCGAACAGCGTTTCGCCCTTGCTGGTCGAAGAGGTCGACACGTTCAGGGTGATCACATCGGCCGACAGACGCTGGGCGGCCAGTTCGAAGGTGGTGCGGGTGCGGGTGGAGTTCTCGAAGAACACGTTGCAGACGGTCTTGCCGCGCAGCAACGGGACTTTCTTCACGGCCCGGGCGCCCACTTCGAGGAAGGAGTCAGCGGTGTCGAGGATCTCGGTCAACAGTTCGCGAGGCAAGCCGTCGAGGGAGAGAAAATGGCGTAGCTGGCCCTGATCATTGAGCTGCAGCGGGCGCTTGGCGTCGATTGGCGTCATCGCGGGGGACTCTTAAAGGGCGGAAGCGGAGGCGAGGTCCTGGTGCTCGAGGGCGAGCGGTGCGGGTCCGGTCAATTTTACCCGTTCATGGGCGGCCAGCGACAGGGTGGCACCGAGCACGTTAGGCCGGATTGGCAGTTCACCGGCGTCCAGATCGAGCAGGCAGACCAGGGTCACGCTGGCCGGACGGCCGTAATCGAACAGTTCATTGAGCGCGGCGCGGATGGTGCGCCCGCTCATCAGCACGTCATCGACCAGCACCAGGTGCTGGCCCTCGATCTCGAACGGCAGCTGCGAAGGGCGCACTTGCGGGTGCAGGCCATTCTGGCTGAAGTCGTCGCGGTAGAAGGAGACGTCCAGGGTGCCCAGCGGGCTGTCGCTGCCGAGTGCTTCGAGCAGGGCCTGGGCGACCCAGACGCCACCCGTGTGGATACCGATGAAGCGTGGCTCGGCAATATGTCGCCGGGCCAGGTGCGCGCGCAGGTCGACGGCCATCTGCCGGATCAGCTCGGCGGGGTTGGGTAGGCTCATGCTTGCTCCTCGAGACGCCGGGTGACCCCGGCTTGAAACCGATGGGTTACTGCCCGCCGTTGGCATCCAGCCAGCCTTGCAGGAGCAGGGCGGCGGCGATGGCATCGACCGGATTGTCCCGGTAGCTGCCACGCTGGCCACCGCGGGCCAGGCGTTCGCCCTTGGCCTCGAAGGTGGTCAGGCGTTCGTCGTGGGTGTGCACGGGCAGGTTGAAGCGGCCATTGAGACGGCGGGCGAACTTTTCAGCGCGGGCGCTCATCTCGCTGGGGGTGCCGTCCATGTTGAGCGGCAGGCCCACGACAATGGCGTCGGGCTGCCACTCCTTGATCAGTTTTTCAACCTGGTCCCAGTCCGGTACCCCGTTCTGTGCCTTGAGGGTGCACAGCTCGCGGGCCTGGCCGGTGATCATCTGGGCGACGGCGACGCCGATTTGCCGGGTGCCATAGTCAAAGCCCAGTAACAGGCGCAATTGAGCCATCAGGCGTGACCCGCCTGGCTGGTCAGCAGGCTCAGGTTGATACCCAGGCTGGCGGCGGCTGCGTCAAGGCGCAGGCCGCTGGCCGTTGCGAAGAGAATCTCGGGGTCGAAAGGGCAGTTGAGCCAGGCGTTGTCGGCCAGCTCCGCTTCAAGCTGGCCCGCCTCCCAGCCGGCATAGCCGAGGGTGATCAGGCTCTTTTTCGGGCCCAGGCCATCGGCGATCGCAAACAGCACATCCTGCGAGGTCGACAGCGACAGCCCGCCCAGGTCGACCGTCGCCTGGAAGCTGCATTCGCTGGAATGCAGCACGAAGCCACGGTCGGTCTGCACCGGCCCGCCACCGTAGATCGGCACACGCAGGCAACTGGCCGGCGGCTCGGTATCGGGGCGCAGCTGCTCGAGGATATCGGCCAGGTTCAGTTCCTGCGGCCGATTCACCACCAGGCCCATCGCGCCATTGGCGGTGTGCTCGACGATGTAGGTGAGGGTCTGGGCAAAGTTCGGATCCGCCATGTGTGGCATGGCGATCAGGAACTGATGCTTGAGGTAGCTCGGGCTGAGGGTCTTCATGCCTGATAGTGTGGCGTCGACTGGCGAGGCTGACAAGATGGCAGTAGACGCTAGTTGCTCGATAGCCGGTCGCCGCGGGCGAAGCGCCAGGTGCGGATGATCTCCAACCGGTCAAACTCGGCCAGGTCTCCAGTGAACGGCGCGAACGGGGCGGCCAGGCGCACGATGCGCTGGGCCGCCTGGTCCAGCAGGGGCTGGCCGGACGACTCAAGCACCAGTACTTCGAACAGCGAGCCGTCGCGGTTGATCGACACCATCATCCGCAGGCTGCCGTAGATCTGCTGGCGGCGCGCTTCGTCGGGGTAGTTGAGGTTGCCCACCCGCTCGACCTTCTTGCGCCATTCCTCCTTGTACCAGGCGCCCTTGTCGCGCATGGTCGAGGCGGCGTTCAGGCGGTGGATGCGCGGGCGCTTGGCGTACATCTGCTGCTCGTTCGACAGCTCCGCCTCAAGGCTGGCGATCTGGCTGGACAGCTGCGAGCTGTCGAATTCAGGTACGGCCGCCTGGGGCTTGGGTTGCGGCTTGCTTTCCTTGGGCGTGGTCTCGACCTTGTGCGCCTTGGGCGCCTGGGTCGTCACGGCCGACTTGGCGTGGGCCGGCGTGCGCACGTCGGGCCGGGCGGCCGGTGGCGGGGTGACCTTGTTGATCTTGCTGTCCTGGAAGGGTGCGACCTCGGTGGTAGTGGGCACGGCCTTTTTGTCGAGGGTGCCGCTGCCTTGCTGGTTTTCCTGCGCCTGGAAATCGGCTTTCTCCGGCGCCTTCTCGCTCTTGAAGGTAGCCAGGGTGATCTCCATGGTGCGGCGGATCTCGGTGGGCTTGGTGAACGAAAAACCAACCCCCAAGATCAGCGCCAGGTGCACCAGGGCCGCCAGAAACAGGGTAAAGCCGAGCCGGTCCACCGGGCGTACGCGGGGTGGAGTCAGTTCGGCGGGGATGTCAGCAGGCAGGGTCATCAGTTATCCAGCAACCGGCAGGGCGGGCAGGTCGAAAACGACCGGCATCATACCCCACTCCGCGCGGTAGCTCCGGGTCGGTGGTCAGCGCGCCTTGAGCTGGCGATCAATGGCGTCCATCAATTGCGCGCCGATGCGCGTGCCGTAGGCGTTGTCGATTTCGCGGATGCAGGTCGGGCTGGTCACGTTGATTTCGGTGAGATAGTCGCCGATCACGTCCAGGCCGACGAACAGCAGGCCCTTTTCACGCAAGGTCGGGCCGACCTGGGCGGCGATCCAGCGATCACGCTCGCTCAGCTCGCGCGCCTCGCCACGCCCGCCCGCAGCCAGGTTGCCGCGGGTTTCGCCGCTGGCCGGAATACGTGCCAGGCAGTAAGGGACCGGCTCGCCGTCGATCATCAGGATGCGCTTGTCGCCGTCCTTGATCGCTGGCAGGAAGGCTTGCGCCATGATCTGCTGCTGGCCGTGCTGGGTGAGGGTTTCGAGGATCACCGAGAGGTTGGGGTCGCCCTGGCGGTGGCGGAACACCGACGCGCCGCCCATGCCGTCCAGCGGCTTGAGGATCACATCGCCATGGGTGGCGGCGAATTCACGCAGGATATCGGCGCGGCGGCTGACCAGGGTCGGCGCCATGCACTGGGGAAAACGCGTGGCGAACAATTTCTCGTTGCAGTCGCGCAGGCTCTGCGGGCGGTTGACCACCAGCAGGCCCTCGGCCTCGGCTTGCTCCAGCAGGTAGGTGCTGTAGACGAACTCCATGTCGAAGGGCGGATCCTTGCGCATCAGGAGGGTATCCAGCTCGCTCAGCGCGCTGTCCTGCTCCTCGCCCAGATCGAACCAGCGTGCCGGATCGGCGAACACCTTCAGTGGGCGCATGCGGGCGCGGGCCTGGCCGGCGCCCTGGTAGAGGTCGCGCTGCTCCATGTAGAACAGCGACCAGCCGCGTTCCTGGGCGGCCAGCAGCATGGCCAGCGAGCTGTCCTTCTTGTAGGAGATGCCCGCAATGGGGTCCATGACAATCCCGAGGCGAACGCTCATGGGTGATTCCTCTGGGCGGCGTGGGCCGCGGTAGTTCGAATGAAAAGTGGCGTCAGGGTGGCGCTCGCGGCGCGGATGGTCAAGGGGCAGCGCGTCACGGGCCCGTGGGCCAATGGAATGCCATCCCGGAGTATGCTAAAAAGGCCCAATTCAGCGGCAAGCCTCGAGCCGCAAGCTGCAAGGAAAGCCTGGCCTGCACCGGCCTGCTTTTCTCCTGCAGCTTGAGGCTTGCAGCTCGCAGCGGGCAGCGATGGTAGCGCACATATGGAACAGCCACTGAAGGTGATGGTGATCGACGACTCGCGCACGATCCGCCGCACCGCCCAGATGTTGCTCGGCGAAGCAGGCTGCGAGGTGATCACCGCCTGCGACGGCTTCGATGCCCTGGCCAAGATCGTCGACCACCAGCCCCGGATCATCTTCGTCGATGTGCTGATGCCGCGCCTGGATGGTTATCAGACTTGCGCGCTGATCAAGCACAACAGCGCCTTCAAGGATATTCCGGTGATCCTCCTGTCCTCGCGTGATGGCCTGTTCGACAAGGCCCGAGGACGGATGGTGGGTTCCGATCAGTTTCTCACCAAACCCTTCAGCAAGGACGAACTGCTCGATGCGATCAAGGCCCATGTGCCCGGGTTCACCGCGCAAGAACAACACGCACCCTGACATCGCCCACCCAGGCGACGTCCTTTTCCTTCATGGGGAAACAGCATGGCCCGAGTTCTGATTGTCGACGACTCGCCGACAGAAATGTACAAACTGAGTGCGATGCTTGAAAAGCACGGGCACCAGGTGCTCAAGGCGGTCAACGGCGCCGATGGAGTTGCCCTGGCACGCCAGGAAAAGCCCGATGCGGTATTGATGGACATCGTCATGCCCGGCATGAATGGTTTCCAGGCCACCCGCCAGCTCAGCAAGGACCCGGACACCAAAGGCATCCCGGTAATCATCGTCACCACCAAGGACCAGGAAACCGACAAGGTCTGGGGCGAGCGCCAGGGTGCGCGCGACTATCTGGTCAAGCCGGTCGACGAAGACACCCTGATCAAGAAACTCAAAGGTGTGCTCCCAGCTTGACCACCCGCCCACAGGGCACGTCGCTGACGGCCTTTGAGCTGCTGCTCGACATCGACCGGCGCTGCCGCCTGCTGGTGGCCGACCAGCCCCATCACGAAACACGCCTCGAGCACTGGAGCGGCATCGGTTTCCGCGTGGCTGGCCAGTGGTTCGTGGCACCCATGGGCGAAGTTGCCGAGGTGCTGCACGAACCACGCAGCAGCCGGGTTCCCGGGGTTCAACCTTGGGTCTGTGGGGTCGCCAACCTGCGAGGACGGCTGCTGCCGGTGATGGACCTGAGTGGCTTCTTTGGCCTCGGCTCGTGTGCCCCAGGCAAACAGCGCCGGGTGCTGGTACTCGATACCGAAGGGCTGTTCGCCGGTCTTCTGGTGGACGAAGTGCTGGGCCTCCAGCATTTTGCCCTGCAGAGCCTGGAACTCTCGCCGCCGCGCCTGTTGATCAGCGCAGCGGCGCCGTTCGTGCAGGGGCATTTTGCCCGCGAGCGCAACTGGGCGATCTTCAGCCCGCTGGCCCTGGCCCAGGCGCCGGGCTTTCTCGATGTGGCGTTGTAGAGGACTAATCGACCGTGAGCCAACCCCCCAGCCCGTCCGCCAACCCGCGCCTGCGCAGCACCGCGCAGATTGCCGTGCTGTTCATCGTGCTGATCCTGTCGATCATCCTGCTGTTCGCCAATTTCGCCTACCTGAACACCCAGTCCAACTACGACAAGCAGTACATCGGTCATGCTGGCGAGCTGCGCGTGCTGTCCCAGCGCATCGCCAAGAACGCGACCGAGGCGGCGGCCGGCAAGGGACTGGCGTTCAAGCTGCTGAGCGACGCACGCAACGACTTCGAGCGTCGCTGGGGCTACTTGCGCCAGGGCGACCGGGCGACCGGGCTGCCAGAGGCACCAGCAGGGGTGCGCGACGAAATGGACGCAGTCAAGCGCGATTGGGAAAACCTGCGCAAGAATACCGATACCATCCTGGCGAGCGAGCAGACCGTGCTGTCCTTGCACCAAGTGGCGGCGACCCTGGCCGAGACCGTGCCGCAGCTGCAGGTCGAGTACGAAAAGGTGGTCGAGATCCTGCTGAAGAGCGGCGCGCCTGCCAATCAGGTGGCTGTCGCCCAGCGCCAGTTGCTGCTGGCCGAGCGCATTCTCGGCTCGGTGAATACCGTGCTGGCCGGCGACGATACCTCGGTGCAGGCCGCCGACGCGTTTGGCCGCGACGCCAACCGTTTCGGCCAGGTACTCGAAGGCATGCTGGGAGGCAGCCCGACGATTCAGGTGACCCGTGTCGAGGACGCCGACGCCCGGGCGCGCCTGGCCGAGATCGCCGAACTGTTCCAGTTCGTTGCGGGCTCGGTCGATGAAATCCTCGAGACTTCGCCCGAGCTGCTGCGCGTACGCGAGGCCGCCGGAAACATCTTCAGCCTCTCGCAGACCTTGCTGGACGAGGCCTCGCACCTGGCCAACAGCTTCGAGAACCTGGCCAGCGGACGCACCCTGGATACTGTCGGCGGCTACGCGCTGGGCCTGCTGGCGCTGGCATCGATCATCCTCATAGGCCTGGTCATGGTGCGCACTACCCGCCGCCAGCTGCGCGAGACGGCCGAGAAGAACGAACGCAACCAGCGGGCGATCATGCGCCTTCTCGACGAGATCGAAGAACTGGCTGACGGCGACCTGACCGTCACCGTGTCTGTCACCGAGGAATTCACCGGCGCCATTGCCGACTCCATCAACTACTCGGTCGACCAGTTGCGCGACCTGGTGGCGACCATCAACCACAGCGCCGTGCAGGTGGCCAGCGCCGTACAGGACACCAAGAACACCGCGCGCTTGCTGGTCAAGGCTTCCGAGCATCAGGCCGAGCAGATCAGCGAGGCTTCGGTGGCCGTCGGCGATATGGTCGAGTCAATCGACCGGGTATCGGCGCATGCCTACGAGTCGGCGAAGGTGGCCGAGCGTTCGGTGGCCATCGCCAACAAAGGCAACGAGGTGGTGCACAACACCATCAACGGCATGGACAACATCCGCGAGCAGATCCAGGACACCGCCAAACGGATCAAGCGCCTGGGCGAGTCATCCCAGGAGATCGGTGACATCGTCAGCCTGATCGATGACATTGCCGACCAGACCAACATCCTCGCGCTCAACGCCGCCATCCAGGCCTCGCTGGCCGGTGAAGCGGGGCGCGGTTTTGCCGTGGTCGCCGACGAGGTGCAGCGCCTGGCCGAGCGTTCGTCCTCCGCCACCCGGCAGATCGAGGCCCTGGTGCGGGCCATCCAGGCCGACACCAACGAGGCGGTGATCTCCATGGAGCAAACCACGGCCGAAGTGGTTCGCGGTGCACGCCTGGCGCAGGACGCCGGGGTCTCCCTGGCCGAGATCGAAGGCGTCTCGCAGACGCTCGCCGAACTTATCCACAGCATCTCCGATGCTGCCCAGTTGCAGACCTCTTCGGCCGGGCAGATTTCCCATACCATGGCGGTGATCCAGCAGATCACCGCGCAAACCTCCGCAGGCTCCACCGCGACAGCCGACAGCATCCGTCACCTGGCGCGCATGGCCAGTGAAATGCGCCGTTCGGTGTCTGGTTTCACTCTGCCGGCCCCGGCCGAACGCACTTGAGGAATTGAGCATGGCCAATGCAGCACAGCTCCCGGTGCGGCACGACACGGTGGCCCTGGCGTGGACCAAGCCCGCCATCCTCGAGTGCCTGGCGCAGGCCCGTCATGCCCTTGAACAGTTCGCTGGCGAGCCTGCGGACACGGCCGTGCTGGAGGTCTTCCTCGACAACCTGCATCAGGTGCACGGGTGCCTGCGCATGCTGGAGCTGCCTGGCGCAACGTGCCTTGCCGAGGAAATGGAACTGCTCGGGCGAGCATTCGCCGAGGGACGGATCATGCCCCGTGGCGACTGCCTGGGCGCGCTGTTCCGTGGGCTTGAACAGCTGCCGGCATACCTGGAGCGACTGCGCAGCGCCCGCCATGACCTGCCTCTGGTGATGCTGCCGCTGCTCAACCAGCTACGGGGCTGCCGAGGCGTCGAGCCCCTGGCCCAGGCCAGTCTCATGGGGGGCGTACAGCCTGGCCAGGTGCTGGCCGGTGCCGAAGACCTGGCCAACCTCGACCTGCCATTGGGCGGCTGGCGTGAGCACATGGAGGCAGGGCAAGGACGTGATGCCTTGAGGTCGGTAGTGCGGGCGCTGTGCGATGACCTGATGCGCATCAAGGAGCGCCTGGACGTGTACGGACGCGGTGATCGCCAGCAGCACGGCCAGTTGGAACCGTTGCTGGCCCCGCTGCGGCAGGTGGCCGATACCTTGGCGGTGCTGGGCTTTCAGCAGCCACGGCGGGTGATCATCAACCAGGTGCTCGCCGTGCAGAGCCTGGCCCAGGGCCAACGCACCCCGGACGATGCCCTGCTGATGGACGTGGCCGGTGCCTTGCTGTACGTCGAGGCGACACTCAACGGCATGGTGGGACCGCTGGAGGAGGGTGGGCAGTTGCCAGGCACCGATTTGGCCGAGATCCGTCAGCTGGTGCTGGCCGAGGCCCTGACGGTACTGCAACAAGGGAAGGAGCTGATCGGCGATTGCCTGGAGTCGGGCTGGTCGCGGCAGCGTCTGCAGGCACTGCCAGACTTGCTGCAGCAGATCCGCGGGGCCATGGCCATGCTGATGCTGCCTGGCGCAGCCGCCGTCCTGGGAGGTTGTGCCCACTATGCCCGCAGTCAGTTGCTCGGCCGCGCCGAGGCGATCACGGCACAAGAGCTGGAGCACCTGGCGACCGCCATTAGCGCCAGCGAGTGCTGCCTGCAATGGCTGATCGCCGACCCGCTCGCCGATACCGCAGGCTTTGTCGAACAGGCGCGCCAGGCGCTTTCGGCGCTCGGCGTGAGGTGTGAGCTGAGGAAAAGTACCAGCGTGCTCTCCAGCAACTTGCAGGCGCTGGCGATCAGCGATGCCGGGCTCGTGGTCGAAGGCGAGCCAGGGCTTGACCCGCAACTGCTGGATATCTTCCACAATGAGGCAAACGGGCACCTGGCCACGCTGGAAGGCGTCCTGGAGGAAGCCGGCAAGCATGGCCTGTCCATCGTCACAGACAACCTGCAGAGGGCCTTGCATACCCTGAAGGGCAGCGCGGCCATGGCGGGGGTCGTGCCTGTTGCCGAACTGGCGGCCGCCCTCGACCGTCTGGCCCGCGAGTACAAAGCGCATCAGCTGAGCCTGATGCCGGACGACATCGAGTTGCTGGAGGCGTCGCTCAGCTTGCTGCGGCGAGGACTGGCGCAGCTCGATAGCACGCCACTGGCTCCGATTGCCGGGGCCGAGCGCTTGATCAAGCAGATCGGCGAGGCCGTCGACGCGCGCCTGGTGATGCTGCAGGACACTCCTGACCAGGCCCGACGCCCCCGGCGCGACCCGCAGCTGATCGCAAGCTTTCTGGCCCAGGGCATGGACATCCTGCTCGATGCCGAGTCGTTGCTATCGCGCTGGCAGGAGCACCCGGGCGAGCGTCAGGAACTCGATGCCCTGCTCGACGAGCTGACCACCCTCGGCCAAGGCGCGCACCTGGCCGACCTGTGGCAGGTGGACGAAGTCTGCGAAGCCTTGCTGGACCTCTATGGCGCGGTCGAGGAGGGCAGCCTGGGTGCCAGCGCCAAGTTTTTCGTGCAGGCACAACAAGCCCACGAAGCGCTTATCGACATGCTCGACGAAATTGCCGCAGGCCAGGAGGTGACGGCGCGGCCTGAGTGCCTGCAGGCCCTGCGCGGCTTGCTGGACGAGGGCCTGGCGCCGTCTGCCACCGGCCTGGTCAGCCGCGACAACGGCGTTACCGAACTGAGCCGGGCAAGCGCAATGGCGCTGGGCGTGCCGTTGCCGGAGGACAGCAAGGCCCCCGGCGACAACGAGCTGCTGGAGATCTTTCTCGAAGAAAGCTCGGACATCGTCGAAAGCGCGGGCGCCGCGCTGGGGCGTTGGCAGGCCGAGCCGCGCAACCTGGTCGAGGTCGAAAACCTGCTGCGCGACCTTCACACTCTCAAGGGTGGCGCGCGCATGGTCGAGATCGCCGCCATCGGCGACTTGGCCCATGAGCTGGAATTTCTCTACGAACTGCTGGCCGCTGGGCAGTTGCCGCCCGGCCCGGCCCTGTTCAGCCTGCTGCAGAACTGCCATGACCGCCTGGCGCAGATGCTCGACGCTGTGCGCCTTGGGCAGCCGCTGCACGGGGCCACGGCGCTGATCGACTACATCCGCAACTTCAGCAGCGCGGCGCTGGCCGACACCGCCGCGGGCCAGGGAAAGCGCGATCCCGCGCCCGCCGAGGCCCCCGCCGCAGTACCCGAACGGGCGCCGGGCGACATGGTCAAGGTGGCTGCCGAGCTGCTCGACAATCTGGGCAACCTGGCGGGCGAGCACTCGATCATCCGTGGGCGTATCGAGCAGCAGGTGAACGATGCCCAGGTCGCTCTCGGCGAAATGGAAACCACCCTGGAGCGCATGCGCGACCAGCTGCGCCGCCTCGACACGGAGACTCAAGGACAGATCTCCAGCCGCCAGCAGACCGAGCGCGATGCCTACGAAGACTTCGATCCACTGGAGCTGGACCGCCATTCCCAGTTGCAGCAGCTGTCGCGAGCCTTGTTCGAATCGGCCTCCGACCTGCTCGATCTAAAGGAAACCCTGACCCAGCAGGCGCAACAATCCTACAGCCTGCTGCAACAGCAGGCGCGTGTGAACAGCCAGCTGCAAGAGGGGCTTACCGGCACCCGCATGGTGCCGTTCGAGCGGCTGGTGCCGCGCCTGCAGCGGGTAGTGCGCCAGGTGGCGAGCGAGCTGGGCAAACAGGTCGAGCTGGTGGTGGGCAACGCCGAGGGTGAACTGGACCGCAGCGTGCTCGAACGCATGGTCGCCCCTCTCGAGCACATGCTGCGCAACGCCGTCGACCATGGCCTGGAAACGGGCGTGACACGTCTGGCGGCAGGCAAGCCCGAGCAGGGTACGATCAGTCTCAATCTGCTGCATGAAGGCGCCGACATCGTCATCGAGATGACCGACGATGGCGCCGGCGTACCGCTGGAGGCTGTGCGTCGCAAGGCGGTCAAGCGCGGTCTGCTCGATCCCGAGGCCCACCTGTCCGACCACGAGATCATGCAGTTCATCCTGCGGCCCGGGTTTTCCACCGCCGAGAAGATCACTCAGATTTCAGGGCGCGGCCTGGGCATGGACGTCGTTCACGAAGAGGTCAAGCAGTTGGGCGGCTCGATGAGTATCGAGTCGAGCCCGGGCAAGGGCGCACGCTTCCTGATCCGCCTGCCGTTTACCGTGTCGATCAACCGGGCGTTGATGGTCAACCTGGGCGAGGAGCAGTTCGCGATCCCGCTCAATACCATCGAGGGCATTGTGCGGGTACCGCCAGGCGAGCTGCAGGCCTGCTACCAGCGCGAGGCGCCGTACTACACCTACGCGGGCCACCGTTACGAGCTCCGCTACCTCGGTGAGCTGGTGCAGGGCACCACCTCACCGCGCCTGCTGGGACAGAACGTGCCGTTGCCGGTGCTGCTGGTCCATTCCCAAGAGCAGTCTTTCGCTGTGCAGGTCGACAGCTTTTCGCCGAGCCGCGAGATCGTGGTCAAGAGCCTGGGACCGCAGTTTGCCGCGGTGCCGGGCTTGTCTGGCGCAACCTTGCTCGGTGACGGCCGGGTGGTGCTGATCCTTGACCTGCTTGGCCAGCTGCGCGGACTGCAGCGGCGGCGTACGCACCTGCCGGGGCGCACGGGCGCACCCACCCTGCTACTTGGCCAAGCGCCGCGCCGTCCCTTGCTGGTGATGGTGGTCGACGACTCGGTGACCATGCGCAAGGTCACCGGGCGCCTGCTCGAAAGGCACGGCATGAACGTGCTCACCGCCAAGGACGGTGTCGATGCGATGGCGTTGCTCGACCAGCACCGTCCCGACGTGCTCCTGCTGGACATCGAAATGCCGCGCATGGACGGCTTCGAGGTAGCCACTCGCGTGCGCAGCGATGAGCGCTTCAAGGATCTGCCTATCATCATGGTCACCTCGCGCACCGGGCAGAAGCACCGCGAGCGGGCGATGGCCATTGGTGTCAACGATTACCTCGGCAAGCCCTATCAGGAGTCGGTCCTGCTGCAGAGCATCGCCCAATGGAGCAACGCCAATGCTTGATCATCTGGCTGGCCAGCGCGTCAGCCTCACCGGCCTGCTGTTGCCATTGGGCGACCGCACGCTGGTGCTACCCAACGTCGCCGTGGCCGAGCTGATCGGCCAGCGCGCGATCAGCTGCGAGCCCGGGGAGACCCCTTGGCACCTTGGCTGGGTCGACTGGCGCCAGCAACGCCTGCCGCTGATAGGCTTCGAAGCCGCCTGCGGCGGGCATACCCCGTGTGGTGAGCGGGCCCGCATCGTGGTGCTCAACGCGCTTGGCGATACCGGCCTGCGCTACCTGGCCCTGCTTGTGCAGGGCATCCCGCGCTCATGCAAGGTCGACAGCCAGCTCAACTACGTCGATGTCCCCCTGGCGCCGCTGGAACTGGCGGCTGTCCAGGTCGGCGATCAGGTGGTCCGGGTACCGGATCTGCCCGGCCTTGAGCGCCTGGTACGTGAAGCGGCGTTGGCATCACCGCTCATTCCGGGGGAACCCAGCTCGACCGCAGAGGGTCAGTAACGCATGTATCACGGTGAACGCTTCAATGCCTGGACGCACCTGGTCGGTGCGGTACTGGCTGCCATCGGTGCCATCTGGCTAATCATTGCGGCCGGATTGCAAGGCGATCCGTGGAAGATCGTCAGCTTTTCCATCTACGGCGTCACGCTGCTGACGCTCTACAGTGTTTCGACCCTTTACCACAGCACGCGCGGGCGGGCGAAGGTGATCATGCGCAAGCTCGATCACCTGTCCATCTACCTGCTGATCGCCGGCAGCTATACCCCGTTTTGCCTGGTCAGCCTGCGCGGCCCCTGGGGGTGGAGCCTGTTCGGGGTGGTCTGGGGGCTGGCATTGATCGGCATGCTGCAGGAGATCAAGCCGCGCTCGGAGGCGCGGGTGATGTCGATCGTGATCTATGCCTTGATGGGCTGGATCGTGCTGGTGGCGGTCAATCCTCTGCTGCACACCTTGGGCACCGCCGGCTTCGGCTGGCTGGCCGCGGGCGGTGTGCTCTACACCGTCGGCATCATCTTTTTCGCCTACGACCGGCGCTTTCGCCACTGGCACGGCATCTGGCACCTGTTCGTGATCGCCGGAAGCGTGCTGCACTTTATTGCCATCTTTTTCTACGTGCTCTAGAAATCACCCCACAGTTGCTGCGCTACCGACAACGCCACCACGGGCGCGGTTTCGGTGCGCAGCACGCGTGGGCCAAGGCGGGCGGCGTGGAAGCCGGCGGACTTGGCCTGTTCGACTTCAGCATCGCTGAGACCGCCTTCCGGGCCGACCAGGAAGGCCAGTGTGTCGGGGCGCGCGTGGCTGACCAGTGGTTCGGCAACCGGGTGCAGCACCAGCTTCAGCGCGGCGTCGGCCCCCTTGATCCACTCGGCCAAGGGGACGGGCGGATGGATCACTGGCAGGCGTGAGCGCCCGCATTGCTCGCAGGCGCTGATGGCGACCTGGCGCCAATGGGCCAGGCGCTTGTCGGCGCGCTCGTCCTTCAGGCGTACTTCGCAGCGTTCACTGACGATCGGCGTGATCTCGTTGGCGCCAAGTTCCGTGGCCTTCTGGATGGCCCAGTCCATTCGTTCGCCCCGGGAGAGACCCTGGCCGAGGTGGATGTGCAATGGCGATTCGGCCTGGCCGGGCAGCGCCTGGTCGAGGCTGACGCGTACGGTTTTCTTGCCGACCTCGAGCAACTGGCCGAGAAACTCCTGGCCGCTGCCGTCGAACAGTTGCACGGCGTCGCCCGGCGCCATGCGCAGGACCCGGCCGATGTAATGAGCCTGGGCCTCGGGCAGGTCGTGCTCGCCAAGGCTCAGGGGGGCGTCGATGAAAAAGCGGGATAGTCGCATAGGTGGCTCAAAGATTTGATTGACTGCGTGTGCGCGGTGCTTTGTGTGCGTGGTGGATCACGCTTAACCCGGATCTCGGAAGTCGGGGTGGAAGTCCTTCGGCACCGCGACGCTGACGCTGCTGCGCGTGGCGATATCGATGCCTTCGGTCGCCACCTCGGCCAGAAAATCGATCTGCTCGGGGGTAATCACGTACGGCGGCAGGAAGTACACTACGCTGCCCAGCGGACGCAGCAGCGCACCGCGGGTCAGGGCGTGCTCGAACACCTTGAGGCCGCGGCGTTCCTGCCAGGGATAGGCGGTCTTGCCGGCCTTGTCCTTGACCATCTCGACGGCCAGGGCCATGCCAGTCTGGCGCACTTCGGCCACATGCGGGTGGTCGGTCAGGTGCGCGGTAGCGCTGGCCATGCGCTGGGACAGGGCCTTGTTGGCCTCGATCACGTTGTCCTGTTCGAAGATATCCAGCGTCGCCAGGGCCGCGGCGCAGGCCAGCGGGTTGCCGGTGTAGCTGTGCGAATGCAGGAAGGCGCGCAGGGTCGGGTAGTCGTCATAGAAGGCCTGGTAGACATCCTCGGTGGTCAGGCACGCGGCCAGAGGCAGGTAGCCACCGGTCAAGGCCTTCGACAGGCAGAGGAAGTCCGGCCGGATGCCGGCCTGCTCGCACGCGAACATCGTGCCGGTACGGCCGAAGCCGACGGCGATCTCGTCATGGATCAGGTGCACGCCATAGCGGTCGCAGGCCTTGCGCAACAGCTTGAGGTAGACCGGGTGGTACATGCGCATGCCACCCGCGCCCTGGATCAGCGGCTCGACGATCACGGCGGCGATGCTGTCATGGTGCTCGGCCAGGGTCTGCTCCATGGCGGCGAACATGTTGCGCGAGTGCTCTTCCCAGCCCATGCCCTCGGGGCGCAGGTAGCAGTCCGGGCTCGGCACCTTCAGGGTATCGAGCAACAGAGCCTTGTAGGTTTCGGTGAACAGTGGCACGTCGCCTACCGACATCGCGGCAATGGTCTCGCCGTGGTAGCTGTTGGTGAGGGTGACGAAGCGCTTCTTCTGCGGCTGGCCCTTGTTGAGCCAGTAGTGGAAGCTCATTTTCAGCGCCACTTCGATGCATGACGAGCCGTTATCGGCGTAGAAGCAGCGATCCAGGCCTGCCGGAGTCATGCTGACCAGGCGCTCGGACAGCTCGATGACTGGCTGGTGGCTGAAACCGGCAAGGATCACGTGCTCGAGCTGGTCGACCTGGTCCTTGATGCGCTGGTTGATGCGCGGGTTGGCATGGCCAAACACGTTGACCCACCAGGAGCTGACGGCATCCAGGTAGCGCTTGCCCTCGAAGTCCTCCAGCCACACGCCTTCGCCGCGCTTGATCGGGATCAGCGGGAGCTGTTCGTGGTCTTTCATCTGGGTGCAGGGGTGCCACAAGACCTTGAGGTCCCGTTGCATCCACTGATCGTTGAGGCCCATGGGCACTTCTCCTGGCGACGCGGCGTGTATAGACCGCGTAAGCCTAAGCAATGCTGCCGGGCAGGACAACCTGCCGTGTTTGATGTCAGTACGCTGGCACGGCACTGGAGGGTGACGTATTCTTGATGCATTACCCCCTGGGATGTCCATCCCCTTCTTTTATCGGTTTTTTCTGATCCGGAGTTCGCCGAAATGGCTGCTGCTTGGCTGCGCCTGTGCGCGTTGGTAATGATTGGTGGTTTGTCCGGCGGCGCTGCGCTGGCACAGGGCAAGACGCCTGCGGCGATCGTGGTGGGCGGCGGCCTGGCGGGGCTGACCGCAGCCTATGAGCTGCAGGCCAAGGGCTGGCAGGTCACGCTGCTCGAAGCCAAGGGCGGGATGGGTGGCCGCTCGGGGCTGGCGACCAGCGAGTGGATCGGCAACAGCAAGGCGCAGCCGGTGCTCAACCAGTACCTGGACCAGTTCAAGCTCACGACCTTGCCTGCGCCCGAATTCGTACGTACCCCGAGCTACCTGATCGATGGCGACTACTTCAGCGCCGCGGACCTGGCGACCAAGCAGCCGGCCACCGCCGAGGCGCTCAAGCGCTATGAGACAACTCTCGACGACCTGGCGCGATCGATCGATGATCCGCTGACCCCTGCGGCCAACAGCACGCTGTTCGCCCTCGACCAGATCAACGTATCCGCGTGGCTCGACAAGCTGCAGCTGCCGTCCACTGCGCGGCAACTGATCAACCAGCAGATCCGTACCCGTTATGACGAGCCGTCGCGCCTGTCGCTGTTGTATTTTGCCCAGCAGACCCGTGTCTACCGAGGCGTCAGCGACCGCGATCTGCGGGCCGCGCGCCTGCCCGGAGGCAGCCCGGTGCTGGCCCAGGCCTTCGTCAAGCAGCTGAAAACCATCAAGACCAGCTCGCCAGTCACGTCTATCGTGCAGGACAAGGACGGGGTCACGGTGAAGGTCGGCAGCGTCGGCTATCAGGCCGATTACCTGGTGATGGCCGTGCCGCTTCGGGCGCTGGCCAAGATCCAGATGACGCCCGGCCTGGACAACCAGCACCTGGCGGCGCTCAAGGGCACCAACTACGGGTGGCGTGACCAGTTGCTGCTCAAGTTCAAGACCCCGGTGTGGGAGAGCCGCTCGCGCATGTCTGGCGAGATTTACAGCAATACCGGCCTTGGCATGCTGTGGATCGAGCCTGCACTCAAGGGGGGCGCCAACGTGGTGATCAACCTGTCGGGTGATAACGCTCGGCTGCTTCAGGCCTTTGGTGACAAGCAGATGGTCGACCAGGTGCTGATCCGCATGCACAACTTCTATCCGAAGGCGCGGGGCGCGTTCACCGGCTACGAGATCCGCCGGTACAGCACGGATGCGGGCATGGGGGGGGCATACCTTGCCTACGGTCCCGGCCAGATCAGCAAGTACTGGCGCCTGTGGGAGCGTCCAGTGCAACGTGTGGCCTTTGCGGGTGAACACACCGACGCGCTGTATCCAGGCACGCTCGAAGGCGCGCTCCGTAGTGGCCAGCGGGCTGCAGGCCAGGTGCAGGATCTGGCTGCGGGCAAGTCTTTCGAGCCTGCCAAGGCGGTCGCTGCCAAGGCGCCCACTGCGGTCGAGAAAGAGAAGGGCGGATTCTTCTCGAATCTGTTTGGAGGCTCTTCTGACAAGGCCCCGGTCAAGGCAGAACCTGAAAAGCAGGGCACGCCTGGCTTCTTCGCACGGTTGTTCGGAAAGGATGAGGAGCCAGTTGCCAAGGCGAAGTAAGCGGCTCGGCCTACAACGCGCGTTGACGTTAATGTCTGCTTAATTGACGAATTCCAGAATATCCATCTGATAGTTCGATATTCCAGAGCAGTTTTTTCCGCTTTTTTTCGATACGTTTCGCGTTAGTCTTGTGGGCAGTTCTTAAGGGGAAACAGGCATGCAACTGCGCAACTCACCCACTCGGTATGGTTCGGTCAGCATGCTCCTGCACTGGAGCGTGGCGCTTGCGGTCTATGCCCTGTTCGCCCTGGGCCTGTGGATGGTCGGTCTCGACTACTACAGCCCGTGGCGCAAGGAAGCTCCAGACCTGCACAAGAGCATCGGCCTGATACTGCTGGCGGTGATGTTGGCGCGGGTGGTCTGGCGATTTGTCAGCCCGCCACCCCCGGCACCTGCCACTCACGGCTCATTTACCCGAGTGGCCGCCAAACTTGGCCATGCTGTGCTGTACTTCGGGCTGTTTGCCGTGATGATCGCCGGTTACCTGATCTCCACCGCCGATGGCGTGGGCATCCCGGTGTTCGGCTGGTTCGAGGTGCCGGCCCTGGTCAGCAACCTGCCTGACCAGGCAGACCTTGCAGGTGTGATCCATTTCTACCTGGCCTGGGGGTTGGTGATTTTTTCCGGCCTGCATGCCCTGGCAGCCCTCAAGCACCATTTCATCGACCGTGACGCGACCCTGACACGCATGCTGGGCCGCAAAGCTTGACTCTCAACCTCAATTGCAAAGGAATCGAAGGATGTTGAAAAAGACTTTCGCCGCGCTGGCACTGGGTACCGCACTGCTTTCGGCCGGCCAGGCCATGGCAGCGGACTACCAGATCGACAAGGAAGGCCAGCACGCTTTCGTCGACTGGAAGATCAGCCACCTGGGCTACAGCTTCATCCACGGCACGTTCAAGGACTTCGACGGTACCTTCTCGTGGGACAAGGCTCAGCCTGAAGCCAGCAAGATTGCCGTCGACCTGAAGACTGCCAGCCTGTGGTCCAACCATGCAGAGCGTGACAAGCACATCGCCAGCGCCGACTTCCTCGATGTGAAGAAGTATCCCGACGCCAAGTTCGTTTCCACCGCAGTCAAGTCGACCGGTGAGAAAACCGCCGACGTGACGGGTGACCTGACCCTGCACGGCGTGACCAAGCCAGTGACCTTCAAGGCCGAGTTCAACGGCGAAGGCAAGGATCCGTGGGGCGGTGAGCGTGCTGGCTTCAATGCCAAGACCACGCTGAACCTCTCTGACTTCGGCATCAAGGGCCCAGGCCCGACTTCCCAGACACTCGACCTGGACATCAGCCTCGAAGGCGTCAAGCAGAAGTAATTCGCTGACCGTAGACAACAACGCCGCCCCTAGGGGCGGCGTTGTTGTCTACGCGGCTGGTCAGCGATTGCGGGTCAGCAGCGCAGGGCGCTCACCGCGTGGGCGGCTTGGCAGGTCTTCAAGTTGCTCGGCGGTCGGGAAACGGTCGAGCTTGGATTCCTTGTGCACGATCTTCGGCTGGGCCTGGCCCTGGCCGTCGCGTGGTCCGCGAACAGCGGGTTCCTGGCGCGACTGGTCAGTGCGCGACGACTGGCGGCCACCGCCACCTGCGTCACGACGTCCACCGCCGTTGTTGCTGCGCGGACGCTTGTCACCACTGCCGGCAGCAGCACCACTACCACCACCACCGGTACGCGGCTGGCCACCACGGGGCTGGCTAGCGCCGGTGCCGGATCCCTGGCGCTGGCTGCCGCCTTGGGTCTGCTGGCCAGCACTGCCACCTGGACGACGATTACGACCCTGGTTCTTGTTCTGGTACGGGCTGACGTAGTCGGCACGGTTACCAAAGTTGTCGACTTCGTCGTCCAGGAAGGTTTCAGGGTCGCGATTGGCGGGAGCCGACGCAGTGCCTTGCTGAGCCGACTGCGGCTGGCTCGGCTTCCTGTTGCGGGGCTTGCGCTCTGGACGGGGCTGCTGGCCGGCAGCTTTTTCCGCCGGTTTCTCGGCTGCTGTCTTTTCGCGGCCTTTGTCCTTGCCCTTGTCCTTGCGGCCACCGCTGCCGGCATTGCTGCCTTCGCTGCGCGGGCTACGCGCGCCGCGGCCGCTGACCTGGGGGCGCTCGCGCACTTCAGGCTTCTCGGCTTCGACCTTGCTCGCATCAAAGCCCATCAGGTCGCCGTCGGCGATCTTCTGGCGAGTGACGCGCTCGATGCTCTTGAGCAGTTTTTCTTCGTCCGGCGCCACCAGCGAGATGGCTTCACCCGAGCGACCGGCACGGCCGGTACGGCCGATACGGTGTACGTAGTCTTCCTCGACGTTTGGCAGCTCGAAGTTGACCACGTGCGGCAGCTGGTCGATGTCCAGTCCACGGGCAGCGATGTCGGTCGCCACGAGGATGCGTACGCTGCCGGCCTTGAAGTCGGCCAGGGCCTTGGTGCGGGCGTTCTGGCTCTTGTTACCGTGAATCGCGGCGGCGGTCAGGCCGTGTTTTTCAAGGTATTCGGCCAGGCGGTTGGCGCCGTGCTTGGTACGGGTGAACACCAGCACCTGTTCCCAGGCACCGAGGGTGATCAGGTGAGCAAGGAGCGAACGCTTGTGGCTGGAGGCCAGCCGGTAGACACGTTGCTCGATGCGCTCGACCGTGGTGTTGGGGGGCGTGACCTCGATTCGCTCCGGGTTGCGCAGGAGCTTGTCGGCGAGGTCGGTGATGTCCTTGGAGAACGTCGCCGAGAACAGCAGGTTCTGGCGCTTGCTCGGCAGGCGGGCCAGGACCTTCTTCACGTCATGGATAAAGCCCATGTCGAGCATGCGGTCGGCTTCGTCCAGTACCAGGATCTCGACGTGGGACAGGTCGACATTGCCTTGGCCGGCGAGGTCGAGCAGGCGGCCCGGGCAGGCCACCAGGACATCGACGCCCCGGGACATGGCCTGGATCTGCGGGTTCATGCCGACGCCGCCGAAGATGCAGGCGCTGACCAGTTTCAGGTCACGTGCATAGACCTTGAAGCTGTCATGGACCTGGGCTGCCAGTTCACGGGTCGGGGTCAGGACCAGCACGCGCGGCTGGCGCGGACCATGCCGGTGGGATTTGTCCGGATGACCGCCCGGAAACAGGCGCTCGAGGATCGGCAGGGCGAAGCCGCCGGTTTTGCCAGTACCTGTCTGGGCGGCGACCATCAGGTCGCTGCCCTGCAACACGGCGGGAATGGCCCGCTGTTGCACCGGAGTGGGCTGGGTATAGCCCGCTGCCTCGATAGCGCGGACTAAAGCCTCGGAGAGACCGAGGGAAGCAAAGGACATGGGCAATCCTGTTCTAGTGTGGGCTGGGCCCGATGGGATGATCGTGCCTGGCGCGACAAGCATCGGAGGGATGCGATCGCGTCCGGTCCAGCAGGGCTTTGACGTGCATCCGGGAAGCGGCGGGCGGGCACTTGGCGCGCCTTCATACCGGTCGGGATGCCTGCTGCAAGGCCGAGCGTCCGGGTGTGAGCCTGGCGGGAAGGCCCGAGTATAACAGAGCAATCACGGCGTGCCGCTTTCCTGCTGCTCAACGGCGTGAGGAATGTTCGCGGCACCCCCGGCGTAGCGGGCACCGAGTTCGGCGTAGGCTGGCTCCTGCTTGAAGCGGCGCAACTCGGCTGTGAAGCGCTCGGCCAGCACTTCACGGCCGGGCTTGCGGGTCAGTGCCAGGTACTGCGGCTTCCGGCTGACCACCAGCGGCAGGTCTTCGACAAGGTCCTGCAGTCCCAATTGCCTGCGCAGATGCAGGCCAACGCGGCGATCGGTGATCAGCAGGTCGATGCGCCCGCGCTGCAGCTTGCCCAGGTTGGCTACATGGGTGGGGGCCGCCTCGCTCCGGAAGAGCGTCGACCCAAGGAACGCTGCGCCATAGTCATAGCCTGGAGAGGTCCCCACGGTCAGTCCGGCCAAGTCTTCCAGGCGTGTTACCGGGTGAGGGCGGGCCTTGGCCTGGAACAGCACGAATTCCACTGTCGACATGGGCTCGTCCGGGTAGACCATCAGTGCCTCGCGCGCGGAGGTCTGGAAGATATCCAGGATGCCATCGGCCAGGCCTTGCTCGACCATTGCCAGGCAGCGTTTCCACGGCAGGATCTCCCAGTGCACCTGGACCCCCAGGCGCTTGAACACCTGGTTGGCCACCTCGTAGTCGATGCCTTTGAATTGGCCGTTTTCCTGGTAGAAGTAGGGCGACCATTCGTCACTGACAATACGCAGCCGTTCGCCATGGGCCAGGAAACTCAGGCTGGCGAGCAGGAGTGTGCAGAGGAGGCGGAGGAAATGTGGCATGGAGCAAGATTACGACGCGGGGCGGGGGGTTCGCCATAGTTTTGCAGCGACCATCAGATCGAGCGCCGCGCATGCGGCGCTCGATCTCAAGGGCGATGAAACCCCGGGGGATACTCTTACCGCGGCAACTTCAGGTTATTCCACACCGCCAGACTGGGCTCAGCCTGGTTCAGCGTATAGAAATGCAACCCCGGAGCCCCACCTTCCAGCAGTTGCTCGCACATGCGGGTGATCACTTCTTCGCCAAAGGCCTGGATGCTGTTCACGTCATCGCCATAGGCTTCGAGCTGCTTGCGGATCCAGCGTGGAATCTCGGCGCCGCATGCATCGGAGAAGCGCGCCAGCTTGCTGTAGTTGGTGATCGGCATGATCCCCGGGACCACAGGAATATCCACGCCCATCTGCTGCACGCGCTCGACGAAGTAGAAATAGCTGTCGGCGTTGAAGAAGTACTGGGTGATGGCGCTGTCGGAACCGGCCTTGACCTTGCGCACGAAATTGGCGAGGTCGTCCTCGAAATTGCGCGCCTGCGGGTGCATCTCGGGGTAGGCGGCGACTTCCAGGTGGAAATGGTCACCGGTTTCCCGGCGGATGAACTCGACCAGGTCATTGGCATGGCGCAGCTCGCCGCTGGCCATGCCCATGCCCGATGGCAGGTCGCCGCGCAGGGCGACGATGCGCTTGATGCCGGCTTCCTTGTACTGGGCCAGCAGGCTGCGCAGGTCTTCCTTGCTGTCACCAACGCACGACAGGTGCGGGGCGGCAGGGACCTTGATCTCGTTTTCCAGCTGCAGCACGGTGTTGAGCGTGCGGTCGCGGGTCGAGCCGCCCGCACCATAGGTGCAGGAGAAGAAGTCAGGGTTGTAGGTGGCCAGTTGACGGGCAACGCCCATCAGCTTTTCGTGGCCAGCGTCGGTCTTGGTTGGAAAGAATTCGAAACTGTAACGGCGTTCTTCAGACATCAGGCATTCCTCGGAGCTGCAAGCGTCAAGCGTCTAGCATCAAGCTGCAAACCTCGGCCAGGCACGGACTGCCCTGGCTTGCGGCTTGCAGCTTGCAACTTCCCGCGTAGCGGCTTAGTACCGGTAGGCGTCCGGCTTGAACGGGCCTTCGACAGTCACGCCGATGTACTCGGCCTGCTGCTGGGTCAGCTGGGTCACCACGCCACCGAAGCCGCGGACCATTTCCAGGGCCACTTCTTCGTCAAGCTTCTTGGGCAGCACTTCGACGGTCAGCCGTTCGGCTTTCTGCGCGGCTGGCAGGGTGGCGAACTTCTGTTCGAACAGGAAGATCTGTGCCAGCACCTGGTTGGCGAACGAACCGTCCATGATGCGGCTCGGGTGACCGGTCGCGTTGCCCAGGTTGACCAGGCGGCCTTCGGCCAGCAGGATCAGGTAGTCGTCGTTCTGCGGGTCGAAGTCGCCATGGCCGGTGCGGTGGATCTTGTGCACCTGCGGCTTGACCTCTTCCCATGCCCAGTTCTTGCGCATGAAGGCCGTGTCGATCTCGTTGTCGAAGTGGCCGATGTTGCAGACCACTGCACGCTTCTTCAGGGCCTTGAGCATGTTGGCGTCGCAGACGTTGACGTTACCGGTGGTGGTGACGATCAGGTCGATCTTGCCCAGCAGGGCCTTGTCGACGCTGGCCTCGGTGCCATCGTTGATACCGTCGGTGAAGGGCGAAACCAGCTCGAAGCCGTCCATGCAGGCTTGCATGGCGCAGATCGGGTCGACCTCGGAAACCTTGACGATCATGCCTTCCTGACGCAGGGACTGGGCCGAGCCCTTGCCCACGTCACCGTAGCCGATCACCAGGGCCTGCTTGCCCGACAGCAGGTGGTCGGTACCGCGCTTGATGGCGTCGTTCAGGCTGTGACGGCAGCCGTACTTGTTGTCGTTCTTGCTCTTGGTGACCGAGTCGTTGACGTTGATCGCCGGGACTTTCAGCTCACCCTTGGCCAGCATGTCGAGCAGACGGTGCACACCGGTGGTGGTTTCCTCGGTGACGCCGTGGACGTTTTCCAGCACGGCCGGGTACTTCTTGTGCAGCAGCTCGGTCAGGTCGCCGCCGTCGTCGAGGATCATGTTGGCGTCCCATGGCTGGCCATCCTTGAGGATGGTCTGCTCCAGGCACCACTCGTACTCTTGCTCGGTCTCGCCTTTCCAGGCGAATACCGGGATGCCGGCAGCGGCGATGGACGCAGCGGCCTGGTCTTGAGTCGAGAAGATGTTGCAGGACGACCAGCGCACTTCGGCACCCAGGGCAACCAGGGTCTCGATCAGCACGGCAGTCTGGATGGTCATGTGGATGCAGCCGAGAATCTTGGCACCCTTGAGCGGTTGCTCTTGCAGGTACTTGCGGCGCAGGCCCATCAGTGCCGGCATTTCGGACTCGGCGATGATGGTTTCGCGACGGCCCCAGGCAGCCAGGGAAATGTCAGCGACTTTGAAATCGGTAAAATCTGCAGGCGTGTTTACAGCGCTCATGATGAGCCTCCATTCGTAGTGTGCGAATGGGCGCCGTTGTGCGTTAAGCGTCCGCGAGACGGACAACGCCCCATCCGAGCCTGACAGGTCGAGCCTGCTGCAGCGCCCCTCGGACAGGTGGCGGGCATGGCCCCGCTGGGGGCGGCCATGTGAAACGTGGGCGATTATAGCTGTGCTGAGCGCTTGGGCCCAAGGTTTTCTGTCGATTAATCGAGACGATAGTCGATGGCCAATGGAGTGCCACGAACGGCTCTGCCATCATGTCTGCACGATTGGCAAACCGGTCAGGAGCAATGATGAACTTCCACACCCGCAAATGGGTAAAACCCGAAGACCTCAATCCCAATGGAACGCTGTTCGGCGGCAGCCTTCTGCGCTGGATCGACGAAGAAGCGGCGATCTACGCCATTGTCCAGCTGGGCAACCAGCGCGTAGTGACCAAGTACATCTCGGAGATCAACTTCGTCAGCGCCTCGCGCCAGGGCGACATCATCGAGCTGGGCATCACGGCCACCGAGTTCGGCCGCACCTCGATCACCCTCAAGTGCGAAGTGCGCAACAAGATCACCCGCAAGAGCATCCTCACCGTGGACAAGATGGTCTTCGTCAACCTCGGCGAAGACGGCCTGCCCGCGGCGCACGGGCGGACCGAGATCAAGTACATCCAGGATCAGTTCGACATCGTTCCCGAGTAATGCGCTAGCCGTGTGTGACCGGGGCCTCTGTCTGCCCGGTCACCCCGCGCACCACCCGGCCGATGCTCAGGCCCTGGATCAGGATCGACAGCAGCACCACGATGTAGGTGATGCTCAACAGCAGATCACGCTCCTCGCCGGCAGGCAGCGACAGGGCCAGGGCCACTGACACACCACCGCGCAGGCCGCCCCAGGTCAGCACGCGGATCGTGCCGCTCGGCACCGGCCGCCAGCGGCGCAGCAGCACGATGGCAGGGGCCACGGTCAGCAGGCGCGACAGCAGGATCGCTACCGCCAGGCTGGTCGCGGCCGCCACATGTAGCCAGTTGAAAGGCAGCAGCAACAGCTCCAGGCCGATCAGCGCGAACAACAGGGCATTGAGCATGTCATCGATCAGCTCCCAGAAGCCGTCGAGGTACCGGCGGGTCATGTCGTTCATCGCCAGGTTGCGCCCCAGGTTGCCGATGATCAGGCCCGCCACCACCATCGCGATCGGTGCCGAAACGTGCAGCTCGTAGGCCAGCGCCGAACCGCCGATGACCAGCGCCAGGGTCAGCATGACTTCGACCTGGTACTGCTCGATGCTCTTGATCATGCGGTATATGGCATAGCCGATCACCGCGCCAAACGCCACGCCGCCAACCGCTTCACGCACGAACAGCATGGCCGTGTCGGCAACGCTCGGGGTTTCGCCCAGCTGTGCGATGCCCAGGAGCACGGTGAACACCACGACCGCGGTGCCGTCGTTGAAAAGCGATTCGCCGACGATGGTGGTTTTCAGCGGTTTCGAGGCGTTGGCGGTGCGAAGCGCGCCGAGTACCGCGATCGGGTCGGTGGGCGAGATCAGCGCACCAAACAGCAGGCAATAGAGCATGCTGACGTGCCAGCCGAAGAGCGCGAAGATCCAGTGCGCCAGATAGCCGATCACCACGGTGGCGATCAGTACACCCACCGTGGCCAGCAGCCCGATTGGCCAGCGATAGCTGCGCAGGTCGCTGAGGTTGACGTGCAGCGCACCGGCGAACAGCAGGAACGACAACATCCAGTGCATCAGCAGGTCGTTGAAGTCGATCTGGTTCATCAGGCCTTCGACCCGGGCCTCGAGGCCGGGGTAGCCGATCAGGCTCAGGCCCTGCAGCATCAGGGAAAACAGCAGCGCGGTAACCATCACGCCGATGGCCGGCGGCAACCCGATGAACCGGTAGTTGACGTAGGTAAGGAGGGTGGTCAGGCAAATAAAGACAGCAACAATCTCAAGCATCCGAGGTCCTGTAGCAAAGGGAATCCAAGCCGGTACCCGAAAAGCTCGGGCAGGTGTTTGATGACTGCAGATGCGTTTCGGGACACAGTTTTTGACCGTGTTCATTGAATTCGTTCGATGAGTACCCGATAGTCCCGCCGATTCCGCGTCACCGAAAAGGACCTACGCGTGTTAGCCACTTCGCTCGTACTGATCGCTGCCTTGCTGCATGCCACGTGGAACACCCTGATCAAGTTCAGCGGCGAGCGCCTCCTGGTGATTGCCAGCATGGATACGGTGGCGCTGGTGTTCGCGGTGGCGGCGGTGGCTTTCGTCGAGCTGCCGCCTGAGGCCGTCTGGCCATGGCTGATCGCCTCGGCATTGGCAGAGCAGTTGTACCGGGCGCTGTTGATCCGCGCCTATCGGGTTGGCGACCTGGGGCTGGTCTATCCTCTGATGCGCGGTCTGTCGCCGCTGGTGGTGTTGGGGCTGACCCTGGCGTTTGCAGGTGAGCCGCTGAGCGGCCAGCAGATCATCGGTATCCTGCTGATCCCATGTGGCATGGCGTGTCTGCTATGGCAGGGCGGGGGCGGCGAGCGGCTGCCGTGGTCGATGTTGCCGGTGGTGGCGCTGATCGGGCTCTGCATCGGCTGCTACACGTGGTTCGACGGCCAGGCCGTGCGCCTGTGGGGCAAGCCGTTCGACTACCTGGTCTGGTTGACCCTGCTCAGTGCCTGGCCGTTCCCGTTGTTGGCAGGCGTGGCGCGACGGACGCCGTTCGTGCTGTTCTGGCGCCTGCAATGGCGGCTGGGGCTCGCGGTGGGAGTATGCGTGTTGCTCAGCTATGCGCTCGTGCTGTGGGCCATGCACCTGGGTTCGGTGGCCGAAGCGGCGGCCTTGCGGGAGCTGAGCGTGATCCTGGTGGTGCTGCCGGGCATGCGTTACCTCAAAGAACCTTTTGGCGGCCCGAGGCTCATAGCCTGCGGGCTGGTACTGGCAGGCATGCTGGTGATGAAGCTCTGAAACCGACTCTCTGACAAGGAAATCTCCATGACCGTTGCCCTGTGGTGTGTACTGATCGCGATCTTCCTGCCGCCGCTTTGCGCGCTGACCGCCAAGCTCAGCAGCGGCAAGTTCCGCATGGGCCATAACCATGACCCGCGTGCCTTCCTGGAAAAGCTCGAAGGCCTGCCGCGCCGGGCCCATGCCGCCCAGCAGAACGGCTACGAAGCCTTTCCGGCGTTCGCCGCCGCCGTGCTGGTCGCCGATCTGGTCGGCAATGCCGATCAGGTAACCCAGGATGTACTGGCGGTCCTGTACATCACCAGCCGTCTGCTCTACATCATCTGCTATCTGGCCGACTGGGCCGCACTGCGTTCGCTGGTGTGGTTCGCCGGCCTGGGCCTGATCGTTTCGTTCTTCGTGATCTCGGCGTAGATCACAGCACCTTGGGTACGTCTGGCAGCGCCGCGCCTTTTGGCCACAGCAGCCAGATCTGCCCCTGCTGCTTCATGTCCCCTGCAAGCTGGCCGGCTTCGCTGCCGGTGCCCCAGAACAGATCCGCGCGGACTTCGCCGGTAATCGCGCCGCCGGTGTCCTGCGCCGCCACGGGGCGTACCACCGGGCTGCCGTCAGGCCGCGTGGTGGAGAGCCAGAGCAGGCTGCCCAGCGGAATGACCTTGCGGTCGATGGCCACGCTGTAACCTGCGGTCAACGGCACGTTCAGCGAGCCACGCGGACCCTCGTTGCTGTCCGGACGGGTGCTGAAGAACACGTAGCTGGGGTTGCTGGCCAGTAATTCCGGAACCCGTACCGGGTTGGCCTGTGCCCAGGCATGGATGCTGCCCATCGTGACATCTTCCTTTTTCAGCTGGCCCTGCTCCACCAGCCAGCGGCCGATAGGCCGGTATGGATGGCCGTTCTGGTCGGCGTAGCCAATGCGCAGCTGGCGGCCATCGTCCAGCTGAATGCGGCCAGAGCCCTGGATCTGCAGGAACTGCAGGTCCATGGGGTCGGTCAGCCAGGCCAGCACCGGGGCCTTCGCGCCCTCGCGGTTGATCACTTCGGCGGTGTCATAGGGTTTGAGTACCCGGCCATCCAGCCTGCCGCGCAGGCGCTTGCCCTTGAGTTCGGGGTAGACGCTGTCGAGCGCGACCACGACCATGTCGTCCGGCACGCCGTAGACCGGGACCTGTGCAGCATCGGTGGCCGTGAGGCTGCCGGGGTAGACCGGTTCGTAGTAGCCTGTGACCAGCCCGTTGGCGTTGTTCTGGGCCGAGCGCAGGCCGTAGACCTGAAGCTGCTGCTCCAGGAAAGCGCGCACCTGGCTTGCATCAGCCGGGACTTGCTCCGCCGCTTGGCACGTACCCGCCCAGACAGCATCGCGCTTGAGACGCTCGCAGGCGCTGCGCCAGGCCTCGAAACCTGCCAGCAGGTCGCTGTCGCTGACAGTGGGCAGGTCTTTCCAGTCGGCGCTGGCGTAGGTGGCCACTGCATGGGGTTCGGGTTTTGCGGCTTCCTTGTCCTTGCCGTTGCAGCCGACAAGCAGAGCCAGTGCCGGGAGCGCCCAGGCGAGTTGGCGCAGTGCAGATTTCATGAGGGGCGAATCCTTGTGGGCGTGGGCGTTACTGACACAGGGTGTTACTTGTCCAGTTCATCCTTGGCGTCCTTCAGTTCCTTGCGCGACTCGGCCAGCTTGTCCTTGCGCTTGTTGATCTTCTCCGAGTCGCCCTTTTTCATGGCTTTTTCCAGATCCCGCTCACGTTGGGAAACCTCGTGCCGCGCATCCAGCACTTTTTGCTCACGCTGTTTGCGCAGGCTACTGTCGGTGCAATGCTCGGTCTGTTCCTTCAGGGCGGTTTCCAGGCCATCGACCTGGCCCTTGTTGTTGTGCGCCCGGGCTTCCTTGAGCTGATTTTCGATGGCGCTGCGCTTGGCGGCGCACCCGGTCAGGCCAGGATCAGGCTGCGCGGCCTGGAGCGGGCCAGCGGCGAGGCCGAACGCGGAAAGCAAGGCGAGAGTGGAAAACAGTTTCATGAGGGGTTCCTCAGTGGGGCAGGGCAGCAAAAATAATGGGGCAAATCCTGCCCTGATTCGTGCGATTTATAAACCCTTCGCAGTATTTTCCCGGACACGATCAGAAAACGCCTCGGCTGCCTTGAAGCCATCGATGCCCTCCGAATGCAGTGTATGCGCCAGTGCCTGAACAGCCGTGTCATGGAAAAAGCGCCCTAGTTGTTCAGCCCGGTGCGCACCAATGCCGGGTTCGTTTTTCCATTGCGAGGTATTTCTGGCCTCCAGCTCCGCCCAGCGGCCAGGCAAGACGAGACCGCGGGGCGCGGGAACTCCGATAGCGCGGAGCCACTGTGCGAACGGGCGCGACCGGGCTTCGGCGAAGCTTTGCAGTACTCGGCTCGCGCGCGCCGGGCCGAAGTCGCTCAGGGGCAGCAGGTCTTCTTCGCGTAGCTGCAGCCAGTCGGCCAGGGAGTTGACTCGTCCAGCCTGCACCAGACTGCGCCAGATGCCTGGGCCTACGTGGGGCAAGGCCAGCCCCTGCTTGCCGCCGAGCCAGGTCAGCCGCGCGATGAATTGCTCCTCGCAACCGGGGGTCGCCTGCCAGCAGCTCAGCGGATGAAAGCGCCCTGGCGCCGGTGGGTCCACGGGAACTCGCTCGCGGCTGCGGTGCACCACATGGTCCAGCCGAGGGATGGTCAGGCCGGCCAGGCTGATGGCAACCTGGTCGCCCGGGCGGATATCAAGGCTGCGCCAACGCGCCAGGGAGCCCAGGCTGACCTGGGTGACGCGACGATCATCCAGGGTGAACGGCTGCAGGCGCAGCAGCAGGGTGATCCGGCCGGTCCGCCCGACCTTGAAATGGACCTCCCGGACTTCAGCCATCGCCGTTGCGAATGGATGTTTCCATGCGGCGATCCAATAGGGCGCCTTCGCCTTCCAGCGGGTCGCCGGCGGGCGCTGGCCCTGGCGCAGGACGACCCCATCGGTGGCGAAGGGCAGGGGCGAGCGGTACCAGTGGGCACGCCACTTTGCGGCCTCATCGACGCCCGGCACCGGCAGGCTGAAACGCGCACTGTCGCCGAATCCCAGTGCTTGCAACTGCGCCAGACGCTCCTGTTGGGTGGGCGGGCCTGCCGGCCAGTCCCAGATGAACAGGCCGACCCCCTCGCCCTGAGCGGCGGTCACCTCCCTGCGGGCCATCAGGCCGGCAATGATGCCGCGCGCGCTGACGCTCCCCGCAGTGGCTTGCACATGGTCGTCGAGGCGCCAGTAGAGCTCGCCCTGCAGAACCAGGTCGAGTGGCTGCGGCAGTTGTGCCGGGATGGCCTGCAATCTCGGCAGATGCCGGCTCCAGTCATGGCCATGGACGCCATCGCCCCGGCTGAGCAGACGCACCGGGCGGCCCTCCTGGTACACCAGCGAAACCGCGACCCCATCGACCTTGGGCTGGATCCACACGTCCTGTTTTCCACTCATCCAGGCCTTCACGGCGCTTTCATCGGCCAGCTTGCCGACGCCGGTATGTGGTATGGGGTGCGCGACCGGGCCGGCAGCGGTTGCAAGGGGGTTGGCTTCGGCCTTGTCGGAGAAGCAGCCCTGCAGGCGTTTCAGGCGTGTGCGGCTCTGGTCGTAGATGTCGTCGGGGACCTGCGATACGCCGAGGCGGTGGTACTGGTCGTCCCATTGGGCGAGGGTCTTGCGTAATTGGTCGAGTTCTTCGCGGGCCCGCTCGGATGGCCAGGGTGGGCACGGTTGGGCCTGCAGTGTCGGCAGACAGAGGATCAGTGAAACAAGGGCGAGAAGGCGTCGAATCATGGCCGGCTTCCTTGCCTGGCTGTAAGGAAACTCAAGCCTAGGCAATGTTGCGGCGGGTGGCGGGGGGAGTTGTCAGGGCGTGTGTCGGTTAAGTGCATGCCTTGAAGTTTGCAGCGCTCATGAGATCGAGCGCCGCCCGCGCGGCGCCCGATAGCCGCGGCGCTGCAAGAATCAAGCGCACACAGCGGCCCACATTCACCATCCGCCCAAAAAAAAGCCCCGCCCGATCACCCGGGCGGGGCTTTCAACGCAGCGTTCTTACATCCCGGCCGCAGCGCGCAGCGCGTCGACCCGGTCGGTGCGCTCCCAGGTGAACGTGGTGAACGTATCGTCACCCACGGTCTTCTGCTGCGGAGTACGGCCGAAGTGACCGTAGGCAGCAGTTTCCTGATACATCGGGTGCAGCAGGTCGAGCATGGTGGTGATGGCGTACGGACGCAGGTCGAAGCATTCGCGTACCAGCTGGATGATCTTGTCGTCGGAGATCTTGCCGGTGCCAAAGGTATTCAGCGAGATCGACGTCGGCTGCGCCACGCCAATGGCGTAGGAAACCTGGATTTCGCAGCGCTCGGCGAGGCCTGCGGCCACGATGTTCTTGGCCACGTAACGGCCAGCGTACGCTGCCGAACGGTCGACCTTGGACGGGTCCTTGCCCGAGAACGCGCCGCCACCATGACGGGCCATGCCGCCGTAGCTGTCGACGATGATCTTGCGCCCGGTCAGGCCGCAGTCACCCACTGGGCCGCCGATGATGAACTGGCCAGTCGGGTTGATGTGGAACTGAGTGTCCTTGTGCAGCAGCTCGGCAGGCAGGGTGTGCTTGACGATCAGCTCCATCACCGCTTCCTGCAGGTCTTTTTGCGCGACCTCGGGGTTGTGCTGGGTCGACAGCACCACGGCGTCGATACCCACGACCTTGCCGCCTTCGTAACGGCAAGTGACCTGGGACTTTGCATCCGGGCGCAGCCATGGCAGCAGGCCCGACTTGCGCGCTTCAGCCTGGCGCTCGACCAGACGGTGCGAGAAGCAGATCGGCGCTGGCATCAGCACGTCGGTTTCGTTGCTGGCGTAGCCAAACATCAGGCCCTGGTCGCCAGCGCCCTGGTCTTCCGGCTTGGAACGGTCGACGCCTTGGGCGATGTCCACCGACTGCTTGCCGATGATGTTCATCACAGCGCAGGTCGCGCCGTCGAAGCCGACGTCGGAGCTGTTGTAGCCGATATCGACGATGACCTTGCGCACGATCTCTTCAAGGTCGACCCAGGCAGAGGTGCTGACTTCGCCGGCGATGATGGCGACACCGGTCTTGACCAAGGTTTCGCACGCCACGCGGGCATACTTGTCCTGGGTGATGATGGCGTCCAGGACCGCATCCGAAATCTGGTCGGCGATCTTGTCCGGATGGCCTTCAGACACGGACTCGGAGGTGAAAAGGGAGTATTCGCTCATCTCGACGGGTTCCTAAAATTTACCGATGGTGATGTCGCCAGCAGGTCGCTCGAAATGGCGTACCTGAATCTGGAAACCGTTACGCAAGCCTACATAGAGGCTGTCCCCGGGGGTCAGTCCGGCAGCCGTGGCCCAACTGGCCAGGTCTTCCTGTTCGAAGCCCAGCCACAGGTCGCCACAGGCTTCCCGGGCCCAACCCTGGTCATGGCTGCACAGCTCGGTGACCAGCAGGCTGCCGCCTGCCCTCACACGGGTGGCCAGCCGCCGCAGGGCTTCGGCCGGGTCGCTGAAATGGTGCAGGACCATGTTCAGCACTACGCAGTCGGCTTCCACATCCGTTGCACTCAGTGCATCGGCCAACTGCAGGTTCACATTGGCAAGCCCCTCGCGCAGGCAGACCTGGTGGGCCAGGTCCAGCATCGTCGGGCTGTTGTCCAGCGCGGTGACGCGGGCAAAGCGCCGGGCCAGCTCAGGCAGAAACTCACCATCGCCGGGACCGACTTCCAGCGCGCTTGCCCTGTTATCGAAACTGAGCTTGTCGAGCAGGGCCAGCAGGCTTTCGCGGTATTGAGGCAGGCCAGCGATCAAATCTTGCTGGGCGCGGAATTTTTCTTCCACGCGCAGGAAAAAGTCCTGGCTGGTGGCTGCGCGCCGCTGCTGCACCAGAGCGATCCGCGTCTGCACCTCGGCCGGCAGCGACAGGCTGTCGACCTCATCGAGCAATGCCATGTGCAGGCGGCCGCCCAGGCGCAGGCTGTCGGGGAGGGCGCGGCGGTAGAAAATCGCGTTGCCTTCGCGTCGCGTGGCCACCAGCTCCGCCTGGGCCAGCACCTTCAGGTGATGGCTCATGCCGGACTGGCCGATATCGAAAATCTGCGCCAACTCAAGCACGCCATAGGAGTCGCTGGCCAGCGCGCGCAGTACGTTCAGGCGCAGCGGATCGCCGCCGGCCTTGCACAGGGCGGTCAGGTCATCGTTTGGCTCTTGACGTATCGAAGGGGCGCGCAGGTTCATGGTCGGGCAGTCTAGACAGGGTGCCCGCACCTCGCAATAGCAATATCAAAAAGTTTTGATATTGCGCGATGAGTGGGAGAATCCGCTAGCCTGGGGCTGGCAGGCGAACGGTTTGACAGCGCAATGCCCCGAAATTGCCTCCAATTGCAGGAAAATCGCTCGGCTGCGACCATCCGTCATTGCCCCCAGGCCGCCTGTGGGCGAAAATGGCCGCCTTTTTTCGTCTCATTACTTTTTCAAGCCCCAGGAGATCAGCGATGCCCAGCCGTCGTGAACGTGCCAACGCCATTCGTGCACTCAGCATGGATGCCGTGCAAAAGGCCAACAGCGGCCATCCCGGTGCCCCCATGGGCATGGCGGATATCGCCGAGGTTCTTTGGCGCGACTACCTGAAACACAATCCGAGCAACCCGAAGTTCGCCGACCGTGACCGCTTCGTGCTGTCCAACGGCCATGGCTCGATGCTGATCTATTCGCTGCTGCACCTGACCGGCTACGACCTGTCGATCGACGACCTCAAGGCTTTCCGTCAATTGCACAGCCGCACCCCGGGGCACCCGGAACTCGGCTATACCCCAGGTGTGGAGACCACCACCGGTCCTCTGGGCCAGGGCCTGGCCAATGCCGTGGGCTTCGCCATTGCCGAAAAGGTCATGGCCGGTCAGTTCAACCGTGACGGGCACAAGGTCGTCGACCACAACACCTACGTGTTCCTGGGCGACGGCTGCATGATGGAAGGCATCTCCCATGAGGTGGCTTCGCTGGCCGGTACCCTGGGCCTGAACAAACTCATCGCCTTCTATGATGACAACGGTATCTCCATCGACGGCGAAGTCGAAGGCTGGTTCACCGACGACACCCCGAAGCGTTTCGAAGCCTACAACTGGCAGGTGATCCGCAATGTCGACGGCCATGACGCCGACGAGATCAAGACTGCCATCGACACCGCTCGCAAGAGCAACCGTCCGACTCTGATCTGCTGCAAGACCATCATCGGTTTCGGCTCGCCGAACAAGCAGGGCAAGGAAGACTGCCACGGCGCTCCGCTGGGCAATGACGAAATCGCCCTGGCACGCAAGCAACTGAACTGGAACCACGCTCCGTTCGAAGTACCTGCCGACATCTATGCCGAGTGGGACGCCAAGCAAGCGGGCGCCAAGGCCGAAGCCGACTGGAACCAGCGCTTCGACGCCTATGCCAAGGCCTTCCCTGAACTGGCCAGCGAGCTCAAGCGCCGCCTGAACGGTGACCTGCCTGCCGATTTCGCTGAAAAGGCCGCTGCCTACGTCAGCGAAGTCGCCGCGAAGGGCGAGACCATCGCCAGCCGCAAGGCCAGCCAGAACACCCTGAACGCCTTCGGCCCGCTGTTGCCTGAACTGCTGGGCGGCTCCGCCGACCTGGCCGGTTCCAACCTGACCCTGTGGAAAGGCTGCAAGGGCGTCAGCGCTGAAGACGCCAGCGGCAACTACATGTTCTACGGCGTGCGTGAGTTCGGCATGACCGCCATCATGAACGGCATTGCCCTGCACGGTGGCCTGACGCCTTACGGCGCAACCTTCCTGATGTTCATGGAATATGCCCGCAACGCCGTGCGCATGTCGGCACTGATGAAGCAGCGCGTCATCCACGTCTACACCCACGACTCCATCGGCCTGGGCGAAGACGGTCCGACGCACCAGCCGATCGAGCAACTGACCAGCCTGCGCAGCACCCCGAACCTGGACACCTGGCGCCCAGCCGACGCAGTCGAATCGGCCGTGTCCTGGAAGCACGCCCTGGAGCGCAAGGACGGCCCATCGGCGCTGATCTTCTCGCGCCAGAACCTGCAGCACCAGGACCGCGACGCCCAGCAGATCGCTGACATCAGCCGCGGCGGCTATGTACTCAAGGATTGCGCCGGCGAGCCTGAACTGATCCTGATCGCGACCGGTTCCGAAGTGGGCCTGGCCGTGCAGGCCTTCGACAAGCTGACCGGGCAGGGCCGCAAGGTACGTGTGGTTTCGATGCCTAGCACCAGCGTGTTCGATGCCCAGGACGCTGCCTACAAGCAGGCCGTGCTGCCACTGGAAGTCGGTGCGCGGATTGCCATCGAAGCCGCCCACGCGGACTTCTGGTACAAGTACGTCGGCCTCGAAGGCCGTGTCATCGGCATGACCACCTACGGTGAGTCGGCCCCGGCGGCGGCGCTGTTCGAGGAGTTCGGCTTTACCCTGGAGAATATCCTGGGGACGGCTGAAGAACTGCTGGAAGATTGATGTAGCTGCAGGCGAGGGCTTTGCCCTCGATCGCGGCACAAGGCCGCTCCCACATGGAGGTGCAATACCTGTGGGAGCGGCCTTGTGCCGCGATTGCCGCACCACAAATCCCTGAAATGCCAACACTGGATCTTGTGAGTACCCGAATGCCCCACCCACGCCCTTTCAAGGTTGCACTCAACGGCTACGGCCGAATCGGTCGTTGCGTACTGCGCGCACTCTTCGAGCGGGGGGCGAGGGCAGGTTTCGAGATCGTCGCGCTGAATGACCTGGCAGACCTTGCCAGCCTGGAATACCTGACACGCTTCGACTCTACCCACGGGCGTTTTCCCGGTGAGGTAAAGGTCGACGGCGATTGTCTGCATATCAACGGCAACTGCGTGAAGGTCTTGCGCAGTGCCACCCCTGAAGGCATCGACTGGGCCGCCCTCGGCGTCGACCTGGTGCTGGAATGCTCCGGCGCCTACAACACCCGCGCCGACGCCCAGCGTTTTCTCGATGCCGGCGCCCCACGCGTTCTGTTTTCCCAGCCCATGGCCAGTGAGGCGGATGTCGACGCCACTGTGGTCTACGGTATCAACCAGCACTGCCTGACCGGTGAAGAGCGGCTGGTCTCCAATGCGTCCTGCACCACCAACTGCGGCGTGCCGCTGTTGCGTGTGCTGGACCAGGCGTTCGGCCTGGAGTACGTGTCGATCACCACCATCCACTCGGCGATGAACGATCAGCCGGTGATCGACGCCTATCACCACGAGGACCTGCGCCGCACGCGTTCGGCGTTCCAGTCGGTGATTCCGGTGTCCACTGGTCTGGCACGTGGCATCGAGCGGCTGCTTCCGGAACTTGCCGGACGAATTCAGGCCAAAGCGGTGCGTGTGCCGACCGTCAACGTGTCGTGCCTGGACATCACCCTGCAAACGGGCCGCGATACCACGGCCGAAGAGGTCAACCGGGTGCTGCACGAGGCCGCGCTGAGCGGCCCGCTGAAGGGCCTGCTGGCCTATACCGAGTTGCCGCACGCCAGCTGCGATTTCAATCATGACCCGCATTCGGCCATCGTCGATGCCAGCCAGACCCGGGTTTCCGGTCCAAGGCTTGTGAACCTGCTGGCCTGGTTCGATAACGAATGGGGGTTTGCCAACCGTATGCTTGACGTTGCCGATCACTTTCTGCACGTCGTCCACCCACCCGCACTACTTGCAAACAGCCCTGAAGGACTGCATTCATGACCGTGTTGAAGATGACCGACCTCGATCTGCAAGGTAAACGCGTACTGATCCGCGAAGACCTGAACGTGCCAGTGAAGGACGGCGTGGTCGCCAGCGACGCGCGTATCCTCGCTGCGCTGCCGACCATCAGGCTGGCCTTGGAAAAAGGCGCGGCCGTGATGGTCTGCTCGCACCTGGGCCGCCCGACAGAAGGTGAGTTTTCCGCTGAAAACAGCCTCAAGCCTGTTGCCGACTACCTGGCGAAGGCCCTGGGCCGTGATGTGCCACTGGTAGCCGAGTACCTGGACGGCGTCGAGGTCAAGGCTGGCGAACTGGTGCTGTTCGAGAACGTGCGTTTCAACAAGGGCGAGAAGAAGAACGCCGACGAGCTGGCGCAGAAATACGCGGCCTTGTGCGACGTCTTCGTCATGGACGCCTTCGGCACCGCCCACCGTGCCGAGGGCTCGACCCATGGCGTTGCCAAGTTCGCCAAGGCCGCTGCCGCAGGCCCGCTGCTGGCCGCCGAGCTGGACGCGCTGGGCAAGGCCCTGAAAGCCCCGGCCAAGCCGATGGCCGCCATCGTCGCGGGTTCCAAGGTCTCCACCAAGCTGGATGTGCTCAACAGCCTGAGCTCGGTGTGCGACCAGTTGATCGTGGGTGGCGGCATCGCCAACACTTTCCTCGCCGCTGCCGGCTACAAGGTAGGCAAGTCGCTGTACGAGCCTGACCTGGTCGACACCGCCAAGGCCATCGCCGCCAAGGTGAACGTGCCGCTGCCGGTCGACGTGGTGGTTGCCAAGGAGTTCGCCGAGAGCGCCGAAGCCACCGTGAAGGCCATTGCCGACGTTGCCGATGACGACATGATCCTGGACATCGGGCCGCAGACTGCCCAACAGTTCGCCGAATTGCTGAAAACCTCGAAAACCATCCTGTGGAACGGCCCGGTGGGCGTGTTCGAGTTCGATCAGTTCGGCAACGGCACCAAAGTGCTGGCGAAGGCGGTAGCCGAAAGCCCGGCGTTCTCGATTGCCGGCGGTGGCGACACCTTGGCCGCGATCGACAAATATGGCGTGTCCAAGGATATCTCCTACATTTCTACCGGTGGCGGCGCGTTCCTCGAGTTCGTCGAAGGCAAGGTTCTGCCGGCTGTGGAAATCCTGGAACAGCGGGCCAAGGCCTGACGCGTCCGGCGCTGGCAAAGGGAGCGACCTGATGGTCAAGCGAGTGCCTGTGGTGATCATGGCGGCGTTCCTGGGCGCATGCTCGAGCACGCCCGTACCCGAGGCACATACCTCGGGCGCGCCCAAGGGCGGTTGCTACCAGTCCGAGTGGCAAGCCGAGACAGTGCCTGTGATCAGCAAGCGCCTGGGTCCAGAGGGCCTGGAAAAGTACGATGACGAGCATCAGCGGCGGGCACCGGGCTGCCCCTGAACGGCGCCCTTGACCGCCAGGCAGGCACCTGGCGGGTGCTTCGTGGTCTTGAAGAGGATAATCGATGAAGGCGCTCATGGCCGTGATGGCCTTGGCGGCACTGGCAGGATGCTCAAGCTGGCACGCCTCCGAGCCTGAGCCTGCCGCGGCCAGCTGGACGCAGTGGGTGTGTGACACCCAGGCTCAGGTGCAGTGGCGGTTTACCGATGCCAGCCGCAAAGCGGTGGATGTGCGGCTCGGTGGCGGTGATCAGGTCTACCGTCTCCGGTCCGAGGCGGGTGCCTCGGGCGCGCTGTACAGCGATGGCGTGCTGGCCATGCACACCAAGGGTGATGAAGGCCTGGTGTACTGGGTAGCGACCAATGATCTGATAGGACGGGGCTGCAAGGCACCGTGACTGGCCGGGCCACCGATTTGTGGCTCACACTACTTGAACAGCAGCCGCCCTCATGGCGGGCTTGCATGATAAAAACGACGCTTGTCGGGAGAGAGATACACAATGGCACTCATTAGCATGCGCCAGATGCTGGACCACGCCGCCGAGTTCGGTTACGGCGTTCCAGCTTTCAACGTCAACAACCTCGAGCAGATGCGCGCCATCATGGAAGCGGCTGACAAGACCGACTCCCCGGTCATCGTCCAGGCCTCGGCCGGTGCGCGCAAGTACGCAGGCGCCCCTTTCCTGCGACACCTGATCCTGGCGGCGATCGAAGAATTCCCGCATATCCCGGTGTGCATGCACCAGGACCACGGCACCAGCCCGGATGTCTGCCAGCGCTCGATCCAGCTGGGCTTCAGCTCGGTGATGATGGACGGCTCGCTCGGTGAAGACGGCAAGACCCCGACCGACTACGAGTACAACGTGCGCGTCACCCAGCAGACCGTGGCCATGGCTCACGCCTGTGGTGTTTCGGTAGAGGGTGAGCTGGGCTGCCTGGGCTCGCTGGAAACCGGCATGGCCGGTGAAGAAGACGGCATCGGTGCCGAAGGCGTGCTGGATCACAGCCAGATGCTGACCGACCCTGAAGAAGCGGCCGACTTCGTCAAGAAGACCCAGGTCGATGCCCTGGCCATCGCCATTGGCACCAGCCACGGCGCCTACAAGTTCACCAAGCCGCCTACCGGTGACATCCTGGCGATCGACCGCATCAAGGAAATCCACAAGCGCATTCCCAACACGCACCTGGTGATGCACGGCTCTTCCTCGGTCCCGCAGGAATGGCTGGCGATCATCAACCAGTACGGTGGCGAGATCAAGGAGACCTACGGCGTGCCGGTCGAGGAAATCGTCGAAGGCATCAAGTACGGCGTACGCAAGGTCAACATCGACACCGACCTGCGTCTGGCCTCCACGGGTGCCATGCGCCGCCTCATGGCTCAGAACCCGAGCGAGTTCGATCCACGCAAATTCTTTGGCGAAACCGTCAAGGCCATGCGTGACGTCTGCATCGCCCGCTACGAGGCCTTCGGCACGGCCGGCAACGCCTCGAAGATCAAGCCGATCTCCCTGGAAGGCATGTTCCAGCGTTACGCCAAGGGCGAGCTGGTAGCCAAGGTCAACTGATTCACGCTGCCTGTGCGAGACCTCGAACCCGATGCCTGATGCATCGGGTTTTTTTTGCGCTTGAATCGTTGACCGTTGATCAGCTGCTGAAACATTTCGCCATGATGTCCATCTGATATCTTGCTTCTTCCTGCTTGCAGTCTAAAGTGTTCATCGGATCCAATTGCCTGTCGTAGTCGGCATTACAAGAGAAAAGCATGGATTGCGCTCACACACCGCCACTCGAGGGCGGGTCGGTAGTACTGATCGTTGATGATTATCCCGAGAACCTGCTCAGCATGCGGGCGCTGCTCGCGCGGCAGGACTGGCAGGTGCTGACCGCGAGATCCGGTCGGGAGGCTTTGAGCACCTTGCTCGCCCATGATGTCGACCTGGTTCTGCTGGACGTGCAGATGCCTGAAATGGACGGCTTCGAAGTCGCGCGGCTCATGCGTGGCAGCCAGCGCACGCGGCTGACGCCGATCATCTTCCTGACCGCCAACGAACAGTCCGACGCCGCGGTGCTCCAGGGCTATGCCAGTGGCGCGGTCGACTATCTGTTCAAGCCCTTCGATCCGAAGATCCTCAAGCCCAAGGTCCAGGCCTTGCTGGAGCCGCAGCGCAACCGGCGCATGCTCCAGCGCCTGAGCCGTGAACTCGAGACAGCCCGCGCTTTCAACGCTTCGGTGCTGGACAACGCCGCCGAGGGTATCCTGGTGGTTGGCGAGTGCGGCACCATCAGCTTCGCCAATCCGGCGATCTCGGAGTTGCTCGAGGCCACCGTCGAACGTCTGCAGGGGGCCGAGCTACTCGAGTTCGTGCAGCTTCCCGGTCATGGCGCCTGGACCGAATCGGCCTTCTACCAGGCCTATCTTGGGCGCGAGATCTTTCGTGTGCACGACGCGGTGTTGCGCGCGGCGAGTGGCCAACCCGTGCCGGTCGCGCTATCGTGCGCGCCGCTTTCATCAGAGCAGCACGCCATGGTGGTGACGGTCCTCGACATGTCCGTGGTGCGCAGTCTGCACCAACAACTGGCGCATCAGGCCGTGACCGATCCGCTGACTGGCCTGCTCAATCGGCGTGGTTTCCATCAGGCCGCCGAAGACGCCTTGGCGCGCAACGACCGTCCCGACATGGCCAAGGCCTTGATGTACCTGGATCTGGATGGCTTCAAGGGAATCAATGATTCGCTGGGCCACGAGACCGGTGACCAGGTGCTGCGTTATGTAGCCGAGCAGCTCAAGGAGTGCCTGGGTGCCCAGGCGTTGCTGGGACGCATCGGCGGAGACGAGTTCACGGTGCTGTTCGATGCCTTGCCCTTCCCCGAGCTGGCTGGACGCTTCGCCGAGACCCTGATCGAACGCTTGTCGATGTGCCATCAGTTCGAGGGTTTCGATGTCGGCCTGGGCGTCAGTATCGGCATTGCCACCTATCCAGACTGCGGCGCCACCATCGAGGGCCTGTTGCGCGCCGCCGATGCGGCGATGTACGCGGCCAAGCAGGCCGGCCGCCAGCAGTACCGTTTCTACGACGAGGAACTCAACGGCCGCGCGCGATCGCGGCTGATGCTTGAAGACAGCGTACGCGAGGCGATCGAGGACGAGGCCTTCAGCCTGGTGTACCAGCCCCAGGTGTCTTTCGCCGATGGCCGCCTGCGTGGCTTCGAAGCCCTCCTGCGCTGGCAGCACCCAAGCGCCGGAGACGTCCCGCCCGGGTTGTTCATTCCGCTTCTTGAAGAAGCACGCCTGATCAGCCGCCTGGCGGGATGGATCTACCGCAAGGGCGCCGCCCAGCGCCGCGCCTGGTTCGACCGGTTTGGCCCTGACCTCGTGCTGGGTATCAGCCTCAGCCGCGCGCAGTTCGCCATGCCCAACCTGGTCGAGGAGCTGGCGCGGGTGATCCAGGAGCAAGGCCTCGCACCCTCGCAGCTCGAGGTGGAAGTGGCCGAGACCTCGCTGATGTACAACATCGACGCGGCGGTCAAGCAGGTCCAGCGCCTGCGCGGACTGGGTGTGCGCGTGGCCCTGGATGATTTTGGCGCGGGAGACTGCTCGTTGCGCATGCTGCGCGACCTCCCCATCGACACCCTCAAGCTGGACCGCCATCTGGTTGCGCGCCTGCCGGACTCGGCAGCCGATGCGGCGCTGGCACGCAGCGTCATCCAGCTGTGCAATGCCTACGGCATCACGGTGATCGCCGAAGGCGTGGAGACCCCGGAACAGGCCCAGTGGCTGCGCGATAACGACTGCGAGTATGTACAGGGCTTTCTGGTGGCACGTCCCATGACGCCCGAGGATGCCGGCGCCTTTGCGCAGGAATTTCCCCTGCCCTGGTCATCGGTTGGTTAAACTCGGCTCTTCTTTGCCGAACGCCGTGACATGACCGCCCTACGTTATCTGCAAGCCTACCCTGTTCACCTGCAAGACCAGGTGCGCCAGCTCATCGCCAGCAACCGCCTGGGCGACTACCTGCAGCAGCGCTACCCTGAACACCATGCCGTGCAGAACGACAAGGCACTCTACAGCTATGTCCAGGGCCTCAAGCAGGAGCACCTGCGCAATGCGCCGAACCTCGACAAGGTGCTGTTCGACAACCGCCTCGACCTGACCCACCGTGCGTTGGGTCTGAATACCGCGGTGTCGAGGGTGCAGGGCGGCAAGCTCAAGGCCAAGAAGGAAATCCGCATCGCTTCGCTGTTCAAGGAAGCCGCGCCAGAATTTCTCAAGATGATCGTCGTGCACGAACTGGCGCACCTGAAGGAGCGGGATCACAACAAGGCCTTCTACCAGCTTTGTGAGCACATGCAGCCGGGCTACCACCAGATGGAGTTCGACCTGCGTATCTACCTGACGTACCGGGAACTGCCCGAACCGACCTGAGCCCCAAGGACTTTGCCGATGGAAGTGAGCAAGACCAAGACCAGTTTCTACCGCCGCCTGTATGTGGCCTGGCTGATCGACAGCCAGACCGCCAACAGCGTCCCGGCACTGATGACGGCCACCGGAATGCCCAGGCGCACCGCCCAGGACACTATTGCGGCGCTGGCGGACCTGGATATCGTCTGCGAGTTCGAGCAGGAGGAAGGCGCGCGCAATCATGCCGGGCAGTACCGGATACGTGACTGGGGGGCGGTGGACCGGCGATGGATCGAGCAGCACCTGAAGCAGATCCGCGCGGTGTTGGGCTATCCCTGAAAGCCGTCCGCGGCGCTGCACGCACTGCTCGCGCGCTGCTCGTCAAACCGGCGTGGCCTTGATCAAATGCGCGGCCAGCGTCCGCAACGGGCCCAGCTGGCGGCAAATCAACGCCAGCTGGGTCTGCACCAGCCTCTGGTTTTCATCCAGTTCCTCCGGCATCTGCTCCAGTGCATTGGCCAGCGCTTCCTCTTCGTCGCTGTGAATCGCCACTGGCAGCTTGGCTGACAGGCCATTGGCGATCTCGTCCAGGCTGCTGGCCAGGCTGCTGCCGACGCCGTCGATGAGATGCTCGTGCACCTCGGCCGGCAACGCCGTGTCGCGGTGCGCGCCCAGTCCCGAGAGGTAGCTGAGGAGGGTGTGCGACAGCACCAGGAAACGAAAGCCCACATCCGCTTCCTTACGAAAATGCCCCGGCTCCATCAGCATGTTGGCCAGCGTGGTGGAGAGCGCCGCATCGGCGTTGTGCGCGTTACGGCGGGCCAGGCGGTAGGCGAGATCGTCGCGCTTGCCGTGGGCGTACTGCTGCATGATCTGGCGCAGGTAGATGCTGTTGCAGGTCAGGGTGTTGGCCAGCGCCTTGTTCAAGCGGCGGCCCTGCCAGTCGGGCAGGAACAGGAACACCGCCAGGATGGCGATCAGGCTGCCCACCAGGGTATCGAACAGGCGGGGCAGGAACAGCCCGTAGCCGTCGCCGGTCTGGTTGAAGCAGAACAGCACCATCAGGGTGATAGCGGCCGTGGCCAAGGTATAGCGAGTGGTACGGTTGACGAAGAACACCACCCCGGCCGCCACGGCGAACAACGACTGCACTATAGGACTTGGGAACAGGTCGAACAGCGCCCAGCCCACGGTCAGGCCGATGGCGGTCCCGATGATCCGCTGCACCAGTTTGCGGCGCGTTGCGCCATAGTTGGGCTGGCACACGAACAGCGTGGTGAGGATGATCCAGTAGCCTTGAGTGGGGTGAATCAGGTGCACCATGCCATAACCGATCGACAGCGCCAGAGGCAGGCGCAGGGCATGACGGAACAGCAGTGAAGTCGGTGTCAGCTGGGTGCGCAGGCGGCTCCAGACGTCTTTCAGGCTTCGGGGTGAACGGTCCAGCAGGCTGCTGTCGCTGGCATCAGCCAGGCCGTCGGGGTTGCTCGCGGAACCCAGCAGGCGGTCGAGGGTGGCGAGGTTGGCCGCCAGCGCCCGCAGCGAGCGCAGCAGCCCGCGCCAGGCCGGGTTGCTCTGGATGCGCAGGTGCTCGAGCGAAGCGTGCAGGTCTTCAAGCGTTTCTGCGAAGCCGGTGCCGTAGGCAAACGGCTGACGCAGACGGATCGACTCGGACAGTTGCTGGCAGGCCGTGCCTTGCTGACGCAGCAGGCGCTGGCAACGGAACATCACGTCGCTGTGGAAGAAGGCTTCGGCCAGGGCGTTGTAGGGATAATGCGAGGCACTGACGCGTTCGTGGATGTCCTGGGCCAGGAAGTACAGCTTGAGGTAGCGGCTCACCTTGGAGTTGGGCTGGCTGTTGCCCACCCGGTGCAGGATGATTTCCTTGGCCGTGTTCAGCGCCGCCACCACCTTGCCGTTCTGCTGCGCCAGCTCCAGGCGCCGTGCCTCGATGTCGAGATTGCGCACCGGCTCGAACAGATTGGCCTTGAGCTTGAGGTAGCGGCCCAGCTCGCGGAATAATCGGGCCAGGCTCTGCTGCACCGGCTGGTTGGCGAACAGCGCCTGCCAGAGCACTGACAGCAAGCCGTACCAGGCTGCACCGGCCACCAGCAGCAAGGGCTCATGCCAGAAATCGGTAACCTGCCCGCCGCGCTGGTCCACACCGATCATGGTGTACACCGCCAGGATCAAGGTTGCCGAGGCAATCGCGCCGTAGCGTTCGCCCAGCGCACCGAGCATGGTCAGGCCAAAGGCGGATACCGCCAGCGCGCAGATGAACACCAGCGGATAGGGGAACAGCAGCTCCACCGACAGGGCCGCGATGGTGAAACACACCAGGGTCACGGCCAGGGCGTTGAGGCGGCCTTGCCAGCTGTCGTCGGTCTCCGCCAGGGCACTGGCGATAATGCCGAGGAACAGCGGAATCAGCAGGCTCATCTCGTCCTGGTACCAGCACAGCGCCATGCTGCCGGTAAGCGCGATCAGAACGCGGATGCTGTAGCTGAACTTGTCCTGGCCCCACAAACGACGCAAGGAATGGCGGAAAGACGACGATGACATGATGGGCAGAGGGCCTGCTTGGCTGGGGTCGAGAATGAACCATGCCCGGCGACGGTATGCCGCCAGGCGCCACGGACCAGCAAGAAGCGTTCCGTGGCGGGACGGATTCTAACGCGAAGCCTAGACGAACTGTGCGGCAGCGTTGGCGGAAGCCCAGGCCCACTGGAAATTGAAGCCGCCCAGGTGGCCGCTGACATCCACGACTTCACCGATGAAATACAGGCCAGGGCTTTTAAGCGACTCCATGGTCTTGGACGAGACCTCGCGGGTATCGACGCCGCCCAGGGTAACTTCGGCGGTGCGGTAGCCCTCGGTGCCTGCGGGGACCACTTGCCAGGCCGACAGTTTCTCGGCCACCTGCGCAAGCTCCGCTGGGGTGTACTGTTTCATAGGCTTGGAGACGAACCATTGCTCGGCGAGCAGGTTGGCCATCTTGCGCGTGAACAATTCACCGAGCAGGGTCTTGAGCTCGCTGTTGGGGCGTTCGGATTGCTGCTGTTGCAGCCAGGCCGACGCATCGTGGTCGGGCAGCAGGTTGATTTCAACTGCATCCCCGGCTTCCCAGAACGATGACACCTGCAGGATCGCCGGGCCGCTGAGGCCGCGGTGAGTGAACAGCAGGTTCTCGCGGAAACTCATACCGTTGCAGCTGGCCACACAGTCGAGCGAGGTACCGGACAGTTCGGTGCACAGCGCCTTGAGCTGAGGATCGGTGATGGTGAAAGGCACCAGGCCCGCGCGTGTCGGCAAGACGCTGTGGCCGAACTGGCGCGCGACCTGGTAACCAAAACCCGTCGCGCCCAGCGTGGGGATCGAGAGGCCGCCAGTAGCGATCACCAGCGACTGGCAACGCCAAGGTCCGGCGCTGGTCTCGAGCAGGTAGCCGTCCTCGGCCTTTTCGATCTGCTCGATGCGCGTGTCCATGCGCAGCTGGGCGCCTGCGCTGTCGCACTCGGCCAGCAGCATGTCGAGGATGTCGCTGGACTTGTTGTCGCAGAACAGCTGGCCGAGCTTTTTCTCGTGGTACGGCACGGCGTGCCTGGCCACCAGTTCGATGAAATCCCACTGGGTGTAGCGGGCCAGCGCCGACTTGCAGAAGTGCGGGTTCTGCGAAAGGAAGTTGGCGGGCTCTGAATACATGTTGGTGAAGTTGCAGCGGCCGCCGCCCGACATGAGGATCTTCTTGCCGGGCTTGTTGGCGTGGTCGAGCAGTTGCACCCGACGGCCGCGCCGGGCGGCGGTCAGGGAGCACATCAGGCCGGCAGCGCCGGCACCGATGATGATTACGTCAGTGCTTTGCACAGGGGTTCCTTGAAATTACCCGGTCTGTGGGGATGGCGAGGTGCCTTCAGACAATCCGCACCCGCAACGAGCGGCCCTTGATCTTGCCGCTGCTCAGACGGCTCAAGGCCTGCTTGGCCACGCCACGCTCCACGGCGACGAACGCCTGGAAGTCGAAGATGGCGATCTTGCCGACCTGCTTGCCCGGGATGCCCGCATCACCTGTCAGCGCGCCGAGGATGTCACCCGGACGCAGCTTGTCCTTGCGCCCGGCGCCGATGCACAAGGTGCTCATCGGTGGCAGCAACGGTTCGCCGCCCTTGTTCTTCAGGTTGTCCAGCTGCTCCCAGCGCAACGGGCTCTTCTGCAGCGCTTCGATAGCCTGTGCACGGTGGCCTTCGGCAGGCGCCACCAGGCTTACCGCGATGCCCTTCTCGCCGGCACGGCCGGTACGGCCGACGCGGTGCACGTGAATCTCGGCATCACGGGCCAGCTCGACGTTGATGACCAGGTCCAGGGCATCGATATCCAGGCCGCGGGCAGCGACGTCGGTGGCAACCAGTACCGAGCTGCTGCGGTTGGCGAACAGGGTCAGGACCTCATCGCGGTCGCGCTGCTCCAGGTCGCCATGCAGGGCCTCGGCGACGATCCCCTTGGACTTGAGGTGCTGGACGACGTCATCGCATTGCTGCTTGGTGAAGCAGAAGGCCACGCAGGACTGGGGACGATAATGGCCGAGCACGCGGGTGAGGGCTTCGAGACGGTTCTGCGGCTCGATCTCGATGAAGGACTGCTCGATCTGGCTGTCGGTGTGCAGCGACTCGACCTTCACCTGTTGCGGCTGGCGCATGAACTTGGCAGCCAGTTGCTCGATGCCCGCCGGGTAGGTCGCGGAGAACAGCAGCGTCTGGCGGCGCGACGGGGTGCGTCCGATGATCGCGGCGATGGCATCGAAAAAGCCCATGTCGAGCATGCGGTCGGCTTCGTCCAACACCAGGGTGTTGAGGCCGTCGAGCACCAGGGTGCCCTTGTCCAGGTGCTGCTGCACGCGGCCTGGAGTACCGACGATGATGTGCGCGCCATGCTCGAGCGAAGCGATCTGCGGGCCGAGCGATACACCGCCGCAGAGGGTCAGGATCTTGATGTTGTCTTCGGCGCGCGCCAGGCGGCGCAGTTCCTTGGCAACCTGGTCGGCGAGCTCGCGGGTAGGGCACAGCACCAGCGCCTGGCAACCGAAGTAGCGCGGGTTGATCGGGTTGAGCAGGCCGATGCCGAAAGCGGCAGTCTTGCCGCTGCCGGTCTTGGCCTGGGCAATCAGGTCCTGGCCGCGAAGGATGACCGGCAGGCTCTGGGCCTGGATCGGAGTCATCTGGGCGTACCCGAGGGTGTCCAGGTTGGCCAGCATGGCGGCGGACAGCGGCAAGGTGGCGAAGGCGGTAGCGGTGGTGGTCACGAGGCGGGCCTGAAGGGCAAAAATGCCGAGCAGTGTATCAGCCTCGTGGCCTTTGGCCCTAAGGTTCGATCTGTTCAACCGGACGAGGGACACGCCTTCCGTCTGTTGGCGCCAGTTGCAGGAAGATCGCCGCGGCCAGCATTGCCATCAGGCCGATGCTCAGGAACGTCAGCTGGAAGGCGCCCAGGGTACTTTCCACTCCCTCGGCGCTGCCAGCGGTGGTGAAGCCGCCCAGCAGTGCGCCCGCGCAGGCTACGCCCAGGCTCAGGGAGAGCTGCGCCACCACCGACAGCAGGCCGTTGCCGCTGCTGGCGCTGGCGTCGTCCAGGTCGATCAGGGTCACAGTGTTCATCGCGGTGAACTGCATGGAGTTCACCGCGCCCAGCAAGGCCAGCTGGGCCAGGAGCAGCGGATAGGGCGTGTTCTCGTTGACCAGCCCCAGGCTGCACAGCAGCACTCCTAGCAGCAAGGTGTTCGAGGTCAGAATGATCCGGTAGCCCAGGCGCTCGATCAACGGACGGGCGATGGACTTGGCCACCATCGCCGCGGCAGCCAGGGGAATCATGCTCATGCCGGCCTGGGAGGGTGAGTAGCCCAGCGCAACCTGCAGCAGCAACGGCACCAGGAATGGCAGGGCGCCGCTGCCGAGGCGGGCAAACAGGTTGCCCAGGATACCCACCGAAAAAGTCCGGGTACGGAACAGCCGTGGCGAAAACAGCGGATTCTCGATGCGCCCGGCACGCAGCCAGTAGGCCGCCAGGCACGCCATGCCGGCAAACAGCAGCAGCATCACCCTCAGATGAGGCAGGTGCAGCTCGCCCAGGCCTTCCATGGCAATGGTGATCAGCACCATTGCTGCGCCGAACAGCACGAAGCCGACGCCGTCGAACGCTGTGCGTTCGGCGCCGCGCAGGTCGGGGATGAATTTCCAGACCGCGTAGCATCCCAGCGCACCCACCGGCAGGTTGAGCAGGAAGATCCAGTGCCAGCTGAGAATCTCCACCAGCCAGCCGCCCAGCGTCGGGCCCAGCAGCGGGCCGAGCAGGCCGGGGATGGTGATGAAACTCATGATTCGTACGAGTTCGGAGCGCGGGTACGCTCGCAGCACCACAAGGCGTCCGACTGGCAGCATCAGCGCGCCGCCCAGGCCCTGGATGATACGCGCGCCAACCAGCAGGCCCAGGCTGTTGGCCAGGGCGCATAGCAGCGAGCCGAAGCTGAACAGCAGGATGGCGCTGAAGAAGATGCGCTTGGTGCCGAAGCGGTCGGCGATCCAGCCCGATGCCGGGATCAACAGCGCCACGGTGAGCATGTAGGCGATGATCACCCCTTGCATGCGCAGCGGGTTCTCGGCCAGGTCCAGCGCCATGGCTGGCAGGGCAGTATTGAGGATCGTGCCGTCCAGTGACTGCATGAAGAAGGCGATGGCCACCACCCACGGAATCCAGCGGGCGGTGGTCGGGTCCAGCGGTGTGCGTTCGGGCATGGAGTGGGCCTTTCAAAGCGTACGCATTTCCCGCGTCGGGGCGGCGTTACAGCGTCAGGGTCAATCCTCTGACCAGCGCCCCCGGCAAATGACTCGATCCGGTTTGCCTCTGCCCGTACGTACTGGTCGACAGGATCATCTCGCGCTCGCGTGTCAGCGCTTCGAGCTGGCTGCCAAGCAGGCTGTAGAGGCTGTCGTCGAAGCGCATGGTGCTGACGGGTGCCTGGATCCTGCCGTCCTCGACCCAGAAGGTCGCGAAGCGGGTCAGCCCGGTCATGCGCGCGGCAGGAAGGTCCGAGTAGTTGAGGTACCACAGGTTGCTGATGTACAGGCCAGTGTCCAGCCGGGCCAGCACGTCACTGCCGCCCAGGTCGCCGCCACCCAGGCTCAGCGCGCAGGGCGACTCGTAGCTGTCGGCGCCATTGGCCTCCAGGGCGAACTCGGCCGCGCTGCGAGCGCTCACCAGCCGCTCCAGTGCCCGACCTTCGCTGACCAGCCGCAGATCGCTGCGCGGCGAACCTTCATCGGAGAATGCCGGGCTCAGGGAGCCGCTGACCTGCTCGTCGATGTTCAGCAAGGGGCTGAGCTGTGCATCGCCGCTGTACAGCCGCTGCAAGGGGCTGTCGCCTGTGGCCAGTGACTGGGCCGAGAACCCGCCCCAGCACAGCAGGCCAGTGATTTCCTCGAGCGCGGCCGGTGCCAGGAAGGCGCGGTATTGTCCAGGACTGAGCACCCGCAACGGCCGGCCCAGGTAGTCGAGCTGCTCGCGGGCCTGCTGCAGGCGCGCCGCGAAAGCTTCGCTGTTCCAGCTCTCGCCCGCGTAGTTGGCCTTTACCGCCTGGCCGTTGGCATGGAACAGACTCCAGTCGAAGTTGAAACTGTTGGCCTGGTGCCAGCCAAAGGCGCCGAACGAGCTGGCAAAGCCCCGGCAGACCGGCCCGGCAGCATAGATCCCCACAAGGTCCAGCGCGGCCGCGCCCCGTTCGACTTCGGCCAGCACCTCGCCCAGATCGGGTAGCGGTGCTTCAAGCAGGCTATGGCTCTGCCACGGTTTCTCATCCAGCTTCAGGTAAGGATCGGCGGCAAGCAGCGGCAGGGTTTCGCGCAGTTGGACAAGCGCCTGGTCGAGCCGGTCGCGATCGACCTCCGCCTGGTCGCCGAGCGTGAACTGCATTTCGGCCTGGCGCCCATCCTTGACCAGCCGCAACAAGGCGCTGGCCTGGCTTACGTCGCCGGCCTGGCGCACGCGGCCATGATTGAAGCGGATGAACTGCGATTGCTCGGCGCTGTAGCTCAGGGTGAAGTGCTCGCCAGGGCCAAGCGCGGCGAGCAGGTTATCCACAAGTGTCTGGAAGCGTTGCAGGGGGGTGGCAGCCATCAGGCGTCTCCTCCGAATACGTCGATCTGGCTGAACACGCAGGCCGGCGAGGCGTGCCCGACCCGCACCACCTGGTTGGGTTCGCCCTTGCCGCAGTTGGGCGTGCCCAGTACCTGGAAGGTGCTGCGGTCGCCGACAGCGCTGAGGTTGCTCCAGAAGCGCGCGGAGATCCCCCGGTAGTTGGGATTCTTCACCACGCCCTTGAGCTCGCCGTTTTCGATCAGCTGGCCCCACTCGCAGCCGAACTGGAACTTGTTGCGCGCGTCATCGATGGACCATGAGCGATTGGTGCGCATCAGGATGCCGTGCTCGATGCCGCCGATCAATTGATCCAGAGACTGGTCGCCCGGCTCGATGTTGAGGTTGGCCATGCGGTCGATCGGTGCCCGGTTCCAGCCGCAGGCGCGGCTGTTGGCCACGCCATCCAGACCCGACCGATGCTGTGACAGTGCGCCGCCCAGTGGGCGCAGCAACAGCCCATCGCGAATCAGGAACTGCTTGCTTGCAGGGGTGCCATCGTCGTCATGGCTGTAGCTGGCGAGCTCTTCGCCGATGCTCGGGTCGAAGGTCACGTTGAGCAGGCGCGAGCCGTACTGCAGTTCGCCAAAATCGCTGGCCTTGACGAAGCTGGTACCCGCGTAGTTGCGCTCATCGCCAAGAATGCGGTCCATCTCGAGCGGATGGCCGATCGATTCATGGATCTGCAGCATCATCTGGTCTGGCATCAGCAGCAGGTCCCGCGGGCCGCTCGGGGTGTTGGGGGCGAGCAGCAGCTGGAGTGCCTGGTCGGCGACCCGAGCGCCCGAACCGACCAGTCCGCAGCGCTCGATGACCTCCAGACCGCCTTGCTGGCCGAAGTTCTCGCGGCCAAGGCTGCGGCTCTGGCTGTCCCGCCCGTCGCTCGCGGTGGCGCTGAAACCGGGAAACAGAAAGCGCTGGGCATGGCGCAATTGAGCGCCGGCGTTGTTCAGGTACACCTGCTCGACCGTGCTGATACTCAAGCTGGCCTGCCAGTTCACTAGGCGGCTGTCGCGCGGGACGCTGGCCGACTCCGCAGCCAGCAGCGCCAGGCACTCGGCCAACGGTGGCAGGGGCTGATCAAGATTGGGCGAGTAATGATCGTGGCGCTCGCTGGCCACTGCCTGCTCGCTGAGGTCAAGCAGGGCAACACCGCTGACCTGCCGGGCCAAAGCCTCGGCGCGCTCCAGCGCTTGTTGCAAGCCGGACTGGGAAAGATCGGCGGTGGCCGCATAGGCCTCGACGCCCTTGATGCGCACGGTCAGCATCGCGCCCTGGTCCTCATGCAGGAACGGCGGCTCGGCCACATCGCGGCGCACCGACAGCGACTGCGAAGACTGCCTGACGTGCCTCAGTGAAAAGAACTCGGCCGTGCTGCGCAGCGCGGCGAAGCGCTGGCGCAGCAAGGCGCTGGAATCGAACATGCGGTGACCTCCGGGTACGCGGTGGTTCCCCCTCAGAACCACCCGTCTTTTACGTGCTCAGGCAGGTTTCGTCCCCGGCCCGAAGCGATGCGCGCTCAGTATGGCAGTCTCGCACCTCCCAGGTCAGAAAAAGCCAAGTCGCGCAACATATGATGCCGCTTAATGGACCGGCTCATGGTCCAGCTGCCTCATCTGTGACAGGCGGCTGCGGGTCCTGACGATGTCGGCGATGTCGCTGTGGTCGATCGCTTCGACCAGAGGCAAGGCGCTGATCATGAACACGGTGCAGCGTTTGTCGTAAAGCACGTCCACCAGATTGAGAAACCGTTGCTGGGCGGCTGCCGAGGCCTCTGACAGGCGGGGGACGTCTTCGATGATCCAGCAGGGGTACTGCTTGACCAGCGCCAGGTAGTCCATGGTCGCCGTGGGAGCGTCACAGATGTCGCTGAAGCTCAGGTGCAGCCGCGTGTCCGATGCCGCGATCGCATGCAGCGGGCGATGGTTTACCTGGAGTACCGTTCTCTTGGCCCCAGGATCCGAAAGACCCAGCTGCTTGCGCTGCGACGAGGAGCCGGGGGAGATGAACGCGCCGCGTCCGAAGGTATCGGAGCCTTCAGTGGACAGGCTGCGGTAATCGATGTCGCCGGCAATCGATACGATGTCCATGTGCGCTTCGATCAAGCGGATCGTGGGCAGGAACCGCTCGTGATAAAGCGGGTTGGGCAACAGGCCTTCGGGTGCATAGTTCGAGGTGGTCAGCAGCAGGCAGTCGCGGGCGAAGATGGCCTTGAACACACGGCTGATCAACATAGCGTCGCCGATATCGTGCAAATGGAACTCGTCGAAACACAGCAGCTTGCAGTCCCTGAGCATGTCGTCGAGCGCATCGTCCATGCCACGGTCGCTGGCAGACAATTCGAACAGACGCTGATGCAGTTCCCGGAAGAACTCGTGAAAGTGAACGCGCTTCTTTTCCTTGAACGGTAACGCGTCGAAGAAGGTGTCGAGCAAGAAGCTCTTGCCCCTGCCTACGGGCCCCCACACATAAAGCCCCTTGGGCTTGCGGAGTTGAATCAGGGGTTTGTGCAGGACATCGTCCGCCAATTGGCCGAGTCGGATGGCGCAGGCGCTTTGGTGGGAGTCCAGCGTATAGCCGCGGGATGCCGCAACTGCCTCGATCCGGGAAACAATGTGCTGCATGGGACAGTCCTTGTTGTGATGATTCCCGGGGCCATGTTAGCGAGGTTTCGCTATTGTCGAAAGGCAAGCCCCGGGCGCATCACGCGAAGGAAAAGTGTCCGGTGCGGGTGTAACGCCGCGTTGCACGGCGCTCAAAAGGACCGGACATGGCTGTCAGCCGATAGTCATCAGGCTTGCGTTGCCCCCTGCCGCCGCGGTGTTGACGCTCAGTGCCCGCTCGATCACCAACCGCTCCAGCGCCACGTTGGTCTCCCCGGCAGACAAGCCGTGAACCCCCACGATCGCGCCCGCACGCTTGGCGATCTGCTCGCAGACGCCACGCAACTGGTCGGAATCACCATGGTGCAGGACGGCCTCGAAGACCACGTCGTCCTTCTGCCAGTCGGCAACGAGCTTGATCTTGGCCTGTACGTCTTTCGGCAGGCGGCCACGCAGGGCCTTGCCCGGTTCTGCATCCAGCCACACCGCCGAGCTGCCGACGGACAGGACCGCGGCCAGTTGGGTGAGCAGGTCCGCTTCACTGTCGGCCAGGCACAGCACGTGCTCGCGCGGCAGGATGGTGTAGCTGTTGCGCTCGCCGGTCGGGCCTGGAAGCACGCGGCTGATACCGCTCTGCGACTGCTGGGCAAACTGATCGCACAGGGTCGCGAGGTCGGCATGCTGGTTGCCGGCCGCCCAGGCCTTGAGGCCTTGCAGTGGCTTGAGCAGTGCGTCGCGCAGGGGGTTGCCGGTATTGGCGTCGCCGTCGGTGCGCTTGAAGTGCTGCTCGATGGCATCGGCAGGACGGGTCGACAGCAGGCGGTACAGGTACAGCGGACCACCGGCTTTCGGGCCGGTGCCAGACAGGCCTTCGCCGCCGAATGGCTGCACGCCGACGACCGCACCGACAACGTTGCGGTTGACGTAGACGTTACCGGCGTTGACGTTGTCCACCACCTTGGCGATGGTTTCGTCGATGCGGGTATGCACGCCCAGGGTCAGGCCGTAGCCGGAAGCGTTGATCTGCTCGATGAGCTGGTCGAGGTTACGACGGTTGTAGCGCACGACGTGCAGCACGGGGCCGAAGATCTCGCGCTTGAGCTCGTCGAAGCTGTCCAGCTCGATCAGGGTCGGCATGACGAAGGTGCCACGCTTGCACTCGGCGCCATCGGCGATGGCCACCTGATACACGGAGCGGCCTTTTTCACGCATGCCCTGGATGTGTTTCTCGATGCCCGCCTTGGCTTCGGCGTCGATCACCGGGCCGATGTCGACGGAGAGACGCTCCGGGTTGCCCAGGCGGCTCTGCGCCATGGCACCCTTGAGCATTTCGATGACGCGGTCGGCCGAATCTTCCTGCAGGCAAAGTACGCGCAGGGCAGAGCAACGCTGGCCAGCGCTGTCGAAGGCGGAGGACACCACGTCGATCACGACTTGCTCGGTCAGTGCCGACGAGTCGACGATCATCGCGTTCTGTCCGCCTGTTTCAGCGATCAGCGGGATTGGGCGGCCCTGGGCGTCGAGACGACCGGCAATGTTGCGCTGCAGCAGGCGCGCCACTTCGGTGGAGCCGGTAAACATCACACCCTTGACACGCTCGTCACCCACCAGGCGGGCACCGACGGTTTCGCCGCGGCCCGGCAACAGTTGCAGTACGCCTTCGGGAATACCGGCCTCAAGCAGCAGGCGCACGGCCTGGGCGGCGATGAGCGGGGTCTGTTCGGCAGGCTTGGCCAGCACCGGGTTGCCGGCGGCCAGGGCAGCGGCGACCTGGCCGGAGAAGATGGCCAGCGGGAAGTTCCAAGGGCTGATGCACACCACCGGGCCCAGTGGGCGGTGGGCGTCGTTGCTGAAATCGTTGCGCGCCTGTACGGCGTAGTAGCGCAAGAAATCCACGGCTTCGCGCACTTCGGCGATAGCGTTCAGGTAGGTCTTGCCAGCTTCGCGGACCAGCAGGCCCATCAGCGGCTGGATCTCGGCCTCCATCAGGTCGGCGGTACGCTCCAGGATCGCGGCGCGCTCGGCCGGCGGGGTGGCCTGCCAGATCGGTGCGGCGTTGAGGGCGCACTGGATGGCCTTGTCGACGTCGCCGACTGTTGCCTCCTGGACGTGACCGACAACATCGCGATGGTCCGACGGGTTGAGCACCGCGGCAGCAGGCTCTTGGCTGGAGGTGCAGCCCAGCAGCGGCGCGGCTTTCCACTCAGTGTGGGCAGTCGCCAGCAGGGCGCAGGACAGCGACGCCAGACGGTGTTCGTTGGCCATGTCGATGCCGGCCGAGTTGGCCCGCTCGCTTCCATACAGGTCACGCGGCATCGGGATGCGCGGATGAGGCAGGCCAACGCTGCCTTCCTGCGCGGCCATGCTCTCGATGCTGGCAACCGGGTCGGCGACCAGTTCCTGGATCGACAGCGAATGGTCGGCGACGCGGTTGACGAAAGAGGTGTTGGCGCCGTTTTCGAGCAGGCGGCGCACCAGGTAGGCCAGCAGGGTCTCGTGGGTGCCAACGGGCGCATACACGCGGCACGGACGGTTCAGCTTGCCTTCTGAAATCTTGCCTACAACCTGCTCGTAGAGCGGCTCGCCCATGCCATGCAGGCACTGGAACTCATACTGCCCAGGGTAGTAGTTCTGACCGGCAAGCTGGTAGATGGCCGACAGCGTGTGGGCGTTGTGGGTAGCAAACTGCGGGTAGATGGCCTCAGGCACCGACAACAGCTTGCGTGCACAGGCAATGTAGGAAACGTCGGTGTAAACCTTGCGGGTGTAGACCGGATAGCCTTCCAGGCCTTCCATCTGCGCGCGCTTGATCTCGCTGTCCCAGTAAGCCCCTTTCACCAATCGGATCATCAGGCGGTGACGGCTGCGGCGTGCCAGGTCGATCACATAGTCGATCACGTACGGGCAGCGTTTCTGGTAGGCCTGGATCACGAAGCCGATGCCATTCCAGCCGGCCAGCTGTGGCTCGAAGCACAGGCGCTCGAGCAGGTCGAGGGACAGCTCCAGGCGGTCGGCTTCCTCGGCGTCGATGTTCAGGCCGATGTCGTACTGCTTGGCCAGCAAGGTCAGCGACAGCAGGCGTGGATACAGCTCTTCCATCACGCGCTCGTACTGGGCACGGCTGTAGCGTGGATGCAGGGCGGAGAGCTTGATGGAAATGCCAGGGCCTTCATAGATGCCGCGGCCGTGGGAGGCCTTGCCGATCGAGTGGATCGCCTGCTCGTAGGAGGCCAGGTATTTCTGCGCGTCGTGCTCGGTCAGTGCGGCTTCGCCGAGCATGTCATAGGAGTAACGGAAACCCTTGGACTCGAAGCGGCTGGCGTTGGCCAGGGCTTCGGCAATGGTCTCGCCGGTGACGAACTGCTCGCCCATCAGGCGCATGGCCATGTCGACGCCCTTGCGGATCATCGGCTCGCCGCTCTTGCCAATGATGCGGCTGAGCGAAGAGGTAAGGCCGGATTCATTGTGGGTGGATACCAGCTTGCCGGTCAGCAACAGGCCCCAGGTCGCGGCATTGACGAACAGCGATGGGCTGTTGCCCAGATGCGGCTGCCAGTTGCCGGTGCTGATCTTGTCGCGGATCAAGGCATCGCGAGTACCTTTGTCGGGGATGCGCAACAGGGCTTCGGCCAGGCACATCAGCGCCACGCCTTCCTGGGAGGACAGCGAGAACTCCTGCAGCAAGCCCTGAACAATCCCGGCACGGCCGCCAGCACTTTTCTGGTTGCGCAGCTTGTCGGCGAGGGTCGCGGCCAGCTTGTTGGTCGCATCGGCCAGCGGCGCGGGGAGGCGGGCCTGCTCCAGCAGCATGGGTACGACTTCCTGCTCGGGGCGGCGGTACGCGGCGGTGATGGCCGAGCGCAGGACCGATTGCGGCAGGATGCTTTCGGCAAACTCCAGGAAACACTGGTGGTTATGATCGGCCTGCACTTCGACCACTTCGTCAGCGGCAATGCTGGCATGACCGTTGATTTCGGCCAGGGTGGCGCCACCCTCGAGCTTCTCCAGATAGTTGAAGATCGCCTGTTTGATCAACCAATGCGGCGTGCGGTCAATGGACTGCGCAGCTGCTTTGAGTCGCTCACGGGTAGGGTCGTCGAGTTTGACCCCAAGGGTGGTCGTCGCCATTTCTTATCCTCATTATTGCCACGGCTGTGGCTTAAGCTGGCGCCAAGATTAGCCGTCGGACAGTGAGGGTGCAACCGGGTGCAACCCATTTTTTGTAGGAAAAGGATGCAACTGGTCGGGCATCCAAAACCCCATGATGAAAATGGGTGCTCTCGGAGCACTTTTTTCCTAAAACGCTCACGCCGTGCTTCAAAACGGGGCAATAAGCGTCCATTTGTAAGAAAAATCTGAAGAGGTGCAACTGAGAGTGGAAAGTGGTTGCACCCGATTCGCTTTGTTGAATAGGATTCGCCGCCTGGGTGCAACCGATCTCCAGGTTGCTGCTACATAAAAACAAACGCCAGGGCACAACAATGGGTGTATTCAATCCAATCACGACTACGTTCGTGATCTACATCGCAATAATGGTGCTGATCGGCTTCATGGCCTATCGCTCTACCAATAACCTCTCTGACTATATTCTTGGCGGCCGCAGCCTCGGCAGCGTGGTGACCGCACTCTCGGCCGGTGCATCGGACATGAGCGGCTGGTTGCTGATGGGCCTGCCAGGCGCCATCTACATGTCGGGTCTCTCCGAAGCCTGGATCGCCATCGGTCTTACCGTCGGTGCCTATCTCAACTGGCTGTTCGTTGCCGGACGCCTGCGGGTGCAGACCGAGCACAACGGCGATGCGTTGACCCTGCCGGACTACTTCACCAGCCGTTTCGAAGACAAGAGCGGTCTGCTGCGGATCATCTCGGCCGTGGTCATCCTGGTGTTCTTCACCATCTATTGCGCATCCGGCATCGTTGCGGGCGCACGGTTGTTCGAAAGCACCTTCGGCATGTCCTACGAGACCGCCCTGTGGGCTGGCGCCGCTGCTACCATCGCCTACACCTTCGTGGGTGGTTTCCTGGCAGTGAGCTGGACCGATACGGTGCAGGCTTCGCTGATGATCTTCGCGCTGATCCTGACCCCAGTGATCGTGCTGATCTCCACGGGCGGCCTCGACACCACGCTCCTCGCCATCGAAGCGCAAAACGCGGCAAACTTCGACATGTTCAAGGGCGCTACCTTCATTGGCATCATCTCGCTGATGGGCTGGGGCCTGGGCTACTTCGGCCAGCCGCATATCCTGGCGCGGTTCATGGCCGCCGACTCGGTCAAGTCGATCGCCAACGCACGCCGTATCTCCATGACCTGGATGATCCTGTGCCTGGCCGGTACCTGCGCCGTGGGCTTCTTCGGTATCGCCTACTTCTCGGCCAACCCTGACCTTGCAGGTCCGATCACCGAGAACCCTGAGCGTGTCTTCATCGAACTGGCGAAAATCCTGTTCAACCCGTGGGTTGCCGGTGTGCTGCTGTCGGCCATCCTGGCGGCGGTGATGAGCACCTTGAGCTGCCAGCTGCTGGTCTGTTCCAGTGCGCTGACCGAGGACTTCTACAAGGCCTTCCTGCGCAAGGGTGCGTCGCAGCGCGAGCTGGTGTGGGTCGGCCGCATGATGGTCCTGGCGGTTGCACTGATCGCCATCGCCATGGCAGCCAACCCGGAAAACCGCGTGCTGGGCCTGGTGTCCTACGCCTGGGCCGGCTTCGGCGCCGCCTTCGGTCCGGTAGTGCTGCTTTCGGTCCTGTGGAAAGGCATGACCCGCAACGGTGCACTTGCTGGCATCGTGGTCGGGGCAGTGACCGTGATCCTGTGGAAGAGTCTTGAGACAGGTCTCTACGAGATCATTCCTGGCTTCGCCCTGGCTACGCTGGCCATTGTCGTGGTCAGCCTGATGGGGCGTCCGAGCGCCGGCATGGTTTCTCGCTTCGAAACCGCTGACGCGGCGTATCACGCCGACAAGTAAGGCTCTCAGAACCTTCGCCTGAGACGGCCCGCACCTCACCGAGGTGCGGGCCGTTGTCGTTTTGGCGGGCGTCACCTGACGGGCGCGATGCGACAGGTTAAACTTCACGGCCTTGCAGGAGTTGCCATGAACTATCGTCACGCCTTCCACGCCGGCAACCATGCCGACGTCTTCAAACACCTTGTCCTGACCCGGCTGATCGCCCTGATGTCACGCAAGGAGCAGCCTTTCGCCTATCTCGACACCCATGCCGGGTTGGGTCTGTACGACCTGCAGGGCGACCAGGCGAGCCGCACCGGCGAGTACCTTGAAGGTATCGCGCGCCTCTGGGGGCGCGATGACCTGCCGGCGCTCACCGCCGACTACCTGCGCATCATCCAGCGCCTGAACCCCGATGGCGAGCTGCGTTACTACCCCGGCTCGCCGGAGCTTGCGCGGCGCCTGGTGCGCCAGCAGGACCGTGTGCAGCTCAACGAGAAACACCCCGAAGACGGTCGCCTGCTCAAGGAAAACATGAAGAAGGATCCGCGGGTGACGGTGCACCTGGGCGAGGGCTGGCACGTGCCCCGGGCACTGCTGCCGGTGCAGGAAAAGCGCGCCGTGATGCTCATCGATCCGCCTTTTGAGCAGGCCGACGAACTCAAGCGCTGCAGTCAGTCGATGAAAGAGGCCATTGGCCGCATGCGCCAGACGGTGGCAGCGATCTGGTACCCGATCAAGGACCAGCGCCAGCTCGTGCGTTTCTATCAGGACCTCACCAGCACTGGCGCGCCGAAGCTGCTGCGGGTCGAGCTGTACGTGCATCCGCAGGACAGCCCGCAAGGCCTGAACGGTTCTGGCCTGGCCATCGCCAACCCGCCCTGGGGGCTGGAAGAAGAGCTGCGCGAACTGCTGCCGTGGCTGTCCCAGGTGCTGGCCCAGACCCGGGGCAGCTGGCGCATGGACTGGTTGATCGCGGAGTGAGGATGGCCGCCAGAGCATGCCATCCCGACTGGCCCGCTTTGCGTTATAATCCCGCTCTTTCGCTGCCTCCCGCCCACGCGGTCGAGGCGCATTTTCAAAGAATGAAGAGGCTAGACCCTTGGCATTGACGATTCTTGGCCTGTCCGGCGCCCTTAGCCATGATCCTTCCGCGGCCCTGTACATCGACGGCAAGCTGATTGCCGCCGCTGAAGAAGAACGCTTCGTGCGCGACAAGCACGCAAAGAACCGCATGCCCTACGAGTCGGCGAAGTTCTGCCTGGAGCAGGCCGGTATCAAGCCGTCGGACGTCGACGTGGTGGCTATTCCCTTTGCGCCGATCAGTCTGTTCGGCAAGGCCCGCTGGCACTACGCCAAGCGCTACTGGTATGCCCCGGACCGCGCCCTCGACGCGATCCTGATGGGCAACCGCCGCTACAAGCGCTACCGCAAGAAAATCGTATGGTGCCTGGAGCAACTGGGCTTCGACCCCAAGAAGGTCAAGATCGAACCGGTCGAGCACCACCTGGCCCATGCCTCCAGCGCCTACCACTGCTCGGGCTTCAAGGAAAAGACCGCGATCCTCGGCATCGACGGCAAGGGCGAGTACGCCACGACCTTCTTCGGCTATGGCGAAAACGGCAAGATCCACAAGATCAAGGAGTTCTTCGACCCGGATTCGCTCGGTGGCCTGTATGGCGCGATCACCGAGTTCCTCGGTTTCGAAATGCTCGACGGCGAGTTCAAGGTCATGGGCATGGCGCCGTATGGCGACGCCAGCAAATACGACTTCTCGCGCCTGGCCAGCTTTGAGAACGGCGAGCTGGTGATCAACACCGACTACGCCAACGTCATCGGCCTGCGCCGCTATAAAGAGAAGGGCAAGGGCTTCTACTTCTCGCCCAAGCTGATCGAGTGGCTGGGTCCCAAGCGCGAAGGCGACATCGCCGACGAGCCGTACATCCATTACGCGGCGAGCATGCAGGCGCTGTTCGAAAAGCTCGCCCTGCAGATGATCGACCACTACCTGGGCGACGTCCTGCGCGAAACCGGCAAGCTGGCCTTCGCCGGCGGCTGCGCGCTGAACGTGAAGCTCAACCAGAAGATCATCGCCCGTCCCGACCTCAAGGAACTGTTCGTCCAGCCGGCTTCCGGCGACGCCGGTACCGCAGTGGGCGCCGCGGCCTACGTGTCCCACGCGCGTGGCGTGCCGGTCGAGAAGATGGAGCACGTCTATCTCGGCCCGTCGTATTCCAACGAGGACGTTATTGCCGCCTGTGCCCGCCACGCGAGCCAGCCGAAATGGCGCAAGCTGGAGAACATGCCGCAGCAGATCGCCAAGATCATGGTCGACGGCAATCCCGTGGCCTGGTTCCAGGGGCGCATGGAGTTCGGTCCGCGCGCGCTGGGTGGCCGTTCGATCATCGGCTGCCCGAGCGTGCCGGGCGTCGCCGACCGCATCAACCACCAGATCAAGTTCCGCGAGCGCTGGAGGCCTTTCTGCCCGTCGATGCTCGACACCGTGGCCCCGCAAATGATCAAGATCGATCATCCGGCACCGTTCATGACTTTCACCTTCGAAGTTTCCGAAGAGTGGAAGACCCGCGTACCAGAAGTCGTCCACGAAGACGGTACCTCGCGTGCCCAGGTGCTCAAGCGTGAGTACAACCCGCGCTACTACGACATGATGAAGTCCCTTGAAGCGCTCACCGGCAATGGCGTGTCGCTCAATACTTCGCTCAACCGCCGTGGCGAGCCGATGATCTGCTCGCCCACCGACGCGCTGAACATGTTCTTCGGCTCCGACCTGCAGTACCTGATCATGGAAGACATCCTGGTCGTCAAGGACGGTGCGGACCTGTATGACCAGCCGCTCTGAACCGCGCATCCTGCAGTTCTGCCATGGCTATGACGGGCCCTTCCTGGATTGCGCCCGTCAGTACGCCAGCCTGTTCGCAGGCAGGGGCTACAAGGTCACCACGGTGTTTCTCACCGGTGCCGCCGACTCGCAGGTCGCTGCCGGCTGCGCGTCGGACGAGGTGCTGTTTCTCGAGTTCAGCTCCAAGGCCGTGCGCGGCCTGAAGCTCGGCGCCATCCGTGCCTTGCGCAAGATAGCGGCAGAGCGCGAGTTCAGCTTCTGCATCGCCCACCGTTTCAAGCCGATCCATGTCGCGCTGCTCGGTACCCGACTGCCGGTGATCGGCGTGCACCATGCGTTCGGCGATTACCAACGGGCTGGGCGACGGCTGTTTGCCAATCTCTTTCGCAAGCGCCTGAGCCTGCTGGGCGTTTCGGATGCGGTGCGCGACGACATGCGCCGCTGCTTGCCCCAATGGCCTGCCGAGCGTATCCAGACCCTCTACAACCGGATCGACATCGCCGCGCTGCGCGCCAGCCTGGTTCCCCCAGCCCAGGCGCGCAAGGCGTTGGGCCTGGACCCTGAGGCGTGGATCGTCGGCAATGTCGGGCGGCTTCATCCGGACAAGGACCAGGCCACGCTGCTGCGTGGTTTCGCCCAGGCGCTTGCGGGTCTTCCTGCCGGTGCGCGCCTGGCGCTGCTGGGCGAGGGCCGTCTTGAAGCGTCGCTCAAGGCGCTGGCTGTCGAGCTGGGCATTTCCGGGCAGGTGGACTTCCTGGGCCAGGTGCCCGATGCCCGCCGTTACTTCAAGGCGTTCGACGTGTTTGCGCTGAGCTCCGACCATGAGCCTTTCGGCATGGTCCTGCTGGAGGCCATGGTTGCCGGTGTGCCGGTACTGGCCACGGCCTGCGGCGGTGCCCGTGAGGTAGTCGAAGGCGTCGGCGTGCTGTTCCCGCTGGGAGACGCCGCGCAGCTTGCCCAGGGCCTGCAGCACATGGCGGGGCTGGATCCGGCCCAGCGCCAGGCCTGCGCCGAACACATGCTTGGCCGCCTGCAGACGCGGTTCTCCGACCAGGCTGTGCGTGTTCACTTCTGGCAATTGCCTCAAGTGCGCGAACTGGTCGCGGAGGCCTGATGCTCAATCATCTCAAGGCCTGGCGCGAGCGGGGCTGGACCGTTATTGATGCGGCCGACTATGCCGGTGCCTGGCAGCAGTTTGGCGGCAGCGTCGCGACCCATCCCCTGGTGGTCGAGCAGTTGGCGGAGCTGGCCGGTATCCCGGTCCGCTACCTGGGCTGGCAGCAGGGCGGCGAGCTCAAGGCCGCAGTCCCGACCTGGGGTCGCCACCTGGCGCTGTCCAAGGACGTGCTCAAGCGCGCGGGCAAGAAAGGCCTGTTCGACCTCGGCAATGCCGAGCTGATCCTGCCGGCCGCGGCCAATGCCGCCGCGCCGTTGCGGCATGCCGGGCGTTACCTGTCCGAACTCAATCAGGGGCGCTTCGGTGGACTCAAGCCCCAGCGCGAGCAGTTGGCGATGGCGCGCGCCCACGAAGACCTGTCCAAGAAATTCCGCTACAACCAGCGCCGCGAACTGCGCCTGCTGGAAGAGGCGGGTGGCCAGGTGCGTGCGGTCAGCGAGTTCTCGGCTGCCGAGATGGCGGCCATGTATTGCGACCTGTTCGAGCGTCGATGGGGCTTCGCAGCGACCGGTGCGCCGCATATGGCCGAGGTGATCGAGCGTCTGCGCGAGCTGCTGATCGGCTCGGTGCTGTTTCTCAACGGCGCGCCTGTTGCCATCCAGCTGGTGTACCGGGTGGAGGCGCCGGAGTGGATCAGCGTCGAATACGTCAACGGTGGCGTCGATCCCCAGACCAAGGACTTCAGTCCAGGCAGCGTGCTGAGCTTCCTGAATACCCAGGCCGCCTGGGAAGATGCGCGTGCGCGCAGCAAGCCGCTGCGGTTCTCGTTTGGCCGTGCCGACCGCGAGTACAAGGACCGCTGGTGTAATCCTGTGCCGGTGTTCCAGGTGTGAGCCGCAAGCAGCAGTTGCTCAAGCGCCACCGGCGCAACAAGCGGCTCGGCTTGCTGGCGGGCTTGCTGCTGCTCGTCGTGCTCGGCCTGGTGGTGCAATGGTGGTTGCCGCTGCTCTTGTTGCCGCTGCTGTGGGCCGCGCATGAGGCCTGGTTCGCCGATCATCTGTTCTACTCCCCTGGCGAAGACTACGCCTACCGTTTTGGCGACGACACCCGCGCGCTGCCCGTGTCGTTGCAAAACGGTGCGCTGCTGCCTGAGGCGCCGATCGCGCTGGAGGGTGGCGAGACCTTGCTCGTGCAGGTCCGGGTTAAGGGCAGTTGGCTGGGTCGCTTCATGGATCCGGTGGTCGAGCTGTCCGACGGTCAACGGCGCGATCGGCAGACCTTCGAACGTGGCGTCGACGGGACTCGATTCCTCAACTTGACCGGCTTTGGCGAATCGCTGATGGCAGGCCGACTGCGCCTGAGCGGGCGCCATTGCCGCCTGGTGGGCGAGGCAACGTTGTGGGTTGCTCCACAGGTCGAGCTGCGCAAGCGCCGCACCATGGTGATCGCACCACACGCCGACGACGCCGAGCTTGCTGCCTATGGCCTCTACAGCCAGGCAGAAGAGGCATGGGTGGTGACCTTGACGGCTGGCGAGATCGAGGCCGAGCACTACCGTCAGATGGGCTTGGGCACCGCCGAGGCCGCTCGCCTGAAGGGCCGTCTGCGCGCCTGGGACAGTATCGCCGTGCCGCGTTGGGCGGGCGTGCCGGAATCACGGTGCGTGCAGTTGGGCTATTTCTGCCTGCAACTCCCTGCCATGCAGGCCGCACCCGGACAGCCAGCGGTTTCGCGCGAAGCCGACATGGCCGACATCCGCCCGTTCCGCTGCTTCAACCCCACACAGTTGCCTGCCGATACCGATGGCGCGCCGACCTGGAACAACCTGCTGGCCGATCTGCGCGCCCTGTTGCTGGAGGCGCGCCCGGAAGTACTGGTGATGCCGCATCCGCGCCTGGACCCGCACCCCGACCATGTCTGCGCTCAGGCAGCGGTGCTCGAAGCGTTGCAGGGCCTGGCCTGGCAGCCGAAGACCCTGCTCTGCTACGCCAACCACCTGCACGACAATGACCGTTGGCCCATGGGCGACAGTGGCGATGGCGTGGCCCTGCCTCCGCAGCTTGACGCGGACGAGGCCTGGACGCCGTGCAGCCTGTTGCTCGACCCGTCCGTCCAGCGCGACAAGGCGATGGCCCTGGGCATGATGCATGACCTGCAACCGCGAGCCCCGTTCAAGCGCCGCATGCGGCGTTGGTTGCAGCGCTGGCTGGCGGGTCGTAGTCCGTCGCCGTATGGTGAGAACGAGTTCTTCCGCAAGGCAATACGGCGTCATGAACTGTTCTGGCGCCGTGAGCTCTGACCGCATGAGTGACCACGCGCTGTGGCGCCATAGGCTCCAAGGAAAGCAATGAAAGTCCTATTTCTGGTGCAGAAGGAACAACGGGCGATTCTCGATCGTCTGTACGAAGGCGTCGCAGCCAATTGCGAATGTGACTTGCGCTGGCTGACCAGCGAGGACCAGCGCAACCTGCGCGGGTATTTCAAGCGCGAAGTGGACGTGCAGAAGTACGACCGGATCATTTTCTTCCTTCGTTTCAAGCAGGAGATCCGCCAGGCCGGGTTCATCCGTACCGTGCCCAACCTGGTGATCCTCGAGCACGACGCCTACCAGAACTACATCCCTTGCAAGTACACCGGCAAGTTCAGTGAGCACTACCGCCGGATGCCGTGGGCGCGGGTCATCAGTTCGGGCTTCCGGGTCAGCGAGCAGCTTCGCGAAGAAGGTTTCGACGCAGTATTCGTGCCCAAGGGCTACGATGAACAATTGCTCAGCGACCAAGGGCGCGAGCGGGACATCGAACTTGCGTTCGTCGGCAGCACCAAAAGTGTCGCCTACAGTGGCCGCAAGGCGCTGCTCGACGAGTTGGGGCGCGTTGAAAGCCTGGTCGTTACCCGCACCAAGTCGGGTGAGGACTACTGCAACACACTTAACCGGATCCGTTTCTTCGTCAGTGCCGACGTTGGCATGGGCGAATACATGATCAAGAATTTCGAGGCCATGGCCTGCGGCTGCGTGCTGCTGGCCTATGACCAGGGCGAGGCGGAAAACCGAGCCCTGGGGCTGGTGGACATGCACAACGTGGTGCTTTACAACAGCATTCCCCAGCTACAGGAAAAACTGCTGGTGCTGCGCGCGGACCCGGCACTGGCTCAGCGCATCGCTGCCAGTGGTCGTGAGCTGGCGGTCTCGGGCTTCAGCTTCGCGCAGGTAGGCCGCAGCATCGTCGAGCACATGCGGGCTCCACTGCGTACCCGTCCGGCCCTGACCGCCTGGCAACGCCTGCGCGCGAGGCTTGGGCTTTGACTCACTCACCTGTGTCCCATGGATGGGGCATGAACAGTTGAACACTTTCAAGCGGAGGGAGCCCGGTGCGCTTCTCTGATAGCAGTGACATTACCCTGGTGGTGACCAGTTGCGGGCGCTTCGACCTGCTCAAGGACACCCTGGAAAGCTTCGACCGGTTCAATACCGCAGCGATTCGCGAGGTCTTCATCACCGAGGACTCGGGCGATGATGCCGTGCACCAGGCGGTTCCAGAGCATTGGAAGCCCCATTGCAAGGTCTTCGTCAACCGGCCGAAGCTGGGCCAGCTGGCCTCGATCGACCTGGCCTACGGGCAGGTAAGGACGCCGTACATCTTCCATTGCGAAGATGACTGGCAGTTCTATCGCCAGGGTTTCGTCGAGGACTCGCAAGCCGTACTCGAAGTCAGTCCGCAACTGCTGCAGGTCTGGCTGCGCAGCCATGCCCACGACCTGGCTATCCACAGCCCCTACATCCACCTGGGCGACCGCCAGGTGATCGCAGGCGTGCCGTGCTATCCATTGCTCTCTGAGAAGGCCGAATGGCAGAGTTTCTCGCTCAACCCCGGCCTGCGGCGGCTGAGTGATTATCAGCGATGCGCACCGTTTAGTGCCTATGCTGGTGAAAAGGCCCTGTCGCGCCGCTATGCGGAACTTGAACTGACCGCTGTCACGCTCGAAGGCGATGCTGTGATGCATACAGGCTTCGGCAGTCACGTGACGTTGCCTGAAGAGCGCCAACGCAAGGAACGTCGGCGTCAGCGGGATAAATTGAAACTGCTCCTGGTGCTGGGACTGGGCGTGGTGATCGGCGCGGTTATCGGCCTGTTAGCAAGTTGAAACACTCTCCCTTTGAGCAAACAGCCGGGAAAAGGGGACAATTCCCCATGAATATCGTCAATGTTATGTGGGCCGGTGGGTCAGCTTATGCGTCTGTCCATAAAGTCCATCAGCTGATTCTTTCCCAGGCCGAGGAAAATTCCTCAATCTCTACTTGGTTGCTCCAAGGAGATGGCTGTTGCAGCTCTTTGGGAAATGTTCTCGAGTGGAAATTGTCCCATCGCGTGTTGAAAGGCAGGCACTTGTGGAAGCTCGCTCAACCTCTGTTGAGGGCGCGTATGCGTGCCGCTCTGCTTGACGGTGATACCCAGGTGCTGCTGCTCGACGGGATCGGTGTCGCGCGCCTGATGCTGCCACTTCTGCGAACCATGCCGCACGCCAGGGCGACCGTACTGTTCCATGGCTCGACCAAACTGCGCAGCAGCGACATCAAGCTGCTGCGCGGCATTCCCGAGCAACAACTCCAATTGACCGCCGTCTCTTCCACGCTCGCTTGTGCGCTTCAGAACGCCTTGGGCAGACCTGTCCAGGCGCTGAGAATCGCGATGGACCCGCAGGCGTTTCGTACCAACCTGCAGTCGATGGCCCAAGCCAGGCAGTCGATCGGGCTTCCTGAGTCCGCCGGGCGGGTGCTGGGTGCTGTCGGTCGTCTGGTCGAGAGCAAGGGCTTCGACTTCCTGCTTGATGCATTTGCCAAGGCCTGCATCACTGAGCCAGGCCTGAGCCTGGTAATCCTGGGCGAAGGTGAGCTGCGTGCGCACCTGGAGACGCGTATCCAGTCGCTTGGATTGACTGGGCGGGTATTGATGCCAGGCCACCTGAAGAACCTTGCGCAGCTGTATCGCGCATTCGATTGCCTGCTGGTGCCATCGCGCTCCGAGGGCCTGGGACTGGTGGTGCAAGAGGCCGTTCTCGCCGATGTGCCGGTGCTGTGCAGCGACTTGCCGGTTTTCCGGGAGCAGCTGGGGGATGTTCCCTGCTACCTCCCGGTCGGTGACGTCGCGGCTTGGTCACGGGCCATAGGGCAGTGCCGGAAGGATACCCTTCACGCGTTGGCTCAAGCCCAGCAGGGGGGATTGGCTCCCGCCTTGTCGTGGGACGCGTTTCGCCGCGGAACGGCCGGCATGCTGGCCGGCCGGGATCAGCCCCCCAGCAGCGAGTGCTCGAGCTCGGCGAGAGGGAACTGATCGCCGAGGCGCTCCCTTTCGATATAACGGGAAAAATGCTGGACGTTGCGGCGGACCATCCTCGGAGGCAAGGGGGCGCGCATGAAGCGCATGTCGGCAACGTCGATAAGCCCGAGCAGGCCTTCGGGGGTCACAACGACATTGCCAAGGTGCAGGGAGCGGAAATAGATCCCGCACTGATGCAAGTGGCGAATCAGCCCGATCAGGTCAGGCAGGTTTTTTTGCCAGCTGAAACCCGGTTCGCGCGAGATCTGCAGCAAGGTTTTGCCAGGAAGAGGGCAGTAGAGCACGGCGGTCTTGCCTGGCTCATCCAGCTTGTGATGACTGATCACGCGCAAGGTGGGAATGCCGAGCTCGGCCAGGCGCTGGGCGTTGTCGATGAAGCGCTGCGAGTACGGTCGGAATAATGCGGAAGAAATCAGGCGCTTGCGACGAAAAACCTTCAGGATATTTCCATCGCCGAGCAGGTAGACTTTGGCGCCGTAGCTGTCCGCCTCAAGAACCTTGGCGCCGTGTGTCAGCTTCTGGAAATCGTCATGGTTCAGTCGGGAATAGTGCATCGAGTGGGCCTTGTGGTCAGCTCAGGCAAAATGACCGGCAATAATGCCGAAAAAATAATCGCTTCACCATGGCAGCGTGTCGTGAAAAGTCGAGGGGATAGCAATGCTTTTTGAGAGGAACTGGGCCAAGGGGTGGCTCGCCATTGGATTTCTATGGTTTCTGGTCGCGGTAGCCCTGGCGCCCAGCAACAAGATCTACCAACAAGGGACGGTGCTTTTCCTGTGGCTGCCAACGCTCGTCCTGGCCTGGTCCGCGCGCAATGTCCTTCTCCAGGCGTGGCGGCGCCAACCCGCGCTGTGGATCTCGCTAGCGCTGCTCATGGCATGGAGCGCACTGACCCTGAAGTGGTCCGGCACCGATGACACTTCCCGCGAGGTCAAGCGCCTGCTCTACGTCGTTGTGTTCCTGCTGTTCTTCCCGCTGCTGGCTCAGCAGGGCCAGGACCGCATGATCCGGTTGTTGCGCTGGGGAGGGGTAGGTCTCGGGCTCGCCGCGCTGGTCTCGATCGTGCGCTACTACCCGATTTTGGGAAACAGCGTTTTCACCCGGCTGGAAGGCATCGGTGAGGTTTCCCATCCGATTCTCGGCGCTTACGTGATAGGCGCGGGGCTTGTCTGGATGTTGCATCTCTGGCCGCGTGAACGTTGGTCGCTGCTGGCCTGGGCAATTGCATTGGGCTGCCTGGGCGCGTTCGTGGCGCTGTGCCAGAGCCGAGGTGCGGGCATGGCGGTGGTGCTCACCGTGCTGGTAACGCCTTTCTGGGCGCGGGACAAACGCAGCATCGCGTTGGCAATGCTGGCGCTGATAGCCAGCATCTGTGCGTTTTTCATCTTCCGCGACCTTATTCTCTCAAGAGGGGTGTCATACCGGCCGGCCATCTTCAGTGCCTCCTTGCACATGGTCGCCGACCATCCCTTTGGAGGACTGGGCCTGGGAGCCCCCTACACGGTGACGGCCACCGGTGTGGAGTTTGATCACACCCACAACATGTTCACGCACGCCGCAGTGATTCTGGGATTGCCTGGAGCCATGCTCTGGATCGCGGTCTGGCTGCTGACCCTGAGCGAGATCTGGAAGCACCGCGCTTCCCAGCTCGGCAAGGCTGCGCTCGGTCTCTGGGTGTTTTCCTCGCTCAGCATGCAATCCGACGCCGCCAGCCTGTTCGGCACTCCACGCGCGGAGTGGTTCGTCAGTTGGCTGCCGATCGGCCTGGCGCTTCTGCTGCCCTGGTCGCAGGGGGCCATTGCGGGGTGTGGTAAAATCGCCCGTCATACCGTCAAAGCGAGTTTTTCAATGGTTGCCCCCTCCGTAAAGTCGGAGCCCAACTCCAGCCTGAAGATCTATTTCCGGCTGTTGAGCTACGTGAAACCCTACCTGGGCATCTTTCTGCTGAGTATCGTGGGTTTCGTCATCTTCGCCTCGACCCAGCCAATGCTGGCCGGGATTCTCAAGTACTTCGTCGACGGCCTGAGCAACCCGCAAGCGGTGCTGTTCCCCTCTGTGCCCTATCTTCGGGACCTGCAACTGCTGCAGGCCGTGCCGCTGCTGATCATTCTGATCGCGGCGTGGCAAGGCCTGGGCTCGTTTCTGGGTAACTACTTCCTGGCCAAGGTTTCCCTCGGCCTGGTGCATGACCTGCGCGTCGAGCTGTTCAACAAGCTGCTGGTACTGCCCAACCGCTATTTCGACAACCACAACTCGGGGCACCTGATCTCGCGGATCACGTTCAACGTGACCATGGTCACCGGCGCCGCCACCGACGCGATCAAGGTTGTCATCCGCGAAGGTCTTACGGTGGTCTTCCTCTTCGCCTACCTGTTGTGGATGAACTGGAAGCTGACCCTGGTGATGCTGGCGATCCTGCCGGTCATCGCCTTGATGGTGGGCACCGCGAGCAAGAAATTCCGCAAGCAGAGCAAGAAGATCCAGGTGGCCATGGGAGACGTCACCCATGTCGCTTCCGAGACTATCCAGGGTTATCGAGTGGTGCGCAGCTTTGGTGGCGAAAGCTACGAAGAACAGCGTTTTCGCGCGGCCAGCCAGGGCAATACCGACAAACAGCTGCGCATGACCAAGACGGGCGCGGTGTACACGCCAATGCTGCAACTGGTGATCTACAGCGCCATGGCGGCGTTGATGTTCCTGGTGCTGTTCCTGCGTGGCGAAGCCTCGGCCGGTGACCTGGTGGCCTATATCACTGCCGCAGGCCTGCTGCCCAAGCCGATCCGCCAGCTGTCCGAAGTCAGCTCGACCATCCAGAAAGGCCTGGCAGGTGCCGAAAGCATCTTCGAGCAGCTGGACGAGCCCGCCGAGGTCGATTCCGGCACCGTCGAGAAGGCGCGTGTCGAAGGCCGCCTGGAAGTGCGCAACCTGAGCTTCACCTATCCCGGCACCGACCGGCAGGTACTCAGCGACATCAGCTTCACTGCCGAGCCCGGGCAGATGATTGCCCTGGTTGGCCGCTCTGGCAGCGGCAAGTCCACGCTTGCGGCGCTGATCCCGCGGTTCTACCACCATAACGAGGGGCAGATCCTTCTCGATGGCGTTGAAATCGAGACGTACCGCCTGCGTAACCTGCGTCGTCATGTCGCCCAGGTCACCCAGCACGTCACGCTGTTCAACGACACGGTAGCCAACAACATCGCCTACGGTGACCTGGCCGGTGCCCCGCGCGAAGCCATCAAGGCTGCGGCCGCCGATGCCTACGCGCTGGACTTCATCGAGCAACTGCCCAAGGGTTTCGACACCGAGGTCGGCGAGAATGGCGTGCTGCTGTCCGGTGGCCAGCGCCAGCGCCTTGCGATCGCCCGGGCACTGCTCAAGAATGCGCCGTTGCTGATTCTCGACGAAGCGACCTCGGCCCTGGACACCGAGTCGGAGCGGCATATCCAGGCTGCGCTGGATCATGTGATGCAAGGACGCACCACCCTGGTGATCGCTCACCGCCTCTCGACCATCGAGAAGGCCGACATGATCCTGGTGATGGACCACGGTCGCCTGGTGGAGCGCGGCACCCACGCCGAGCTGCTTGCGGCCAATGGCTATTATGCCCGGCTGCACGCCATGGGCCTCGACGAGCCGGTCCACGACAACATCACCTGAGATACGGTGGATCGGGGCCCATCGTGCCCCGATCGTTACTGTCGATTGCAAAGGTACAGGTGGCAACAAAGCCGTCGCCTGGCCTGTGCTAATATCCCGCCCTTGTTAATTTTTTCATATGGGTTGCCCATGAAGTTATCCATGCCGCTTTTCAATCAAGCCCCGGTTCTGGTGGTCGGCGATGTCATGCTCGACCGCTACTGGCATGGTGGTACCTCGCGGATTTCACCCGAGGCGCCCGTGCCGGTGGTCAGGGTCGAGCAGATCGAAGACCGTCCGGGCGGCGCCGCCAACGTTGCGCTCAACATCGCAGCGCTGGGCGCGCCCGCTTCACTGGTTGGCGTCACCGGCCAGGACGAGGCGGCCGAAAGCCTGGCCAACAGCTTGCAGGCTGCTGGCGTGCGTTCGATCTTCCAGCGCATCGCGCACCAGCCGACCATCGTCAAGCTGCGGGTCATGAGCCGTCACCAGCAGTTGCTGCGCATCGACTTCGAAGAACCCTTCGCCACCGATGCGTTGTCGCTGGGTGCCGAAGTGGATGCCTTGCTCGACGGTGTAAAGGTGCTAGTCCTGTCGGACTACGGCAAGGGGGCGCTGCGTAATCATCAGGATCTGATCCAGGCTGCCACGGCCAGGGGTATCCCGGTGCTGGCCGATCCCAAGGGCAAGGATTTCTCGGTCTACCGGGGCGCCAGCCTGATCACCCCGAACCTCAGCGAATTCGAGGCCGTTGTCGGCCGCTGCGCCGATGAATCGGAGCTCGTTGCCAAGGGCCTGCAGCTGATGCTGGAACTCGACCTGGGCGCCTTGCTGGTAACCCGGGGCGAGCACGGCATGACCTTGCTGCGTGCCGATCACCCGGCGATGCACCTGCCAGCACGTGCCCGCGAGGTATTCGATGTCACGGGTGCGGGCGATACGGTGATTTCCACCCTGGCTGCGGCGATTGCCGCGGGCGAGGACCTGCCGCAGGCCGTGGGCCTTGCGAATCTCGCGGCGGGTATCGTGGTGGGCAAACTGGGTACGGCCGCGATCAGCGCCCCGGAGCTGCGCCGGGCCATCCAGCGCGAAGAAGGCTCCGAGCGGGGCGTGCTGAGTCTCGACCAGCTGCTGCTGGCTATCGACGATGCCCGTGCGCACAAGGAAAGAATCGTCTTCACCAATGGCTGTTTCGATATCCTTCACGCAGGTCATGTGACCTACCTGGAACAGGCGCGCGCCCAAGGCGATCGCCTGATCGTCGCGGTCAACGACGATGCTTCGGTCAGTCGGCTGAAGGGGCCGGGCCGGCCGATCAACAGCGTCGATCGGCGGATGGCTGTACTGGCTGGGCTTGGCGCGGTGGACTGGGTCATCAGCTTCCCCGAAGGCACCCCTGAAAACCTGCTGAGCCAGGTCAAGCCTGATGTTCTGGTCAAGGGGGGCGATTATGGGATCGATCAGGTGGTTGGTGCCGACATCGTCACCGGCTACGGCGGTACCGTGAAGGTGCTGGGGCTGGTCGAGAACAGCTCGACCACGGCCATTGTCGAGAAGATTCGCAAGAATTGAGAAGGGCTGGTCTGCCTTGTGCTGCCTGTGAGGGCCTCACCGCGACTTGCACGCGATGAGGCCCTCAAGGCGCTACTTGTTCAACGCCATCCGCAACAGATCCCGCGCCTTGCCCTTCAACCGCTGCAACCCTGACGCCCGTTTCGGCGCCACCAGCCCTTGCTGGCGCAGCCAGTCTTTCCAGCGTATCCGCTCCTCCCTGACTACCCACCCGTCCTGCGCCGCGAAGCTTTCGGCCAGGTACAGTCCGCGTGTGCCGGCAGCCTGCAGCTGGCCTTTCCTCAAGGTGTACAGCTCCGCCGTCGGCTCGCCATCGTCCAACGGCATCAGGTACAGGTCCGGACGCTTGCGGTTAAGCCTTGCCACCAGCTGATCGCCTTCCAATCGCTCGTCCACATGAAACAGGCTCAGCGACTTCGCCTCTCTCGGCACTTGTAGCCGCAGGTCATAGATCAGCTGCAACGATGCCGTGGGCAGATGCACATAGGCCCGCGGGCGCTCCAGCAGGGTGAGCGTACCGCAGTGCACCGGCCGCGCGGCGCCCGACTGTGGGGTAAGCACAAACGGCAGGGCTTCGCGGTAATGCAGCGCGGCCGAGTAGGGCGCTGGCAGCCAGGTCTCGTTGAAGCGTCCGCCAAGCCAGCCCTCCGGCGTTTCCAGCAGGCACTCCTCGGCCACTTCCTGGATGGCGGTGTGCAGCGGCAGGTTGAGCTCGCGCGCAGGTACGTAGCCGGATATCAGCTTGAGCACCACGTCGCCACGGTCCTGCCGGCGCTGGCGTACCAGAACCCAGTAGTCACGGTTTTGCCAGGTCAGGGTGAGGCGCACCGAAACACCGAGATTCGCCAGCTCGGCCACGAAACGCTGGGTGTCGGCCACCTGAATCGGCTTGCGCCGCTGCAGGGTCTGGGCAAAGTTCAAGGGCATGCCTACCCCCTGGTAGTGCAAGGCATCGGGGGTGGCTTCGACGTGCAGCGGCAGAGTCTTGAAGTTGCTGGGGTTCTTGCGGATCAGCGTTCGCGCCACGAGGCTCCTCCTTGCGTTGGGGGCGGCCGCGCGGGCGGCTCAGTGCTGGCTGAGGATGCGGGCGACTGTCGCGACGTTGTGCGCCAGGTGCAACGGATTGATGGTGCCGACAATAGCACTGCACACCCCAGGGTGAGCAAACAGCAATTCGAAGCTGGCGCGCACCGGATCGGTGCCCGGCGCCAGGCATACATGACCGCTGGCAAGCGCCTTTTTCACCAGGATTGCCTTGCCATGTTCGGCAGCGTAGTCCAGCACGGGACGCTCCGCCTGCTCCGTCAGGTTGTAGGTGACCATGGCGCAGTCCCCGTGTTCCAAGGCCTTCAGTCCCCCGGCCGCCGTCTTGCCGGAAAACCCGTAGCCCCTGATCTTGCCTTCCTGCTTGAGTGCGGCGAGGGTCTGGTAGACCTCCTGCTCCTCGAGAATTGCCAGATCGTTGCCGTCCGAGTGCACCAGAACAAGATCGATACAATCTGTTTCAAGGCGCTTCAGGCTGCGCTCCACGGACAGGCGCGTGTGGGCGGCGCTGAAGTCGTGATGGGACTGGCCGTCTTCGAATTCCTCGCCGACCTTGCTGACGATCACCCAGTCATGGCGCTGGCCGCGCAACAGCGGGCCGAGGCGCTCTTCACTGTTGCCGTAGGCCGGGGCGGTATCGATCAGGTTGATGCCCAGTTGGCGCGCCTGGGCCAGCAGCATGCGTGCCTGGTCATCGTTCGGGATGGTGAACCCGGCGGGGTACTTGACCCCCTGGTCACGGCCAAGCTTGACGGTGCCCAGGCCCAGGGGAGAAACCTTGAGGCCAGTGCTGCCCAGAGGCCGGTGGAAGTCATGCAGGGTCGGTAGGCTCATGGCAGCAGTTGCTCCCAGGCAGGGATGCCGATGGAGGGTCGGGGGAGGTCGCTCAGGTCTGGGCGCTCTACAGGCCGGATGCCGTCGCGCTCAAGGCTGTTCAGCACACGATCGGCGAAGTCTGGCGCAAGGGCCAATTTGGTCGGCCAGCCCACCAGCAGCCGCTGCTGCTCGGCAAGGAAGGCGTTGTCGGGACGTACAAGCCCCGACTGCGCAGGCTCGGCGCGGTCAATGCGCACGGTAGCCCAGCGCACCTGGCTCAGGTCGACCCAGGGCAGCAGGCCGGCGATTTCCTTCTGTGCCGCAGCAATCTGTGCGGCTGGCTCGCGGGCCACGCCGTCGGCTTCGGCCAGGTCGCCGCCGAGATACCAGACCCACTGGCCATCACTGGCGGGATGGCTGGTCACGGTGACCCTGGGCTTGGGGCCGCCGCCCAGGCAATGGGCATACAGCGGTTTTAGCGCTGCTCCCTTGGCCATGACCATATGCAGCGGGCGGCGCTGCATCGCGGGCTGATCCAGGCCAAGTGCCTGCAGCAGGTCGGCAGTACCGGCGCCGGCGCTGAGCACGATGCGCTGGGCACGGATCTCACGCCCGTCGACCCGCAGGCCGACGAGGGTTTCACCCTGGTGCAGCGGCTCGATCCGCTCACCGGCCAGCAGGCTGTCTCCGGCAAGCCCGGCCAACGCCTTCAACAGGCTCGGGACATCGACCACCAGCTCGGCCAGGCGATATACCTTGCCCTTGAAGCCACGGTCCTGGAGGGCAGGGGGCAGTTGATCACCCTTTACCTGATCGACCCGGCCACGTACCGCCTTGCTGGCGAAAAAGCTGGTCAGGTTGCCAGCCAGGGTACCCGGCGACCACAGGTAATGGGCCTCCGACAGCAGGCGGACAGCAGACAGGTCCAGTTCACCATCGCCCGCCAGCGCCTCGCGCCAGCGGCGCGGCATGTCGGCGATGGCTTCCGAGGCACCGGTCAGCGCCCCATGCAAGGCGTACTTGGCGCCGCCATGGATGATGCCCTGGGACTTGATGGTCTGCTCGCCACCCAGGCTCGCGCGTTCCACCAGTACCGTCGAGTAGCCCAGGCGCCGCAAGCGGGCGTTGAGCCAGAGGCCCGCGACCCCGGCGCCAACGATCAGGACGTCAGTGGAAATGGCAGATGACATGCGCAAACCTCACAAGCAGGGACAGGCGCCCAGTATACAGACTGGGCGAGGGATCAATGCCCGGTGGTTTTCGAGAAGACCTGGATCACCACCACGCCCGCCACGATCATGGCCATGCCGAGCATCGCCGGCATGTCCAGCTTCTGCCCGTAGATCACCAGCGCCGCCACGCTGATCAGCACGATGCCCAGCCCGGACCAGATCGCATACGCGATCCCGACCGGCACGCTGCGCACTACCAGGGTCAGCATCCAGAACGCTACCGCGTAGCCGCAGATCATCAGCATCAGCGGCAGCGGCGTGCTCAGGCCCTTTACCGCCTTCATGGAGGCGGTGGCGATGACTTCGGCGACGATGGCAATGGCCAGGTAGGTGTAGGCGTTCATGAGTCGTTCCTTGAGGGGGCTGGCTGTGCATTCTAGGCATTCGTGCACTTGCGGGCCATGTGCTAGTAAACTTCGCCGCCATGAACAGAACCCTTTATACCCTGCTGTTTCACCTGGGCCTGCCGCTGGTAGCGCTGCGCCTGTTCCTGCGTGGGCGCAAGGCCCCGGCCTACCGCCAGCGGATCGCCGAGCGCTTTGCCTTCAGGCTGCCGGCCCTGCGTCAGGGCGGGTTGTGGGTGCATGCCGTGTCGGTCGGCGAGAGCATCGCCGCAGCGCCCATGGTGCGCGCGCTGCTCCAGGCCTACCCGGACCTGCCGGTCACCATTACCTGCATGACGCCCACAGGTTCCGAGCGTATTCGCGTCCTGTTCGCCGACGAACCCCGTATCCAGCACTGCTATCTCCCCTATGACCTGCCTTGGGCGGCGGGGCGCTTCCTGGATCATGTCCGGCCCCGGCTGGGCATCATCATGGAGACCGAGCTGTGGCCCAACCATATTCACCAGTGCGCGAAACGCGGCATCCCGGTCGCCCTGGCCAATGCACGGCTCTCGGCACGATCGGCGCGGGGCTATGCACGTTTTGCCAGGCTGACCCGGCCAATGCTCGCCGAGATGAGCCTGATCGCCGTGCAGACCGAAACCGAGGCCGAGCGCTTTCGCAGTCTCGGCGCGCGCACCGAGTGCGTGCAGGTCACCGGCTCGATCAAGTTCGACCTTGAGATCGACGAGCAGCTACCCGCCCGCGCCCTGGAGCTGCGCACCCGATGGAACGCCCGGCAGCGACCCGTATGGATCGCCGCCAGCACCCATGAAGGTGAAGACCAGATAATCCTCGATGCTCACCGGCAGTTGCTCGGGGTGCATGGTGACGCACTGCTGATCCTCGTTCCACGTCACCCGGAGCGGTTCAACGCCGTGAACGAGCTATGCAGCGCACAGTTCGCCACGGTGCGGCGCTCCCAGGGCACGCCAGTCGAAGCGCACACCCAGGTGATGATGGGCGACACCATGGGCGAATTGCTGTTTCTCTATGCGCTGGCCGATATCGCCTTCGTGGGCGGCAGCCTGGTCGCCAATGGCGGGCACAATCCGCTCGAGCCTGCGGCACTGTCGCTGCCGGTACTCATGGGACCGCACGTGTTCAACTTCCTGGAGATCAGCGCAATGCTGAGCGAGGCGGGGGCGTTGCAGCAGGTCGATGATGCCCAAGGGCTGAGTGCCGCAGTACAGCGGCTGATCGAACTGCCCCAGGATGCCCGGCGCATGGGTGCGGCGGGCAGGGCGGTCATGGTGGCCAACCAAGGGGCGCTGCAGCGGTTGCTGGATGCGCTGGACCGGCTAACGCGTCAAGACGTCTGACGCGAATCCTCCAGAGAAACTTGCCAGCCCCTACGGCGTGCGCTCGAAATTCTTCGCCGCTGCCGCCGCCAGGTCCGGTGGGAGGAAATCCCGGTCCGGGTTGTAGTCAGCCTTGAGGAAGCGCCCCAGGTCCTGCAGGTCCTGCGGGCTCAAGGTGCCGGCGGACTGCTTGAGGCGCAGGTTGTCGAGGATGTAGTCGTAGCGGCTGTTGTTGTAGTCGCGCACCGAGGTGTACAACTGGCGCTGGGCGTCGAGCACGTCCACGATATTGCGGGTGCCGACCTGGTAGCCGATCTCGGTGGCCTCGAGCGCGCTCTGGTTGGAGATGATCGACTGCTTGCGGGCCTGCACCTGCTCGACGTCGGTGTTCACCGCACGGTGCAGGTTGCGGGTGTTTTCCACGACTTGGCGGCGCAGGCTTTCGCGCTGCTGCTCGGCCTGGTTCAGGCGCTGGTAGGCTTCGCGGACTTGCGAGCTGGTAAGGCCACCGCTGTAGATCGGGATGTTCAGCTGCAGGCCGATACTGGTCTGCTCGACGTCTCCGCCATAGCGCACTCCGGCCTGCGGCGCCGGGTTGGTAAAGCCGAGGCTGTCGTTGTCGCCTTTCTGGTAGCGCGCCACCGCGTCCACCGTCGGCGCATGTCCGGCCTTGCGCTGGCGCAGGGTCTCCTCGGCGGCATCGACGGCGTGGTTGGTGGCCAGCAAATTGAGGTTCTGCCGCGCTGCAGTGTCGACCCAGGTCCTGGCGTCGTTGGGCGTCGGCACCAGTACCGGCAGGGTGTGCACCACGCCCTGCAAGGATCCGTACTCGCGGTTGGTCAGGGTGACCAGCGCTTCGAAAGCGTCCTGCACATCACGCTCGGCAATGATCCGGTTGGCCCGTGCAGTGTCATAGCTGGCCTGGGATTGCAGCACATCGGTCTTGTCCGACAAGCCCACATCAAACCGTTCGTTGGACTGGTCGAGCTGGCGCCGGAAGGCGGCCTCCTCGGCCTTGGTCGCGGCCAGGTTGTCCTGGGCACGCAATACCGCGAAGTAATTCTCGGCGGTCTGCAGGATCAGGTTCTGCTCGGTCGCCGAGAGCTCGAGCGCCGCCTGCTCGTTGACCGCCTCGGCCGCCTGCAGCTGGAACCAGCGGTCGGCGCGGAATACCGGCTGCGACAAGGTCGCGCTCCAGACGTTGCCGCTGCGGTTGGCGGTAATCGCCGGCTCGTCGAGCTTGGTGCGGGTGTTGGCCATCTCGGCACCGGCCGACAGGTTCGGCAGCAAGCCGGCCCGGGCCTGGGGCACGATTTCGCGGCGGGCGCCGTAGTCGGCGCGGGCGGCCGCCAGGTCAGCGTTGTTGCTCGCCGCTTCCTGGTAGACGCTGACCAGGTCGGTCTTCACCGTGGTGGGCACGTCCGCTGCCCAGGCCAGGCCATTCGACGCACAAGACACGGCAATGGCCAGTGAAAGTTTGCGCAGCATAGGGCGATCCTTGAACGTTTGAATTTCTGAACTGTTGAGTATCGGATGCCAGGCAGTGTAGTGGCGTGCGCATTTGGCAACAATCTGCCATTTGCGCCATTTATCCATCCTGTGCATGCAAGCTTGGCTTTGGTGTTCAGACCAGTCTAGACTGGGCGCGTTCTTGTCGGGGTGCCTTGAAGCAGAGGCTGAGATCGGAAGTATCCGGATCCCGTTGAACCTGATCAGGTTAGCGCCTGCGTAGGGAACAAGATTTCTCGCTTTCCCGGCGAGTCTCTTGTGCCAGGTCCGGGATTTGTCGAGCAGCTGCAAAGCGCCGCATACCCGCATCCGGCACTGCACCTTTACAGGGTGCGTCCGCGTCTTTTTCAGGTTCTCCCCGACATTCCACCGCTAGGAAGCTGTCTGGAGAGCCTGTGATGAGCAAACAAGAAAAAACGATCAACCTGAGTGAGTCGGCCCAAGTCGACCAGCAGTCCGTGCAGCCCTTTACCCGGTCGCGCAAGATCCATGTCGAGGGTTCGCGCCCGGACATCCGCGTGCCGATGCGCGAGATCAGCCTCGATGACACCCCCACGGACTTCGGCGGCGAAAGCAACGCGCCAGTGCTGGTCTACGATACCTCCGGCCCCTACACCGACCCCGAGGTCGTCATCGATGTGCGCAAAGGCCTTGGCGATGTGCGCTCGGCCTGGATCGACGACCGTGGTGACACCGAGCGCCTCGACGGCCTGAGCTCGAACTTCGGCCAGCAGCGGCTCAATGACGCCGAACTCGCCAAGCTGCGCTTTGCCCACGTGCGCAACCCGCGCCGCGCCAAGGCCGGCGTCAACGTCAGCCAGATGCACTACGCGCGCAAGGGCATCATCACTGCCGAGATGGAATACGTCGCCATCCGCGAGAACATGAAGCTGCAGGAAGCCCGCGCCGCCGGCCTGCTGGAGCAGCAGCACCCAGGCCACAGCTTTGGGGCCAGCATCCCCAAGGAGATCACCCCTGAGTTCGTGCGCGACGAAGTTGCCCGCGGCCGAGCGATCATCCCCGCCAACATCAACCACACCGAGCTTGAGCCGATGATCATCGGCCGCAACTTCCTGGTGAAGATCAACGGCAATATCGGCAACAGCGCCCTTGGCTCCTCGATCGAGGAAGAAGTGGCCAAGCTGACCTGGGGCATCCGCTGGGGGTCGGACACCGTGATGGACTTGTCCACCGGCAAGCACATCCACGAGACCCGCGAGTGGATCATCCGCAACTCGCCAGTGCCGATCGGCACCGTGCCGATCTACCAGGCGCTGGAAAAGGTCAACGGCGTGGCCGAGGACCTGACCTGGGAGTTGTTCCGCGACACCCTGATCGAACAGGCCGAGCAGGGCGTGGACTACTTCACCATCCACGCAGGCGTGCTGCTGCGCTATGTACCGCTGACGGCCAAGCGGGTCACCGGCATCGTCAGCCGTGGCGGCTCGATCATGGCCAAGTGGTGCCTGGCACATCACAAGGAGAACTTCCTCTACACGCATTTCGACGAGATCTGCGAAATCATGAAGGCCTACGACGTCAGCTTCTCGCTGGGCGATGGGCTGCGTCCGGGCTCGATCGCCGACGCCAACGACGAAGCCCAGTTCGGCGAGCTCGAAACCCTTGGCGAACTGACCAAGATCGCCTGGAAGCACGATGTGCAGTGCATGATCGAAGGCCCTGGCCATGTGCCGATGCAGCTGATCAAGGAGAACATGGACAAGCAGCTGGAGTGCTGCGACGAAGCGCCGTTCTACACCCTTGGCCCGCTGACTACCGACATCGCGCCGGGCTACGACCACATTACCTCCGGGATCGGGGCGGCGATGATCGGCTGGTTCGGTTGCGCCATGCTCTGCTACGTGACGCCCAAGGAACACCTTGGCCTGCCGAACAAGGACGACGTCAAGACCGGCATCATTACCTACAAGATCGCCGCCCACGCCGCCGACCTCGCCAAGGGGCATCCAGGCGCCCAGATCCGCGACAATGCCTTGTCCAAGGCCCGCTTCGAGTTTCGCTGGCAGGACCAGTTCAACCTTGGCCTTGACCCGGACACCGCGCGCGCCTTCCATGACGAGACGCTGCCCAAGGAGTCGGCCAAGGTCGCGCACTTCTGCTCGATGTGCGGACCGAAGTTCTGCTCGATGAAGATCACCCAGGAAGTGCGCGAATACGCCGCCAACCAGCGCATCGCGGCGGTGGACGTGGCGGTGGAGGATGGGATGCGCGAGCAGGCCGAGCGGTTCCGGCAGGAAGGTAGCCAGTTGTATCAGAAAGTTTGAAGGAGGGGAGCGGGGCGGCGCAGCGTGCGCTTGAATGTTGCAGCGCCGCGTGAATCGAGCGCCGCCCGCGCGGCGCATCGCGGCACAAGGCCGCTCCCACATTTGTTGCAACGTGCCATGGCCTGGCGGATTTGGGTTGTCAGCCTTGGTGCATGACTGGGTATTGGATAGGGGCTGTTTTGACATGAGTGGCTTTGACGAGTTTTCGCCTGATCGGCCTGTTCCTGCCGCGCAGCAGGTGTTCGGGGCGCGGGATCTGTTTGTGCTCTGGTTTTCGCTGGGGACGGGATTGATGGTGCTGCAGGTGGGCGCGATGCTGGCGCCTGGACTGGGGCTGGCGGGCGCGATGTTGGCGATCTTCCTCGGCACCGCCGTCGGCGTGCTGCTGCTGGCTGCGGTCGGGGTGATCGGCAGCGATACCGGTCTTTCGGCCATGGCTACCCTGCGCTTGACGCTCGGCGGGCACGGCGTGCGGTTGCCGTCTGTGCTCAACCTGCTGCAACTGATCGGCTGGGGCTCGTTCGAGATCATCGTCATGCGGGATGCCGCGAGCCTGCTGGGTGCGCGCGCATTCGGCGAGGGCGGCGCGCTGACCAGTCCGCTGCTCTGGACACTCTGCTTCGGCGCACTGGCGACCCTGCTGGCAATCTGCGGCCCACTGGCCTTCGTGCGCAAGATCCTGCGCAAGTGGGGCATCTGGCTGCTGATCGGTGCCTGCCTGTGGCTGACCTGGAACCTGTTCGCCAAGGCCGATCTGGCCGCGATCTGGGCCCGCGCCGGAGATGGCTCGATGTCGCTGGCGGTCGGCTTCGACATTGCGATCGCCATGCCGCTGTCATGGTTGCCACTGATTGCCGACTACTCGCGTTTCGCCCGGCGCGCCAACCGGGTGTTCGCCGGCACCGCGCTGGGCTACTTCATCGGCAACACCTGGCTGATGAGCCTGGGCGTGGCCTATACCCTGGCGTTCGCGCCAAGCGGTGAGGCAAACGCGCTATTGCTGGCGCTGGCGGGTGCCGGCCTGGGCATTCCACTCCTGCTGATCCTGCTGGACGAGACCGAGAACGCCTTCGCCGATATCCATTCGGCCGCGGTCACCACCGGGCTGCTGGTGCGCATCAAGATCGAGCATCTGGCCCTCGCGATCGGCGCGCTCTGCACGCTCATCGCCTGCCTGGCGCCGCTGGCGCAGTACGAGAATTTCCTGCTGCTGATCGGCTCCGTGTTCGCGCCGCTGTTCGGCGTGGTGCTGATGGACCACTTCGTCGTTCGCAGGCGGCGTCTGCCTGCAGTCGTCGGCAGCTTGCACTGGGGAGCATTGCTGGCCTGGGCGGTGGGCGTGGCGGCCTATCATCTGATGGCCAGCCTGGCGCCGGACGTCGGGGCAACCCTGCCGGCATTGCTGCTGGCAGGGGTGTTGCACGGTTTGCTGAGCCTCAGCCGCGGCCGGGAAACAGCTCTGGCTTGAGCACGCCGTTCAGGCGCGGGTAGGGAATCTTCAGCTCGATGTGGCCCATGGAGTAGGGCGCGATGGCATAGACTTCGTACTTGAGCACCACGGCGCCGTAGGTCAGGGCGATGTGCGGGGTCTGGCGGAAGGGCCAGGTCTTGACGAACTCGGGGTCCTTGTCCATGCCGGTGCTGATCATCCAGGCGCGGTGGGATTCCTTGGCGGTCTTCCAGAAGGTCGCCTCTTGCCCTGGCACCAGCATGTCTTGCAGGGTCAACACCTTGTCCAGCTTGCGCGAGTAGTTGATGAAGCCGCGCCCCGGCATGCCGTGCGCGCCGCCGCTGTCCAGGTAGCTCGACAGCTCGATGATCACCAGTCCGTCATGCTGCTCGCGTACCTTGGCCTGCAGATAGCTGCTGTTGCGCTTCTCGGCGCTTTGCAGGTATTGCTCCTCGTAGGCCTTGAGCGTCGCGGGCGGCGTGGTGCGCTGGTTGTCCTCGGTCAGCTGCAGCAGACGTTTTTCGACAATGCCGTCGAGCTTGGGCAGGGCGGGGAAGTGAATCATGTCGATGTTCACCAGCGGGCAGTCGCTTTCGCTGCAGCCGGGCTTGATGTGTTCCCAGGCATCGCGCTTGACCTCGAGCGGTGCGCGCATGCTGGGTGTGAACAGGCTCTGGCAGGCGCCCAGGGCCAGTGCCAACACGGCCACGGAAGTCAGTTTGACTAGCGTCATGATGATCCTTGCAACTGAAAGTTATCGGCCTTGGACCGTCGGCGAAGCCTTCGGTTCGCCACTAAGCTGAACAGACCAGCAGTGCCCTATCCTCGCAGCCTGAGCGCTATCTTTAAAGGGGTGAAACGCGGCGATTCGCGGAGTAGGATGGCCGGAGCTGTAAATGAGGTAACGAGGATTTCCATGTCAGATTCGTTGAATACGGTGCCCCAGGCGGTCGAGATCGTCGAGCGGGCCAATTGTTTCCAGGGCTTCTACAAGCTCGACCGGGTGCATCTGCGCCATGAACTGTTCGCGGGCGGCATGAGCCGCGAGATCAGCCGCGAGCTGTTCGTGCGGCATGACGCGGTCTGCGTACTGCCTTATGACGCCCAGCGCGACGAAGTCGTACTCATCGAGCAGTTTCGCGTGGGTGCGTTGGGCAAAGTCGAGAATCCCTGGCTGATCGAACTGGTCGCCGGGCTGATCGACAAGGACGAACAGCCCGAGGAAGTTGCTCACCGCGAGGCGCAAGAGGAAGCCGGGCTGGCCATCGCCACCTTGTGGCCGATGACCCGCTACTTCCCTTCGCCCGGCGGCAGCGATGAGTTCGTGCATCTGTATCTGGGGCGTTGCAGCAGCGAAGCAGCTGGCGGGCTGCATGGGCTCGAAGAAGAGGGCGAGGACATCCGAGTGAGGGTCTGGCCGTTCGAAGATGCCCTGCAGGCTGTACGTGATGGCCGTATCACCAACGCGGCGACGATCATCGCGCTGCAATGGCTGGCGCTCAACCGTGCCGAAGTCAGGGGGTTGTGGTCGTGAACCTGTTGCGCGAACGTTATCGGGTCGACCTGGCCGGGCTGCAAGCGGCCTGCGAGGCCAACTACGCGCGGCTGATGCGGCTGCTGCCCGACATGCGCAGCGCCCAGAGTTCGCGGCGCATAGGCATGACCCAGGGCGACCAGATGGTGGGCGTGCTGGTGCTCGATGTGGTGCTGGCCTGCCCATATACCACGACCTTGCGGGTTCGCCAGGAGCACAGCCTGCCTTGGTTGCCGGTACCGCAGCTCGAAGTGCAGGTCTATCACGATGCGCGCATGGCCGAGGTAGTCAGCTCCGAGCATACTCGGCGTTTTCGCAGCATCTATCCCTATCCTAACGCCGCCATGCACCAGCCAGACGAAAAGGCCCAGCTCAACCTGTTCCTCGGGGAATGGCTGAGCCACTGCCTGGCCTGCGGTCATGAGCTGGCGGTAGTACGCTGAACTGTCAACGAGGAGACGGCCGTTGCCGCAGCCCATCCAGCCACCAGATCCATCCCCTGTACATGTGCTGCAGCTCACCGACAGCCATCTGTTCGCCGACGCCCAGGGCAGCCTGTTCGGCCTGAATACCCGCGACAGCCTGCGGCATGTGATCGCCCAGGCGCGCCGCGAACACCCGCGCGTCGACGTGTTGCTGGCCACCGGCGACCTGTCCCAGGATGGCAGCGAGGCCTCCTACGCCTGGTTTCGCGAGTTGACCGAGCCGTTCGGCGCGCAGGCGCGCTGGTTGCCGGGCAATCACGACGACCGTGGCGCGATGGCCAGGACAGCGCAGGATGCGGACCTGCTCAAGGAGGTGACCGACATCGGCCACTGGCGGATCATCATGCTGAACTCGCAAGTCGTCGGAGCGACCTTCGGGTGGCTCGAAGAAGGGCAGCTCGCCAGTCTCGACGAGGCCTTGCGAGAGGCGCCCGATCGGCATTGCCTGATAGCCATGCACCATCAGCCGGTGCCGATCGACTGCGCCTGGATGGCGTCCATCGGACTGCGCAATGCCGATGCGCTGTTCAAGGTGCTCGAGGGTTATCCACAGGTACGGGCGTTATTGTGGGGGCATATTCACCAGGAGTGGGATCAGCAGCGCGGCGGTGTGCGGCTGCTGGCGTCGCCGTCGACCTGCATCCAGTTCGCCCCTGGTCGCGAGGACTTCACGGTCAGCGAGCAGAAGCCCGGCTATCGCTGGTTGCGCCTGCATGCGGACGGGCGGATGGAGACCGGGGTATCGCGGGCGGTAGATTATGAGGTGCGTCTGGACTTCAACGGTCCGGGTTATTAAGGTCCAGTCACTGGCTCGTGAAATTGTTGCGAAAATCCCTGCCGCGCGCCTTTGCCCCTCGAACAGGCTACACTGCGCGTCCTTGCGCCCGCTTCGAAGGGTGCGCAACCGCAGTTTCCGGGGGCAGCATGTCGGGTTCCATCCTCTATATACATGGCTTGAACAGCTCGCCGCTGTCACGCAAGGCGCAGCAGGTGAGCGCCGTGATGCAGCACCTGGGCCTGACCAGCCAGTTGCGGGTCCCGGCCCTGCATCACCATCCGCGCCATGCCATGGTCCAGCTCGAAGCCGCCATCGCCGAGCTGGGCACGCCCTTGCTGGTCGGCAGTTCGCTTGGCGGCTACTATGCCACCTGCCTGGCCGAGCGCCAGGGGCTCAAGGCCTTGCTGATCAACCCGGCCGTCAGCCCGCACCGCTTGTTCGACGGTCATCTCGGCCCCCAGCAGAACTTCTACAGCGGCGAGTCCTGGGACCTGACCCACGACCATGTCCACGCCCTGGCCGAGCTTGAAGTACCGCCGCCGCAGGATGCAGGCCGCTATCAGGTGTGGTTGCAGACCGGCGATGAAACCCTCGATTATCGCCACGCCGAGCGCTACTACCGGGCCTGTTCCTTGCGTATCCAGGCCGGTGGTGACCACGGCTTCCAGGGTTTTGCCGAGCACCTGCCGGCATTGCTGGCCCATGCCGGCATAGCCCGCGCGACGTATGACGCGCTTGATTTTTCCGTATTCTGATTTTTTGCATTCACAACGACTGATGACGAGAACCCATGGCCAATCCCAGCGCTAGCGCCTATAACGCAGACGCCATCGAAGTCCTCTCCGGCCTTGATCCGGTCCGCAAGCGGCCGGGCATGTACACCGACACCAGCCGGCCGAACCACCTGGCCCAGGAAGTGATCGACAACAGTGTCGACGAAGCCCTGGCAGGTCACGCGCGTTCCATCCAGGTGATCCTGCACGCCGACCATTCCCTCGAAGTGAGCGATGACGGTCGCGGCATGCCGGTGGATATCCACCCAGAAGAGGGCGTCTCCGGTGTCGAGCTGATCCTGACCAAGCTGCATGCCGGCGGCAAGTTCTCCAACAAGAACTACCAGTTTTCCGGCGGCCTGCACGGGGTGGGCATCTCGGTGGTCAATGCGCTGTCGAATCAGGTCCGCGTGCGGGTCAAGCGCGATGGCAACGAATACCAGATGACCTTCGCCGACGGCTTCAAGTCCACCGAGCTGGAAGTGATCGGCACCGTGGGCAAGCGCAACACCGGTACCAGCGTGTACTTCGCGCCCGATCCCAAGTACTTCGACTCACCCAAGTTCTCTATCAGCCGCCTCAAGCACGTGCTCAAGGCCAAGGCCGTGTTGTGCCCGGGGCTGCTGGTCAGCTTCGAGGACAAGGGCACCGGCGAAAAGGTCGAATGGCATTACGAAGACGGGCTACGCTCGTACCTGGTCGACTCGGTCAGCGAGTACCAACGCCTGCCGGACGAGCCGTTCTGCGGCAGCCTCGCGGGCAACAAGGAAGCCGTCGACTGGGCGCTGCTGTGGTTGCCCGAAGGCGGTGACAGTGTCCAGGAAAGCTACGTCAACCTGATCCCCACGGCCCAGGGTGGCACCCACGTCAATGGCCTGCGCCAGGGCCTGCTCGATGCCATGCGCGAGTTCTGCGAGTTCCGCAACCTGCTCCCACGCGGGGTCAAGCTGGCCCCCGAGGATGTCTGGGAGCGCATTACCTTCGTGCTGTCGATGAAGATGCAGGACGCGCAGTTCTCCGGGCAGACCAAGGAGCGCCTGTCATCGCGCGAGGCCGCGGCATTCGTGTCGGGGGTGGTCAAGGATGCCTTCAGCCTGTGGCTCAACGCCCATCCCGAACTGGGCATGCAGCTGGCGGAACTGGCCATCAGCAACGCCGGGCGCCGCCTCAAGGCGAGCAAGAAGGTCGAGCGCAAGCGTATTACCCAAGGGCCGGCGCTTCCTGGCAAGCTGGCGGACTGCGCCGGGCAGGACCCGATGCGCGCCGAGCTGTTCCTGGTCGAGGGCGATTCGGCCGGCGGCTCGGCCAAACAGGCGCGAGACAAGGAGTTTCAGGCGATCCTGCCGCTGCGCGGCAAGATCCTCAATACCTGGGAGGTCGACGGCGGCGAAGTCCTGGCCAGCCAGGAAGTGCACAACATCGCCGTGGCCATCGGTGTCGACCCCGGTGCCACCGACCTCAGCCAGCTGCGCTATGGCAAGGTCTGCATCCTTGCCGACGCCGACTCCGACGGCCTGCATATCGCAACTCTGCTGTGCGCATTGTTCGTGCAGCATTTCCGCCCGTTGGTGGAAGCGGGGCATGTCTATGTGGCCATGCCGCCGCTGTACCGCATCGACCTTGGCAAGGAAATCTACTATGCCCTGGACGAGGCCGAACGCGACGGCATCCTCGACCGCCTGGTGGCGGAGAAGAAGCGCGGCAAGCCACAGGTCACCCGATTCAAGGGCCTGGGCGAGATGAACCCGCCGCAGCTGCGCGAGACCACCATGGACCCGAACACCCGCCGTCTGGTGCAGCTGACCCTGGAAGACCTGGAGCAAACCCGCGAGATCATGGACATGCTGCTGGCCAAGAAGCGCGCCAGCGACCGCAAGAGCTGGCTTGAAACAAAAGGAAACCTGGCCGAGGTCCTGACTTGATTCGTTGGGTACTGGCAGCCTGTCTGGCGCTGTGTACGGTTCCCATCCTGGCGGATACCTGGCCCGAACTGAAACTGACCGCCGAGCACCCGGTCGAGGGCATGCGTGGCGGCAACCTGTCGGGCCTGGCCGAGTGCCGAGGAGGGTTGTGGGCGGTGTCCGACCGCGACGACGACCGCATCTATCGCCTGGACCAGCGAGACCGGACCTGGCAGAGCCAGCCCCTGGCCTTCAGCGCGCCCCCAGTGCCGGAAAGCGGGCTCCCGTGGGGGCTGCGCTCGGGTAACTGGGCAGCTTCCTTCATACGGGGCGGCGAGCTGGATTTCGAAGGCATCAGCTGCGACGATGCGGGCAATTTCTTCGTGGTCAGCGAGGCGCATGCCGCCGTGCTCGAAATCCCGCTGAAGGGAGACCCCGACTGGCTGAGGATCGACCCGGCGATGATTCGCCAGGCCCGCGCCAGCGGCATGCTCCTGCACTTCAACGCCTTGTTCGAAGGCCTGGCGATCAGCCCCTCGGGTGACCGCCTGTGGCTAGCTGCCGAGCGCGAGCGGCGCGGCCTGATCTCGGTCAGGCGTCAGCAGTCGGTGTGGGCCTGCTCCGGCGGCTGCGTATTGCTCAGCGAAGCCGGGGTCGAGATGCGCCCTGCGCAGATGCATCGCTCCCGGCCGGTGTCGCGGGATTTCGCCGACCTTTCGCTCCATGAGGGCAAGCTGTTCACCCTCGAGCGCAATGCCTTCCGCATCTGCCGCCGGGACGCCGATACCGGCAAGGTCGAGCGGTGCTGGTCGTTCGCTGCCGGTGCCATGGCCGACGAGCGGCGCTACGACCAGCCATTCGGTCTCGCCGAGGCGTTGGTGATCGATGCCAAGGGCGCATGGGTCGGCCTCGACAACAACGGTGCGACCCGCGCGGACGGTGAGTCGCGGCCGGTGGTCTGGCGCTTCGAGGCGCCGCAGGGCGGCTGGAGCGCCAAACCGTGAGCCAGCCGCCGGGCAAGCGTGCGGGCAGGCTGCTGATGATGGTTGCCTGGGCAGGCGCGCTGTTCCTGGCCACGCGCTTTTTTGGCCAGTGGGAAGAGCGTCAGCACAATCCCAACACCGTGGTGCAGTCCGAGCACGGTGCAGGTTTCATCGAAGTGCGTCTGCTGAGCAACGGCCAGGGGCACTTCGTGGCCGACGGGGCAATCAACGGCCAGACCGTGCGCTTCATGCTCGATACAGGTGCGACCGACGTCGCGGTGCCCGAGGCCCTGGCGCGAAGATTCGGCCTTGAGCAGGGTGCGCCGGTCATGCTGAGCACCGCCAATGGCCGGACCCAAGGCTACCGCACCCGCCTGGACAGCTTGAGGCTCGGCGAGATCCACCTGCGCAACGTACGTGCCCTGGTCGTGCCCGGGCTCGACGGCGAGCAGGTCCTGCTCGGGATGAGCGCCCTGAAACAACTTGAATTTACCCAGCGCAGTGGCACCTTGCTGTTGCGCCAGAACCTGAAATGACGAGGCCCGCATGAGCGACTCACTCGAACTCAGTCTCGACGGCGTCGAGCGCCGTTCCCTGGCTGACTTCACCGAACAGGCCTACCTCAACTACTCCATGTACGTGATCATGGACCGAGCCTTGCCGCACATCGGCGACGGCCTGAAACCGGTACAGCGCCGCATCGTCTACGCCATGAGCGAGCTGGGCCTGGATGCCGACTCAAAGCACAAGAAATCCGCGCGTACCGTGGGTGACGTGCTCGGCAAGTTCCACCCCCACGGCGACTCGGCCTGCTACGAAGCCATGGTGCTGATGGCGCAGCCTTTCAGCTATCGCTATACCCTGGTCGACGGGCAGGGCAACTGGGGTGCGCCGGACGATCCGAAGTCGTTCGCCGCGATGCGTTATACCGAGGCGCGCCTGTCGCGCTACTCCGAAGTGCTGCTCAGCGAACTGGGCCAGGGCACGTCGGACTGGGTGCCCAACTTCGACGGCACCTTGCAGGAGCCTGCGGTGCTGCCGGCGCGCCTGCCGAACATTCTGCTCAACGGCACCACCGGCATCGCCGTGGGCATGGCCACCGATGTGCCGCCGCACAACCTGCGCGAAGTCGCCAGCGCCTGCGTGCGCCTGCTTGATGAGCCCAAGGCCACCATCGAGCAGCTTTGCGAGCATATCCAAGGGCCTGACTACCCCACTGAAGCCGAGATCATCACCCCTCGCGCCGAGCTGCAGAAAATCTACGAAAGCGGCAAGGGCTCGATTCGCATGCGCGCCGTGTTTCGGATCGAGGACGGCGATATCGTTGTCACGGCTCTGCCGCACCAGGTCTCCGGTGCCAAGGTGCTGGAACAGATCGCCGCGCAGATGCAGGCCAAGAAGCTGCCGATGGTCGCCGACCTGCGTGACGAGTCCGACCACGAGAACCCATGCCGCATCGTCATCATTCCGCGCTCGAATCGCATTGATGCCGACGAGCTGATGCAGCACCTGTTCGCCACCACGGACCTTGAAAGTACCTACCGGGTCAACATCAACATCATCGGCCTGGACGGCCGCCCGCAGCTGAAGAACCTGCGCATGCTGCTGGTGGAGTGGCTGCAGTACCGCACCGAAACCGTCCGTCGCCGGTTGCGCTTCCGCCTGGACAAGGTCGAGCGCCGCCTGCACCTGCTCGACGGTTTGCTGGTTGCCTTCCTCAACCTGGATGAAGTGATCCACATCATCCGTACCGAGGACCAGCCCAAGGCCGCACTGATCGCCCGCTTCGAACTCACCGAGATCCAGGCCGACTACATCCTTGAAACACGCTTGCGGCAGCTGGCGCGCCTTGAGGAGATGAAGATTCGTGGCGAACAGGAAGAGCTGCGCAAGGAACAGACCAAGCTGACCTCCCTGCTCGGCAGCGAAGCCAAGTTGCGCAAACTGGTGCGTACCGAGCTGATCAAGGATGCCGAGACCTATGGTGACGACCGTCGCTCGCCGATCGTTGCACGGTCTGAAGCGAAGGCACTTTCGGAAAACGAGCTGATGCCGACCGAGCCAGTCACGGTGGTGCTGTCGGAAAAAGGCTGGGTGCGCTGCGCCAAGGGCCATGACATCGATGCCACAGGGCTTTCCTACAAAGCAGGCGACGGTTTCCGCGCCGCGGCGGCGGGGCGTTCGAACCAGTTTGCCGTGTTCATCGACTCTACCGGGCGCAGCTACTCGCTGGCAGCCCACAGCCTGCCGTCGGCGCGTGGGCAGGGCGAACCGCTCACCGGCCGTCTCACTCCGCCGCCAGGCGCCGCCTTCGAATGCGTGCTCTTGCCCGAGGACGACGCGCTCTACGTGGTGGCCTCCGACGCCGGTTACGGCTTCGTGGTCAAGGGTGAGGACCTGCAGGCAAAGAACAAGGCCGGCAAGGCGTTGCTCAGTCTGCCTAACGGGGCCAAGGTGATTTCCCCGCGTCCTGTCGCCAATCGCGAGCAGGACTGGCTTGGCGCGGTAACCAGCGAGGGGCGCCTGCTGGTGTTCAAGGTCAGCGACCTGCCGCAGCTGGGCAAGGGCAAGGGCAACAAGATCATCGGCGTACCCGGTGAGCGCGTTGCCAGCCGTGAAGAGTTCGTGACTGATCTGGCGGTGATTGCCGAGGGTTCCACGCTGGTATTGCAGGCCGGCAAGCGCACTTTGTCGCTCAAGCCGGACGACCTGGAACACTATAAAGGTGAGCGCGGCCGCCGTGGCAACAAGCTGCCACGCGGCTTCCAGCGGGTGGACAGCCTGACGGTCGACGGGCCGGTGTGAATTCGGACCTGCCTTGAGGGGTGATTTCAACGCCGTTCAGGGCAGAAACGCTGGAGTCGGACGGTTATTTCGCGGATGATAGGCCCCTCGCGGCGCCAGCGTGGCTGTGTGCGCGTTCGAATCTACACATGTATCGCTGCGGTTGGCCTTGAGGCGACCGCCTGGATGGGATGATGAAATTTCTGCGCCTTCCATTTGTTCTGCTGATGACTGGCGTCCTCGGTCTGACTGGTTGCAGCATGCACCAGCCGGTATCTCTGTACCAGCTCGACAGCGGTGATCCCGCGCTGCCCAAGCAAGCGTCGGGAATGGCAGTGGTGCTCGGCCCGGTATCGGTAGCCGACTACCTGCAACGCGAAACCTTTCTGCAACGTCAGAGCGATGGCAGCCTGACCGCGGCCACTGACGGCCGGTGGGCAGGTAGCCTGTCTTCGGATATCGACCAGTTGCTGGTGCGCCAGCTTGCCTCGCACCTGGACAGCCAGCGCGTGGTCCTGGCCCCTGCCAGCACGGGCTTCAGCCCGGACGTGCAGGTACTGCTGTCCATCACCCGGCTCGACTCGGGCACCAACCAGCCGGCGATCCTCGATGCCCAGTGGCGGTTGCTCGACCGCCGTGGCCATGTGCGGGACAACCGCATTGTTCACCTGGAGCAGCAGCACCAGGGTACCGAGGCCTCGCAGGTCCAGGCCCAGGGGCAGTTGCTGCAAAAGCTCGCCGAGCAGTTGAGCACGGCGCTCAAGCCACTGGCGAACCAGCCGGCTATCGTTGAAGAGGCGCCCAGGAAAGCGGCACCTGCTCAGGTACGTAAAGAGCCGGAGAAGTCGAGGATACCGATGGCCTCGCCGATTCGTACCGATATGGAAGTATTCAGGTTCTGAACCTTTCATCCATGAAAAAGCCCGCAGCGATGCGGGCTTTTTTATTATCAATGTCCCATTTGGAATGGAGCATTGCGGCAGGCCGGCCTGGAGCAGTCAGGCCTGGCGTTCAGCCATCCGTGCCAGCTGGCGCTCCAGCATCGACGGGTACGGCTCGAGCAACCGTTCCACGCAACTGGCGCCTTCAGGACTTGCGATCGGGCGGATGCGCGCACGCTGGCGAATCAGGCTGTCGTCGCTGATCTTGCGCTCGACCAGCAGCAGGTTACGGCTGTGCTGGGACAGCGCCAGGGCATCCTGTGCCTTGTCGGTCAGCAGCAGATCGACCTGGCTCAGGCCGTGGAGGCCATCCCCCAGGGCCAGCCCAAGTTGCAGCTGCAGCGTTATACCACTGTCAGCCACTTCGACCTGCAGGGCGTGGCCCAAGGCACGCAGCAGTTCGCCGCAGCAGATTGCGTTGGTGAGGTAGTCCTCGCCACTGTCACCGCTGTGGAACAGCAGCAACGTACTGCCGTCATTGAGCGTATACATCTGCCCTTCATACAGAGAGGCAGCCTGATCAAGGCAGTCCCGATAGCGCTCAAGCAATTCGGTCAGGCGCGCCCGCGGCAGGCGGCGCAGCTGTTCTTGCGAACCAAGCTGCACGGCAAGCACTGCGGTGGTCTGGGGTTCTGTGCTGGCGGGAGCACTCGGCTTGGCCGGAGCATCTTCTTCGTCCATCAGGCCGGCGAAGGCCTCGTCGTCTTCGTCTTCGCCTGCCGTGCCTTCGAGCCTGGCCGGGCGCTTGGCCGCAGGCGGCTCGATGAACTCGGCGTCGTGCAGGTCATGGACGTCGAAGGCTTCGTCTTCTTCCTCAACGTACTCTTCGGGCTCTGGCTCAGGCGGCGGCTCGGGCGCCAGGCGCGCGTGCAGCTGGCGGGCCAGGTCGCCAATCTCGTCCTGGCGGTCGGTCGCCGGCGTGTAGTGATGCGGATCGCGCAGCCACACTCGCAGTTGCAGCAGCGGTGTGGAGATGTACCGCCCCAGGCGCAGGCTCAAGGCCAGGGCCAGCGCCAGGAGGATTGCCGCCAGGATGCCCATGCTCTGCAGGCTGATGGTCAGCGGCTGCTGGAACTGGGTCATGTCCAGGCTGATGCGCAATTGCCCGGCGGTGACGTCCTGGAAGGTGATCTTGGTCTGGTAGAGACCCTCGGCCTCGCCCAGCAACCCGTTTTTCGGGCGCTGGCCAGCTTCGGCAAGGATCCGGTTGTCGACGCTGTAGATCGCCGCGTGGGCCACCAGCGGGTTTTTCACCAGGTTGCCCAGCAGCACATTGAGGCTGAGGATGTCGTTGGACACCAATAGCTCGGTCGCCGAGGTCGCGGTCTGGGTGGTCAGGCTCTGGCCAAGCGCATCGGCCTGGTCGTGCATGGCCTGCTTGAACTGCAAACCCATGACGCAGGCGTAGATCACCAGTGCCAGGGCCACCAGGAAGATGTTGTAGCTGGCGATCCGCAGGGCCAGCGAAATGCGGCGCTGACTCAGGGCACGGTAGATCATGATGAAGAAGTTGTCAGTCTTGACGGGCGTGGGCCGGATCACAGAGCGCGGCTCTTTATGGCGGAAAAGTGCTGCGCAGTATAGCGAGCACTCCGGGGTCGGCAAAGCATCGACTGCGCCCGATGATCATCGAAAGTCGGTAGAATGCGCTTTTTTCATCGAGCCGGAGCCCGTCTTGCGCGAAATCGTCCTGATCAACATCACCGGTGAAGACCGTCCAGGTCTAACCGCAGCCATCACCGGCGTCCTGCTCCAGGGCGGTGTGAACATACTCGACATCGGTCTGGCGGTGATGCACGGCACGCTGTCGTTCGGCATCCTGGTCGACATTGCGGACAACGAAGCCGCCTCGACCCTGCTGCAAAGCGTACAGAGCAAAGCGCATCAGTTGCATCTGCAGGCGCGCTACACGCCAGTCACCGAGGCCGATTACCAGCACTGGATCGACAGCCAGGGTGAGCCTCGCCACATCGTGACGCTGCTCAGCCGCAAGATCACCCCTGCGCAGTTGCAGCAAGTCAGCGAAGTCATTTCCCGGTACAGCCTGACCATCGAGCGTATCGAGCGGCTCTCGTCGCGGGTTGCGCTGGACGCCTCGACCGGCAAGGGCAAAGCCTGCCTGGAGATCTCCGTGCGCGGCGAGCCGAGCGATGCAGAGGCCATGCGTGCCGACTTCTTTGCCATGGCGCAGGCGCTGGACGTCGACGTTGCCTTCCAGCAAGACAACCTGTTCCGCCGCAATCGCCGCCTGGCCGTGTTCGACATGGACTCGACGCTGATCGAAGCCGAAGTCATCGATGAGCTGGCCAAGGCGGCAGGCGTGGGCGAGCAGGTCTCGGCCATCACGGAGCGGGCCATGCGCGGGGAGCTGGATTTTCGCGCCAGCTTCAAGGAGCGCATGGCGCTGCTCAAGGGTCTGGATGTCGGCGTACTGGACGAGATCGGTGCTTCGCTGCGCCTGACCGAAGGCGCCGAGAACCTGTTTGCCGAACTCAAGCGCATGGGCTACAAGACCGCCATCCTCTCGGGCGGCTTCACCTATTTCGCCAAGCAGGTGCAGGCGCGCCTGGGCATCGACTATGTGTTCGCCAACGAGCTTGAAGTGGTGGACGGCAAGGTCACCGGGGTCGCGGTCGAGCCGATTGTCGATGCCCAGCGCAAGGCCGACCTGCTCAAGGAACTGGCGCACAAGGAAGGCTTGCAGCTTGAGCAGACCATTGCCGTGGGTGACGGCGCCAACGACCTGCCGATGCTGGCGCTGGCCGGTCTGGGTGTAGCATTCAGGGCCAAGCCGCTGGTGAAACAGTCGGCCAGGCAGGCGATCTCCACACTTGGCCTGGATGGCGTGCTGTACCTGCTGGGCATGCGCGACCGCGACGGCCGCGGCCAGGCCCAGTAGCCGCGCGGCGAGGCATGAAAAAGGCCCTGCATGATCACATCATGCAGGGCCTTTTTCATGGCATGTGGATCAAGCCTGCGCAGGCAGCGCCAACTTCTGTCCCATGCTCACGGCCGACCCTGCGCCCAGGTTTTCGGCCCATTTGACCTGCTCTGGCCCGAACAGCACCACGGCGGTCGAACCCAGCTTGAAACGGCCCAGCTCGGCGCCCTTTTCCAGGTGGATCGGCGCGCGGCTGGCTTCGTCATAGCGGAACGTCTTGAGTTCGCGCTTGGGCGGCGTCACCAGGCCTGCCCACACGGTCTCGACCGAGGCCACGATCATCGCGCCAACCAGCACCACGGCCATCGGGCCGCGCTCGGTGTCGAACAGACAGACCACCCGCTCGTTGCGCGCGAACAGCTCCGGCACGTTTTCAGCGGTGGTCTGGTTGACCGAGAACAGCCGGCCGGGGACGTAGATCATCTCGCGCAGGGTGCCGGCCAGCGGCATGTGCACGCGATGGTAGTCCTTGGGCGAAAGGTAGACAGTGGCGAACTCGCCGCCCATGAACGGCGCGGCGTTGGCCGGATCGCCACCCAGCAGCTCGAGGGCGCTGAAACTGTGGCCCTTGGCCTGGAAGATGCGGCCATGCTCGATCGGGCCGAGCTGGCTGACCGCGCCGTCGGCCGGGCAGAGGATGGCGCCCGGCGTTTCATCCAGAGGGCGGGCACCTGGTTTCAGGGCGCGGGTGAAGAAGGCGTTGAAGTGCTCATAGGCAGTCAGGTCTTCGACCACGGCCTGGGACATGTCGACCTGGTAGCGCTTGGCGAACCAGGCGGTGAAGGCGTTCTTGAACCAGCGCACGCGGCATTCGGCGATGCAGCCGGCCAGTCGGGACAACAGGTGGTGCGGCAGCAGGTACTGGCTGATGATGAAAAGGCGGGATTTCATTGAGTAGTTTTCCTTAAACCTCTACAGGCGTGTCCGGGTGGTTGCCCCATTCGCCCCAGGAGCCGGCGTAAGCCTTGACCCTTGGATAGCCCAGGGCCTTGGCCACCAGGTAGGTAAAGCCGGAGCGGTGGTGGGTCTGGCAGTGGGTGACCACTTCCTTGTCCCTGGTGATGCCCAGTTGGGCGAGGATTTCGGGCATGTCCTGGCGGATGCGCAGGTTATCGTTCAGGTCCATGCCAGCGGTCCACTCGAAGTTGACCGCGCCGGGGATGTGCCCGCCCTTGGCGGCCAGGACTTTCTCGCCCCGGTATTCGCCCGGGCTGCGCGCGTCCCAGATGGCCAGGTCGGCGGCGCCCAGGCGGCTTTGCAGGTATTCGCGGGTGGCGGTGGGCTCGTCATGCAGCTGGAGACTCACCGGACTTCCCGCACTGGCGGGCGTCTCGGTGGACAGCTGGTCTGCCGGCCACGCCTGGATTCCGCCGTTGAGATAGTGGTACCTGGAGTGGCCGATCACGTCGAGCAGCCAGATGAAGCGCCCGGCCCAGCCGCCGCCCTCGTCGTCGTAGACCACATAGACCGCATCGCTGCGATGACCAAGCTCGCCGAACAGCTTTTCGAGATCGGTACGGCCTGGCATCAGCCCCGGTGCAGGTGGTTGGCCCAGCTGGGTACGTTTGGGGTCGACGAATCGGGCACCCGGCACATGGCCGCTGCCATAGCGATTGGCGCTGGTCAGGTCGACCACGATCAGCTGTGGCGAATCCAGGCGCGGCACCAGGTCGGCCGGCTCGATCACCAGGGGCAAACCAGAAAAGTCAGTCATCCACAGTCTCCAGGGTGGAACAGAGGGGGCGATTGTAGCGCATGGGTCAGGCGTTGCGATTGCCGAAAGCGGCGAGGGCGCGCTCGATACATTGCACCGTCTTGCCAAAGGCCTGCACGCTGATATCGGACAGCGGCCTGCCGTCCTGGTCGGCGAGTACCAGCATCAATACCTGGCCATTGACTGCCAGCGAACGCAACAGCAGGTGCTGACTGTCGAGCAGCGCGCGCAGCGGCTCAGGCATCAGTGCCGAGAACTGGACGTGATTGTCAGGGGTAAGACGCAACTGCGCGGGCTGGCTCATGAGCCGTTGCAGCAGTTTGCTCTGTTCGATCGGCAGATTCAGGCGCAGGGCTTCCTTGGGCAGGCCCGCGGTCTGCTGTACGCGCAGGCAGTTGTTGGCGCGGTCGAGCATGAGCAGCATCAAGCGCTGCATGCCGCAGGCGAGCAAGGCTTCGCGGGCCTGGGTACTGAGGTGGATGGCGTTGCTGAACGGGCTTGGCTGGACCAGCAGCTCGCCGCACAGCTTGCGCCACGCGTCCAGGTCGTGGGCCGAGGGTGGTGGAGCGGTGATCATGCCGGGGTGCGGACGGCGCTGGCTCCATGGCCATATCAATGCCTCGGCCGGATGGAACAGGGCCATGCTGGCATGTTGGCGCGCACTGGCGGCCGCCTGCTGGTGAACCTGCTGCTGCACATCGTCGAGCGAAGTCTGAAGATACAGGCTGGAAAGCAGCTGCCAGCGTAGAAGATGCGGGTTGACCCAGCCGACCTGGGCGGCCAGGGCCAGGCCGTTGGCCAGCAGCACGGTATTGGCCGGCTGGTTGAACCAGCGGCGCAGGCCTGGTTCGTCGTCGAGGCGCTGCTGTTGCAGGAGTGCGTCCTGCTCGCGGGCGATGTTCAGCACCTTGGCCAACTGGTCCCGCTCGTCCTGAAGCAGACGATAGCCTTGGGTGACCCATTCCGGGAGCCGCCAGTGCTCGGCCACGGCCTGGCACAACTGCATGATGCGCACGCCGAACAGCTCAATCTCCACGGTGCTGGCGTCCTCTGCCTTGTGTATGACCCGCAGCTCCCAGGCGTCCAGCAAGGTGGGGTGGGTCACTGCCAGCGGCCACAAGGGCGAGAGAAACAGCAGGCTGCCCCAGTGGATTTCCTGCCACAGCCGCGCCAGGCGGCTGGCGAACAGGCCACTGGCCTGCTGGCTGGCGTGCTGGCTGATCAGCTGGAACTGCCTCAGCACCGGAGGAATATCCTCCACCAGTACGGCGGGCAGGCGAGCCAGCAGGCTGCCGGTACGCACCATGCCCAGCCGGTTGAGTGCGATCTCGAGGCTCTCGGCCGGTTCCGCAAGACTGGCATTGACCGGGTGATTGGCCTCGCGCATGACGCTGAGTACCAGCGCGGGACTGCCCTGCATCAGCTCGGCGATGTCGCGCATGGATCGGCGGCTGTCATTGATGGCGGCCTGCACGCGTTCATGGCTGGCCTTGGGGACAGGGAGGCGCACGCCATCGAGCAAGCTTACCCACGCTTCCAGCGTTGGAGGGATCTGACCTTGTGCACCGGGGACAACTGGCATCATGACATCAGCTCTGACTGGCTTTTCGTTTTGACGGGCTTTAGTCTGGCGCAGTTCTGCCGATAAGTAGAAGAAGAGTTTTACAAGCTCCCGCCCCCGACCCTGACCACGACTGCAAGTGCTTTGAATCTATGGCTAAAATTATCGGCATCATCGTCGTATTCGCGAGCGTCCTCGGCGGATACGTCCTATCTCACGGCAAGATTGCGGCGCTGATCCAGCCTTTCGAGGTCCTGATCATCGGTGGCGCGGCATTCGGTGCGTTCCTCCAGGCCAACCCTGGCTACATGACCATGCATGTGGTCAAGAAGTCGATGAAGATGTTCGGCTCTCGCTTCAGCCACGCCTTCTATCTTGAGGTACTGGGCCTGGTCTACGAGATCCTCAACAAGAGCCGCCGCGAAGGCATGATGGCGATCGAGGCTGATATCGAAGACGCCTCGGCCAGTCCGATCTTCGCCAAATACCCGGCTGTGCTCGGCGATGAGCGCATGACCGCGTACATCTGCGATTACCTGCGCATCATGTCCACCGGCAACATGGCCCCTCATGAGCTCGAAGGCCTGTTCGACATGGAGCTGATGAGCATGAAGGAGGAGCTCGAGCATCCTTCCCACGCAGTAACCGGCATCGCCGACGGCATGCCTGGCTTCGGGATCGTGGCCGCAGTACTGGGTATCGTGGTGACGATGGCCTCGCTGGGCGAGGGCGACCAGGCGGCGATCGGCATGCACGTGGGTGCGGCGCTGGTCGGTACCTTCTTCGGTATTCTGGCGGCGTACGGTTTCTTCGGTCCGTTGGCCAACTGCCTGGCCCACGATGCCAAGGAAGAGGTCAACCTCTACGAAGCCATCAAGGCCTCGCTCGTGGCATCTGCCTCGGGCATGCCGCCGTCGCTGGCCGTGGAATTCGGGCGCAAGGTACTGTATCCCAAGCATCGCCCGAGCTTCTCCGAGCTGGAACAAGCAGTTCGCGGTCGCTGAGTCATGGAAAACAATCAGCCGATTATCATCAAGCGCGTCAAGCGCTTCGCTGCCGGGCACCACGGGGGCGCCTGGAAGATCGCCTTCGCCGACTTCGCCACGGCGATGATGGCCTTCTTCCTGGTGCTGTGGTTGATGTCCACCGCGACGCCCGAGCAGAAGATATCCATCGCGGGCTACTTCAAGGACCCGATCGGCTTTTCAGAGAGCGGCACGCCCTACGTCATCGACCTGGGCGGCTCGCCCGAGCTTGCCCCGGACAAGACCATCAACCCCGAAGTGAAGTCCGAGCCGACGCCTGAGACCAGCATTCAGATCGACAAGGAAAATGTCGAGAGCATGGCTGAACAGGTCGAGCACGAGCGGCTCGAATTGCTGCTGCAGGAGTTGCAGAACAAGGTCGAGGAAAATCCCGAGCTGCAGAAATTCAAGGATCAGATCCTGTTCGAGATTACCCAGGATGGCTTGCGTATCCAGATCATGGATGCCGAGAACCGGCCGATGTTCGACCTGGGCAGCGCGCGGCTGCAGCCGTACTTCGAGGACATCCTGCTGGCCATGGCCGACACCATCAAGGCGGTACCGAACAAGATCAGCGTCAGCGGCCACACCGATGCCAAGCCCTTTGCCGGCAGTGGTGGCTTCGGCAACTGGGAGCTGTCGGCCAGCCGCGCCAACGCCGCGCGGCGTGCCTTGGTCGCTGGTGGCTATCCCGAAGATCAAGTGGCGCGGGTGGTGGGTTACGCATCGTCTTCGCTGTTTGACCGCAAGGACCCGTTCAACCCGGTCAACCGGCGCATCGACATCATCGTGCTGACCAAGAAGGCCCAGCGGTCGATCGAAGGCGAGCAGAACACGCCTGACGCACCAGCCCCGCCCTCGACCGAGAACCCGGGCAGTTCTGCCGCGCCGTCGCCAGGGACGCCCAGGGTGGCCCAGGATGCGGCCCCCCTGCAGCCTCGCGAGCTGCGGCAGAAGCTGAACATCTTCGAGGACGGTGTGTTGAAGATGGACGAACCAAAAGAGTAAGCAACGCGTTGTTTCGCCATGCCCCAGGCTCCCAACCCAAATCCCACAGGCCATGGCACGTTGCAACAAATGTAAGAGCGGCCTTGTGTCGCGATGCGCCGCGCGGGCGGCGCTCGTTTTGCGCGGCGCCAAGCGCACGCTTCGCGCGGGCGGCGCTCGATCTCATGGCCGCCACAAAGCCTCAACCGCACGACCCGCGATACCCCCCCGCGGCCGGCGCTAGAAACCGCGGCGGATCTTCGACCTCAGGTCGGCGTGGAAAAAGTCGGCATTGGATCGATTGATCACCGGCGCATTGCGCTGCCCGGCCACCATGGCGCGGCAGAACGTCCCTTCATCGTGATAGGCGCGCACGAACAGCTCGATGTGCTCGCGGTCATGCATGCGCGGCCACTTCTTCTGGTAGCACGGCAGGCAACCCGAGCCGCTCTGGTACAGCGTGATACGCCGATGCAAGGCCGTGGCCGCGCCCAGCTGCCAGGGCAGCCACCAGTCTGCCGCGGTGACGGGCGAGACTACGGCGATCAAGTGCGTGGCATCCATCAGGTGGTGGCACAGGCTGGTGCAGGTGTCATCCGGATTGTGCTCGGCGCTGGCGTCGAACAGTTCCAGGTGCGTGGCGATTCCTTCCAGCAGCAGGCGTTCATTGATGATGAATGCATCCAGGCGTTCGCTGTGGCGATAACTGATGAACACTGGCATCGGTGCAACCCTCCCTGTTGAGACGCGTCTGGTTACATGACCATTGGCGAAAAGGGAGGGGGCAGCAAGGGATGACAGCGAAAATAGAAATTTCCTACAGCTTGGGGTAACTCTTCCTACAAGTGCAGCCAGCGGCGCCTCAGTAACTGTCTTCCGGCAAGCTGGCGATGATCGAGCGGTAGCTGTTCATGCGTTGTTGCTGAACCCGCCCATCTTCGAGCGCCAGCAGCAGGGCGCAACCGGGTTCGCGGTCATGCTTGCAGTCACGGAAGCGGCAGGTGCCGAGCAGGTCCCGAAACTCGATGAAGCCAGCCTCCACGTCGTGACGGCTGACATGACCTAGGCCGAACTCACGGATACCTGGGGAGTCGATCAACTCGCCGCCACCCGGGAAGTGATAGAGGCGGGCGGTCGTGGTGGTGTGGGTGCCCTGGCCCGACCATTCGGACAGATCACCGACGCGGCTCTGGGCATCGGGCAACAGGCTGTTGACCAGCGACGACTTGCCCACCCCGGACTGACCGACGAACACGCTGATGTGCCCGTCGAGCATCTCCTGCAGTCGCTGCATGCCGTCGCCCTGATGCGCGGACACCTCGAGCAGGGGGTAGCCCAGCTGCCGATACACCGCCAGCAGCGCATTGAGGGCCGGGGCGTTCTGCTCGTCGATCAAGTCTGCCTTGTTGAGCAGCAGCAATGGGTGGATGCCAGCGTGCTCCGCGGCCACCAGGTAGCGGTCGATCAGGTTGGCCTGGGGTTCGGGCGCCGGGGCGAAGACGATCACGATCAGGTCGACGTTGGCCGCCACCGGCTTGAGCTGGCCGTGGTTGTTGGGCCGGCACAGCTCGGTGTTGCGCGGCATCTGCGCGACGATCACGCCAATGCCCTGGTTACCCGCGCGCCATACCACGCGATCGCCTGTCACCAGCGCCGGCAGGTTGGCGCGCAGGTGGCAGCGGAACACCTGGCCAGCAACATCGCCGTCCTGTGCCTCGACCTCGACCTGCACGCCAAAGTGCGCGATCACCAGCCCCAGTTGCTCTGGGCCCAGGTCGCCGCCTTCGAGTTCATGCAGTGCATGCTGTTCGCGTTTGGCGGCGCGAGCGGCGCGTTCGTTCTGGATTTTTTCGATGCGCCAGTTCTGGCGTCGATTGAGCTGGCGTTTGGCCATGAAGGTTCCGAGGTTGCGGGACGATTGAAAACGGCGAGCAGTTTAGCACTACGCTAATATGTCGGCCTAATCGAGGAGCTTCACATGCAGAATCCACAGAACCTGATCTGGATCGACCTGGAAATGACCGGCCTGGATCCCGACACCGATGTGATCATCGAGATGGCCACCATCGTCACCGACAGCGAGCTCAACACCCTGGCCGAAGGCCCGGTGATCGCCATCCACCACAGCGACGAAGTGCTGGCGCGCATGGACGAGTGGAACACCCGCACCCATGGCGGCTCCGGGCTGACCCAGCGAGTGCGGGAGAGCCGGCTCAGCATGGCCGAGGCCGAGGCCGAGACGGTCAGGTTCCTCGAACAATGGGTTCCGAAGGGCAAGTCGCCGATCTGCGGCAACAGCATCTGCCAGGACCGCCGTTTTCTCTATCGGCACATGAAGACTCTGGAAAGCTACTTCCATTACCGCAACCTGGATGTCTCCACCGTCAAGGAACTGGCCGCGCGCTGGGCGCCGCATGTGCGTGACAGCTTCGTCAAGGGCGGCACCCATCTGGCATTGGACGATATCCGCGAGTCCATCGCCGAGCTGCGTCACTACCGCGAGCACTTCATCAAGGTCTGAGCGTGCAACAGGTAGCATGAAGGCTGCGCAGCCCCCTTTTGGTGCGTAGAGCAACTGAGTAGACTGCGCGCCTTTCCTGCACGGACCCGCACCATGTTGCTGATGCTCTACCTCATTGCGATCACCGCCGAAGCCATGACCGGCGCGCTGTCTGCCGGGCGTCGCGGCATGGACTGGTTCGGCGTGGTGCTGATCGCCTGCGTCACCGCCCTGGGGGGCGGCTCCGTGCGTGACGTGCTGCTCGGGCACTACCCGTTGACGTGGGTCAAGCATCCGGAATACCTGGTGCTCACCAGCTTCGCCGCGCTGATGACCATCTTCATCGCGCCCTTGATGCGCCGCCTGCGCTCGCTGTTTCTGGTGCTCGATGCGCTGGGACTGGTGGCGTTTACCCTGATTGGGTGCATGACGGCGCTGGAGATGGGGCAGGGTTTGCTGGTGGCATCCATCAGTGGGGTGATCACCGGGGTGTTCGGCGGGATCCTGCGGGATATCTTCTGCAACGATATTCCCTTGGTATTCCGGCGGGAGCTATACGCCAGCGTTTCGTTTGCCGCTGCCTGGTTCTATCTGGGCTGCGTGCATTTCGAAGTGCCGGCCGGGCAGGCCATGCTGCTGACCTTGTTTGGTGGTTTCCTGGTGCGGTTGCTGGCGATCCGGTTTCACTGGGAAATGCCGAAGTTTCACTACAACGACCAACAGTGACTGACTCAGCGGTGACGCTCCAGCGCCCATTCGACGTGCTCGCGCACCAGCTCCGAAGGATGATCCTGGCGCGCCTTCAATGCCTCGATTACCGGGATGGTAGATGGCGCATTCCCCAGCCCCACCGCCAGGTTGCGCAGCCAGCGCTCATACCCTGCGCGCCGTAGCGGCGAGCCTTCGGTGTTGGAAAGGAAGGTCGACTCGTCCCACAGGAACAATTGCGCCAGGTCTGCGTTATCGAGGTTGTGACGAGGCTTGAAGTCGCCTTCGCCGGTCGGGCGGGCAAAGCGGTTCCAGGGGCAGACGATCTGGCAGTCATCGCACCCGAAGACACGATTTCCGATCAGTGGACGCAGCTCCACCGGAATGGCGCTCTTGAGTTCGATGGTCAGGTACGAGATGCAGCGCCGGGCGTCCAGCACATACGGCCCGACGAAAGCTCCGGTGGGGCAGATGTCCAGGCACGCCTGGCAGCGCCCGCAATGCTCGCTGGCCTGGGCCGGATCCACCGGCAGCGGCAGGTCGACGAACAGCTCGGCCAGGAAAAAATAGCTGCCGGCCTTACGGTTGAGCAGCAGGGTGTTCTTGCCGATCCAGCCCAGGCCGGCTTCCTGGGCAATGGCTTTTTCCAGCACCGGGGCGCTGTCGACGAAAGCGCGGAAGCCGAACGGGCCGATGGCCTGCTGGATACGATCGGCCAGATGCTGCACACGCTTGCGGATCAGCTTGTGATAGTCGCGGCCCAGGGCATAGCGCGAAACATAGGCCTTCTCCGGCTGCGCCAGGCGCTGGGCCATCTGGGTGTCGCCCGGCAGGTAGTCCATGCGCAGGGAGACCACGCGCAAGGTGCCCGGGACCAGTTCGTCGGGGTGCGAGCGCTTGCTGCCGTGGGCTCCCATGTATTCCATTTCGCCGTGATAGCCCGCCTCCAGCCAGCGCTGCAGGTGTTGTTCGTGCTCGCCAAGCTCCACACCGGCGATACCGACGTGGGCAAAACCGAGTTCTCGGCCCCAATCCTTGATCGATTGGGTCAGTGTGGTGAGGTCTGGGGTGACGGCGGACATGGGGAAATAAGGCATTACGGGCTCAGGTGCGTATAATTCTGCCAGACATCGGAGCCTTTGACCCCATGCCCCAGACCAAACACCCTGCAAACGCACCACAAACCCTGAGCAGCCTCACCCTGGCAAAGCTGGCGCCCAGGCGCCCGAGCGCGCACAAGGGCGATTTCGGCCATGTACTGGTGGTCGGTGGCGATCTTGGCACCGGCGGCTCCGTGCTGCTGAGCGCTGAAGCAGCGCTGCGCTGCGGCGCAGGACTGGTATCGTTGGCCACCCGGCCCGAACATGTTGGCGCGGCCTTGACCCGACTGCCCGAAACCATGGCCTTGGGCGTCAGTTCGGCCAACCAGCTGATGAGTGTGCTGGAACGCGCTTCGGTGGCGGTGGTCGGCCCCGGTCTTGGCCAGGCCTCGTGGGGGCGCAGCTTGCTCTCGGCGGTAGCCAACGCGCAGATGCCGCAGGTGTGGGACGCCGATGCGCTCAATCTGCTCGCCAGCACACCCTTGGCCTTGCCAAGCGGCAGCGTGATCACGCCGCATCCTGGCGAGGCTGCGCGCTTGCTGGGCGTGTCCACCGAGGCGGTGCAGGCCGATCGTCCAGGCGCCGCGCGCAAGCTGGCACGCAAGTACGCCAGCGTGTGCGTGCTCAAGGGCGCCGGCACACTGGTGGCTGATCCCGCGGGCCAGCTGGCGCTGTGCAGCCGCGGCCACCCGGCGATGGCCGGGGCAGGGCTGGGCGATGTGCTGACCGGCGTGCTGGCGGCGCTGCTCGCGCAAGGGCTGGAAAGTTGGGATGCCGCCTGCCTTGGCGTATGGCTGCACGCGTGCGCTGGTGAACGGTTGGGCGTGAAAGGGCGCGGCCTCGCGGCCGGTGATCTGATTCCTGTTATTCGTGAATTGTTGGAGGAGCATTCAGCGTGTCAGGCATAACCCTGTTTCTGGCCGACGAGCAGGCCATGGTCGAGTTGGGTGCGCGCCTGGCGCGCATCACTGCGGGCCATGGTGTGATTTTTCTCGAAGGTGACCTGGGGGCGGGCAAGACCACCTTGTCCCGCGGCCTGGTCCGTGGCCTGGGGCATACCGGCGCGGTAAAAAGTCCGACCTTCACCGTGGTTGAGCCTTACGAGATTGGCGAGATCCGCGCCTTCCATTTCGACCTCTACCGGCTGGTCGATCCCGAGGAGCTGGAATACATGGGCATACGTGATTACTTCGAGGGCGACCCCTTGTGCCTGTTCGAATGGCCCCAGAATGGGGCAGGCGTTTTGCCAAAGCCCGACCTGACCATTACCATAAGCCCCCAGGCGAGCGGACGCTCGCTGACCCTGTCGCCGCAGGGCTCGCGCGGCGAAGCCTGGTGTGCCGCTCTGGCCGTCGAATTCAAACTGTAAATGGGGATAGGTATGCGCATACGCGCGCTGGTCGCTGTCGTTGGACTGTTATTGACGGCAGTGACCGTTGACGCTCTGGCCGTCACTCAAGTCAAGAGCATGCGTTTATGGCGTGCTCCGGACAATACGCGGCTGGTCTTCGACCTGTCGGGCCCTGTGCAGCACAGCGTGTTCACGCTGAGTGCTCCCGACCGGCTGGTGATCGACATCAACGGCGCGACCCTCGGCGCACCGCTGACGGTCTCGACCTCGAACACCCCGATCAGCAGCGTGCGCTCGGCGCAGCGCACGCCCAGTGACTTGCGGGTGGTGATCGACCTGAAAAAGGCCGTGACGCCCAAAAGCTTCGTGCTGGCGCCTAATGCCCAGTATGGCAACCGCCTGGTGGTCGATCTGTATGACCAGGAGGCCGATGCCATCGCCGCTACCGCGCCCCCGCCGACGCCTGCTCCCCCAGCCACCACCCCGGCCGTGCCGGTCACTCCTGCACAGCCGGCGATCAAGCTGACGCCAGTGCCCAGCGGCAAGCGCGATATCGTCGTCGCCATCGATGCGGGTCACGGCGGCGAGGACCCGGGCGCCTCGGGCTCCCGCGGTCAGCATGAAAAAGACATCGTGCTGCAGATCGCCAAGGAGCTGCAGCGCCAGATCAACACCGAGAAGGGCTTCCGCGCCGAGCTGACCCGTACCGGCGACTACTTCATTCCGCTGCGCAAACGCACCGAGATCGCCCGCAAGAAAGGCGCCGACCTTTTCATCTCGATTCATGCCGACGCCGCGCCGTCCAGGGCCGCATTCGGTGCCTCGGTCTTCGCTCTGTCAGATCGCGGCGCCACCTCGGAAACCGCGCGTTGGCTGGCCGACAGCGAAAACCGTTCCGACCTGATCGGCGGTGCCGGCAATGTCAGCCTTGACGACAAGGACCGCATGCTCGCGGGCGTGCTGCTCGACCTGTCGATGACCGCGACCCTGAGTTCGAGCCTCAATGTCGGGCAGAAGGTGCTCGGCAACATGGGCCGGATCACCTCGCTGCACAAGCGCCGGGTGGAGCAGGCAGGCTTCATGGTGCTCAAGTCGCCGGACATCCCGTCGATCCTGGTCGAAACCGGGTTCATCTCCAACGCCAACGAGGCTGCCAAGCTGGCCACCGCCAGCCATCAGCAGGCGCTGGCGCGTTCGATTCACAGCGGCGTACGCCAGTTCTTCCAGCAGAACCCGCCACCGGGTACTTACATCGCCTGGCTGCGTGACAGCGGCAAGATCGCCCAGGGCCCGCGCGAGCACACCGTGCGCCCGGGCGAGACACTGGCGATGCTCGCCGTGCGCTATCAGGTCAGCGTGGCGAGCCTGCGTTCGAGCAACCAGCTCAAGACCGACGAACTCAAGGTCGGCCAACAGCTTGATATCCCGACTACCGCACTGGCCTCCCAATGAGTGGTGGTTCGCGAATAGAGCTGCTCAGCCCGCGGCTCGCCAACCAGATCGCCGCTGGCGAGGTGGTCGAGCGGCCGGCTTCGGTAATCAAGGAGCTACTGGAGAACAGCCTGGATTCGGGCGCCCGGCGCATCGATGTGGACGTCGAGCAGGGCGGGGTCAAGCTGCTGCGGGTGCGTGACGACGGCAGCGGGATCGCCGCCGACGACCTGCCATTGGCCTTGGCGCGCCATGCCACCAGCAAGATCCGCGAACTCGAAGATCTTGAAGGCGTGCTCAGCCTGGGCTTTCGCGGCGAGGCGCTGGCGTCGATCAGTTCGGTCGCCCGCCTGACCCTGACCTCGCGCACCGCGAGCGCCAGCGAGGCCTGGCAGGTCGAGACCGAAGGACGTGACATGAGTCCGCGGGTGCAGCCTGCGGCGCATCCGATCGGCACCTCGGTCGAAGTGCGGGACCTGTTTTTCAATACCCCGGCCCGGCGCAAGTTTCTCAAGACCGAAAAGACCGAGTTCGATCACCTTCAAGAAGTGATCCGCCGCCTGGCGCTGGCTCGTTTCGACGTCGCGTTCCATCTTCGCCACAACGGCAAGAGCATTCTCAGCCTGCACGATGCGGCGGACGAAACATCTCGCGCCCGGCGCGTTGGCGCCATCTGCGGTCCGGGCTTCCTGGAGCAGGCACTGCCTGTCGAGATCGAGCGCAATGGCTTGCGCCTGTGGGGCTGGGTCGGATTGCCGACGTTTTCGCGCAGCCAGGCCGACCTCCAGTATTTCTTCGTGAATGGCCGTGCCGTACGCGACAAGCTGGTGGCCCATGCGGTGCGCCAGGCTTACCGCGATGTGCTGTTCAACGGACGTCATCCGACGTTCGTGCTGTTCCTCGAGCTCGACCCGACCGGGGTCGACGTGAATGTGCATCCGACCAAGCATGAAGTGCGTTTTCGTGACGGGCGCATGGTGCACGATTTTCTCTACGGCACGCTGCACCGCGCCCTGGCCGATGTGCGTCCCGAAGACCAGCTGGCGGCGCCTGCCGCGGCCGCCGAGATCGTACGGCCCGGCGGCCAGCAGGCCGGAGAGTTCGGGCCCCAGGGCGAGATGCGCCTGGCCACGCCGGTGTTCGAGCAGCCCCAGGCCGCACCCCATCAGCCGGGCAGCGGTGCGGGCGCGGGTTACCAGTACCAGTACACCCCGCGCCCGGCCCAGGCCCTGCCGGTGGCTGAGGCGCAGAACGTCTACCGCGAGTTTTTCGCGCCGCTGGATCCCGCCGCGCCCGCACCCGCAGCGCTGCCCGAGAGCCAGGGTGACATTCCCCCGCTGGGCTATGCATTGGCCCAGCTCAAGGGTATCTATATCCTTGCCGAAAATGCCGTCGGCCTGGTGCTGGTGGACATGCACGCGGCTCACGAACGCATCATGTACGAGCGGCTCAAGGTGGCCATGGCCAGCGAAGGCCTCAGCGGTCAGCCGCTGCTGGTCCCCGAGTCCCTCGCCATGAGCCAGCGCGAGGCCGATTGCGCCGAGGAGCATGCCTCCTGGTTCCAGAAGCTGGGCTTCGAGCTGCAGCGCCTGGGGCCGGAAACCCTGGCCATCCGGCAGATTCCGGCACTGCTCAAGCAGGCCGAGGCCAACCGTTTGGTGCAGGATGTACTCGCCGACTTGATGGAATATGGCACCAGTGACCGGATTCAGGCCCATCTGAACGAGCTTCTTGGCACCATGGCCTGCCACGGCGCCGTGCGCGCCAATCGGCGTCTGGCCATCCCCGAAATGAACGGCCTGCTGCGCGACATGGAAAACACCGAGCGCAGCGGCCAGTGCAACCACGGCCGACCGACCTGGACCCAGATGGGCCTGGACGACCTGGACAAACTTTTCCTGCGCGGTCGATAGAGATGAGCGGCAAGCCCCCTGCGATATTCCTCATGGGCCCGACGGCGGCCGGCAAGACCGACCTCGCCATCGAGCTGACACGAGTGCTGCCGTGCGAGCTGATCAGCGTCGACTCGGCACTGGTCTACCGCGGCATGGACATTGGTACAGCCAAGCCCTCCAGAGAGGTGCTCGCGGCCCATCCGCACCGGCTGATCGACATCCTCGACCCGGCCGAGAGCTACTCGGCCGCAGACTTTCGCCGTGACGCCCTGCAGGCGATGGCCGAGATCACCGCGCGCGGCAAGATCCCCCTGCTGGTCGGCGGCACCATGTTGTATTACAAGGCTTTGATCGACGGCCTGGCTGACATGCCCGCTGCGGACGCCCAGGTCCGCGGGGAGCTCGAAGCGCAGGCCAGCATGCTGGGCCTGGCCGAACTGCACCGCCAGCTGGCCGAGGTCGACCCGGAATCGGCGGCGCGTATCCACCCCAATGACCCGCAGCGGCTCATTCGCGCACTCGAGGTGTACCGGGTCAGTGGCGAAAGCATGACGGCACATCGCCAGCGTCAATTCGCTGAAAGTCTTGCCGCAGACGCAGGCGGGCAAGGACATTTGCCCTATACTGTCGCCAGTTTGGCTATCGCTCCCACGGATCGTCACATTCTGCATCAGCGAATTGCGTCACGATTTTCGCAAATGTTGGAACAGGGGTTCGTGGACGAGGTCCGAGAGCTGCGGGCCAGAAGTGACTTGCACGCGGGGTTGCCCTCTATACGGGCAGTGGGTTATCGACAGGTATGGGAGCATCTCGACGGCAAGCTCAGCGAAGCCGAGATGCGCGAGCGGGGTATCATCGCCACTCGACAGCTCGCCAAGCGGCAGTTCACCTGGTTACGCGGCTGGTCCGACGTGCACTGGCTGGATAGCCTGGCCTGCGACAATCTGTCCCGCACCTTGCAATACCTTCGGACCGTCTCCATATTGAGCTGAGTCCTTGCAATTGCCGTCTACTCTTCGGTTCGGACGGCTTGAAGCACCAAATTCTATTGTTTTCCTACTATTTATCCTTACAGGAGTGCGGCACATGTCAAAAGGGCATTCGCTACAAGACCCTTACTTGAACACTTTGAGAAAAGAAAAAGTTCCGGTTTCAATCTATCTGGTCAACGGCATCAAACTGCAAGGCTCGATCGAATCGTTCGACCAGTTTGTCGTTCTGCTGAAAAACACCGTCAGCCAGATGGTCTACAAACACGCCATCTCCACGGTGGTACCTGCCCGCCCGGTTCGCCTGCCTAGCCCGACTGATGCCGAGCAGGGCGACGCTGAACCAGGTAACGCCTGATAGGAGTCTGCTTTGTTCTTTGAGCGCCACGGTGGTGGTGAGCGGGCGCTGCTCGTTCACTTGGAAGGTCAGAACCCTGAGGCGCGCGAAGACCCGCAGGAGTTTCAGGAGCTGGCATTATCGGCCGGAGCCGATATCGTCGTGTTCGTCAATGTGACGCGGCATCAGCCCTCGGCCAAATATCTGATCGGTAGCGGCAAGGTCGAAGAGTTGCGCGACCTGGTCAGGGCCGAACAGGCAGATCTGGTGATTTTCAATCACACTCTCACGCCCAGTCAGGAACGTAACCTCGAACGCGTCTTCGAGTGTCGCGTGCTGGACCGTACCGGGCTGATCCTCGATATCTTCGCCCAGCGGGCGCGTACCCATGAAGGCAAGCTGCAGGTCGAACTGGCCCAGCTCGAGCACATGAGCACGCGGCTGGTTCGCGGCTGGACCCACCTTGAACGGCAGAAGGGCGGTATCGGCCTTCGCGGCCCGGGTGAAACCCAGCTCGAGACCGACCGGCGCCTGTTGCGGGTTCGCCTGCGGCAGATCAAGGCCCGGCTTGAAAAGGTCCGCAGCCAGCGCGAGCAAGCTCGCCGCGGCCGTCGCCGCGCGGATATCCCGTCGGTTTCCCTGGTGGGCTATACCAACGCCGGCAAGTCGACCCTGTTCAATGCGCTGACCTCCTCCGAGGTGTATGCCGCCGACCAGCTGTTCGCCACTCTGGATCCGACCTTGCGCCGGCTGCAGCTCGATGACATCGGGCCGATCGTGCTGGCCGACACGGTGGGTTTCATTCGCCACCTGCCGCACAAGCTGGTCGAGGCATTCCGGGCTACGCTCGAAGAGTCGAGCAACTCCGACCTGCTGCTGCACGTGATCGACGCCCATGAGCCAGAGCGCATGGAGCAGATCGAGCAAGTGATGGCGGTGCTGGGCGAGATCGGTGCCGAAGGCTTGCCGATCCTCGAGGTCTATAACAAACTCGACCTGCTCGAAGATGTCGAGCCGCAGATCCAGCGCGATGCCGACGGCAAGCCGCAACGGGTCTGGGTATCGGCACGTGATGGACGCGGTCTGGAACTGGTGGGCCAGGCGGTGGCCGAACTGCTGGGGAATGATCTGTTTGTCGCTACCCTGCGCCTGGACCAGCGTTTTGCCCGCTTGCGCGCGCAATTCTTCGAGATGGGCGCGGTGCAGGGCGAAGAGCATGATGAAGAAGGCAGCAGCCTGCTGAGCGTTCGTTTGCCCAGGGTCGATCTCAATCGCCTGGTCAGCCGCGAAGGCATGGAACCGCAGGTGTTTATCGAGCAACATACTTTGCAATAAATGGCCGGTGACGTTGCCGGGCAGCCGTAACAGGCATTCTGTAGCATTGGACGGCGCGCCGTGGGTGCGTCTTTGCTTTATCAGATGGAGAGCGCTATGGCTTGGAATGAGCCGGGTGGCAACTCGAACAATCAGGACCCCTGGGGCGGCCGCCGTGGTGGCGGTGGCGACAAGAAGGGTCCACCCGATCTGGACGAGGCCTTCCGCAAGCTGCAGGACAGCCTGAACGGCATGTTTGGCGGTGGCAAGAAACGCGGAGACAGGAATATCGGCAGGGGCGGCGGTCTTGGCCTGCTCGGTATCGGCCTGGCCGTGCTTGCAGCCATCTGGCTGTACAGCGCCGTGTACGTGGTCGATGAACAGGAGCAGGCCGTTGTCCTGCGTTTCGGCAAATACTACGAAACCGTAGGGCCGGGCCTGAACATCTACTTCCCGCCGATCGATCGCAAGTACATGGAAAACGTGACGCGCGAACGGGCTTATACCAAGCAGGGGCAGATGCTCACCGAAGACGAGAACATCGTCGAAGTGCCGCTGACCGTGCAGTACAAGATCACCAACCTGCAGGACTTCGTGCTCAACGTCGACCAGCCTGAGGTCAGCCTGCAACACGCGACCGACAGTGCCTTGCGCCATGTGGTGGGCTCTACCTCGATGGACCAGGTGCTGACCGAAGGCCGCGAGCAGATGGCCGTGGATATCCGCGAACGCCTGCAGCGCTTCCTCGACACCTACCGTACCGGTATCACCGTGACCCAGGTCAACGTGCAGAGCGCGGCAGCCCCGCGTGAAGTACAGGAAGCCTTCGACGACGTGATCCGCGCCCGCGAAGACGAGCAGCGTGCCCGCAACCAGGCCGAGTCCTACGCCAATGGCGTGGTGCCCGAAGCCCGCGGTCAGGCCCAGCGCATCATCGAGGACGCCAACGGTTACCGCGACGAAGTCGTTTCCCGCGCCAAGGGTGAGGCCGACCGCTTCGTCAAGCTGGTCACCGAGTACCGCAAGGCGCCGGAGGTTACCCGCCAGCGTCTGTACCTGGAGACCATGCAGCAGGTGTACAGCAATTCGAGCAAAGTCATGGTGGCGACCAAGGACGGGCAGAACAATCTGCTCTACCTGCCACTGGACAAGATGGTCGAAGGCAGCCGCAACAATGCGGCACCGATCAGCAGCGGTGTGTCGGCGTCGGCCAACGACGCGGCTGCCCGTTCGCAATCGGAGCTGCAATCGCAACAACAGCCGCCGCGCACTAGGGAGAGCCGCTGATGAGCAACAGATCGCTGATCACCCTGATCGTGGCCGTGGTGCTGGCCATCGTGGCCTGGAACAGCTTCTACATCGTGTCCCAGACCGAGCGTGCAGTCATGCTGCGCTTCGGCCGTGTGGTCCAGGCCGATGTCCAGCCGGGCCTGCATGTGAAGATCCCGTACGTCAACCAGGTGCGCAAGTTCGACGCCCGCCTGATGACCCTGGATGCACCGACCCAGCGCTTCCTGACCCTGGAAAAGAAAGCCGTGATGGTCGATGCCTACGCCAAGTGGCGGGTCAAGGACGCCGAGCGCTTCTACACCGCGACTTCCGGTCTGAAGCAGATCGCCGACGAGCGCCTGTCGCGGCGTCTGGAGAGCGGCCTGCGTGACCAGTTCGGCAAGCGCACCCTGCACGAGGTGGTCTCTGGTGAGCGTGACGCGCTGATGTCTGACATCACCGCTTCGCTGAACCGCATGGCCAACAAGGAGCTGGGTATCGAGGTCATCGACGTTCGCGTCAAGGCCATCGACCTGCCGAAGGAAGTGAACCGCAGCGTGTTCGATCGCATGAGCACCGAGCGTGAGCGTGAAGCCCGCGAGCACCGCGCCAAGGGTAACGAGCTGGCAGAAGGTATCCGTGCGGATGCCGACCGTCAGCGCCGTGTACTGGTGGCCGAGGCTTATCGCGAATCGGAAGAGACCCGCGGTGACGGCGACGCGCAAGCGGCGTCCATCTACGCGGCGGCGTACAATCAGGACCCTGATTTCTACGCCTTCTACCGTAGCCTGCAGGCTTACCGTGAAAGCTTCTCGAGCAAGAGCGACGTGTTGGTCCTGGATCCGAAGAACGAGTTCTTCCGCTTCCTGGACAAGAGCAAGCCCTGACCAGACACCCCGCCGGGCGGCTAAAAAGCCTGGTGGGGTGATTTCTGTCTGAAAACGGGTGTATGATTCGGCAGCCGGGAAATTCCCGGCTTTTTTGCGTCTGCAAGGTTGATTGGCTGCAACACGGCCGCGACGCAAGCTTTTCAAAGGATTAGAGGGTGTTGGCACGGCGGCGGCGCTGGGATCGGTGCTGCCTGTTGCTGTCTGCCTACACCTGCTCCACTCAAGGCTCGCCCATGGGCAGGCCGCCCGGACCAAAGGGGAAATGGCGTCATGGCAACGGTAGACCGCTGGCTCTTGCCAGATGGCATCGAGGAAGTACTGCCACCTGAGGCTGCGCGCATCGAGATCGCGCGCCGCCAGGTGTTGGACCTGTTCCAGAGTTGGGGTTACGAACTGGTCGTCACTCCGCATATCGAGTACCTGGAATCGCTGCTGACCGGTGCCGGCCAGGACCTCGACCTGCGCACGTTCAAGGTCGTCGATCCGCAGTCCGGTCGCCTCATGGGCTTTCGCGCCGACTTCACGCCGCAGGTCGCGCGTATCGACGCGCACACTCTGCGGCGTGAAGGCCCCAGCCGCCTGTGCTACGCCGGCAGCGTGCTGCACGCCCAGCCGCGCGCACTGTCGACCTCGCGCAGCCCGATCCAGCTCGGCGCCGAGCTGTACGGCGATGCCAGCCCGGTCAGCGACGTCGAGGTGATCAGCCTGATGCTTGCCATGCTGCAACTGGCCGATGTGCCGGACGTGCACATGGACCTCGGTCATGTGGGTATCTACCGTGGCCTGGCCCGTGCGGCGGGCCTGTCCGGTGCGGCCGAGCAGCAGCTGTTCGACGCGCTGCAGCGCAAGGCCCGCGACGAGGTGGACGCGCTTACCGCCGACCTGCCGACGGACCTGGGCAACATGCTGCGCGCCCTGAGCGACCTGTGCGGTGGCCGTGAAGTGCTGAACGAAGCCCGCGTACGCCTGGGCCGTGCCCCGGCCAGCGTGCTGGCCGCGCTGGATGACCTGCTGGCGATCGCCGATCGCCTGGCAGCGCGTTATCCGGACCTGCCGCTGTATTTCGACCTGGGCGAGCTGCGCGGCTACAACTATCACACCGGCGTCGTGTTCGCAGTGTTCGTGCCTGGCATCGGTCAATCGATCGCCCAGGGCGGTCGCTACGATGACATCGGCGCCGACTTTGGCCGGGCGCGTCCGGCCACCGGTTTCTCCACGGATTTGAAGACCCTGGTCACACTGGGGCGAGCGGAGGTCGTTTTGCCGTCTGGCGGGATCTGGATTCCCGACAGCAGCGATGCGGCCCTCTGGCAGTTGGTCTGCCAGTTGCGCAACGAGGGCCAGCGAGTGGTCCAGGCCCTGCCTGGCCAACCGCTGAGTGCTGCTCTTGAGGCGGATTGTGATCGGCAATTGATTCAGCAAGACGGGCGCTGGCAGGTTCTGCCGCTGACCCAGTGAGTTTTTCCGCCGGCAGTTGCCGGCACCCAAGATTGCGTGAATGAGGACAAGTGTTATGGGTAAGAATGTCGTCGTCCTGGGCACCCAGTGGGGTGATGAGGGCAAAGGCAAGATCGTCGATCTGCTGACCGAACATGCTGCCGCCGTAGTGCGCTACCAAGGTGGTCACAACGCTGGCCACACGCTGGTCATCGACGGTGAGAAGACCGTGCTGCACCTGATTCCCTCGGGCATCCTGCGTGAAGGCGTGCAGTGCCTGATCGGCAACGGCGTAGTCGTTGCACCTGACGCCCTGTTGCGCGAGATCGTCAAGCTGGAAGAGAAAGGCGTACCGGTGCGCGAGCGTCTGCGCATCAGCCCATCCTGCCCGCTGATCCTGTCCTACCACGTCGCCCTCGACCAGGCGCGTGAAAAGGCCCGTGGCGAGCAGAAGATCGGCACCACCGGCCGTGGTATCGGCCCGGCCTACGAAGACAAGGTCGCTCGCCGCGGCCTGCGCATCGGCGACCTGTTCCATCGCGAGCGCTTCGCTGCCAAGCTGGGTGAGCTGCTGGACTACCACAACTTCCAGCTGGTGAACTACTACAAAGAGCCTGCGATCGACTTCCAGAAGACCCTGGACGAGTGCATGGAATACGCCGAGCTGCTCAAGCCGATGATGCAAGACGTCACCGCCGAGCTGCACAACCTGCGTCGCGCCGGCAAGGACATCATGTTCGAAGGCGCCCAGGGTTCGCTGCTGGACATCGACCACGGCACCTACCCGTACGTCACCAGCTCGAACACCACTGCCGGCGGCATCGCTACCGGTTCCGGCGTTGGCCCGATGTACATCGACTACATCCTCGGTATCACCAAGGCCTACACCACTCGCGTGGGTGCCGGCCCGTTCCCGACCGAGCTGTTCGATGACGTCGGCGCGTTCCTGGCCAAGCGTGGCCACGAGTTCGGCGCCACCACCGGCCGCGCTCGCCGTTGCGGCTGGTTCGATGCCGTGATCCTGCGTCGCGCCATCGACGTTAACAGCATCTCGGGCCTGTGCCTGACCAAGCTGGACGTGCTCGACGGTCTTGAGACCATTCGCATCTGCGTGGGTTACAAGAACGAGAACGGTGCCGTCATCGACGCTCCGACCGACGCCGACAGCTACATCGGCCTTGAGCCGGTGTACGAAGAGCTGCCGGGCTGGACCGACTCCACTGTCGGCGCCAAGTCGCTCGAAGAGCTGCCAGCCAACGCCCGCGCCTATATCAAGCGCGTCGAAGAGCTGGTCGGTGCTCCGATCGACATCATCTCCACCGGCCCGGACCGCAACGAGACCATCGTGCTGCGTCATCCGTTTGCCTGATTCAGCCCTGTAGGGCTGAGCAAACGCCGCGCTTCCGCAGGGAGGCGCGGCGTTTTTTTTGGCCTGCAACACGAGGGTTTGGCCATTTTGCCTCTCTCTCGGCACAGCCTTTGCTGTAAGAATCGTTCCAGAGTGCCATCAATTTAGTGGCGCCAGTAGGACGAGGGTTTACACCGTGTCTGCCGTTCTCTCATTGTTACAAAGCCGCCTGTTGCGCCCAGTATTTGTGGCCTTGGGTATCGCTCTTCTGGTGCAGGTGCTGGTCGCCGTTGCGCTGACCCGGAGCACGGTCACCGCGTTGGAGGCTGACCTGGGCGAGCGGCTGGGTGTGGACAGCCGTAAATTGTCAGGGGAGCTGGAGCAGGCAGGGCAGGAAGTCCGATCCAGCCTCGAAAACCTGTCGGCCAGTACCCGTCAACGGCTGACCAGTGGGCTGTCATCGCGCCTGGCAGATGAACAGCAGCAATTGCGCGCGACGCTCGAAAAGAATCTAAGGGATTCGGCCAATGACATGGCCGAACTGCTTGCCTCGGTGGCGCCACGGGCCATGTGGGACAACGACGTGCCCACGCTTTCGGAGTTCGCCCGGCGTGCGCAGCGCAATCCCAATGTGCTGTTCGTGGTCTACGACGACGCCCAGGGCCAGCACCTGACCCGATACCTGAACCGCCAGAGCCCGATCAACCAGGCCCTGATTGCCAAAGGCCAGGGTGAGCGTGCCTTGGACAGAGTGTTGGATGGTGCGCGCAACGATCCATCGGTGTACTTCATCGAGGCATCGATCAGCCCGAATGGTGTCGAGATCGGCAAGGTGCTCATGGGCGTGTCCACTGCTGCGGTCGACCAGCAGCTGAGCGCCCTGGACCAGCGCTTCTCGGCGCTGATTGCCAGTGGTGATCAATTGGTGGGGGACAGTCTCGTCGGTGCTGCCGCAGACAGTGGCAAGGCGCTGAGGGCGCGGCTGGAGACGGCGCAGTCCAGCGCTGCCGCGATGCAGGCCAACACCGCACAGAGCGTGCGGGATGCGGCGTCGGGATTGCGCTGGCGGATCGGTCTGGGCCTGGCGGTGGTAGGCCTCGGGGTGTTGTTGCTGGTGGCTGTCGTGCTTGGCCGCCGGGTGCTGAGCAAGTTGCGCCTGTTGATCGCCGCGCTCGATGACCTGGCTGCGGGTGAAGGTGACCTGACCCGGCGAGTGTCCTTGAACAGCCGCGATGAGATCGGCGACATGGCTGCTGCGGTCAACCGCTTTGTCGACAAGCTGCAGCCTATCGTCCGGGAAGCGGGCGAGGTGGCACAGCGCACCGGAGTCGAGATCGACAGCATGGCCAGGCGCAGTGCCGGTGCCGACGCTGCTGCCGCGCTGCAGCGTGATGAAGTGGCGGCGAGCCTGCGAGATTTGTCGACGATGGCCGATGAAGCCCAGGCTGAAAGCCACGCCATGCAGGCTGCCCTGCAGCAAGTCGTCGACATCCGCCTGGCCACCGACGAGAACAGCCGTACCTCCACGCAGCTGACTGGACTGATAGAGAACCTCGCCGGGCAAGTGCAGTCCGGTTCGCAGGTGATCGAGCGCCTGGCAGTGCAGAGCGAGCAGATCGAGGTGGTGTTGACGGTAATTCACGGGATTGCCGAGCAGACCAACCTGCTGGCGCTCAATGCTGCCATCGAGGCTGCACGGGCGGGCGAGACCGGGCGCGGGTTTGCCGTTGTAGCCGATGAGGTTCGGGCGCTGGCCAGCAAGACCCAGAGCTCGACTGGCGATATCAAGGCGCATATCGGTGCGCTGCAGCAAGGTGCCAGGGAGGCGGTCGCCGCGATCAGCGAGGCGGGGCGCAAGGCCAGCGAAGGGTTGCTGGTACTGCGCGACAATGCCCGGGTTCAGCAATCGGTGCAGGCGTCGGTGGAACAAGTACATGCCGCGATCGGCGAAGCCACGCGCGCGGCCGGACAGCAGGCCAGCGGCGCGCAGGCGGTGCGGGGGAGGGTAGAGAATATCCATGCCCAGGCCGAGCGAGCGGCCGAGGTGGTGATGCAGACCACGGCCAGCAGCAAGGTGCTGGATGAGCTGGCTGGGCAGTTGAAGGCGAGCCTGGGGCAGTTCAGGGCGTGATGGGTGTTAAAGAGGGCCTCTTTTGCTGGCAGGTCGGAGCGCCGAACCGCAGCGAAGAGGCCCGTGCAAACTAGGCCCTGTTCAAGTACATCCGCGTCGTCAGCAGATACACCGGCAATCCCGAAACCACGATCAACAGCGCTGCATAAGGCGCTGCCGCCGCGAATTCCACGTTGGCGGTATGCGCCCACACCTCCGTCGCCAGCGTCGTCATCCCCGTAGGGCTGAGCAGCAAGGTGGCCGTCAGCTCCTTCATGGCATCCAGGAACACCAGCGCGAACGCCGCTGCCAGGGCCGGGAAGATGATCGGCAGGGTTACCCGGCAGAACGCCCTGAACGAGCTGGCGCCGAGGGTACGCGCTGCTTCTTCCAGCGTCGGCGACGCCTTGTTCAGCGCGGTGCGCACTGGCGCCTGGGCCAGCGGCAGGAACAGCAGGGCATACGCCAGCAGCAGCAACCCTGTGGTCTGGTAGAGCGCCGGCACGTAGTGCAAGGCGAAGTACACCAGCGTCAGCGCGATCACCAGGCCTGGCAGTGCATGCAGCAGATACGGCAGGCGTTCGGCCCAGATCGCCAGGCGGCCTTTGTAGCGCACCACCAGGAAGCTGATCGGCAGTGCCAGCAGCAGGGCAAATGCTGCCCCGCCGAGCGACATCGACAGCGACGACAGCAATGCCCTGCTGATGTCGGCCACCGGGAACGCGGCCGAAGAGCCCACGCTCAGCCAGTAGCCAAGCATGGCCAGTGGAATACCGCTGCCGAGGAAGGCAAGTCCCAGGCAGAACAGTTGCGCGAAAGGCATCCAGCCGCGCAGGCGCACCGGTGCGGCCCGTCGGGCGACGCCCTGGCCTATACGCACATGGCGAGCCTTGCCGCGCACGCGCAGCTCCAGCCACAACAGCACCAGGCACATCGCCAGGAGTACGGCCGAGAGCATCGCCGCGTTGGCGTTGCTGAACTCAAGCTCGAACTGCTGGTAGATCGCCGTGGTGAATGTCTGCAGGCCGAGGATCGACAGCGCGCCGAACTCCACCAGCATGTGCAGGGCAATCAGCAGGGCGCCCCCCAGCATCGCTGGCCACAGTAGCGGCAGAGTGATCTTGATGAAGACACCCCAGCGGCTGCAGCCAAGGGTGCGAGCCGATTCTTCGAGCGAGGTGTCAAGGTTGCGCAGGGTCGCCGCCACTGGCAGGAACACCAGCGGGTATTTCGACAGCGCCATCACCAGAATAGCCCCGCCAAGGCCCTCGAACTTGGGGCTCAGCGATACCCATGTAAAGCTGCTGACAAATGACGGTACCGCAAACGGCAGGCACAGGATCACCCCCCAGTAGCGTCGACCGCGCAAATCGCTGCGCTCAAGCAGCCATGCCAGCGCCAGGCCCACGACCAGGCACGCGACCGTGACCCCGGCCATCAGCATCAGGGTGTTGCGCATCAGCCCCCAGACGAAGGGGCGCCAGAGCAGGTGCAAGGCTTCGTGCCAGCCGGCCTCCCAGGTCTTGAGGCCGACATACAGCAGCGGCAGCAAGCTCATGGCTACCAGGAACAGCACCGGCAGCACCACCCAGATCGAGGGGCGCTTGCGACGGGGCGCGAAGCGTAGCAGTGCAGGCTCAGGCAGGGCGGCACTCATCAGAGCAGGCCGACTTCGCGTTCAAGCTCCAGGGCTTCTTCGGCATTGCCAAGGTCGGACGGGGTGATCTGCGGCGGACGCAGTTCCTCGAACGGCTTGAGGCCCTGGTCAGAGACCATGCCTTTATGCAGAGGATATTCGGCGGTGGTCTGGGTGATCACGCGCTGGCCTTCTTCGCTGGCCATCCAATTGAGCAGTGCCTGGGCTTCCTTCGGGTGCTTGCTGGCCTTGACGGCGGCGGCGCCCGAGATGGTCACCAGGCCACCGGCGTCGCCGTCGGCCAGGTAGTACAGCTTGGAATCCAGCTGGCCGCGCTCACGCTTGAGGGCATACCAGTAGTAGTTGTTCACCAGGACTGCGGCAACTTCACCGTTTTCCACGGCCTTCAGCGCGACCATGTTGTTGGTGTAGGTCTTGCCGAAGGCTTTCAGGCCGGTCAGCCATTCTTCCGCGGCGTCTCGCCCGTGCATCTTCAGAATGGCCACGGCCTGTTCCTGGAACGCACCGCTGGTCGGAACGAAGCCGACGCGCCCGTCCCACTCAGGATTGGCGAAGTCCATTACCGATTGCGGCAAGTCCTTCTCGTCGATCTGCTTGGGGTTGAACACCACCACGCGAGTCCGCGCGGTCACGCCCATCCAGCTGCCGTTGGCGGCAACGTATTCCTTGGGCAGCATCTGCAGCGTAGCGTCGTCGATCTTCGCCAGCAGGCCCAGTTCGCCCAGGTTGTTCAGTGGCGGGGATTCTTCGGTGTAGATGACGTCCGCCGGCGAGCGATCGCCTTCCTCGATGATCTGGCTGGCCAGCTGGTTGCTGCTGCCCTTGCGAATGTTGATATGAATGCCGGTCTTGGCCTCGTATGCCTTGGCGATCGCCTCGCCAATTTCCTTGTGCTGGCCGTTGTACAGCGTCAGGGATACAGCGTCGGCAGCCATGGCGGCTGGCGCGCCAAGCACCAGGCCGAGTACGGCAGCGGCCAGGGTGCGCATCAGCGGTTTCGGGCGGATCGTCATGCGGGTACTTCCTCGCTTACGGCTACATATTTGGAAACAATGATAAACGATATTGTTTCTCAAGTGCGCGTATGGCGAAAGATTCATGACTTGCAGGGCGGCTGGGCGAGGTCTGAAGGGGAGGGGTAAATCGCTGGCAAGAAAAAACCCGCTAGCGAGCTAGCGGGTTTTCTTGAATATGGTGCCCAGAAGAAGACTCGAACTTCCACGACCGTAAGGTCACCAGCACCTGAAGCTGGCGTGTCTACCAATTTCACCATCTGGGCAAGTTGAAGCAGTAAAGCAGTAAAGCATGAAGCGTTGTAGCGTGTCTCGTAAATTCCAGATAGGCTCTATCTGAAACTTGAAATTGGTGCCCAGGAGAAGACTCGAACTTCCACGACCGTAAGGTCACCAGCACCTGAAGCTGGCGTGTCTACCAATTTCACCACCTGGGCTTTCGCTGAATGCTAACTCGATGGTTCACATCGGTACGCTTTTCAACTATAACGACGGTGTCCGTCGTCGTGGTGCGCACTATACGGATGGCTCTGGAGGCTGTAAAGCCCCGGGCAAAAAAAAATATCCAAAATCTCAAGTTGTTGATTGCGCAGGCGTTCAAGCGTGCTGCAGACCCTTTGGCGGGGCTGTCCAACTCTGACATTTCCGGTTTCAATACGCCTATGCCAAACTATCCCTTATATAGACCAAGGTGAACCCCTACTGATGGCCGATTGGCAATCCCTCGATCCCGAGGCCGCACGTGAAGCGGAAAAATACGATAACCCTATCCCCAGCCGTGAGCTGATCCTGCAACAACTCGCCGACCGCGGTGAGCCGGCTGCGAGAGAGCAGTTGGTGGCGGAGTTCGGCCTGACCACCGAAGACCAGATCGAAGCCTTGCGCCGCCGTCTGCGCGCCATGGAGCGTGATGGCCAGCTGATCTATACCCGGCGTGGCACTTATGCCCCGGTAGACAAGCTGGACCTGATCCTCGGCCGCGTCTCCGGTCACCGCGACGGTTTCGGCTTCCTGATCCCCGATGACCGCAGCGACGACCTGTTCCTGAGCCCGGCGCAGATGCGCCTGGTGTTCGATGGCGACCGTGCGCTGGCCCGCGTGGGCGGCGTCGACCGTCGTGGCCGACGTGAGGGTGTGATCGTCGAGGTCATTTCCCGCGGGCACGAAAGCGTGGTCGGCCGCTACTACGAAGAGGGCGGTATCGGCTTCGTGACCCCTGACAACCCGAAGATCCAGCAGGAAGTGCTGGTGACCGCCGGACGTAACGGCGGGGCCAAGGTCGGTCAGTTCGTCGAGGTGAAGATCACCCACTGGCCCACCCCGCGCTTCCAGCCCCAGGGCGACGTGGTCGAAGTGATCGGCAACTACATGGCGCCGGGCATGGAAATCGACGTTGCGCTGCGCAGCTACGATATCCCGCATGTCTGGCCCGAGGCGGTGATCAAGGAGGCGCGCAAGTTCCGCTCCGAAGTCGAAGACAAGGACAAGGAAAAGCGCGTCGACCTGCGTCACCTGCCATTCGTCACCATCGATGGTGAAGACGCCCGTGACTTCGATGACGCGGTCTACTGCGAACCGCTCGGCAAGCTGCGCATGTTCTCTGGCGGCTGGCGCCTGTACGTGGCGATTGCCGACGTCTCCAGCTACGTGCGCCTGGGCTCGGCCCTTGACGTCGAGGCGCAGGTGCGTGGCAACTCGGTCTACTTCCCCGAGCGGGTCATACCGATGCTGCCCGAGGAGCTGTCCAACGGGCTGTGCTCGTTGAATCCGCACGTCGATCGCCTGGCCATGGTCTGCGAGATGACCATGAACAAGTCCGGCCAGATGGTCGACTACCAGTTCTACGAAGCGGTGATCCACTCCCATGCGCGCCTGACCTACAACAAGGTCAGCAGCATGCTCGAGCATTCGCGCACGCGTGAAGGCCGGGCACTGCGCATCCAGTACGAAGAAGTACTGCCACATCTCAAGAGCCTGTACTCGATCTACAAGGTCCTGCTGGCTGCCCGTCACAGCCGTGGCGCGATCGACTTCGAGACCCAGGAAACCCGGATCATCTTCGGTTCCGAGCGCAAGATCGCGGAAATCCGTCCGACCGTGCGCAACGATGCCCACAAGCTGATCGAGGAATGCATGCTGGCGGCCAACGTCGCTACTGCCGAGTTCCTGAAGAAGCACGAGATCCCGGCCCTCTACCGGGTGCACGATGGCCCGCCGCCGGAGCGTCTGGAAAAACTGCGCGCCTTCCTGGGCGAGCTAGGCCTGTCGCTGCACAAGGGCAAGGAGCCTTCGCCGAAGGACTACCAGGCCCTGCTGTCGCAGATCTCCGACCGTCCGGACTTCCACCTGATCCAGACCGTCATGCTGCGCTCGCTGAGCCAGGCGGTGTACAGCGTCGAGAACAACGGCCACTTTGGCCTGAACTACGAGGCCTACACCCACTTCACCTCGCCGATCCGCCGCTACCCGGACCTGCTGGTCCATCGCGCCATCCGCAGCGTGATCCGTTCTCGCCAGGAAACCCCGCACGTCAAGCGTGCCGGTGCGATGACCATCCCCAAGGCACGCATCTACCCGTACGACGAGAACACGCTCGAGCAGATGGGCGAGCAGTGCTCCATGAGCGAGCGGCGCGCCGACGAGGCCACCCGCGACGTGGTCAACTGGCTCAAGTGCGAGTACATGAAGGACCGCGTGGGCGAGACCTTCCCAGGTGTGATCACTGCGGTGACCGGTTTCGGCCTGTTCGTCGAACTGACCGACATCTACGTCGAAGGCCTGGTGCACGTCAGTGCGTTGCCGGGCGACTACTACCACTTCGACCCGATCCACCACCGCCTGGCTGGCGAGCGCAGCGGCCGCAGTTTCCGCCTCGGCGACACGGTCGAGGTCAAGGTGATGCGCGTCAACCTCGACGAGCGCAAGATCGACTTCGAGGTGGCCGAAAGCACCCTCAATGCCCCGATCGGCCGCAAGCGCCGCGCCGCAGGTGATGCTCCTTTGCCCAAGCAAGACTCGGACACTTCCCGGTCCGCCAGCCCATCCAAGTCTCCGTCCAGAAGTGATTCCAGGACCGAGTCGAAGGCAGAGCTCTCGGCACCGGCGCCGGCCGCCAAGGCTGAGCCGTCCCGCCGCAGCAAGAAGGGCGAGGCTTCCGAGGCCTACTTCCCTTCTCAGGCGGTGGAGCGTAACGCCGAGGTTCGCAAGAGCCGTGAGATGAAGAAAGCGTTGATGAGCGATGCGCGCACTGGCGCTGCCAGCGGCAAGTCGGAAAAATCCGGCGCCAAATCGTCCGCAGGCAAGCCGACCAAGCACCGCAAGGGGCCGCCTAAATCGGGGGCCAGTACCGCACGTAAAGGCAAGAGCAAGTCATGAGTCAGCTGGAAAAGATCTACGGTGTGCACGCGGTGCAGGCGCTGCTGCACCACCATCCCAAGCGGGTCAAGCAGATCTGGCTATCCGAAGGGCGTAGCGAACCGCGCGTCCAGGCGCTGGTCGAGCTGGCAACGCAGCATCGCATCCCGGTCGGCCAGGCCGAGCGCCGCGAACTCGATGCCTGGGTCGAAGGCGTTCACCAGGGCGTGGTCGCCGAGGTCAGCCCCAGCCAGGTCTGGAACGAAGCGATGCTCGACGAACTGATCGAGCGCAGCGAGCGTCCGCCCCTGATCCTGGTGCTCGACGGTGTCACCGACCCGCACAACCTCGGTGCCTGCCTGCGCACCGCCGATGCGGCCGGTGCCACCGCAATGGTGATTCCCAAGGACAAATCCGCAAGCCTCACGCCTGTGGTGCGCAAGGTTGCCTGCGGCGCGGCCGAGGTCATGCCCCTGGTGGCCGTGACCAACCTGGCGCGTACGCTGGAGAAACTGCAGCAGAAAGGGCTGTGGGTGGTGGGAACCGCTGGTGAAGCCGAGCAGCAGATCTACCAGCAGGACATGACCGGGCCGACCGTGCTGGTCATGGGCGCCGAGGGCAAGGGCATGCGTCGCCTGACCCGCGAGCACTGCGACTTCCTGGTCAAGTTGCCGATGGGCGGCAGCGTGAGCAGCCTGAACGTCTCGGTGGCCACCGGGGTATGCCTGTTCGAGGTCGTGCGCCAGCGCCAGGGCAAGACCAAGGCCTGAGTTTCCTGCCGAAAAGGGGAGGGCGGGCTGGCGATTCTATATTGTTCAAATATTCGCCAATCGCCTTGCTTGTCCGTCCCGCCTTCTCTACAATTGCGCCCCTTGCCGTACCGGGCAGGCGCGCATGTGCCTCTTCCCGCGGCAAGACATACAGTGTCATTCACTCCTTGTCTGACCAGATTCTGGCAGGCTACTAACCCGTAAGGAGCATTCATGCGTCATTACGAAATCATCTTTCTGGTCCACCCGGACCAGAGCGAGCAAGTCGGCGGCATGGTTGAGCGTTACACCAAGCTGATCGAAGAAGACGGCGGCAAAATCCACCGTCTGGAAGATTGGGGCCGTCGTCAACTGGCCTATGCAATCAACAATGTTCACAAGGCTCACTACGTGATGCTGAACGTTGAATGCACCGGCAAGGCTCTGTCCGAGCTGGAAGACAACTTCCGCTACAACGATGCCGTGATCCGTAACCTGGTCATCCGTCGCGACGAAGCCGTTACCGGCCAGTCCGAGATGCTCAAGGCTGAAGAAAACCGCAGTGAGCGCCGTGAGCGTCGCGACCGTCCTGAGCATTCTGAAAGCGCCGATGGCGACGACAGCAATGACAGCGACAACAGCGATAACGCTGACGAGTAATCCACGGACCTTTTAAGGAGCCTATTACATGGCACGTTTCTTCCGTCGTCGTAAATTCTGCCGCTTCACTGCTGAAGACGTGAAAGAGATCGACTACAAAGATCTCAACACCCTGAAAGCTTACGTATCCGAAACCGGCAAGATCGTTCCAAGCCGTATCACCGGTACCAAAGCTCGTTATCAGCGTCAGCTGGCTACCGCTATCAAGCGCGCCCGCTTCCTGGCCCTGCTGCCCTACACCGACAGCCACGGCCGCTGAGACCGGGTCGTCGACAAGCAGCAAGGGATAAAGCATGCGAGCGTTAGCTGATTTCATCATGCGCGGTCGCGTGCAGGCCACTGTGGTAGTGGTCGGTTGTGCGGCATTGCCGCTGTTGTTCTGGTTGAGTGCCGCCGCTGGGTGCCTTGTGTTCCTGCGGCGCGGATTCAAGGATGCTTCATCGGTCCTCGGCTGGGCGTTATTGCCCGCTTTGGCCTGGTGGTTCTTCGGCGAGCCGCGCACCCTCATGGTGCTGCTGGGTACGCTGGGGCTGGCTGCGCTGTTGCGCGCCGGGCATTCCTGGAACCGGGTGCTGTTGTTCAGCATCGCCTTGGGCCTGGTCTATGGCGTTGTCCTGGGTTCGGTGTTCCGCGAGCCGATCGAATATCTGGCGCGAGAGCTTGAAAAAGCCCTGCCGCGGATACTCGACGGTCTCTACCAGCAGTTGTCGGTAGAGGAGCGGGCTCGACTCGGAGGCCTGATCGTACCGGTGCTCAACGGCCTGATAGCGGCCCTGCTGCAAGCTGTCAGTGTGCTGGCCCTGATGTTGGGCCGCTACTGGCAGGCCGCGTTGTACAACCCCGGAGGTTTCGGCCGCGAGTTTCAGGCGGTGCGGATTCCAAAGGTGCCGGCGCTGGTGCTGCTGGCGTGCATGCTGGTCGGGCCGAACTTCGGTCCTGGCATGGCGATGCTTACGCCGTTGTGCAGTGTGCCGCTCTTGTTCGCAGGTATCGCCCTGCTGCACGGGCTGGTAGCGCAGAAACGACTGGGCCGGTTCTGGCTGGTCGGGTTGTATGTGACGCTGGTGCTGTTCATGCAGCTGACTTATCCGTTGCTGGTGGTCCTGGCCATTGTCGACAGCCTGATTGATTTTCGCGGTCGCAAGTCCCCTGAGAAGGGTGACGACAGCGGTTCTGCGAACGGTGAAGGTTAAAAGTTAAGAGGTTTATACCAAATGGAACTGATCCTGCTGGAAAAAGTCGCCAACCTGGGCAACCTGGGCGACAAAGTGAATGTTAAGGCCGGTTACGGCCGTAACTTCCTGCTGCCATTCGGCAAAGCCACCGCTGCTACCGCTGCCAACCTGGCTGCGTTCGAAGAGCGTCGTGCTGAGCTGGAAAAACTGGCTGCAGACAAGAAAACTTCGGCTGAAAGCCGTGCTGCCCAACTGGCTGAGCTGGAAGTGACCATCACTGCCACCGCCGGTGACGAAGGCAAGCTGTTCGGTTCGATCGGCACCCACGACATCGCTGACGCCCTGACCGCCTCCGGCGTTGAAGTGGCCAAAGCTGAAGTTCGTCTGCCGAACGGCACCATCCGTAACGTTGGCGAATACGACGTTGCCGTGCACCTGCACAGCGACGTAGAAGCCACCGTTCGCGTGGTCGTCGTAGCAGCCTAAGCTGTACCAATCGACTGGCCCCTTTGGCGCCAGTTGGTTAACATCGGGCACGGTCCTGCTTTGCAGGTCGTGCCCTTTGTCTTTTTCATCACCCAGAATTTCGCGTGGCCATGAACGAGATATCCACCCCCGAGCAGTTTGACCTGCAAACCGCAGCCCTGAAGGTGCCGCCCCATTCCATCGAAGCCGAACAGGCTGTTCTCGGTGGTCTGATGCTGGACAACAATTCGTGGGAGCGCGTGCTGGACCAGGTCTCGGACGGTGATTTCTATCGGCATGACCACCGCCTGATCTTCCGCGCCATCCACAAGCTGGTGGACCTGAACACGCCGTTCGACGTGGTCACGCTGCACGAGCAGCTGGAAAAGGAAGGTGTTTCGTCGCAGATCGGGGGGCTCGGCTACCTTGGGGAGCTGGCCAAGAACACCCCGTCGGTGGCTAACATCAAGGCCTACGCGCAGATCGTCCGCGAACGCGCGACCTTGCGGCAGCTGATCAGCATCAGCAGCGACATCGCCGACAGTGCCTTCAACCCGCAGGGCCGCAACGCCGAGGACCTTCTCGACGAAGCCGAACGGCAGATCTTCCAGATCGCCGAGGCGCGGCCGAAGACCGGCGGCCCGGTGGGGGTCAACGACCTGCTGGCCAAGGCCATTGACCGTATCGACACGCTGTTCAACTCCGACAGTGACATCACCGGTATCTCCACCGGCTATACCGACCTGGACGAGAAGACCAGCGGCCTGCAGCCGTCGGACCTGATCATCGTCGCTGGCCGACCGTCGATGGGCAAGACCACGTTCGCCATGAACCTGGTGGAAAACGCCGTGCTGCGCAGTGACAAGGCCGTGCTGGTGTACTCGCTCGAGATGCCAGGCGAATCGCTGATCATGCGTATGCTGTCCTCGCTTGGCCGCATCGACCAGACCAAGGTCCGTTCCGGCCAGCTCGACGATGACGACTGGCCGCGGCTGACCTCTGCGGTCAACCTGCTCAACGACCGCAAGCTGTTCATCGACGACACCGCCGGTATCAGCCCGTCCGAGATGCGCGCGCGGACTCGCCGCCTGGTGCGCGAGCACGGCGAACTGGCCATGATCATGATCGACTACCTGCAGTTGATGCAGATCCCGGGTTCCAGCGGCGAAAACCGGACCAACGAGATTTCCGAGATCTCCCGGTCCCTCAAGGCCCTGGCCAAGGAATTCAACTGCCCGGTCATTGCCCTGTCCCAGCTCAACCGCTCCCTGGAGCAGCGTCCCAACAAGCGCCCCGTCAACTCCGACCTGCGGGAATCCGGAGCGATCGAGCAGGACGCCGACGTGATCATGTTCGTCTACCGCGACGAGGTGTATCACCCGGAGACCGAGCACAAGGGCGTGGCCGAGATCATCATCGGCAAGCAGCGTAACGGCCCCATCGGCTTCGTGCGGTTGGCGTTCATCGGCAAGTACACCCGCTTCGAGAACCTCGCGCCGGGTAGTTACAACTTCGATGACGACGAATAACCGCCGCGCCGTATCGTCTCTATAAGCGGCCACATGAATCCGACCGGCATGGTCGGATTTGATCAAAATTTGTGCTATATTCCGCGCCCGCGATTTCCCTGCACACCAAGAACCGGTCACTGACATGCAAGCAGCCAAACCACTTTTCGACTATCCCAAGTACTGGGCCGAATGCTTCGGACCAGCGCCGTTCCTGCCGATGAGCAGGGCCGAGATGGATCAGCTGGGCTGGGATTCCTGCGACATCATCATCGTGACCGGTGACGCCTACGTCGACCATCCGTCGTTCGGCATGGCGATCATCGGCCGTCTGCTGGAAGCCCAGGGCTTCCGCGTGGGTATCATTGCCCAGCCGGACTGGCAGTCGAAGGACGACTTCATGAAGCTCGGCGAGCCGAACCTGTTCTTCGGGGTCGCGGCGGGCAACATGGACTCGATGATCAACCGCTATACCGCAGACAAGAAGGTCCGTTCGGACGATGCCTATACCCCAGGCGGGCTGGCGGGCAGCCGGCCGGACCGGGCGAGCCTGGTCTACAGCCAGCGCTGCAAGGAAGCCTACAAGCATGTGCCGATCGTCCTCGGTGGCATCGAGGCTTCGCTGCGCCGCATCGCCCACTACGACTACTGGCAGGACAAGGTCCGTCATTCGATCCTGATCGATGCCTGCGCCGACATCCTGCTCTACGGCAACGCCGAGCGCGCGATCGTCGAGGTGGCCCAGCGCCTATCCTTCGGCGAGTCGATCGAAAGCATTACCGACGTGCGCGGTACCGCGTTCGTTCGCCGTGATACGCCGCAGGGCTGGTACGAGATCGATTCGACGCGTATTGATCGTCCGGGCAAGGTCGACAAGATCATCAACCCGTACGTCAACACCCAGGACACTCAGGCGTGTGCCATCGAACAGGCCAAGGGCGACGTCGAGGACCCGAACGAAGCCAAGGTCGTGCAGATCCTCGAAAGCCCGCGCATGACCCGCGACAAGTCGGTCATCCGCCTGCCATCGTTCGAGAAAGTGCGTAACGATCCAGTGCTCTACGCCCACGCGAACCGTGTGCTGCACCTGGAGACCAACCCAGGCAATGCCCGCGCAATGGTGCAGAAGCATGGCGAGGCGGACGTGTGGTTCAACCCGCCGCCCATTCCCATGACCACCGAGGAAATGGACTACGTGTTCGGCATGCCGTACGCACGCGTCCCGCACCCGGCCTACGGCAAGGAACGTATCCCGGCGTACGAGATGATCCGTTTCTCGGTGAACATCATGCGTGGCTGCTTTGGCGGCTGCACCTTCTGCTCGATCACCGAGCACGAAGGCCGGATCATCCAGAACCGCTCCGAGGAGTCGATCATCCGCGAGATCGAGGAGATCCGTGACAAGGTGCCGGGCTTTACCGGGGTGATTTCCGACCTGGGTGGTCCGACCGCCAACATGTACCGGATCGCCTGCAAGACCACCGAGATCGAAACCCATTGCCGCAAGCCGTCCTGCGTGTTCCCGGGCATCTGCCCGAACCTGAACACCGACCATTCGGCGCTGATTCAGCTGTATCGCAGCGCGCGTGCCTTGCCGGGCGTGAAAAAGATCCTGATTGCCTCGGGCCTGCGTTATGACCTGGCGATCGAGTCGCCGGAGTACGTGAAGGAACTGGTCACCCACCACGTGGGGGGCTATTTGAAGATCGCCCCGGAGCACACCGAGGAAGGCCCGCTGAATCAGATGATGAAGCCGGGCATCGGTAGCTATGACCGCTTCAAGCGCATGTTCGAGAAGTACTCGAAGGAGGCGGGCAAGGAGCAGTACCTGATCCCGTACTTCATCGCCGCGCACCCGGGCACCACCGACGAAGACATGATGAACCTCGCGCTGTGGCTCAAGGGCAACGGTTTCCGTGCCGACCAGGTGCAGGCGTTCTACCCGTCGCCGATGGCCTCGGCCACCGCCATGTACCACTCGGGCAAGAACCCGCTGCGCAAGGTCACCTACAAGAGCGACTCGGTGACCATCGTCAAGAGCGACGAGCAGCGCCGCCTGCACAAGGCCTTCTTGCGGTATCACGATCCGAAGGGCTGGCCGATGTTGCGCGAGGCCCTGGAGCGCATGGGCCGTGCCGACCTGATCGGTCCTGGCAAGAACCAGCTGATCCCGCTGCACCAGCCTGAAGGCGACACCTACCACAGTGCCCGCCGCAAGAACTCGACGCCGGCTGGCAGTCACAAGGTGGCCAAGGAACAGAAGATCCTGACCCAGCATACCGGCCTGCCGCCACGCGCCAGCGATGGCAGCAAGCCGTGGGACAAGCGCGAGCAGGCCAAGGCCGCCGCGTTTGCGCGCAACAAGCAGGCGGAGAAGGACCGTAAGGAAGCGGCGAAGGGTGGTAACGGCAAAGGCAAGGGCAAGACCCGCCAGCCGGTTCTTCCGCGCTAACGCTGCGCCCCCTCGTGCCCGGCTGCCGGAAAGATGCTCCCACTAGGCTGCAAGGGTCGCTGAAGGTTCAGCGATCGGGTGTGGAAACCCGGGTTTTGTGGAAGTAGGCAAACTGCTGATATGGCAGCTGTGCGCGGGCGGCTTAACTGCCTGCCGGGTTCCTACTTCCGCCTGGTTTTCCACCCTGCGTACAGCTGCCACCCTTTGTGTGGAAACGAACCGGGTTTCAGGTTTCGCGGCCCGGTTGCGGCCGTGGAACCTGTCTACGGATTCACTCCGGCCGGGCAAACTGGCAGGTAGCCCCCGCGGCGCCACACGCATACGCAGCCAGCAAACTGTTCATGAAATTTCCCAGGTACATGGCATTTGCTCCTAAATGATCGGTTGTCCCATCGTCTATTAATGAAGCATGATGTGCACTTGCGTTTTATGTATACAATCCATAGAACAATTTAACTGCCGAGTCCTGGTCGCCGCGTTGATGCATGTCAGGACGGGAGCAAGGGACTCAGGCAGCATGCGAACTGATAAAACCCTGCCAAGGAGAATCACGATGTTTGCCAAAGTTGTAGCGGTATCCCTGCTGACCCTCGCCAGCGCCTCTGTCTTTGCTGCCGAGTGCTCGGTTACGGTCGATTCAACCGACCAGATGTCCTACACCAGCAAGGAATTCACGGTCGACAAGAGCTGCAAGGAATTCACCGTCAAGCTGACTCACTCCGGCAACCTGCCGAAGAACGTGATGGGTCATAACCTGGTCATCAGCAAGACCGCCGACATGCAGGCCATCGCCACCGAAGGCATGACCCAGGGACTGGACAAGGACTACCTGAAGGCCGATGACGCACGCATCATCGCCCACACCAAGATGATTGGTGCGCCGGAGAAAGAAGATACGGTGACCCTGGACCTGTCCAAGCTGGAAGCAGGCGGTGACTACAGCTTCTTCTGCACCTTCCCCGGCCATGTCTCGATGATGAAGGGCAAGGTCGCCGTCAAGTAACGACCGGCTGTTGCACCACGCTGTGGGAGCGGATCAAACCGCTCCCACAGCTCGTTTCATGGCGCGAACGGCAACTCTCGCTTGTGCTGCGTCTTGCGGTAGGTGGCGACGATGATGTCGAACACTTCCTGGCTCACCGGTTCGCCATGCAGGAATGCGTCGATCTCCTGGTACGTCACGCCATGTGACGCTTCGTCCGGCTTGCCCGGCTCGAGGTCTTCCAGGTCGGCCGTCGGCACTTTCTCCACCAATGACTCTGGCGCGCCAAAGCTGCGGGCGATGTCGCGTACCTGGCGTTTGACCAGGCCGCTCAAGGGTGCCAGGTCGCATGCACCGTCACCGAACTTGGTGAAGAAACCCATGACGGCCTCTGCGGCGTGGTCGGTGCCGATCACCAGCCCCTGGCGAGCGCCGGCGATGGTGTACTGGGCGATCATGCGCATGCGCGCCTTGACGTTGCCGACCACGAAGTCGACCATCGCTGGCGCGCCGTTGCGCAGGTCTTCGACGTTTTCCTTCAGGCCAAGCACTGCGGGCGCGATGTCGACCGTCTGCACTTCGTCAGCCTTGATGACCTCGAGGCAGGCCTGGGCATCGTGCTCGTCGTGCTGCACCTTGTAGGGCAGGCGCACGGCAATGAAGCGGTAGTCCTGGTCGCCGGTCTCGGCACGCAGCTCGGTCACCGCGCGCTGGGCGAGCAGGGCGCCGGTCAATGAATCCACCCCTCCGCTGATCCCCAGCACCAAGGTCTTGAGCCGGGCATTGGCCAGGCAATCCTTGATGAAAGCGACGCGCCGGGCCACTTCGGCCTCGAGCGCGGCGGCATCGGCAAACGGCGGCTGCACCTTGAGCTGCTGAGCAATCTCTCGCTGGACGGCTTGCATCGGTTACTCCTTGCTGGGGACTTTGAATACATGTCGCAGATAGGCGACAAAGTTGGGATCGCGGCACTGGGTCTTGGCGGCTTCGTCGGAGATCTTGGCAACCGGTGAGCCGTTGCAGTCGGTCATCTTGAGTACGATGTTCATCGGCGCCACGCCCGGTATGTCACACGTGAGGTTGGTGCCTATCCCGAAGCTGACGTTGATGCGACCGCGAAGGGCGCGGAAAATTTCCAGCGAGCGGGTCAGGTTGAGGCCGTCTGAAAACACCAGGGTCTTGGTCATCGGGTCGATGCCCAGCCTGCGGTAATGGGCGATGGCCTTTTCGGCCCAGGCTACCGGCTCGCCCGAGTCGTGGCGCAGGCCGTCGAAGAGCTTGGCGAAATACAGGTCAAAATCGCCCAGGAAGGCATCCATGGTGATGCAATCGGTGAGGGCGATGCCCAGCAGGCCGCGGTATTCACGCACCCAGCAGTCGAGTGCGGCGCTCTGGCTGTCGATCAGGCGCGGCCCGAGTTGCTGATGGGCCATGATCCACTCGTGGGCCATGGTGCCCAGCGGCTTGAGATCGAACTTGCGGGCCAGGTTGACGTTGCTGGTGCCTACGAAGCGCGCCGGGAAATCATCACGCAACACGCGCACTACCTCTTCCTGAACCCCGCTTGAAAAGCGTCGACGAGTACCAAAGTCGGCCACTTGAAGCTCGGCCAGTTCCTCATCGCTGGCATGCGCGCGCAGCCAGTCGAACTTGCGGTAGAGCTGGTCACGCGCATCGGCCAGGCGAGCCTGTGGATAACGCTGGCGGTTGCGTACCTCGCTGATGATGGCCAGCAACGGTACCTCGAACAGAATCACATGTAGCCAGGGGCCACGCAGGCGCAGGCACAGCTGGTCGTACTCGATGCTCAGGTGCAGGTAGCGCAGGTTGAAGCGGAACAAGCCCAGAAAGCGCAGGAAATCAGGCTTGATGAAACTGATCCGTTGAAGAAAGCCCAGTTGCTGATCGTCCAGGCTCAATTCGCACAGCTGCTCTATCTGGGTGCGGATTTCCGGCAGATAAGGGCGCAAGTCCTCGCCATTGCGGCATTTGAACTCCCATTCCACATCCACGTTGGGGTAGTTGTGCAGTACCGCCTGCATCATCGTCAGCTTGTAGAAGTCGGTGTCGAGCAGGTTGTGCACGATGCGCTCGGCGAATGCGCTCTCGCTCATTGAAGGGCTCCAGTCCGGCGGCGTGCTCCGAAGCGGATGGCGCACGCGCAATGCCGGCCATTGTGCCAGCCTTTTCCCGGGGATGAGAAAAATCGGTAGGGGACTACATGGAGCGGCGGTTTTCCGTGCGCCAGCTAGCCTTGGAAAGGTGCCCCCTGTAGCAGTTGCGCACCAGCGATGTGCACTTCGGTGACGTCGGCTGTTACAAGTTGGTTGCACGTTACCGCTAGCCAGGGTTGCAATGATGGCACCTTTCGGTTGCTCCTTTGTTGGACATGCAGTAGCGCCTGCCTTGTGGCAGAGGGTTGCACGCTCCGGAAAGATGCGACCGCCGGTCAGCCATCGGCGGCGACCTGATGTGATTTCCCGGAAGACAAAACTGATGGCACGGCCCTTGCTCTGGGCAGTTGCTGAAAGTTGTAGTGCCAACCAAAAAAAACACTAGGAGCACCACCTCATGTCGCAGACGTTTTACAAGAAGGGTTTCCTGGCTCTCGCCGTGGCTTCGGCGCTGGGTGTTTCTTCGTTTGTTCAGGCCGACATCAAGATCGGTGTAGCGGGCCCGATGACCGGTGCCAACGCGGCGTTTGGCGAGCAGTACATGAAAGGTGCGCAGGCAGCGGCCGACGAGATCAATGCCAAGGGCGGCGTCAATGGCGAGAAGATCATGCTGGTCAAGGCCGACGATGCGTGCGAGCCCAAGCAGGCCGTGGCGGTCGCCAACCGCCTGGTGGACCAGGACAAGGTGGCTGGTGTCGTAGGGCACTTCTGCTCCTCCTCGACCATTCCAGCCTCCGAGGTGTATGCCGACGCAGGCGTGATCGCCATCACCCCCGGCTCGACCAACCCGCAGGTCACCGAACGCGGGCTCGATGCCATGTTCCGCATGTGCGGCCGTGATGACCAGCAGGGCATCGTTGCCGGCGACTACATCGTCGACGTGCTCAAGGGCAAGAAGGTTGTCGTGCTGCACGACAAGGACACCTATGGCCAGGGCCTGGCCGATGCGACCAAGGCGCAGCTGACCAAGCGCGGTGTCACACCCGTGCTGTACGAGGGTCTGACCCGTGGCGAAAAAGACTTCAGCGCCGTGGTCACCAAGATCCGCGCCGCAGGCGCCGATATCGTCTACTTCGGTGGCCTGCACCCCGAAGCAGGTCCGCTGGTACGTCAGCTGCGCGAGCAGGGTCTCAAAGACGTAGCCTTCATGTCCGACGACGGTATCGTCACCGACGAACTGGTGACCACCGCAGGCGGCGCGCAGTACACCAACGGTGTGTACATGACCTTCGGCGCCGACCCTCGCCTGTTGCCCGACAGCAAGGCTGTGGTGGATGCGTTCCGCAAGGGCGGCACCGAGCCCGAGGGCTACACCCTGTACGCCTATGCCTCTGTCCAGGCGCTGGCGGCGGCCTTCAACGGCGCCAAGAGCAACAAGGGCGAAGATGCGGCCAAGTGGCTCAAGGCCAACCCGGTGAAGACGGTGATGGGCGAGAAGAAGTGGGACGCCAAGGGTGACCTGACTGTCTCCGACTACGTGGTCTACCAGTGGGATGCCAACGGCAAGTACCACCAACTGGAAAAACAAAAATAACAACGGTGGACGGCCCGGGTAGCCACCTGGGCCGCTGCCCCTGCGGTACCTGTCTTATTCCGTAGATCTGCACGGTTCCGCGCTGCGAGGGCCGCTTCGTCCAGGGCTTTGCGAAGTCGGCGCACGTGCAATCTCAATCAGGTGAGATTGCGTTATGGATGGTATTTTCCTGCAGCAACTGATCAATGGGCTGACCCTCGGGTCTGTCTATGGTCTGATCGCCATCGGCTACACAATGGTCTATGGCATCATCGGCATGATCAACTTCGCGCACGGCGAGGTGTACATGATCTCCGCGTACCTCGCGGCGATCAGCCTGGCATTGCTGGCCTACTTCGGCGTCGAGTCCTTCCCGCTGCTGATGCTCGGCACGCTGTTGTTCACCATCGTCGTCACCGGCGTCTATGGTTTCACCATCGAACGCATCGCCTACAAGCCACTGCGCAACTCTACCCGGCTGGCACCGCTGATCAGTGCCATCGGTATTTCCCTGATCCTGCAGAACTACGCGCAGATCAGCCAGGGCGCCCGCCAGCAAGGCGTGCCGACCCTGCTCGAAGGCGCCTGGCGCATGGAGGTCGGCACCGGCTTCGTGCAACTGACCTATACCAAGATCTTCATCCTCATCGCCGCGTTCGTCGGCATGGGCCTGCTCACCTACGTGATCAAGTTCACCAAGCTCGGCCGCATGTGCCGCGCCACCCAGCAAGACCGCAAGATGGCGTCGATCCTGGGCATCAACACCGACCGGGTGATTTCCTACGTGTTCGTGATCGGTGCGGTAATGGCCGCGCTGGCGGGCGTATTGATCACCATGAACTACGGCACCTTCGACTTCTACGCCGGCTTCATCATCGGCATCAAGGCTTTCACGGCCGCAGTGCTAGGCGGCATCGGCTCGCTGCCGGGGGCCATGCTCGGTGGGATCATCCTGGGCATTTCCGAGTCGCTGTTCTCCGGGATGATCAACTCTGACTACAAGGACGTGTTCAGCTTCTCGCTGCTGGTACTGATCCTGATCTTCCGGCCCCAAGGCTTGCTGGGCCGTCCTCTCGTGGCGAAGGTGTGAACATGTCAGCTGCCAAAACTTCTGGTTTCGATATCAAACGCAGCCTGGTGGAAACCATTGTCGCGGGCTTCCTGGCATTGATCGTCTTTGGCCCGGTGGTGGGCGTGGTGCTCGACGGCTACAGCTTCATCGCCGAGCCGCGGCGAGTGGTCATGCTGGTTGGCGGGGTGATGATCGGGCGTTTCGTGCTCAGCCTGTTCCTGCAGACCGGCACCGGCCAGCGCATGCTCCAGGGCTTCGACAGTGGCGGCTCGGGCGTGCATGTGCTGGCGCCGGACTACAAGTCGCGTCTGCGCTGGATCATCCCGGCGCTGATCGTGATCGCCATCGTCTTCCCGATCTTCGCCAACAAGTACCTGCTCACCGTGGTCATCCTCGGCCTGATCTATGTGCTGCTGGGCCTGGGCCTGAACATCGTGGTCGGCCTGGCAGGCTTGCTCGACCTGGGCTACGTGGCGTTCTACGCCATCGGTGCCTACGGCCTGGCATTGGGATACCAGTATCTCGGCCTGGGCTTCTGGAGCGTGCTGCCCCTGGCCGCGATTGCCGCAGCGCTGGCCGGCTGCATCCTGGGCTTTCCGGTGTTGCGCATGCATGGCGACTACCTGGCGATCGTCACCCTGGGCTTTGGCGAGATCATCCGGCTGATACTCAACAACTGGTTGTCGTTCACCGGTGGCCCGAACGGCATGCCAGCGCCGTCGCCGACCTTCCTTGGGCTGGAATTCGGCCGCCGGGCCAAGGATGGCGGGGTGCCATTTCATGAGTTCTTCGGCATCGATTACAACCCCAACCTGAAATTCCTGTTCATCTACATCGTGCTGTTCCTGGTGGTGCTGGCCGTGCTGTACATCAAGCACCGGCTGACCCGCATGCCCGTGGGCAGGGCATGGGAAGCCCTGCGCGAGGACGAGATCGCATGCCGTTCGATGGGCCTGAACCATGTGCTGGTCAAGCTCTCGGCGTTTACCCTCGGTGCTTCCACCGCAGGGCTCGCCGGGGTGTTTTTCGCCACCTACCAAGGCTTCGTGAACCCGTCGTCGTTCACCTTCTTCGAATCGGCGCTGATTTTGGCCATCGTGGTACTTGGCGGCATGGGCTCGACCGTGGGCGTGGTGATCGCTGCCTTCGTGCTGACCGTGGCCCCGGAGCTGCTGCGCAGCTTCTCCGAATACCGGGTGCTGCTGTTTGGCGTGCTGATGGTGCTGATGATGATCTGGCGGCCGCGCGGGCTGATCCGTATCAGCCGCAGCGGTGTAGTCCCGCGTAAAGGAGTGGCGCCATGAGCGACGATATCATTCTGTCGGTCGACAACCTGATGATGCATTTTGGTGGTATCAAGGCGCTCAGTGATGTCAGCCTCAAGGTCAGGCGCAACGACATCTTCGCCCTGATCGGCCCCAACGGTGCCGGCAAGACCACGGTATTCAACTGCCTGACCGGCTTCTACAAGGCCAGCGGCGGGCGCATCGAGCTGAACATGCGTGGGCAGAAGACCGACGTCATCCAGCTGCTGGGCGAGCGCTTCCAGGCGACGGATTTCGTGTCTCCCAAGACCCTCGGCAGCCGCTTGTACTACAAGATGTTCGGCGGCACTCACCTGGTGAACCGGGCCGGGCTGGCGCGTACTTTCCAGAACATCCGCCTGTTCCGGGAAATGTCGGTGGTCGAGAACCTGCTGGTGGCGCAGCACATGTGGGTCAACCGCAACCTGCTTGCCGGCGTGCTCAACACCAAGGCCTATCGCAAGGCCGAGAGCGATGCGCTGGACCACGCGTTCTACTGGCTCGAGGTAGTCGACCTGGTCGACTGTGCCAACCGCCTGGCGGGCGAGATGTCCTACGGCCAGCAACGGCGTCTGGAGATAGCCCGGGCCATGTGCACGCGTCCGCAGATCATTTGCCTCGACGAGCCGGCGGCCGGCCTCAACCCGCACGAGACCGAAGCCCTGAGCCGGATGATCCGAGTGTTGCGAGACGAGCACGATATGACGGTGGTGCTGATCGAGCACGACATGGGCATGGTCATGAGCATCTCCGACCACATTGTGGTGCTCGACCACGGCAACGTGATCGCCGAAGGCGCGCCGCAGGATATCCGCAACAACCCGACGGTGATCGCCGCCTACCTGGGTGCCGACGAAGAGGAACTGGTATGAGCGCACCCATTCTCGAGCTCCGCGAGCTGGACGTTTTCTACGGGCCGATCCAGGCCCTGAAAAAGGTATCGATGCACATCAACGAGGGCGAGACGGTCAGCCTTATCGGCTCCAACGGGGCTGGCAAGTCGACCCTGCTGATGTCGATCTTCGGCCAGCCGCGCGCGGCTGGCGGGCAGATTGTCTACCGGGGCACTGACATCACCCGCAAGTCATCGCACTACATCGCCTCGAACGGCATCGCCCAGTCCCCGGAAGGACGCAGGGTATTTCCTGACATGACGGTGGAAGAGAACCTGATGATGGGCACCATCCCCATCGGCGACAAGTTTGCCAGCGAGGACATGCAGCGCATGTACGAGCTGTTTCCCCGGCTCAAGGAGCGCCGTAACCAGCGCGCCATGACCATGTCGGGAGGCGAGCAGCAGATGCTGGCCATCGCCCGCGCCTTGATGAGCCGCCCCAAGTTGCTGCTGTTGGACGAACCCTCGCTGGGGTTGGCGCCGATCGTGGTCAAGCAGATCTTCGCCACGTTGCGGGAGCTGGCGCAGACGGGCATGACCATCTTCCTGGTGGAGCAGAATGCCAACCATGCGCTCAAGCTGTCGGACCGGGCGTATGTAATGGTCAACGGGCAGATCCGCATGACCGGGACGGGACAGGAGCTGCTGGTGAACGAAGAGGTACGCAACGCGTATCTGGGCGGGCATTGAGGCTCTACTCGATGGAAGGGAGGGTGGATTCCAGAATGTGGACAACTTGTCGCACCCTTCTGCGGTACTGCTGCAAAAGGCCTGAATAAGTCCTTGTTTCCACAACTGTGAAGTTGTCCACGGATCGTGTGTGGCTGGCTGTGGAAAACGTGGTGGCATGTGTCTGCAGGCCACGGTAAGCAAGGCTTGTAGCGGATTGGTTTTTTTTTGATCAACAGCACTCGGGAGATGGGTTCTTTCCTCATATCAGGCTGTCGCCGGGCCTCGCAGAGTGCCACGTAACGCTTGTGGATAAATCTGTGGGAAAGCCTTGGACAGACGGCTGCACGCGGCATGAATGAAAGCCTTGCGCCATCACCTGGGCGCTCTTGGCTGTCCACCCCCCCGACTTGCCCCCAATCCGTGGGGAAAGCCCTGTGGATAACATGCGCATACCCTGCGGCAGGCCCTCTGGCACGGGCCTCTTGCTGCCTTGTACGTTTTTTGATCAGCGGTTGCGAGTGCTTGCTGGCGCCGCCGTCGGCGGGCATGCTGCAAGGCCTGCCGACGGCAACACCACTGCGAAGGAGATAAGCATGACTTCCACTGTATTCATCACGGGCGCGACTTCCGGTTTTGGCGAGGCATGCGCGCGGCGCTTTGCCGAAGCAGGCTGGTCGCTGGTGCTTACCGGTCGCCGCCAGGAACGCCTGGATGCCCTGTGCGCCGAGCTTTCTGCAATTACCAAGGTGCACGGCCTGGTGGTGGACGTGCGGGACCGCAAGGCCATGGAACAGGCCATCGCCTCGTTGCCGCCCGAATTCGCGAAGCTGCGCGGCCTGATCAACAACGCGGGCCTGGCACTGGGCGCCGACCCTGCGCAGAAATGCGACCTGGACGACTGGGAAACCATGGTCGACACCAACATCAAGGGCCTGATGTTCAGCACCCGTCTGTTGCTGCCACGGCTGATTGCCCATGGGCGCGGGGCGACCATCCTCAATGTGGGTTCGGTGGCAGGCAACTACCCGTATCCGGGCAGCCATGTGTACGGCGGAACCAAGGCGTTTGTCGGGCAATTCTCGCTAAGCCTGCGTTGCGACCTGCAGGGCACTGGCGTACGGGTCAGCAACATCGAGCCGGGCCTGTGCGAAAGCGAGTTCTCGCTGGTGCGCTTCGGCGGTGACCAGTCGCGCTACGACGCCACCTACGCGGGCGCCGAAGCGATCCAGCCGCAGGACATTGCCGAGACGGTCTTCTGGATTCTCAACCAACCGGCGCACATCAACATCAACAGCCTGGAGCTGATGCCGGTGAGCCAGTCGTGGGCTGGGTTCGCCATCGACCGCTCCGTCAAGGAGTGATCCTCAGGCCAGGCGCTGCAAGCCTTCGAGGCAGGTTGCCAGGTGATAGGGCGTGGTCGACGGCATGTCATGCCGGCTGACCGCGCCGCTGGCGTCCCGGCACTCGTGCCAACCGCCGGGATGTAGAAAGCGATCTTCAAGCGCGGCCAGTTGCACCAGCAGGCTGGCCTCGCTACCCGGGCGCAATGCCAGGGCGCGCAGGTACTCGGCCTGTGCCCAGATACGCTGGGTGGCGTCGAGAACCTGACCCTCCAGCGCAAGCATCGCCAGCACCGCCGTGTCCTTCACACCGAGCGTTTCGGCGTGGGTGAAGGCGCGGCTGATCGAAGCGTGCAGCGGACTACCGCGCAACAGTTGCGAGGTCTCCAGCAGGTAGAACCACTCGAATTGATGGCCGGGCTCGAACCAGTTATCCACAGCCCCGAGAGGCTTTTCCAGCATCACGCCGAGCTGCGGGTCGATGAAATGTGCCTGCAGGGCGCCGCACAGTTGCTCCACGCTCGCCTGCACCGCAGCGTCGTCGCGCACCGCCAGCACCTGCAGGAAGGCCTCGGCAAGGTGCATCTGCGGGTTTTGCAGCGGACCGCTGCCCAGGTCCGACCAGTCCTCGCCCAGGCTCGCCTCGAACAGGCCATCGTCGCGTCCGAAGCGCTCGGTCACGACGCTGAGCGCCGCATCGAGGGTGGACTCGACCAGCGGCTCGTGGACCTTGCCCCAGTAATGGGCGCAGGCAAAGACGATGAAGGCGTGGGTGTACAGGTCCTTGCGCCGGTCCAGCGGCTGGCCCTGGGCGTCGATGCTGTAGAACCAGCCGCCGTGCTCGGCGTCGTGAAAATGCCGGCGCAGGGAGCGGAACAGCGCTGCAGCCCATTCTGCAGCGCCAGGCTGCTCGATGCGGCTGCTGAACAGGTAGAGCTGGCGCGCACAGGCCATGGCCCGGTAGCGCTGCACCGGCAATGGCTGCTGCTGGTCGTCGAGCGCCTCGAAAGGCAGTGCCAGGTCCGCGTTCCAGCCTGGGCCTTGCCACAGCGGCACGATGCGCTCGGCAAGGTGCCGGCTGAATCGGTCGAGGCGGGTGTGCAGTTCAGGCAGGGAAGGGCGGGGGTCAGACATGGAAGCGCTCGTCGCTATCGGGCAATGCGCGCAATGGTAGCAGGAATGTGCCGCCTTAACTTCCGGCGCCCGGCCTAGGCGGGGTGGCGCAACCCCTGCCAGTGCCGCGCCCCGACGAAGATGAAGCGCAGTTGCTGAGTGATCTTCTCTTGCGGGCTGATCATCTGCGGGTCGCCTGGTGGCGGGCTGTCGATGAGCTCGGGCAGGGTGGCGAACACAGTCTTGACCACCAGGTCCGCCATTACCGTCAGTGCGTCGGTGTCCAGGTGTTTCCAGCGCGTCATGCGCGACAGGTCGGTGGCAAGGTCGCTGCTGATGTCCTGGCGCAGCCGGCCGATTGCCTGGCGCACGGCCTGGGATCCGCCATATTGTTCGCGGGCCAGGAACAGGAATTGCGCGCGGTGGGCAGCGACCACGTCGAGAAAGATCCGCACGGAAGCATCGGTGATCCCGCCCAGCTCGAATTCGTTCTGCCGTACCAGGCGGATGGTCTGGCGGAACGTCGCATCGATCTCACCGACCAAGGCCAGGCCCAGCGCATCCATGTCGGTGAAGTGGCGATAGAAGCCCGTGGGCACTATGCCCGCTGTCCTTGCGACTTCTCGCAAGCTGATGCCACCAAAGCCCCGGCCACTCTCCATCAGCTGGCAGGCAGCATCGAGCAAGGCCTGGCGGGTCTGTAGCTTCTGTTCGGCACGCGGCAACATGGGTCAGGTATCGATGGCGGTACGGGCCAGCACTCTAGATAAAAAAACGGAGCCCGGTCAATGGACCGGGCTCGGGAGGGGGTTCGCTAAGACAGGGTGGCGTGCGGTTTTCAGGCATGGAGATCAGCTCGCACGGCTGTTTTCGATGAGGCGGTCCGAGCCACCCTCGGCCAGGCGTTCGCTGCGCTCGATCAGGCGGTCCGAGCCACCCTCGGCCAGGCGTTCGCTGCGCTCGATCAGGCGGTCGGAGCCACCTTCGGCGACACGGTCGTTACGCTCGATCAGGCGGTCGGAGCCACCCTCGGCGACGCGGTCGTTACGTTCGATCAGGCGGTCGGAGCCACCTTCGGCGACGCGGTCGTTACGTTCGATCAGGCGGTCCGAACCCCCTTCGGCGACGGTTTTCAGCGGTTGGGAGATTTCGGTCGAGCCGGAACGGGATTCGGCGGTCAGGTGCAGGTCGGCAGCTGGCAGGGCAAAGGCATTGGCGGCCAGGATGGACAGGGACAGGCTCAGCAGCAATTGGCGTTTCATGATCAGTGCTCCTCGGGGGACGCTGGAAAGTGGGTACGAGGGCAATGCTACGCCTGGTGGCTGCGCAGGGAAGTTCATAGCGGTAATGGTAACCATCGACGTTATTGATACTGGTCCTAGGGCTGTCTAGGCCAGTGCTTTGCAGGCAGTGAGCGCGCAGAAAGCGAAGAAAAGCCCCGTTATCGTGCGGCCCGATTAAACCCAGCGGCCTTTCATCAGTCCGACATACTGTGTGCCATGCAGTCATCAGGAGAATTACGCAATGACGCGCCCCGCCAGAATCATTTCCTGGATTTTCGCCACCCTGCTCGTGCTGGTCGCCGTGCTGGTGGTGGTCATCGCCACGTTCGACTGGAACCGCGTGAAGCCGATCCTCAACGAGAAGGTCTCCGAGGCCTTGAATCGGCCCTTCGCCATCAATGGCAACCTTGACGTGAAATGGCAACGTGAGCCCGAAGAGGGCGGCTGGCGCGCCTGGGTGCCATGGCCCAGGTTCATCGCCGATGATCTGACGCTGGGCAACCCTGACTGGCTCAAGGAACCGCAGATGGTCGGCCTTGAGCACGTCGAGTTCCGCCTGTCGCCCCTGCCGCTGATCTTCCAGCAGATCGTCATCCCGCGCATCGACCTCACCAAGCCCACGGCCAGCCTCACTCGCCTGGCCGATGGCCGCGCCAACTGGAATTTCGACTTCGGGCCCAAGGACGAAAACGCCGAGCCTTCCAAATGGGTACTGGACATCGGCGCCATCGGCTTCGACCAAGGCAATGTCAGCTTTGACGACCAGACCCTGAAAAGCAGCGTCAAGGTGCAGATCGATCCGCTCGGCAAGCCAATTCCGTTCAGCGATATCGTCGGCAAGGCCAGCGCTGAAAAAGCCGGTGGTGCCCAGGACTATGCCTTCGGCCTGAAATTCGAGGGCCGCTACAAAGGCCAGCCGCTGTCGGGTAACGGCAAGATCGGTGGCCTGCTGGCGCTGCAGGATGCCTCCCAGCCGTTCCCCCTGCAGGCCGACGTGCGCATCGCCGACACTCATGTGGTGCTCGCTGGCACGCTGACTGACCCACGCAACCTGGGCGCCCTCGATTTGCGTCTGCGCCTGTCGGGTGCGAGCCTTGGCAATCTGTATCCGCTCACTGGCGTGACCCTGCCTGATTCTCCGGCCTATTCCACCGATGGACACCTGCTCGCCAACCTGCACGACCCGAAAGGCGCGACCTTCCGCTACGAAGGCTTCAACGGCAAGATCGGCGACAGTGATATCCATGGCGACCTGGCTTTCGTGTCCAGCCAGCCCCGACCCAAGCTGACTGGCAAGCTGGTGTCCAACCAGTTGCTGTTCAAGGACCTGGCCCCGCTGATTGGCGCAGACTCCAACGCCGAGCAGAAGGCCCGCGGCGGCGCTAGCAAGCAGCCCACCGACAAGGTGCTGCCGGTCGAGGAGTTCCGCGCCGAGCGCTGGCGCGCCATGGACGCCGACGTCACCTTCAGCGGCAAGCGCATCGTCCACAGCGAGGAGTTGCCCTTCAACGACCTGTCTGCCCATGTGCTGCTCGAGGATGGCCTGTTGCGGCTGGCACCGCTGCGCTTCGGCGTGGCGGGTGGCAAGCTTGACGCCCGCATTCGTCTCGACGGCCGCAGCGTGCCATTGCAAGGACGCGCGGAGCTGACCGCCCGTGGTTTCAAGCTCAAGCAGCTGTTCCCGACGTTCGCGCCGATGCAGACCAGCTTTGGCGAACTGAATGGCGACGCCGACCTTACAGGCCGCGGCAACTCGGTCGCGGCGTTGCTCGCCACCTCCAGCGGCGACCTGCGCCTGTTGATCAACGACGGTGCGATCAGTGGCAGCCTCATGGAGATTGCCGGGCTCAACGTGGGCAACTATGTGGTCGACAAACTGTTCGGTGATGAAGAAGTGAAGATCAATTGCGCGGCGGCCGACGTCGGCATCAAGGATGGACTGGCTACCACTCGACTGTTCCTGTTCGACACCGAGAACGCCATCATCTACGTCGATGGCACCGCCAACTTCGCCACCGAGAAGCTGGACTTGAAGATCGCCCCTGAGTCCAAGGGTCTGCGGCTGTTCTCCTTGCGCTCGCCGCTCTACGTCCGCGGATCCTTCGCCAAGCCGAGTGCAGGCGTACAGGCCGTGCCCCTGGCGCTGCGCGGGGCCGGGATGATTGCGCTGGGGGTCACCGTAGGCCCTGCGGCCGGCCTGCTGGCGCTGATCGCCCCGAGTGGTGGAGAGCCCAACCAGTGCACGCCGCTGCTCCAGCGGATGAAGGCGGGCAAGGCACCGCGGGAGGTCAAGAACTGAGGGGGCGCTTGGGGCCTTGTGGCGCCCATGAGATCGAGCGCCGCCCGCGCGGCGCCGCTCGATCTCATGGGCGCCACAAGGCCTCAGCATCACCACAAAGCACCCGCCCATGAAAAAGGCCAGCAATGCTGGCCTTTTTCATGGCAAGCCGTCAGGTCATCACAGCCCTTGCAGCAAATCCGCCATATCGTCGGCGTGCTCTTCTTCCTGCGCCAGGATGTCCTCGAAAATGCGTCGAGTCGTGGGATCCTGCTCGCCGATATAGCGAATGATCTCGCGGTAGCTGTCGATCGCGATCCGTTCGGCCACCAGGTCTTCCAGCACCATCTCCTTGAGCGTGGCACCGGCGACATACTGGGCATGTGAGTTGCGGCTCAGGTTGTCGGGGTTGAAATCAGGCTCGCCACCCAGCTGGACGATGCGCTCGGCCAAACGGTCCGCATGCTCCATCTCCTGATTGGCGTGCTCGAGAAACTCATCGGCGGCGACGCTGGCCTTGATACCGCTGGCCATGAAGTAGTGGCGCTTGTAGCGCAGGGTGCAGACCAGCTCGGTGGCCAGCGATTCATTCAGCAGACGCAGGATCTCCTGACGGTCGGCGGTATAGCCTTCGGTCACGGCGCCTTGTTCGACGTGCTGGCGCGCACGGGCGCGCAGGGTCTGTACGTCGGTCAGTTCAGCGTTGCTCATGTTCTGTCTCCAGTCGGGATAATCACGGTGATTCGAGAGAATCAGGCGCCGGGGGCGGCTTGCCTGTCCTCTTCGCGTTGTTTGCAGGTCTTGAACCCTTTGGCATCGACATGGCCCGTAGCGTCGAAACGCACGTAGTAAGGTTGCTGCTTGCCGTCGCGGTTGAGGATGTAGTCGTTGCAGGTGCCCCCGTTCGGCAAATCGATGACGAAGGACGGGCTGCCGCCGATGGCGATGACTTTCTGCATCGTCATGCCATGCTCGACCTGCTTGACCAGGGGCTGGTCACGGTAGGTGACATAGTCCACCGGGTTTTCCGGGCGGCTGCCGCAGGCTGCCAGGGTGGCGCTGGCCAGAAGGATTGCCAGGGTCTGCTTGTACATGGTCCCGCTCCTTGCTCAGGGTTCGTTCAGGTTGGAACCGCGCGGCGCGTCAGGAGTTCGATTGCGGGCTGGCATTCCAGCCCGTAATGTTGGCGACTGGCCACTGGGTGGGAGGAGCAGCGATGCACGAGGATCTGGCCACGCGTTATCCACTGGTGCTGGTGCCGGGCATGCTCGGCTTCGTGCGTCTGGTGCTGTACCCCTACTGGTTCGGCATCGTCCCTGCCCTGCGCCAAGGCGGGGCGCAGGTGTTCCCGGTGCAGGTCTCGCCTCTGCACGGCGAGGCGGTGCGTGGTGAGCAGCTGCTGGCAATCATCGAAGACATCTGCCAGCGCACCGGTGCCCCCCGGGTCAACCTGCTAGGTCACAGCCAGGGCGCCCTGACAGCACGTTACGCGGCGGCCAAACGCCCGGACCGGGTCGCATCGGTTACCTCGATCGCCGGCCCGAACCACGGCTCGGAGCTGGCCGATTACCTGGAACGCAAGGCGCCAGGGGATTCGTCCCAGGGTCGCGTGCTCAAGGCGCTGCTGCATGGCCTGGGCATCCTGATGGGTTGGCTGGAAACCGGCTGGCGCCGCGAGCGTCTGCCCATCGATGTGCATGCCTCGCACCAGGCCCTGACGAGTGCGGGGGCTGCGCTGTTCAACCAGGCTTATCCACAGGGCCTGCCCACGGTATGGGGTGGGGAAGGGCCGGCCGAGGTCGATGGGGTTCGATACTACTCATGGTCCGGGACCTTGCAGCCGGGGCTCACTGACCAGGGCCGAAACCGCTACGATGGCAGCAATCGCTTCTGCCGACTGTTTGCCCGGAGTTTCGTCAAGGAGCCTGGGCAGTGTGACGGCATGGTGGGGCGCTTCAGTTCGCATCTGGGCCAGGTGATTGGTGACGATTACCCGCTGGATCACCTGGATATCGTCAACCAGTCGCTCGGGGCGGTAGGCAAGGGTGCCGAACCAGTGCGGCTGTTCACCGAGCATGCGGCCCGGCTCAAGGCCGCAGGGCTGTAAGGCCCGCAGCAGAGATACCTCGCCCTCTATGCCTGCGCGGCGAAGGCTGGCAGACTGCGCGTTTTCCCGCAGTTGCCTGCCGAGGTTGTATGACCTTCACTGCCCGCCAGATCACCCTGGCCAGCTGGATCATTGTCTTTACCGGCCTGTTGCTGGCCCTGCCGCTGAAATTGCTCCCAAGCCTGCTCGCCGGACTGCTGGTGTTCGAGCTGGTCAACATGCTCACGCCGCGTCTGCAGCCCCTGATTGCCGGGCAGCGCGCGCGCTGGCTGGCGGTGGCGCTGCTGGGCACGCTGGTGGTCAGCAGCCTGACCTTGCTGTTTGCCGGTGCCTTCAGCTTCCTGTTGCACGAGGCGGAAAACCCCGGCGCCTCGCTGGACCGCTTCATGATCCTGGTCGACCAGGCCCGCGGCCAGCTGCCGCCGTTCATCGATGCCTACCTGCCGGCCAGCGCCGCCGAGTTCAAGGTCGCCATCGGCGACTGGCTCAAGACGCACCTGGGCGAGCTGCAACTGGTGGGCAAGGGCGCGGCGCACATGTTCGTCACCTTGCTGATCGGCATGATCCTCGGGGCCATCGTCGCCTTGCAGCGAATCCCGGACCTGACCCGGCGAAAACCCCTGGCCGCGGCGCTGTTCGACCGTCTCAACCTGCTGGTGAAGGCGTTTCGCAACATCGTCTTCGCGCAGATCAAGATATCGATGCTCAACACGTTCTTCACCGGCATCTTCCTGGCCGTGATCTTCCCGCTGTTCGACGTCCACCTGCCGCTGACCAAGACGCTGATCGTCCTGACCTTCCTGCTTGGCCTGCTGCCGGTGATCGGCAACCTGATCTCCAACACACTGATCACTATCGTCGGGCTGTCACTGTCGATCTGGGTGGCCGTCGCCGCGCTGGGTTACCTGATCGTGATCCACAAGGTCGAGTACTTTCTCAACGCACGCATCGTGGGTGGGCAGATCAGCGCCAAGTCATGGGAGTTGCTGCTGGCGATGCTGGTGTTCGAGGCCGCGTTCGGCCTGCCAGGGGTGGTGGCAGGACCGATCTACTACGCGTACCTGAAGAGTGAGCTGCGGCGGGTGGAGCTCGTCTAGCTGCTAGCAGGTGCCGTAGCGCTTGCGCGCTTCGATCGCCAGCCCGCTGCCGATGCTGCCGAAGATGTTGCCTTCGACATGGCGGGCGTTGGGCAGCATGGCCGCGACGCTCTGGCGCAGGGCCGGGATGCCGCTGGAACCGCCGGTGAAGAACACTGTGTCGACCTGGGCGACGCTCACGTCGGCCTTGGCCAGCAGTTCGGTGACGCTGCCGCGCACGCGTTCCAGCAGGCTGCCGATGGCGTCCTCGAACAGGCCGCGGGTCAGCTCGATGCTGAGCGCAGGCTCGATACGGCCAAGGTCGACCTGGCGGCTTTCGGCGTCGGTGAGCTCGATCTTGCTCGCTTCCACTTCCATCGCCAGCCAGTGCCCGGCGCGCTGGTCGATCAGCTTGAACAGGCGGTCGATGCCCAGGGTGTCTTCGATGTCATAGCGCATGTTGCCCAGCGACAGCTGGGATTTCTGCGAGTAGACCGAGTTGATCGTGTGCCAGGTGGCCAGGTTCAGGTGATAGCTGGTCGGCATCAATGCCTGGCTCTTCATGCGGCTGCCGTAGCCGAACAACGGCATGACGCCTTGCAGGCTGAGCTGCTTGTCGAAGTCGGTGCCGCCGATGTGCACGCCGCCGGTGGCGAGAATGTCGCTGTGACGATCGTCGAGCAGGTGACGCTCGGGCGCCAGGCGCACCAGGGAGAAGTCCGAGGTACCCCCGCCGATGTCGACGATCAGCACCAGCTCTTCCCGGTCGATGCCCGACTCATAGTCGAAGGCCGCGGCAATGGGCTCGTACTGGAACGAGACATCCTTGAAGCCGATCTTGCGGGCGACTTCGGCCAGGGTGTCCTCGGCTTCCTGGTCGGCGGCGGCGTCATCATCGACGAAGAACACCGGGCGGCCCAGTACCACTTGGTCGAAGCTGCGGCCGGCGTTGGCCTCGGCGCGGTTCTTCAGCTCGCTGATGAACATCCCCAGCAGGTCCTTGAACGGCAGGGCGGTACCCAGCACGCTGGTGTCGTGCTTGATCAGCTTGGAGCCCAGCAGGCTCTTGAGCGAGCGCATCAGGCGGCCTTCGTAGCCTTCCAGGTATTCATGCAGGGCCATGCGGCCGTAAGCCGGCCGGCGCTCTTCGATATTGAAGAAGACTACCGAGGGCAAGGTGATCTTGCCGTCTTCCAGGGCGATCAGCGATTCGACTCCTGGGCGGTGCCAGCCGACTGTGGAGTTGGAGGTGCCGAAGTCGATGCCGCAGGCGCGGGCCGGGGATACGTCTGACATTACGAAAAGCTTCCGGAGGCAAAACGGCCGCGCATTTTATGCCAGTGGCCAGCAGAAGCAAGACCGATTGTCTGCGTATGCCGAAGCCAACGACACCTTGAAAGGCTATGCTTGTTACCTATCTTCTGATGCAGTGAACATTTTGACGGTGATGGCGTAGATGGACTTCAAAGACTATTACAAGATACTGGGCGTTGAACCGACGGCGGACGACAAGGCGATCAAGGCCGCGTACCGCAAGCTGGCGCGCAAGTATCACCCTGACGTCAGCAAGGAACGTGACGCCGAGGACAAGTTCAAGGAGGCCAACGAGGCCTATGAGGCCTTGAGCAACCCCGAAAAACGCGCCGAGTACGACCAGATTCGCAAGTATGGCCAGCACGGCCGGCCGTTCCAGGGCCCGCCCGGCTGGGAAAGCCGCGGCACCGGTGGTAGTGGCTACGAGAATGGCGACTTCTCAGACTTTTTCAGTTCGATCTTCGGTGCCCGCGGCGGCAGCCCCTTTGGTCGTGGTCAGCAACGCAGCACGGGCAGACGAGGGCAGGACGTGGAGATGGAACTGGCGATCTTCCTAGAGGAGACGTTGAGCACCGAATCGAAGAAGATCAGCTTCCAGGTTCCGCAGTACAACGCCCAGGGCCAGCGCACCGGGCACACCACCAAGACCCTGAACGTGAAGATCCCGGCCGGGGTCAGCGACGGCGAGCGCATTCGCCTCAAGGGCCAGGGGGCGCCGGGTGTCGGGGGTGAAGCCAATGGCGATCTTTTCCTGACCATCCGCATGGCACCGCATCCGCTGTTCGATGTCGAGGGCCACGACCTGATCATCACGGTGCCCCTGGCGCCTTGGGAAGCGGCCTTGGGCACCAAGGTGGCGGTTCCGACCCTCACCGGCAAGATCAACCTGACCATCCGCCCAGACAGCCAGAGCGGCCAGCGCCTTCGGGTCAAGGGCATGGGTCTTGCCAACAAGCAGGGCCAGCGTGGCGACCTGTATGCCCAGCTCAAGGTGGTGATGCCCAGCCAGTCCGACGCCGCCACGCGTGAACTGTGGAGCAAACTGTCGGAGCAAGCGGCTTTCAATCCGAGGACTCAATGGAGTAGTTGACCATGAGCAGCACCCTGATCGTTCAGCTGGACATGCGCACCCTTTGCCGGGAAGTCGATCTTACGGCGGACTGCGTGATCGAGATCGTCGAACACGGCATCGTCGAACCCTCGGGGCGAACGCCGGAGGACTGGTTGTTCGACGACCAGGCCCCGGTGCTGCTCAAGCGCGCGGCCAAGCTCCACCACGAGCTTGAGCTGGAATGGGAAGGGGTGGCGCTTGCGCTGGAGCTGCTGGACGAGGTGCAGCATCTGCGCAGCGAAAACGAGATGCTCAGGCAGCGGCTGGGCAGGTTCACGCAGATGTAGCACCACCCTGGCGCGGTGGATCGGTCTGATCCAGCAACAGCTGCATGAACGTCAGGTCCAGCCACTGCCCGAACTTGATCCCGACCTGCGGCATCTGCCCGGTCACCACGAACCCGTGCCGCTCATGCAGGCGGATCGATGCGGCGTTGCCGCTCTCGATGGCGGCAACCATCACATGCTTGCCGCATGCCCTGGCCCGCTCGATCAGGGCGGCCATCAGCATCGGCCCCAGCCCCTTCCCGCGCTGGCCGTCGCGGATATACACCGAATGCTCGACGCTGAACCGGAAGCCTTCGAAAGGCCGCCAGTCGCCGAACGAGGCATAGCCGAGCACGCCGCTGTCGTCCACCGCCACGAGGATCGGATAGCCCTGCTGCTGGCGCGCCTCGAACCAGGCCTGGCGGTTGGCCAGGTCGACCGGTTGTTCGTTCCAGATCGCCGTGGTGTTGAGCACGGCGTCGTTGTAGATGTCGAGGATGCCCGGCAGATCCTGGGGCAGGGCATCGCGGATCGAATGACTCATGACAGCTTCTCGCAAGGGGAATGGCTGCAGGTTAAATGGTTACCAGCCCGCGCACACCTTCGGCCTGCATGTTTTCACCCCGCCCGCGCTGGACGATCTCGCCCCGCGACATCACCAGGTACTGGTCTGCCAGCTCTTCTGCAAAGTCATAGAACTGCTCGACCAGCAGGATCGCCATGTCGCCACGGGCCGCCAGCTTGCGGATGACCGCACCGATTTCCTTGATGACCGACGGCTGAATGCCTTCGGTGGGCTCGTCGAGGACCAACAGCCGTGGGCGGCTGGCCAGGGCCCGGCCGATGGCCAGCTGTTGCTGCTGACCGCCCGACAGGTCGCCGCCACGTCGATGCTTCATCTGCGCCAGGACCGGAAACAGCTCGTAGATGAACGCGGGTACTTCACGGGCCTCGCGGGCGCTGAACCGCGACAGGCCCATGAGCAGGTTTTCCTCCACGGTCAGGCGCGCGAAAATCTCGCGGCCCTGGGGCACGTAGGCGATGCCGGCGTGCACCCGTTGCTGCGGCTTGAGCGCGGTGATCGCCTTGCCTTCCCAGTGCACGCTGCCCTCGCGCGCAGGCAGCAGGCCCATCAGGCAGCGCAGCAGGGTGGTCTTGCCCACGCCGTTGCGCCCGAGCAGGCAGGTGACTTCGCCGATCTTGGCCTCGAACGACAGGCCGCGCAGGATGTGGCTGCCGCCGTAGTATTGGTGCAGGGTGTCGATTTTCAGCATGGGAATTCCTTGAAGTCGTGGTGCATGCGGTCCTACGGGGCCACTAGCGGCCCAGGTACACTTCGATCACCCGCTCATCTTCCTGGACCTGCGCAAGCGAGCCTTCGGCCAGTACGCTGCCCTGGTGCAGCACGGTCACGTGGTCGGCAATGCTGCCGACAAAGCCCATGTCGTGTTCGACCACCATCAGCGAATGCTTGCCAGCCAGGCCCTTGAACAGTTCTGCGGTGAATTCGGTCTCGGCGTCGGTCATGCCCGCTACCGGTTCGTCGAGCAGCAGCAGCTGCGGGTCCTGCATCAGCAGCATGCCGATCTCCAGGAACTGTTTCTGCCCGTGCGAGAGCAGGCCGGCCGGGCGTTGCGCCAGGGGCTGCAGCCGCAGGGTCTGCATGACCTCGTCGATGCGCTGGCGCTGCTCGTCATCGAGCCGCGCGAGCAGGCTGGCCCACACCGACTTTTCGGTCTTCTGCGCCAGCTCCAGGTTCTCGAACACCGTCAGCGCCTCGAACACCGTGGGCTTCTGAAACTTGCGGCCGATGCCGGCCTGGGCGATCTGCACCTCGCTCATGCGGGTCAGGTCCAGGGTCTCGCCAAACCAGGCGCTGCCGCTGTCCGGGCGGGTCTTGCCGGTGATGACGTCCATCAGGGTGGTCTTGCCGGCGCCATTGGGGCCAATGATGCAGCGCAGCTCGCCGACGCCGATGTACAGGTTCAGGCCGTTGATGGCCTTGAAACCGTCGAAGCTTACGTTGATGTCTTCCAGTGTCAGCACGGTGCCGTGGCGAACGTTCAGGCCAGGCTTGCGCTGCTGGCCAAGGCCGATGGCGTCGCGACCGGCGCCCTCGAGGTCGGTGGGGTAGTACAGCGGCTTGAGCATGAACTCCGGGTGCACGGGCGCGATGGGCAGGCTTCTCATGCTTGGTTCCTTTTCTTAAGCAGGCCGATCACGCCCTTGGGCAGGTACAGGGTGGCGACGATGAACAGCGCGCCCAGGAAGAACAGCCAGAACTCGGGAAACGCCACGGTGAACCAGCTCTTCATGCCATTGACCAGACCGGCGCCGAGCAGCGGGCCGATCAAGGTGCCACGGCCGCCAAGTGCCACCCAGACGGCCGCTTCGATCGAGTTGGTCGGCGACATCTCGCTCGGGTTGATGATGCCCACCTGCGGCACGTACAGCGCACCTGCCAGGCCACACAGCACGGCGCTCAGCACCCACACCAGCAACTTGAAGCCGCGTGGGTCGTAGCCGCAGAACATCAGGCGGTTTTCGGCATCACGCAGCGCGGTCAGCACCCGGCCAAACTTGCTGCGGGCCAGGCACCAGCCCAGGTACAGGCTCACCAGCAGCAGCGCCACGGTCAGCAGGAACAGCACCGCCCGCGTGCCTTGCGAGGCGATGTCAAAGCCCAGGATGGTGCGGAAACTGGTGAAACCATTGTTACCGCCAAATCCCGTTTCGTTGCGGAAGAACAGCAGCATGCCGGCGAAGGTCAGCGCTTGGGTCATGATCGAGAAGTACACGCCCTTGATCCGCGAGCGAAACGCGAACCAGCCGAACACCAGTGCCAGCAGTCCCGGCGCGAGCACCGCCAGGCACAGGGCCCAGGCAAAATGCTGGGTACCCGCCCAGTACCAGGGCAGCTCAGTCCAGGACAGGAACGTCATGAACGCCGGCAGGCTGTCGCCCGAGGCCTGGCGCATCAGGTACATGCCCATGGCGTAGCCACCCAGGGCAAAAAACAGCCCATGCCCAAGCGACAGCAGCCCGGCATAGCCCCAGACCAGGTCCAGGGCCAGGGCGACGATGGCGTAGCAGAGAATCTTGCCGACCAGTGTCAGGGTATAGGCCGACACCTGTAGATAGTGGTCGGCCGGCAGCAGCGACAACAGCGGCAGGGCCAGCAGCGCGAGGATGACGGCGGCGCCGATCGCCAGCGTGAGGCGCGGGCCGACTTTCTGGGTGGCGGTGACAAGCAGAGGCTGGTTCATCAGTCGATTACCCGTCCCTTGAGGGCGAACAGGCCTTGCGGACGCTTCTGGATGAACAGGATGATCAGCGCAAGGATGAGGATCTTGCCGAGCACCGCACCGATCTGCGGCTCCAGCAGCTTGTTGGCGATGCCCAGGCCGAACGAGGCCCAGAGGGTGCCGGCCAGTTGTCCCACGCCGCCAAGCACCACCACCAGGAACGAATCGATGATGTAGCTCTGGCCCAGGTCCGGGCCGACGTTGCCGACCTGGCTCAGCGCCACGCCGCCGAGCCCGGCAATGCCGGAACCCAGGCCGAAGGCGAGCATGTCGACGCGTCCGGTGCTGACGCCGCAGCAGGCAGCCATGTTGCGGTTCTGGGTTACGGCGCGCACGTTCAGGCCCAACCGTGTGCGGTTGAGCAGCAGCCAGGTGAGCAGTACCACCGCCAGGGCAAAGCCGATGATGACCATGCGGTTGTAGGGCAATACGAGGTTGGGCAGTACCTGCAGGCCACCCGACAACCACCCCGGGTTGCTCACTTCGACGTTCTGCGCGCCGAACAGCAGGCGGATCGCCTGAATCAGGATCAGGCTGATGCCCCAGGTGGCCAGCAAGGTTTCCAGCGGACGGCCATACAGGTGGCGGATGACAGTGCGCTCGAGCAGCATGCCGACCCCGGCGCTGACGGCGAAGGCCACCGGCAGAGCGATCAGCGGATAGAACTCGATCGCGTCGGGCGCCAGGCGCTGCACCATTACCTGGACCATGTAGGTGCTGTAGGCGCCAAGCATCAGCATTTCGCCATGCGCCATGTTGATCACCCCCAGCAAGCCGAAGGTGATGGCCAGGCCGAGCGCGGCCAACAGCAGGATAGAGCCCAGCGACAGGCCGCTGAAGGCCTGGCCGAGCAGCTCGCCGATCAGCAGTTTGTGCTCGACCTGGGCAAGGCTGGTCTGCGCAGCGGTGCGCACGGCTGCCTCGGTCTCGGCGCCGGGCTCGAGCAGGGCCTGCAGGCGTGTGCGGGCCTGGGGATCGCCGGTTTCACCGAGCAGGCGAACCGCGGCCAATCGCACGGACGGCTCGCTGGCGGCCAGTTGGAGATTGGCCAAGGCCAGGCCGAGCGCGGCGCGAACGGCGCCATCGGCTTCGATTGCGAAGCGCCGGTCGAGGAACGCAACTTGTGCCGGTTGTGCGCTTCGTTGCAATTGCTGGGCAGCCGACAGGCGCACGCGAGTGTCATCGCTGAGCATCTGGTGACTGGCCAGGGCGTTGTCGATCAAGCCGCGCAGGCGGTTGTTCAGGCGCACCTTGCGGTTGTCGTCAGCGGCAATACGGCCTTGCTTGAGCTCGCTCAGCAGGGTGAGGCGCGCAGGGTCCGGTTGCGCCGCCCAGTCCTGGAGCAGGCGGGCCTGGTCGTTGGGCTTGGCGGTGAGGAAGAATTCGCCCTCGCTGGCGTGGGAGGCCAGGGGGAGAAGGAGCAGCAGGAGGAGGGTGTAGAAGGCTTTGGGCATGGGAGGTCTCTGCCGGGGGGTGGATTTTTGTCGTTTGTGGTGGCCTCTTCGCGGGCCACCACAAATAGCCCCTTGCTCAGTTACCCTTCACCGCATAATCCGGCCGCTTGTCATTGCCTGGAATGAACGGACTCCACGGCTGCGCCCGCAGCGGCTGTTCGGTTTCCCAGACCACGCTGAACTGCCCGTCGTCCTGGATCTCGCCGATCATCACCGGCTTGTGCAGGTGGTGGTTGGTCTTGTCCATGGTCAGGGTATAGCCCGACGGCGCCTTGAAGCTCTGCCCGGCCAGGGCCTCGCGAACCTTGTCGACATCGGTCGACTTGGCCTTTTCCGCAGCCTGGGCCCACATGTTGATCCCGACGTAGGTCGCCTCCATCGGGTCGTTGGTCACGGCCTTGTCGGCGCCTGGCAGGTTCCTGGCCTTGGCGTAGGCCTTCCAGTCGGCGACGAATTTCTGGTTGACCGGGTTATCCACCGACTCGAAGTAGTTCCACGCCGCCAGGTGTCCGACCAAGGGCTTGGTATCGATGCCGCGCAGCTCTTCCTCACCCACCGAGAAGGCCACCACCGGCACGTCGGTGGCTTTGAGGCCCTGGTTGGCCAGTTCCTTGTAGAAAGGCACGTTGGAGTCGCCATTGACCGTCGAAATGACCGCGGTCTTGCCGCCTGCGGAGAACTTCTTGATGTTGGCGACGATGGTCTGGTAATCGCTGTGGCCGAACGGCGTGTACACCTCTTCGATGTCCTTGTCCGCCACGCCCTTGCTGTGCAGGAAGGCGCGCAGGATCTTGTTGGTGGTGCGCGGGTAGACGTAGTCGGTGCCCAGCAGGAAGTAGCGCTTGGCGGCGCCGCCGTCTTCGCTCATCAGGTATTCCACCGCCGGGATGGCTTGCTGGTTGGGCGCGGCGCCGGTGTAGAACACGTTCGGCGAAAGCTCCTCACCCTCGTACTGGACCGGGTAGAACAGCAGCCCGTTGAGCTCCTCGAACACGGGCAGCACAGACTTTCGCGAGACCGAAGTCCAGCAGCCGAACACCACCGCGACCTTGTCCTGGGTGAGCAACTGGCGGCTTTTTTCGGCGAACAGCGGCCAGTTCGAAGCAGGGTCGACCACCACAGGTTCCAGCATCTTGCCGTTGACCCCGCCCTTGGCGTTGATCTGCTCGATGGTCATCAGCGCCATGTCCTTGAGCGAGGTCTCGGAAATGGCCATGGTGCCCGACAGCGAATGCAGGATGCCGACCTTGATGGTCTCGGCGGCCTGGAGGGTCCAGCTCATCCCCATGGCGGCCAGGCCTGCGCTTAAGGTGAAGGCCTTGATCAGACTGCGACGCTTCATGTGCTCTCTCCGTTATTGTTCGGCTGTTGGCGACTCGGGGAGAGGCATTGCAAGGGGTGTGCCGACGGAGGAGTGCCTCGATAGCGGGCGCTCCGGCGGCGCGCGGGCGTACTCGATGCACCGAACTGTGGAGGCAGCCTGGGGCAACGCCCTATCGTGGAGCACGGCTGGTACACCTGCGAGTTATGCGATGTTCGTCGTGCTGTCACTGTCCGGCGCTTCGATTCTTGAACGCAGGAGTAAGTGACGATGAAACGTGGACAGGCTGTAAGCAGGATGCTGTGCGCAAGTGCGCTGGCATTCATTGGGGGGTGCGCCGCTGCGGCGACAGGTCAAGAGGTGCCCGTACAAATACCTGGGGACGGCAACCTGCCTATGACTACCTGCAAGCCGACACCACGCCCGGCGAAGCCTTCTCCAGTTCCACACCAGGGACGGCCACCCATGCTGGCCATGATATCGACGCCTTGGTCGCTTTCTCCACCAAAGCGCTGGATGTGCTGCGCAGTGACCCGGTCGCCTTCGCCATGGCAGCGGGCTGGTACAACGGGACCCTTGAGCTGAAGGCGCTTGACCCAAGCGTGCCAGGCTGGTCCCTGCCTATCCTGGTGTGCTTGTCTGTGCGGCGCTGACCTCAGCGGGAGCAGGGGCCAGGATGTACCTGGCCCCTGTCACGTTCAACGCTGTATCGACGCGGTCCGCAGGGCTCGCCTGGGCCGCAGGTACCGGTAGCTCACGGCCAGCAGCACGAACCACACCGGGGTGACGATCAACGCCTTGCGCGTGTCGTCCTCCAGGCTCAGCAGCACCAGGATGAAGGCGAAGAACGCCAGGCACACGCAGCACATCAGCCGCCCGCCGGGCATCTTGTAGCTTGAGGCTTCGTGCAGGGCGGCGCGCTGCATGCGGTACTTGAGATACGACAGCAGGATCATCGACCAGACGAACATGAACAGGATCGCCGACACGGTCGTCACCAGGGTGAAGGCTTCGACCAGGTTGGGAATCACGTAGATCATCGCAGCGCCGAGCAGCAGGCAAGTGCAGGAGAAGTACAGACCGTTGGCCGGCACGCGGCGGCTGGACAGCTTCTCGAAAGCCTTCGGTGCATCACCTTCCTGGGCCAGGCCGTAGAGCATCCGGCTGGTGGAGAACACGCCGCTGTTGGCTGATGAGGCCGCCGACGTCAGCACCACGAAGTTGATCAGGCTGGCAGCGGCGGGAAGGCCGGCTAGCACGAACAGCTCGACGAACGGGCTCTTGCCCGGAACCACGTCCCGCCACGGCGTCACGGCCATGATCGCGACCAGCGCCAGTACATAGAACATGATGATGCGGATCGGGATCGAGTTGATAGCCCGCGGCAAGGTGCGCTCGGGGTCCTTGGCTTCGGCGGCGGTGGTGCCCACCAGCTCGATGCCGACAAAAGCGAATACGGCGATCTGGAATCCGGCGAAGAAGCCCATCAGGCCATGAGGGAACATGCCCTCGTCGTTCCATAGATTGGCCAGGCTCGCGGTGCGTCCGGCCGGCGACTCGAAGCCGCTGAACACCATGTACAAGCCAGTGGCGACCAGGCCGAGGATCGCAACGATCTTGATCAACGCGAACCAGAACTCGATCTCGCCGAACATCTTCACGGTGATCAGGTTCAGCGACAGCAACACTCCGACGCAGGCGAGCGCGGGTATCCACTGCGGCAGGTCAGGAAACCAGAACTGCGTGTAGGCGGCGATCGCGATGACGTCCGCGATGCCGGTGATCACCCAGCAGAACCAGTAGGTCCAGCCGGTGAAATATCCCGCCCAGGGGCCGAGCAGGTCGGCGGAGAAATCGATGAACGACTTGTAGTTCAGGTTCGACAGCAGCAGTTCGCCCATGGCGCGCATGACGAAGAAGAGCATGAAGCCGATGATCATGTACACGAAGATGATCGACGGGCCCGCCAGGCTGATGGTCTTGCCCGAGCCCATGAACAGTCCGGTGCCGATGGCGCCACCGATGGCGATCAGCTGGATATGACGGTTGGTCAGGTTGCGTTGCAGGTGATTCTCGTCTTTTGACGTGGATGAGGTCCGGGTCATGGGCTGCATTCCATTGAGGGTCAGTCTTCTTGAAAGCCGGCTAGGCTATCACGCGCCCCGGGATCGGGGGCGTGACACGACGTCTCAATTGGAAACAACCCTGCGGCGTTGCCCTCAGGCTCGCGCCAGTACCCGTCGGCGGACCACCAGGCTGTCGACCACCCACATCACCAGCATTGACGCCCCTACCAGCGGAAACGCCAGCCCCAGCAGCAGCATCACCCCGGTGGCTGTCTTCCAGCGCGGCAGATCATGGCGCAGCGCCGGTACGCCAAGGCCGCCAACCGGGCGGCGCTTCCACCAGATCACGATACCGCTGACCGAGCTCAGCAGGATCATCAGGCACACGGTGAGAATGATGATCTGGTTGAACGGCCCGAACATCTTGCCTTCATGGAGCATGACCCCAAGCTCGGTGGCACGGGCGACGGGGCTGTAGTGCTGCCAGCGCACATCGGCCAGCACCTTGCCGGTGTACTGGTCGACATGCAGGGTGGCGTCGTTGCGCGGGTCATCGGCAAATACCGCGACTGTGAATACGCCCTCGGCGGTGGTCGGCAGGGTGATGCTGTAGCCGGGCTCGACCTTGCGTGCGTTGGCCAGGTCTTCGATCTGTTGCAGGCTGACTTGCGGCGCGGCCGGAGCGCTGGACATCATGTGGTGCCCGGCATGTTCGGCATGCGCGCCAGACTGTGGCATCGGAGTGTTTTCCATCGCCCAGGGCACGGTCTGGCGGTGGGCGCTGTTGAGTTCGCGGGCCTGCTGGTCGGACTGCGGCACGTCATTCCACATGGCTGCGGGAAAGCGGTTCCACAGGTCGGCGTACTGCTTGCCCCAGAAACCGGTCCAGGTCATGCCACTGAGCAGCATCAACAGCAGCAGCGCCGCGCCCCAGAAGCCGGTGACCGCATGCAGGTCGCGCCACATCAGGCGGCCGCGGGCACTCATTCGGGGCCACAGCACCCCAGCGCTCTTGCGCCCGCGCGGCCACCAGAGATAGATCCCCGAAACCACCAGGACAATGCCCCAGCCCGCAGCCAGCTCTACCAGGCGGTCGCCCAGGGTGCCAACCATCAGCTCGCCATGCAGCGCGCGGGCCACGGCTTGCAGGTTGTACTTGCTGTCCTGCTCGCCCAGTACCTTGCCACTGTAGGGGTCAACGAACACATTGAGCTCGTGCCCGCCGTCATGCACCACGAACTGCGCGCTGCGCTCGGCATCCAGCGGTGGCAGGTACTGGCCGACATGGCCTTTGGGATAGGCCTGGTGCACCTGTGCCAGCAAGCTGTCGGCGCCTTGGCGGTGGTGACCGGCTTCGACCACCATCAGGTCGCGGTACATCAACGGGTCGAGCTGTGGCTTGAACAGGTAGACGATCCCGGTCACGGCCAGGATGATCATGAACGGTGCGACGAACAGCCCGGCATAGAAGTGCCAGCGCCAGGCCAGGTTGTAGAAGGAAATCGATGGTTTGCTCATGGAGCACTCCCGTGTAGCAAAAGGGTTGGCCCAGCCGGGACGCGGCCATCGGCCGCGTCCCGGGGACGGATCAGAAACTCAGGTCGACCTTGGTCCAGAGCGTGCGCCCAGGCTCGTTCACCGCCTGCGGATCGCTGGCCGGATAGCCGAAGCCTGCGTTGCCTGCCAGGTTCAGGTGCTCGGCATAGGCCTTGTCGAACAGGTTGTCGACGCCAGCGCTCAGCTTGACGTGCTTGTTCACCCTGTAGGCCCCGTTCAACGAGAACACGCCGAAACCTGCGCTTTTCTCATAGTCCTTGCCCACCACGTTGCCGTAGTCCTGAGCGATGCGGTTCTGCGCCGCCACCACTCGCCACAATGCTCCAGCACTCCAGTCCTCGCGGCTGTAGGTCAGGCCCAGCCGGCTGTCCAGGGGAGGCATTTGAGGTAGCGCTTTGCCATTACTGCTGTTCTTGCCCCAAGCGTAGGCCAGGGTTGCGTCGGCTTTCCAGTTTTCCGACAGGTCATAGGCCGTGCCCATCTCGCCGCCCATGATGCGTGCATCGATGTTCTGTGCCCTGGACGTGGACATGCCCATCATGGCGCTGCGGTAGTCGAACAGGATGTAGTCGCGAACCTGCCCGACGTATCCCGAGATCCAGGCGCTCAGACGCTCACCCTGGTACTGGATGCCGACATCGAGCTGGGTGGTCTTTTCGGGCTTGATGCTGTCGAACGCATTGACCGAGCCGGCCGGGCCCGATTTGGGCGAGAACAGCTCCCAGTAGTCAGGAAAGCGCTGGGCGTGACCCAGGCCGATGTATGCCGTGGCAGGCAACGTGTCCAGGTCGTGCTCGTAGCGTACAAAGCCGCTGGGCAGCGTATCGGCGCGGGTCTCGCCATCCGTCACGCTGGCTGCGCGAAAGTCCTTGGCCGAGGCGCGGTCCAGGCGGGCGCCGGTGACCAGGCGGTCGCGGTCGGTGCTGTACCAGGTCAGCTCGCCGAATACGCCGTAGTTGTGAAAGTCGGCGTCCTTGGTCCAGGCCTGGCCCTTGTGTGCATCGACCCCCATGCCGCCGCGCAGGCGGTGTTCGTTGGTCTGCGCATCGATGCCGCTGACCAGTTGCACGTCAGCCCAGCGCCAGGTGCCCTTGATGCGTGCGCCGAGGGTGCGGCGGTCGACGTTGCTGACCATCGGCATGCCCATCATCCCGCTGCCCGAGGGGGAGCGCAGGCTGTAGTTGTCCATCACGTGATCGGCGTAGTTGTAGTAGACCTGAGCCTCGACCGTGTCCAACACCTCGCCCAGGCTCGACTTCTCGAAACGCAGGCCGAGACTTTCGCGCTTGAACTGCGAGCCGTCCATGCCGCGCCCGGCATAGCGGGCCTCGCCATCACCCTTGCCAGCGGTGAGTTCGAGCAGGGTATCGGCGTCCGGGGTCCAGCCAAGGGTGGCGTCCCCGTTCCACTTCTCCCAGCGCGACGGGACGCTATCACCGTTGCCATCGTGGTAGTCGTCGGACCGTGACTGGTTGCCGACGAAGCGGGCATAGCCCTGGCTGTTGCCGGCCGCGGCATCGAGGACCTTGTCGAAGCGTCCGTTGGAGCCTGCCAGCAAGCTGGCGTTGATCCGACTGCCTAGCTCGCCGAATTGCTCGGGCTCACGCTCGAAGAGGATGGTCCCGGCCGATCCACCTGGGCCCCAGATTACGCTCTGCGGGCCCTTGATCACGGTCAGGCGGTCGTAGGTCTCCGGCGAGATGTACGAGGTAGGCGCGTCCATGCGGTTGGGGCAGGCCCCAAGCATTGCTCCGCCGTTGGTGAGGATGTTCAGGCGCGAGCCGAACATCCCGCGTAGCACCGGGTCGCCATTGGTGCCACCGGAGCGGATGGCCGAGAAGCCGGGGATGGTCTTGAGGTAATCGGCGCCGTCGCTGGCCGGCACCGGCTGGCGTGGGTCCTTGGGGTCGGTGACGATGGTCAGTGGCGAACTGGGGGCCACGGCGGTAATCACCGTCGGGCTCAGTTCGGCCGGTTCATGGGCGTGGCCTTGGTGCGCAGCGTCGTCCGCCAGGGCCAGGGGCGCCAGCAGAGAGCCACAGAGCCCGGCAAGAGTGCCGCGCAGGGGTAGACGAAACACGGGTGTGCAACCAGACATAGTGATTCCAGTCGATCAGTCATGAAGGTGCGCAGGGCCTTTGGTCCTGGGCATGCAAGGGTTTCAGACGTGGATCGGGACAGGAGGGGCGCGGCTGCGCGCCCCCGGGAACACCGCCTGGCGGGCATGGCCCTGGCGAGTCTGGCGCGGTAGGAGACTGGCTTGCGGCAGCGCGCCCAGACTGAGCGGGCTGAGGGCCTGAGGCAGGCCCGGGCAGTTGAAGAGCAGGCTGCAATAGCCACATTTTTCCCAGAGCACATGCAGTTGGCCATCGTTGCCGTGGCCGTGATGGCCTGTATCGGCCTGGTGATGACCGGCAGCCATGGGCATGTCCATGGGCATGCCGGCGTGATGGTTCATCGGCATCGACTGGGAAACCAGCGGGCCGATGAAGATCATCCACATGGCAAACAGGCTCAGCCAGCCACCACCGATGCGCCTGCGGTCAGGACGGGTGGGCCAGGGGAGGCGCTTGCGCAAGGTGCTCATGAGGAGCGCGGCTCAGGAGATCAGTGCGCGTGAGACTGGTCCTGATTGCCAGCCGGGGGCTGCTTCTGTACGGAAACGTCGACGGTAATGTCGCCGGCCCTCTCGAAATGCAAGGTCAGCGGGAAGCGCTTGCCATCGTTGAGCAGACTGCGGTCCTTGGGCTGCATCAGCATCACATGATAGGCACTGGGGGCGAAGGTCAGGTCCTGTCCTGCTGGCACGGTCACGCTCGGGACCTGCTGCATTTTCATCAGGCCCGCCGCGGTCTTGATGTGCTCGTGCAATTGCGCATCGTCGCTGATCGGGCTGTCGACGCCAAGCAGGCGGTCGTCCTGCTGGCCATTGTTGTGCACCACGAAGTAAGCGGCGACGTTGGGCGCGTTCGGTGGTAGTTCCAGTGACCAGGGGTGGGCGATGTGCAGGTCGCCCCGGGTGTATTCATGGGCATTGGCAAAGGCGCCAGGCAGCAGCAAGGCAGCCAGGAGCAAGGTGTGCTTGAGCATGGGGTTTCTCCGGTTCTGTTCAGGTTCGCAACGGCAGGCGCGGTGAACTCAGCTCAGCGGAGAGGCACGGGGATTGATCGTCGGCCACTGCTGGCGCGGCGTGGGCTGGTAGGCAACCAGCGGTGTAGCAGCGCCGCGTGACAACGGCTGCGGATGGGTCAATGGCGGTACATGCCCAGGCAGCGCCAGCACGGGCGCGGCGCCCGAACAGCACCAGCAATGTTGCATGTTGGAATGGTCATCGCCTTGCTGGCCGAGGTCCAGCTTGCCCAAGGCCACGATCTCAGCCTTGGCCTTGCCAGAAACACTCGAGCAGAAAGCACCCCACAACAGTTGCTCGTCCGGGCCCTTGGGGGCGGCGGAGGACAACGGCATGGCCAGCAGGTTGAACAGCACTGCAAGGCAGGCGATCAAGGCTAGGGCGGGCCGATGTGGGGTCATGGAGAGATCCGGTCAGGAATCAGTGCGGTATTGTAACGCGCAGTATAGGGAAAAATGGCCAGGGTGCGGTGAAGTGCCGCAGCGGCTGTTTCTTCTCCTCTAACGGGTCGAGCTCAACCAGTCTTCCACCCGTAGTCCGGGACGTGCCGCGAAGCCTTCGATGACGGACAGATTTCGCTCGGGAGCCGCAGATTTTTCCGCGCTGTCATACCTGCAGTGCTGCCATCAACTCATCGGCAGTAAAAAACTCCCGGTCCACTGCCGCCAGCGCCGGTCGCTTCAGCACCAGCACCGGAACCCCGCGCTCGCGCGCCACTTCAAGCTTGGGCTCGGTCGCGGCGCTGCCGCTGTTCTTGCTCACCAGCACATCGATCTGCCGACGCTCGAACAGCGCACGCTCATCGTCCAGCCGAAACGGCCCGCGCGCCCCGATCACTTCGCAGCGGTCGTTACCGGGACAGGCCTCCAGTGCGCGCAGGGTCCAGAACTGATCCGGCGGGATCTCGTCCAGATGCTGCAGGGGTTCACGCCCGAGGGTGAACAGCGGGCGCCTGAACGGCCGCAGGGCCTCGGTCAGGCCGTGCCAGTCCTCGATCTCCCGCCAGTCATCCCCGGGCTGCGCTTGCCAGGCGGCACGGCGCAGGGCCCAGCAGGGAATCCCGGCCGAGACTGCCGCCTGGGCCGCATTGCCGCTGATCTGTGCGGCGTAGGGGTGGGTGGCGTCGATCAGCAGCGTGATGCCGGTCTCGCGCAGAAACCCGGCCAGCCCTTCGGCGCCGCCATAGCCACCCACCCTCACCTGGCAGGCCAGGTCCTGGGGCACGCGGCCGATCCCGGCCAAGCTGTAGATATGTTCTGGCCCAAGCCTCCGGGCGATGGACAGGGCTTCGGTCACGCCGCCCAGCAGCAGGATCCGCTGGCTCATCGCACGCCCGCCCGGCCAACGATGCCGCCTTGGCGGTCGATGGCGAACACCTCGACCTGAACCTGGGCCGGTACCACGCTGCGGGCGAACGCCAAGGCGTGCTGGCACACGGCATCACCCAGGGCGACACCTTGGGCATGCGCCATGGCCAGCGCCTGCTGGCTGGTGTTGGCACTGAGGATGGCGGCCTGCAAGGCAGCGTCGGCGCCTGTGTCGGCGGCCCAGGCAGCCAGCTGGGGCAGGTCGATGCTGGAATGGCGGCTGTGCAGGTCCATGTGCCCGGCGGCCAGCTTGCTGATCTTGCCGAAGCCGCCACACAGGCTGAGCCTTGCCACGGGTACCTTGCGCAGGTGCTTGAGCACCGCGCCAACGAAGTCGCCCATTTCTATCAGGGCGATTTCCGGCAAGGCGTAGACCCGGCGCATCGTGTCTTCGCTGGCATTGCCGGTGCAAGCGGCGATATGGCTGTAGCCATTGGTGTGGGCGACGTCGATGCCTTGATGGATCGAGGCGATGTAGGCCGAACAGGAGAATGGCCGGACGATCCCGCTGGTGCCCAGGATCGACAGCCCGCCAAGGATTCCCAGCCGGGGGTTCATGGTCTTGAGCGCCAGCTGCTCGCCGTCGCGTACGTTGACCGTGACCTCGAAGCCGCCCGCGTAACCCGCCTCGATGGCCAACTGCTGCAAGTGATCGCCGATCATCCGGCGGGGCACCGGATTGATCGCAGGTTCCCCCACGCCCAGCACCAGGCCGGGGCGCGTCACGGTACCCACGCCCTGGCCGGCGATAAAGCGCACACCAGGCTGGGCCACCAGGCGCACCTGGGTGAACAGCAGGGCGCCGTGGGTCACGTCCGGGTCGTCGCCGGCATCCTTGAGGGTGCCGGCCTCGGCACATACGCCGTTGCGCCGGCAGAACTCCAGGCGCATCTGTACCTGCTTGCCCTTGGGCAAGGTGATTTCAACCGCATCGATCTGTTCGCCTGTGAGCAACAGGCGCGCCGCGGCAAGGCTGGTAGCGGTGGCGCAACTGCCAGTCGTCAGGCCGCTGCGCAGGGGCGCGGGCTGCTCGCGGGTCTCCTCACGCATCGGGCTTGATCGCCTCGAGCAGGGTAATCGGAAGCGCCTGGCGCCAGGCGTCGAAAGCCCCCAAGGGCTGGGCCTGGGCGATGTGGATGCGGGTCAGTTCGCCGCCGTGGCGCTCGCGCCAGTTCACCAGGGCCAGCTCGCTCTGCAGGGTGACGGCGTTGGCCACCAGCCGCCCGCCAGGCCGCAGATGCTCCCAGCACAGCTCGAGCACGCCCTCGCGGGTCACGCCGCCGCCGATGAAGACCGCATCGGGGCGCTCCAGGCCTTGCAGTGCGCCAGGTGCGCGACCCCGCACCAGTTGCAGGCCGGGCACGCCCAGGGCGTCGCGGTTGTGCTCGATGAACTGCTGCCGGCCTTCGTCGGCTTCAATGGCAAGGGCCCGGCAGCTGGGGTGGGCGCGCATCCACTCGATGCCAATCGAGCCGCAGCCAGCGCCCACATCCCACAGCAGCTCTCCTGGACGTGGCGCCAGGCGCGCCAGCGTGATGGCGCGCACGTCGCGTTTGGTCAGCTGGCCGTCATGGCGAAAACTGCTGTCGGGCAGCCCGGCCAACGACGACAGTCGCGGGGCGTCGGGCGCGGCGATGCATTCGATGGCGACCAGGTTCAGCGCCGCGATCTCTTGGGCTTCCCAATGCTCGGCCGTGCCTTCGATACGGCGCTCGGCCGGGCCACCAAGATGCTCGAAGACCTGCAAGCGGCTCGGGCCGAAACCCCGTTCGCGCAGCAGCCCCGCAATGGCGGAGGGACTCTCGCCGTCGTTGCTCAACACCAGCAGGCGCACGCCGCTGTAGAGGTGCCGGTTGAGGGCCGCCAGAGGCCGTGCCACCACTGATACCGTTACCACCTCCTGCAACGGCCAGCCCAGGCGGGCCGCGGCCAATGCGCAGGAGGAGGGCATCGGCAGGACCTGCATGTCCGCGGCCGGCACTTGACGCGCGAGACTCGCGCCGACGCCGTAGTACATCGGGTCGCCGCTGGCCAGCACGCACACCGGCTCCCCCCGCAGGGCCAGGACCGGGGCAAGGGAGAACGGACTGGACCAGGTCAGGCGCTCGCCGCCGATGCAGCGCGGCAGCAATTCCAGCTGGCGCGGGCTGCCGAAAATCCGCCCGGCGCCCAGCAACGCGCGCCGGGCGTTCTTGCCCAGGCCGCTGAATCCGTCTTCACCAATACCCACTACTGTCAGCCAGGGCGACATCCCACTTCCTCATCCACGAACGCCGTTCGACAGCAGACTTTTCATGCCATCGGACAAAGCAGGCATAATACCGCGCCTTCTACCCTGAAGGGCTCTTTCACGATTGCCGGATACCCCCTTGAAGCAGGACCATACCCCTGATATTTCGCCTCGTCCCTCGGCTTGCCCGGGGTTGTGGCGCATCGTCGCCGCGCGCGATGGCGGGATCTGCCGGATCAAGCTGCCAGGTGGGCTGCTGCTGGCCGACCAGGCCGACGCCGTGGCTACCGCCGCCGAGCGTTTCGCCAGCGGTGCGATCGAAGCGACCAATCGCGGCAACCTTCAGATCCGGGGCATTGGTGGCGAGCATCCGGCGCTGGTGCAGTGGTTGCTCGCGGCCGGTCTCGGCCCGCGCGAGGCCGCCGGCGACGATGTGCGCAACCTGATGCTCAGCCCCTTGGCCGGACTGGACCGCGCCATGCTGTTCGACGCACGGCCCTTGGCTGGGCAGATACTGCAGATGCTCGAAAGTACACCGCGCATGCATCAGCTGTCCGCCAAGTTTGCCGTGCAGCTGGACGCCGGCGAATCCCTGGCAATGCTCGAACATCCCCATGACCTGTGGCTGTCGGCCCTGAACCTGGACCAGCAGGTATGGCTGGCCATGGGACTCGCCGGTTGCCCGGCCAATGGCCACGTGCTGGGCGCAGTGCCGCTGGACCAGGGATTACCCCTGGTACGGGCGGTGCTTGAACGCTTTCTCGACCTGGCCACGCCCGAGCAGTCGCGCATGCGCCAACTGCTTGCTCACTGCAGCGCCAAGCACTTCATCGATGGCCTGGGACTGGACCTTCGCCGCGATGCCGCCGTGCTCGACTGGCGACGTCCGCAAGCGAGCTCGCCGTACCTGGGCCTGCTGGCACAGCGCCGGGACGAACATCTCGCGCTGGGCGCGGCCCCGCCCCTCGGGCGCCTGACCCCGGCCATGCTGCGCGGCGCAGCGGGACTGGCACGCGAACAGGGCGACGGTACCTTGCGCCTGACCCCTTGGCAGAGCCTGGTGATACCCAACGTCGCCAAGGCCGGCCTGTCGCAGGCGCAGCATGACCTGTCAGAGCTAGGCCTGCTCCACAGCCCCGGCCAGCCCCTGACCAGGCTGATCGCCTGCACTGGCTCCAGCGGCTGTGCCAAGGCCCTGGCGGACACCAAGACCGATGCCCTGGTCCTGGCCAGCCTGTTACACCAGGGCGGCCCCGGCAGCGTCCACCTCAGTGGCTGCCAAAGATCCTGCGCCGTGGCCCATGTCGCCCCGGCCACCCTTCTGGCCCGAGCCCCGGGCCGCTATGACCTGTATCTGCGTGACGCTCGGGAGCCCGGCTTCGGTGCCCTGCGAGCGCGCGATCTCACCTTGCAACAAGCAGGCGCACTGCTCGACCTGCCTACGGAGCACCTTGATGATTGACTACATCCGCGATGGTCAGGAGATCTATCGCAATTCCTTCCGGATCATTCGCGAGGAGGCACGCCTCGACCGCATTCCCGCCGATCTCGAAAAGCTCGCCGTACGGGTAATCCATGCCTGCGGCATGGTCGATGCCATCGATGGCCTGCAGTTTTCCCCTGGTGCTGGCACCGCCGGGCGTGAGGCCCTGGCCAAGGGGGCACCGATCCTCTGCGATGCGCACATGGTCGCCGAAGGCGTGACCCGCGCGCGCCTGCCAGCCAACAACCCGGTGATCTGCACCCTGCGTGACCCGAGCGTTCCTGGCATGGCCAGCGAGGCGGGCAATACCCGTTCCGCAGTCGCCCTTGAACTGTGGCGGCCGCACCTGGAAGGCAGCGTGGTGGTGATCGGCAACGCGCCGACCGCGCTGTTCTACCTGCTGGAGATGATCGATGCCGGTGCGCCGAAGCCTGCCCTGATCCTCGGCTTCCCGGTCGGCTTCGTCGGTGCTGCCGAGTCCAAGGCGATGCTCGCCGCTGACAGCCGCGGCGTGCCGTTCGTGATCATGCAAGGCCGCCTGGGCGGCAGCGCCATGGCTGCGGCCGCCGTCAACGCCCTGGCCACGGAGGTGGAGTGATGCAGGTCCGTGGACGTCTGCTTGGCCTGGGCGTAGGCCCCGGCGACCCCGAGTTGATCACCCTGAAGGCCCTGCGCCTGCTGCGCGAGGCCCCCGTGGTGGCCTACTTCGTTGCCAAGGGCAAGCGCGGCAATGCCTTCGGCATCATCGAAACGCACCTGCAGGCGGCGCAGACCTTGCTGCCGCTGGTATATCCGGTGACCACCGAGGTGCTGCCGGCCCCCCTGTCGTATGAACAGGTGATCAGTGACTTCTACGATGAAGCCAGCCTGCAGGTCGCCGCGCACCTGGATGCCGGACGCGACGTGGCGGTGATCTGCGAGGGCGATCCATTTTTCTACGGGTCCTACATGTACCTGCATGACCGGCTGGCCGAGCGCTACGAAGCCGAAGTGATCCCTGGCGTTTGCTCCATGCTCGGCGGCGCGTCGGTGCTTGGTGCGCCGCTGGTGTACCGCAACCAGAGCCTGTCGGTGCTCTCCGGTGTGCTGGGCCATGATGAACTCAAGCGCCGGCTGGCCGACGCCGATGCCGCGGTGATCATGAAGCTTGGGCGCAATTTCACCAAGGTGCGCCAGGTGCTGGTCGAGCTGGGCCTGGACCAGCGCGCGCTGTACGTCGAGCGCGCGACCATGGCCAATCAGAAGATCGTCAAGCTGGATGAGGTCGACCCGCAGTCCTCGCCGTACTTCTCGCTGATCATCGTACCGGGCGAAAGGTGGCAGGGATGAGTGCGCGCAAGGCACCGGCCATCGTCATCCTCGGCCCCGGCGCCCTGGCCACGGCGCGCAAGGTCCGGGAGCTGTATCCGCAGGCCGTGATTCACGGCCTGGCCGGCCGCGTCGAGGACGTCGACAGTCTCTACCATGACTTCGGACAGACCCTGCGGGCGCTTTACCAGCAGGACACCCCGATCATCGCCTTGTGCGCTGCGGGTATTGTCATCCGCAGCCTGGCCAGCCTGCTCGGCGAAAAGGATGTCGAACCGCCGGTACTGGCCGTGGCCGAGGACGGCAGCGCCGTTGTGCCGCTGCTCGGCGGCCTGGGCGGGGTCAATGTCATGGCCCGCGAGATTGGCGTCGCGCTGGACGTGGCGCCCGCCATTACCACCAGTGGGGAGCTGCGCTTTGGCACCTGCCTGCTTGACCCCCCGCCGGGGTACGCGCTGGCAGACCTGGAACAGGGCAAGCGCTTTGTCTCGGACCTCCTGGCCGGTGAAACGGTGCGCGTCGAGGGGGCAGCGCCCTGGCTTGCTCAGGTGCAACTGCCCAGCAGCGATTCCGCCCAGCGGGTCATTCATGTGGGCTGCATGGCGCGCCCGACCAGCCGCGATGAACTGTTGATCCATCCGCGCGCCGTGCTGGTGGCTGTCGATGCACAGGTGCCAGACCTCGCCGAGGCGGTGCGCCTGGCCCTGCGCGATGCCAACATCGCCGAGCAGTCGCTGGCCTGCCTGCTGGCCAGCGAAACGGACATGGCCCAGCCTGCGCTGCTTGCAGCGTCGCGTGCGCTGGGCGTGGCCCTGAGATTCGCGCCAGCGGCCGACGACCCGCAGACGCTGGCGTTGGCGACGCTGGGCAAGGCCCGGATCGTGCCGCTCGAGCGGCCCGGGTTGGCGATCGCTGTCGCCCCCGAGCCTATCGATCCCGAACGCCTGGGGCGTGCCCGTGGCCGGCTGGCGGTCATCGGCCTCGGCCCTGGCGCAGCCGAACTGATGGTGCCGGCCGTCAAGGCCGAACTGGCGCGCGCCAACGACGTGCTCGGCTACGAGACCTACGTGCGCATGGCCGGTCCGTTCCGTGATGACCAGATCCTCCATTGCACCGACAACCGCGAAGAGATGCAGCGCGCGCGCCACGCCTTCGAGCTGGCGGCGCAAGGACGCTCGGTGGTGGTGGTGTCATCCGGTGACCCGGGTGTCTTCGCCATGGCCGCCGCCGTGCTCGAGGCCTTGCACGGGTCGGATGATCCCGCCTGGCATCGGGTCGACCTCGAAATCCTGCCGGGGGTTTCCGCGTCGCTCGCCACAGCGGCCCAGGCCGGCGCGCCGCTGGGCCACGACTTTTGCGTGATGTCGCTGTCCGACAACCTCAAGCCCTGGACCACCATCGAACAACGCCTGGACCTTGCCTGCCAGGCAGACCTGGTGCTGGCCTTCTATAACCCCATTTCGCGCTCTCGCCCCTGGCAGCTGGGCCGTGCCCTGGAGATCGTGCGGCAGCACCGTGATGGACAGACGCCTGTAGTCCTTGGCCGGGATATTGGTAGGCCAGGGCAGACATTGAAAGTAGTCACCCTGGCCGAGCTGGTGCCTGACATGGTCGACATGCGCACCATGGTGCTGGTGGGCTCGTCCACCACCTGCACCTTTGCCCGCGAAACTGGCGGGTTGTGGGTGTACACCCCGCGGTGGTATCCGGCGGCCCCCTGAACCTGGCAGGGAAGCCCTTCGGGCCGGTCTTCGCGAAGTCTCTCGCTTAGTGTGAATGCTCCTGGAATGCAGGGGCATTCCCTACTGGAGTATTCAAGATGACTGACGATAAATCCCTCCTGAGCAAGAATTCCGCCGTCCTGGTGGAAGATTCCCTGATGGCGTTTGGTGCCGGCATGGCGCAACAGAGCCGTGTCGACGTGAAAAACGCCTTCCACTTTGCCTCGCTGGTCGCAGGCAAGCTGCATGAGCCAGAGAAGGAAAGCGAGAACTGGTACGGCCAGTTTCTCAAGGTCATGCAGGACTGCGGCTGGGTGACGGCGCGGCGCAACTTCGAGCGTGAGACTTCATCGGCCACCAGCGTCTCGATAGGCTCGGTGGCGCTGAGAATACTGAGCGCTACGGGTACCGCGGCCCTCGGTGTGGCCGCAGGCGAGGCGTTCGGATCGCTGGCCCAGGTGGCACTGGAAAAGCTGGGCCTGAGCCCTGGCCTGAAAGATGTGTTCATTCGCAAGCGCAAGGGCAAGGCCAACGGCATGGTGGGCCTGGGCGCCTGTAGTGAAACAGCCGGAGGGGAAGTTGTACTGGTCATGAGCTGCGTCGCGGCCGACGCGCCCGAGTCGGAAAACGATCTCCTTGGGATCGAGTGGACCATCACCTCATCCGAGTTCTATACCGGCACAGCCGTGCTGTCCTTCAACAAGGCTCTCTACGAGCGTGTGCGCGAAACGGTGGAAAGCAAGCTTGAGGATCGCAGTGTCAGCAACGTACTGGAGTACGAAATCTGACCGGCGAGCGGGCGGCGCACTGCCGCCCGGTTTTCTTTCCTTTCAGTCGATGAGATTACAATCATGGATAACCGAGAATGCCGCGTAAGACTGGTGGCCGGCAGCGTGCTGCTGACAGACGAAACGCTTGCCCAATCGCAATATCAGGACATTGCCGACTCACTGCTGTACGCCCAACTACGGGCTGACAAGATCGCCTCCTCCCGGTTCGAAGACTATTCCCTGTGGTACAAGTCCTACCGCGAATCCCTTTCTGGTCTTGGCTGGATGGCGGTTCGTCAGTTCAACGAGGCCAAGCCCGCAGCCGATATCAGCTACCTGGAGGCTTCTCAGCCGCTGCGGGCGTGGCTGGGGCAGCGCGAACCGGATGCCGACGATCTGCTGACGTATGCCCTCGATGCGGTGCGTGCCGACGCAAACGCGAAGAGCCATCTCAGCGGGTTTACCCAACGCACGAACGACGGGGTAACCCAGGTCACGGTCGAAATGGGCATCGTCAGGTCTGGACCTGAGATCGACCTGTGCAGCATTGCATTTCGTACCCGCCAGCGTTCATCCCAATGGTTGATGGAGACGGTTCTGGAAGGGCACCAGTTCGAGGGCGACGTGGAGGTCAGGGGGCTGTCCCTGGTACTGAACGAGGCCTTCTACGAGGGTCAGCGCGCCACTTTGCAGGCCCTGATGCTCAAGAAAGACCGCGAGGGCCAGTACAGTCTCGAAGTTGCACACTGCCATCAGGAGGTGAGCAATGCATAAGCCACAGGCTGTCGTACTTGGCGCGAGCCTTTTGAGCTTCTTGCCAGACGTGCCCCGTCAGCAACGTGAGTCAGTCAAACTGGCGGTGGCGCTGGCCGAGCGTGCTACCCGCAACGCCTACACGGATGGGCTGATCGAGGATTGGCTCAGCTATTACCGCAATCAGCTGCGGTTCTACGGCTGGGATGCAGTGCAGCCCGGCGATGTGCATCGGCCAGACGGTGAGCGCCTGAAGCTCGTCGACAAAGCCCTGAACACAATCGCCGAGACGGGAGGGCCGCATTTCGCAGACGGTTCGCGCGTGGCGCTGCAACGGCTGGCCGCGGACACGGGCAGCCTGTTGCGGTTCGAGGACCATGCCCGTACCCATGGGCATTTCCAGCTTCTGCCGTGCGCGTCTTCTGGAGGCAACCGGATCGACATGGTGATCTATCACGAGAGTGGCGCCAGCTCGTCGTTTTCCTCGGGGTTTCTTTCCTTTGATCGGGACAAAGTAGACGTCCGTGCCGAGTTGGTGCGCTTCAACACCCTGATCTTCGACCAGGAATATCGGCCACGGGTGCAGCAATCGCTGGTGGAGGTGGCCTTGCGCAACCTCACCGAATACGAGCTCTAGCGACTATCGGGGGCCGTGCAGGGCGGCGGGCTCGCGCTGGGCCGCCCAATACTGGATCAGCTCGCGCAGCTGTGAAAGCTCCACCGGCTTGGCCATATGCCCGTCCATGCCAGCCACGCGCGCGCGTTCCTTGTGCTCGGCCAGGATGTGCGCGGTCAGCGCCACCACCGGCGTGCGCGGCCGCTGGGTAGCGGTCTCCCACGCGCGTAGCTGCTCGGTGGCCGAAAAGCCGTCCAGCACGGGCATTTCACAATCCATGAGCACCAGGTCGTAACGCAGGCGTTTCATGGCCTGCAGAGCTTCTTCGCCGTTGCTGGCGGTGTCAGGCTCCAGGTCGAGCTTGCCGAGCATGCCGCGAATCACCTTGGTCGAGATATTGTTGTCTTCGGCCACGAGAATGCGAAAGTCCGCAGGCAGGTCCAGCGGTTGGGCAATGCCGGGCAGGGCTGTAGGCGCTGAGGAAACCTTGCCACGCTGGGTCAGCTCTTCGGCGAGGGTCGTCTTGAGGGTATAGCCGGCAACCGGCTTGGCGAGAATTCGCTTGATTCCGGCGTTGCGCGCGATGATCTTGCTCGGCGCGTTGCTGATGCCGGTGAGCATGATCACCAGGATGTCATGGTTCAGGCTCGGGTCTTCCTTGATCTTGGCCGCCAACTGCATGCCGGTCATGCCTGGCATGTTCTGGTCCAGCAACACTGCATCGAAGTAGTCACGCAGGTGCGCCTTGGTGCGCAGCAAGGCCAGGGCTTCCTTGCCCGAGGGTACCGCGCTGACGTTCATGCCCCAGGCACTGCATTGCTGCACCAGGACCTTGCGGCAGGTGTCGTTGTCATCCACCACCAGCACCCTGGCGTCGCGCAGGGGGCCGTCGAGGTCGGCAGGAGGCTGCTCCAGGCGTTGTGGATCAAGCGGCAGGGTCAGCCACAAGGTGTTGCCCATGGTATTGCTGGTCTTGATGCCGAACTCGCCTTGCATCAAGCCGATCAGTTGCTTGGCGATTACCAGCCCCAGATGCCCGCCAAGCTTGTTGCTGGAGAGAAAATGACGGCTGTGCAGCTCAGCCTGCAGCAGCGCTTCTCGCTCGCCGAGCGGCATCGGATCGCCGCTGTCTTGCACGGCGATGCGCAGGCGCGGTGCTTCGCCCCGCTGGTCGAGGGCCACCACCAGCAGGATCTCGCCTTGCTCGGTGTTCTTCAGCGCATTGTCGAGCAGGCTCGACAGCGCTTGGCGCAGGCGTGTGGGATCGCCGCTGATGACCCGTGGCACCTGTGGCTGGGTAAAGCTGATCAGCTCGATGTTCTGCTGCTCGGCCTTTGCACGGAAGATGTTGAGGCAGTCCTCGATCAGCGCGTTGAGATCGAACTGCACGTCATCCAGTTCTATCTGCCGGGATTCGAGCTTGGAGATGTCGAGTATCTCGTTGATCAGGGTGAGCAGCTCGTTGCCGGCGCTGTGGATGGTCTGCACGTAGTCTCGCTGCTTGACCGACAGCGGCGTGCCGAGCAGCAGCTCGGTCATGCCCAGTACGCCGTTCATGGGCGTGCGGATCTCGTGGCTGATCTTGGCCAGGAACTCGGCCTTTGCATTGATCTCGGCATCGGCAGCGGCCAGCTCCCGGCTGGCGCTGAAGCGTTCCTCGCTCATCATGCGCAGGCGCGCGCTGACCGCAAGGTTGAGCAGCAAGCCACTGACCGCCGTCAGGCCCAGCAGAATGCACAGCAGCCATGGCGTGGGCGTGCGGGTCAGGCCGAGCAGGGCCGGCAGCAGCACCAGCCCGCCAAGGTTGAATGCCAGCATGGCCAGGGTGAACAGGCGCGCCGGGCGGTAACCCTTGTAGCTATGGCAGATGCCCACCACCAGCATGCTCACGCTGCCAAGGGCCAGCAAGACGTAGGTCGTCAGGTTCAGCGGCAGGGTGTCGACGAACAGCAGCAGCAGGGCGCTCAGGCCCACCACCAGCATCTCGATCTGTAGCAGGCGGTTTAGCCTTGGCTGCCGGCACGGCGCGAAGAAGTGCTGGGTGAAATACAGGCCGGCAAGGCCCGCCATCAAGAGCGTCAGGTAGGCCGCGGGGGTTTGCGCGGTGTGCCAGAGGTGCCACCAGGGACCTGTGAGGTTGAGCAGGATCAGGGCGCTGAGCAGCATCAGGCTGTGATAGAGAGCCAGGACCAGGCAGGTGCTGGAGCGGGAATATAGAAAGCGGATCAGGTTGTGCAGGATCAGCATCAGCAGGCAGCCAAACAGCAGCCCGAACAGCAGTGGCTGGGTCTGGTCAGCGGCAGAGGTGGCGGCCGGCTCCAGGCTGATGGCCGGGCGCAACTGGTGCTCCGAGACCAGGCGCACATAGATGTCCAGGGGCTTTGCGCTGCTCGGCAGCGGCAGCAAGTGGTCACTGCTGCGCAAGGTTGGGCTGCTATTGTCGCGCTGGCGGCCGTGGTGCATCTGGCGTACGAGCTGCCCACCGTCCAGTGCGTACAGGTCAAGGCGTGACAGGTCGGGGGCGAAGATGCGCAGCAGTTGCTCTTGCTGGCCGGGTGCCAGGCGGTAGTGCAGCCACAGCGCCTGATCGGGCATGGCGGCGTCGAGCTCGTTCAGGCGCAGAGGACTGAACTGGTTGCGGTAGCGCTCGGAGCGCACGTCGCTCAATTGCAGGCTGGCCTGTTCGTCGAGCAACACTGTCCAGCCGCCCTCGTCGGCCGATGCGGGCAGAAGGCAGAGCAAGGTCAGCAGGCTGACGGTCAGAGCAATGGCAATCCGAAGCCGACGCAAGACGAAATCCCTTCTTAGCAAAATGCCGAATCGTAACTATGCGCGGCGCGCCAAGGCCAAGGCAAGGCCCAAGCCGGGCGCTGTCGACGAGCCGCAAGCCGTGAGCACATGGCATCACGGCGTTCGGGGGCACGCTTACTGCTGGTCTTCACCGCGCTCGCGGGCAATGGCGCGATAGCCAATGTCGTTGCGGTAGAAGCTGCCGTCCCAGCTGACCTGCCCGGCCAGGCGGTAGGCCTGCTGCTGGGCGGCTTCGACGGTTTCGCCCAGTGCGGTGGCGCACAGCACGCGGCCGCCGCTGGCAACCACCTGGCCCTCGCTGAGGGCGGTCCCGGCATGGAAAACCTTGCCGGTCAGCTGGGCGGCGGCGTCCAGACCGTTGATCGCAGCGCCTTTGCTGTAGTCGCCCGGGTAGCCGCCCGCAGCCAGCACAACGCCCAGGCTCGGGCGTGGGTTCCACTGGGCTTCGACCTTGTCCAGCGCCTTGGCGAAGGCCGCCTCGATCAGCAGCACCAGGCTCGACTCCAGACGCATCATGATGGGCTGGGTTTCCGGGTCGCCGAAACGGCAGTTGAACTCGATGACCTTGGGGTTGCCCGCCTTGTCGATCATCAGGCCGGCATACAGGAAGCCTGTATAGACATTGCCTTCCTCGGCCATGCCGCGCACGGTCGGCCAGATCACCTGGTCCATGACGCGCTGGTGTACCTCGGCAGTGACTACCGGGGCAGGGGAGTAGGCGCCCATGCCGCCTGTGTTCGGGCCGCTGTCGCCGTCGCCGACGCGCTTGTGGTCCTGGCTCGTGGCCATCGGCAGCACGTTGTGGCCGTCGACCATGACGATGAAGCTGGCCTCCTCGCCGTCGAGAAACTCCTCGATAACCACGCGCGAACCGGCTTCGCCAAAGGCATTGCCCGCAAGCATGTCACGCACGGCGTCTTCCGCTTCGAGCAGGGTCATCGCAACGATCACGCCCTTGCCCGCGGCCAGGCCGTCGGCCTTGATCACGATCGGCGCGCCTTTTTCCTGCAGGTAGGCGAGGGCCGGCTCGATCTCGGTGAAGTTCTGGTAGTCGGCGGTCGGGATCTTGTGGCGCGCCAGGAAGTCCTTGGTGAAGGCCTTGGAGCCTTCGAGCTGCGCCGCCCCTTTGGTTGGGCCGAAGCAGTCGAGGTTGCGGCTGCGGAAAAGATCGACAACGCCTGCGACGAGCGGCGCTTCCGGGCCGACGATGGTCAGGTCGACGTTCTTCTCGGCGAAGTCGGCCAGTTGCTCCAGGGCAGTGACCTGGATGTCGACGTTTTCGCACTTGGCTTCAGTGGCGGTGCCGGCGTTGCCGGGGGCGACGAAGACTTTCTCGACCCGTGGGTCCTGGGCGACTTTCCAGGCCAGGGCGTGTTCACGACCGCCATTGCCGATGATCAAAACTTTCATGTCAAACCTCGATGTTCTTTAGAGCGGAAGGCGAAGCCTCCCGCGCTCTGTTCGCGGTAGGAGGTCGCAATGAAGCAGGTAGATGCAAGGCGGGGCCGGTTTCGATGAGCGCAGTTGCCGTCTGGCAATGAGCATCAGCGGAACCGGCCCCAACACAGCAGATGCCTGCTTCAGTGCGGCCGTTTGCCTATCAGTGGCGGAAGTGGCGCATTCCGGTGAATACCATCGCGATGCCTGCCTCGTCGGCAGCAGCGATGACTTCGGCATCACGCATCGAGCCGCCCGGCTGGATGACAGCAGTGATACCCACCTTGGCGGCATTGTCGATGCCATCACGGAACGGGAAGAACGCATCCGACGCCATGACCGCACCCGCAACCTGCAGGCCCGCATGCTCAGCCTTGATCGCGGCGATGCGCGCGGAGTTGACGCGGCTCATCTGGCCAGCGCCGACACCGATGGTCTGGCGGTTCTTGGCGTAGACGATCGCGTTGGACTTGACGAACTTGGCCACCTTCCAGGCAAAGATCAGGTCGTGGATCTCTTGCTCGCTCGGTGCACGCTGAGTCACGACCTTGAGGTCTTCGGCACGGATCATGCCGTTGTCGCGGCTCTGTACCAGCAGGCCGCCGTTGACGCGCTTGTAATCCCAGGCAGCGGCGCGCTCGGCCGACCACTCGCCGCAGACCAGCAGGCGTACGTTGGCCTTGGCGGCCACCACGGCGCGGGCTTCTTCACTGACGCTTGGGGCAATGATCACTTCGACGAACTGACGCTCGACGATGGCCTTGGCGGTTTGGGCGTCCAGTTCGCGGTTGAAGGCGATGATGCCGCCAAACGCCGACTCGGTGTCGGTGGCGTAGGCCAGGTCGTAGGCTTTGGCGATCCCGCCTTCTTCATCAGGGCAAACGGCGACGCCGCATGGATTGGCGTGCTTGACGATGACACAGGCTGGCTTGGTGAAGCTCTTCACGCACTCGAGCGCGGCGTCGGTGTCGGCCACGTTGTTGTACGACAGCTCCTTGCCTTGCAACTGCTTGGCAGTGGCAATACCCACCTCGGCAGGCTTGGCTTCGACATAGAACGCCGCGCTCTGGTGCGGGTTCTCGCCGTAGCGCATTTCCTGGGCTTTGACGAACTGGCTGTTGAAGGTGCGGGGGAATTCACTGCGGCCTTCGGTTTCCAGGGTTTCGCGAGCCTGGTCGATGGTGCCCATGTAGTTGGCGATCATGCCGTCGTAGGCAGCGGTATGCTCGAACGCCTTGAGCATCAGGTCGAAGCGCTGGGCGTAAGTCAGGCCACCGGACTTGAGGTTCTCGAGTACGCCGGCGTAGTCGCTGGCGTTGACCACGATGGCCACGTCCTTGTGGTTCTTCGCGGCCGAACGGACCATGGTCGGGCCGCCGATGTCGATGTTCTCGACCGCAGTCGGCAGGTCACAGCCAGGCTTGGCGATGGTCGCCTCGAACGGGTACAGGTTGACGGCGACCAGGTCGATCGGCTTGATGCCGTGCTCGTTCATGATGGCGTCGTCGGTACCGCGGCGGCCAAGGATGCCACCATGGATCTTCGGATGCAGGGTCTTGACCCGGCCGTCCATCATTTCGGCGAAGCCGGTGTAGTCGGCCACTTCCACCGCGGCGACACCGTTGTCCTTGAGCAGCTTGTAGGTACCACCGGTGGACAGGATCTCGACACCGAGCTGCTGCAGCTCACGGGCGAATTCGAGGATCCCGGTCTTGTCGGAGACGCTGATCAAGGCGCGGCGGATCGGCAGGCGGGTAGTCTGGTCGGTCATTTCAGATTCCATAACGCGGTGGAGTCAGCAAAAAAGGCGACCTCATCGAATGGGAGCCGCCTTTTCTGGTTTGGGTTCTGGTTACAACAGATCGTACTGCTTGAGTTTCTTGCGCAGGGTGCCTCGGTTGAGCCCGAGCATCTCGCTGGCCTTGGTCTGGTTGCCCTTGACGTGGTTCATCACGCTTTCGAGCAGGGGTGCTTCGACTTCAGAAAGCACCAGGTTGTACACGTCCGTGACGGTGGCCCCCTCGAGGTGGGCAAAATAATTGTGCAGCGCCTTTTCGACACTGCCGCGAAGGGTCTGACCCTCTTCGCTCGGCGTGTTCAGGTGCTGTTTGAGGTTGACGTTGTCGCTCACGGGCGTTGTTCCACTCACTAAAGTCTCGGTCATCATCGTCATGCGGCCACCCCTTGTCCGTCCTCTGTCTCAAGGCTCTGTCGACGTTCGCGGAAAAACTCGCGGACGTTGGCGCACTGCGCTTGCGTATCTTCCAAAGCGTTGAACCGGGCACGAAACTCCCTGCCGCCCGGTCGTGTTGCCAGGTACCAGCCCACATGCTTGCGGGCGATACGCACACCCATCACATCGCCATAGAAGGCGTGCAGCGCGGCCAGGTGCTCCAGCAGAATCTGTTCAACTTCATCCAGTCCAGGCTCCGGCAATTGCTCGCCGGTGCGCAGGTAGTGCTCGACCTCGCGAAAGATCCACGGCCGCCCCTGGGCCGCACGGCCGATCAGCAGGCCGTCGACGCCCGTGGCATCCAGTACGGCCCGGGCCTTTTGCGGCGAAGTGATGTCGCCATTGGCGAAAACCGGGATCGACACCGCCTGCTTGATGGCAGCGATGGTGTCGTATTCGGCTTCGCCCGTGTACAAGTCGGCGCGTGTGCGGCCATGCACCGCCAGCGCCTGGATGCCGGCCTGCTCGGCAATCCTTGCCACAATCAGGCCGTTCTTGCTCGCCCGGTCCCAGCCGGTGCGTATCTTCAGGGTCACCGGGACATCCACCGCGCCGACTACGGCATGGAGGATCTCGGTAACCAGAGCTTCATCTTTCAATAAAGCAGAGCCTGCGGCCTTGTTGCACACTTTTTTCGCCGGACAGCCCATGTTGATATCGATGATCTGCGCGCCGGCTTCGACGTTGGCACGGGCCGCCGCCGCCAGCATCTGTGCGTCACCACCGGCGATCTGGACCGAGCGCGGCTCGGGATCACCTTCGTGGATGCGGCGCAGACGCGACTTGCGGCTGTTCCAGAGGCTCATTTCGCTGGACACCATTTCGGACACCACCATGCCCGCACCCAGGCGTTGGCACAGCAGCCGGAAAGGCTGGTCCGTGACCCCGGCCATGGGCGCGAGGATCAGGTTGTTCTGCAGTGTGTAAGGGCCGATGCGTACCGCCGACATAGGAATTCCCTGTTGTGGGGCCGGATCATTGGAGTTCGAAAAAGGGATGGCATGATACCCGCTCTCGGTGACCGGATAAAGATGGATTTGGATAAAATCTGAACAGCTCGGGGCTTATTACCGAAAGCTTCAAGCGGCAGGTTTCAAGCTGCAAGAAAAGGCGGATCGGCATGCAGCCTGGCTTTTCTTGCCACTTGAAGCTTGAAGCTTGCGGCTGTCCTTACTCCGGTGAGCGGAAGCTCAGGCTGTAGTTGACCGCCTTGGGGCCTGGATCAAGGATATCCAGTGCGATGTGGATCGGGGTCTGGCTTGGCATTTCGCCGCGTCCGGCAAGTTCGCCGCTGAGATACTCGGCGGGCTTGAAGCGCCGGCTGGCGATCAACTGACCGTTGAGATCGGAAAAACGCAGTTCGAGCAAAGGGAAGGGCTGGGCAAAGGGCGCACGGTTGTAGATGATCGCGTCGACGATCAGCGCACCCTTGAAGTCCGGATGACTGCGCACCACCAGGTTGCTGCTCTTGATCCGGGCGATGTCCACGCGGGTCGGCACCGTGCAGCCTACCGCCGGGCACAGTTGCTGGAACCACGGCCGGTAGCGGTCATGGCGGGCCAGTTCGTCGAAATGGAACCACAGGTACTGGAACCCCAGGAGACCTGCCGCCAGGAGTACCAGCGCGCCCCAGATCAGCCGCTTGCGCCAGTCGGTCTTGGGTTTCTGCCAGTCCAGTTGCAGCGGGTCATCGACCAGGTCGATGAGTGGCTCCTTGCGCCCCGGGCGTTCGACATGGGCGACCAGGCCGGGCTCAAGGCGATCTCCTGGTTCATCGAGCAGGGCGTCGTGGCCGTCGCGTGCCGACAGGTGCTCCCCTGCCTCTTCGTCGTCATGGGCTGACAATCGGTCGCGCGACCGCTCGTCGTCCGAGGGCTCGGACAGCTCGAAGGTCTCAGTAAAGCCGGTGGTATCTCGTTGGCCGGCCTGGGGCTCATCATCCGCATCGAGCTCAAGGCTGCTCAGCGAGGGCTCCGTGCGATCACCGGCTTCCTGCTCCGGCTCGTCCGCCTGCTCCACGATGAGCGGCGGCGCCGGCTCTTCGGGCAGGTCTGGTTCTGACTGTGCATCGCGGGCATTGCCGAACGGGGTGTTGGCATCATCGGGCTCGTCCATGCCTGGCTCGTCGCGCCGGGCATGCAGGCGTTCGTCGGCCGCCTCGGAGCGGCGGTCGCGAACGCCGCCACGGCGCTCGAGACGGGCCAGTTCCTGGTCAAGGTCGAGATCTTCCAGCGACTGCTCTGTACTTTCCCGGTGCGGTGGATGCGGTTGCTGCTGCGCATGTGAATCCGCAATGGGCGCGAGCGCTGCTCCGGACGCTGGCTCAGCGTTCGCAGCGCCGCTCTGCTCGAGCAGCTGCTTGGCGGCATTGAATACCTGCAGGCACGCGCCGCAGCGCACCACACCCCGGGCCAGGCTCAGCTGGTGATGCGTGACGCGAAAACTGGTCTGGCAATGGGGGCACTGGGTGACGAAACTGTCAGTCATGCGGCGGTCCGGGGGTTATGCAGCGATTTATTCCAGGCCAGCCTGACGGCGGCGACCACTGATGCGCACCCAGCCGTCGCGCACGACAATCGGGTCCAGTTCGAAGGTGGCAGCGTAGGCGGCAGCCACTTCCTCGCCCTGCTCGGCGAGGATGCCCGACAGTGCCAGCAGGCCGCCCGGACGCACCAGCGTGGACAGTTGCGGTGCCAGCGAGACCAGCGGCCCGGCAAGAATGTTGGCGACCAGCACATCGGCTTGCATGGCCGGCATCTGCTCGGGCAGATACAAGGCCAGGCGGGCTTCGGCGATGCCATTGCGACCGGCATTGTCACGCGATGCTTCAAGCGCTTGAACATCGATGTCGGTGCCGACCGCTTCGCGGGCGCCGAGCAGCAGCGAGGCAATCGCCAGGATCCCTGAGCCGCAGCCGAAATCCAGTACCTGGACGCCCTCGAGCTGCTGGCCGTCAAGCCATTCCAGGCACAGCGCGGTGGTCGGATGGGTGCCAGTGCCAAAGGCGAGGCCCGGGTCGAGCAGCAGGTTGACCGCCTCGGCGTCCGGAGCTTCATGCCAGCTCGGTACGATCCACAGGCGACGGCCGAAGCGCATCGGCTTGAAGTTGTCCATCCAGCTGCGTTCCCAGTCCTGGTCCTCGATCACCTCGGCCTGGTGCTGAGGGAGTTCGGTATCGGTCAGCAGGCGCAGGTGGGCGAACACTGCCTCGGGCTCGGCATCGGCCTCGAACAGCGCCAGCAGGTGGGTATTGGACCACAGCGGGGTGGTGTTGAGATCCGGTTCGAAGATCGGCTGGTCCTCGGCATCCATGAAGGTCACGGAAACGGCGCCGACTTCGAGCAGGGCGTCTTCGTAGGTTTCGGCTTGTTCCGGGCTGATGGCCAGACGTACTTGCAGCCAGGGCATGGCGGGCACCTTTGATAAATCGTGAGGGGCAGCTCGAGGCTGCACGTAGCCCGGCAGTTTACTGCAGCGCCGCCGCCGTGTCGCGACCCCTGTGGAGACGCTGGTGGTGATCATGGCTCGGTGAAGGCAAAAAAAACCCCGGCACCAGGCCGGGGGTTTTTCATGCTCGCACCAGAATCACTCCTGGTTGGCCAGCTTGTGCTCGAGATAGTGAATGTTCACGCCACCCTTGCAGAAACCTTCATCACGCACCAGGTCGCGGTGCAGCGGGATGTTGGTCTTGATCCCGTCGACAATGATCTCGTCCAGGGCATTGCGCATGCGCGCCATGGCTTCGTCACGATCCTTGCCGTAGGTGATCAGCTTGCCGATCAGCGAGTCATAGTTCGGCGGAACCGCATAGCCGCTGTACAGGTGCGAATCAACCCGCACGCCGTTGCCGCCCGGGGCATGGAAGTGCTTCACCGTGCCTGGGCTCGGGATGAACTTGCGCGGGTCTTCGGCGTTGATCCGGCACTCCAGCGAGTGACCACGGATCACCACGTCTTCCTGGCGGAACGACAGCTTGTTGCCAGCGGCGATGCTGAGCATCTCCTTGACGATGTCGATGCCGGTGACCATCTCGGAAACCGGGTGCTCCACCTGAACACGGGTGTTCATTTCGATGAAGTAGAAGCTGCCGTTCTCGTAGAGGAACTCGAACGTGCCCGCACCGCGGTAGCCGATTTCGATGCACGCATCGACGCAACGCTTGAACACTTCCTGACGGGCCTTCTCGTCGATGCCCGGTGCCGGCGCTTCTTCCAGTACCTTCTGGTGGCGGCGCTGCAGCGAGCAGTCGCGGTCACCCAGGTGAATGGCGTTGCCCTGGCCGTCGGACAGCACCTGGACTTCCACGTGGCGTGGGTTGGTCAGGAACTTCTCGAGGTAGACCATCGGGTTGCCGAACGCAGCACCGGCTTCGGTACGGGTCAGCTTGGCCGAGGAGATCAGGTCTTCTTCCTTGTGCACTACGCGCATGCCGCGACCACCACCGCCACCGGCGGCCTTGATGATCACCGGATAGCCGACCTTGCGGGCGATCGCCAGTGCGGTTTCTTCGTCTTCAGGCAGTGGGCCCTCGGATCCCGGTACGGTCGGCACGCCGGTCTTGATCATCGCGTCCTTGGCCGAAACCTTGTCGCCCATCAGGCGAATGGTGTCAGCCTTGGGGCCGATGAAGGCGAAACCGGATTTTTCCACCTGCTCGGCAAAGTCGGCGTTTTCCGCCAGGAAGCCATAGCCAGGGTGGATCGCGGTGGCGCCTGTCACTTCGGCAGCGGCGATGATCGCCGGGATGTGCAGGTAGGAATCCTTGGATGCCGCAGGGCCGATGCAAACCGACTCGTCTGCCAGGCCCAGGTGCATCAGTTCGCGGTCAGCCGTGGAGTGCACGGCGACGGTCTTGATGCCCAGCTCTTTGCAGGCACGCAGGATCCGCAGGGCAATTTCCCCGCGGTTGGCGATCAGGACTTTTTCCAGCTTCGCAGACATCGAAGGTTCTCCCTGGGTCAAACGATGGTGAACAGCGGCTGGTCGAACTCAACCGGCTGACCGTCTTCTACCAGGATGGACTCGATCACACCGCTGGCTTCGGCTTCGATGTGGTTCATCATCTTCATCGCTTCGACGATGCAAAGGGTGTCGCCCTTCTTCACGGTCTGGCCGACTTCAGCGAAGTTTGGCGAGGCTGGCGAAGGCTTGCGGTAGAAGGTGCCGACCATTGGCGAGCGGACCACGGTACCGTTGAGCTTTGGCGCCGCTGGGGCTGCATCGGCGGCCGGTGCGGCGACAGGGGCTGCAGCGGCGACCGGAGCGGCCATCGGCGCCGGGGCGAAGTATTGCTGGGCGGCCGGAGTCTTGCTGTGACGGCTGATACGTACCGACTCTTCGCCTTCCTTGATTTCCAGCTCGTCGATGCCAGATTCTTCCAGCAGTTCGATCAGTTTCTTGACTTTACGGATATCCATTAATCATCAACTCCCAAGGTTCGGGTCAAAGGCGTAATTGAAAACGTATTGAAAAACGTTTCTTGTGAGCCCGGCCATGGTGGGCCGTGGTCTCGTCATCAGGGCTTCGCGTTGGCAGCCAGGTGTTCCAGGGCGGACTCCAGGGCCAGCCGGTAACCGCTGGCGCCCAGGCCGCAAATCACCCCTACCGCGACATCGGAAAAGTAGGAGTGATGGCGAAAAGGTTCACGCTTGTGCACGTTGGACAGATGCACTTCGATGAATGGGATGCTCACCGCCAGCAACGCGTCACGTAATGCGACGCTGGTGTGGGTAAAAGCCGCCGGATTGATCAGGATGAAGTCGACGCCTTCGTTGCGCGCGGCGTGAATGCGGTCGATCAACTCGTACTCGGCGTTGCTTTGCAGATACTGCAGATGGTGGCCGGCAGCCCGGGCGCGCTGTTCCAGGTCCTGGTTGATCTGGGACAGGGTCACGGCGCCATAGACACCAGGCTCGCGAGTACCCAGCAGGTTCAGATTGGGGCCGTGCAGGACCAGTAGGGTTGCCATCTGCGGATTCCTTGGATTTCATAGGGCAAGTTAACTAGCGCGGCGACTATGCCGCAAGCCGTCGCGAGTGTCCAGTTCCCGGCAGTAGTCAGCACGATTCCCGAGATTCGCGCAAAGTATGTGACCGTCTTTCAAGATTTGGTCACTGTTGGCGAGAATCTGCAGCCACGGGAAGTTATAGACCCAGATTTGCGCGCACGCGCGAGAGATGTTCGGCGAATTCCTCGGCGTTGACCTCGCCCACTACCCTATCGGCGCGCTGTTCGCCGCCGTTTCCCGCGAAGAACAGCAGTGCAGGGGGGCCGAACAGCTGATAACGGTCGAGCAAGGCACGTTGTTCGGCGTTGCTTTCGGTGATGTCGAAACGCAACAGCCGAAGGCCATTCAGCTTCGACTTGACCTGGGGAGCCTGCAGAACCTCGCGTTCTATCACCTTGCAGCTGATGCACCAGTCGGCATACCAGTCCAGCACCACGGGCTGGCCTGCCGCCTTGGCGTCGGCCAGGGCAGCGTCGAGCGCGGCGGACGTGGAAAGGGTCTGCCAGTCATCGGCTGTCTTGCCGGGGGAGGCCACGGTGGCGCTGGCGAGGTTGGCCTGGGGCAGCGGACGCAGCGGGTCACCCTGACCGCTGAGGGCGCCATACCAGCAGGCCAGGCCGTAGCATAGCAGCGCCAGGCCGAGCAGCTGCGCCAGGCGTTGGCGTGGCGTCCTGACGGTGAACTCCAGGGCGCCGAGAAACAGCGCGACCCCCACAGACAGGAGGCCCACCAGCAGCAGAGTCACCGGCCCAGGCAGCACCCGGCTGAGCAGGCCGATGGCCAAGGCCAGCAGTAGTACGCCAATGGCATTCTTGACGGTCTCCATCCACGGACCGCTCTTTGGCAGCCAGGCGGCGCCTCCCGTGGCGACGAGCAACAAGGGTGCGCCCATCCCCAGCCCCAGGGCGAACAGCTTGAGTGCACCGCCCACGGCATCGCCGCTGGCACTGATATACAGCAAGGCTCCGGCCAGCGGCGCCGATACGCAGGGCGATACCAGCAGGCTGGAAAGCACCCCCAGTACCGCCGCTCCCAGCAGCGAGCCGCCTTTGGTCTTCCCGGCCACCCGGTCCAGGCGGCTGCTCAGCGCCTGCGGCAGCTTGAGCTCGAACAGGCCGAACATGGCCAGGGCGAACAGCACGAAAAACAGCGAGAAGGGCACCAGCACCAAGGCCGATTGCAAACGTGCCTGCAGGTTGAGCCCGGCACCGAACACGCCCATCAGCGCGCCGAGCAGGGCAAAGCAGGCGGCCATCGGCAGCACGTAGGCCAGCGACAGACTAAGTGCGCGCCAGCCGCCGACTTGGCCGCGCAGCACCACGCCGGTGAGAATCGGCAGCATCGGCAGCACGCAGGGGGTGAAGGTCAGGCCCAGGCCCGCCAGGAAAAACAGCAGCAGCGATTGCCAGGTCCAGCCGGCGCTGGCCGTGGTGGCTGCCCCGCCTTGGCCATCGATGCTCAGGCGCTGGGTCTCGGGTGGGTAGCACAGGCCCTTGTCGGCGCAGCCCTGGTAGGTGACCAGCAGGGTAAACCCACGTTGTTCGGCGGCCGGGCGGGGCAGCTCGATATCCAGAACGCCGTGGTAGACCTCGACATCGCCGAAGAACTCATCGTGCTTGGCCTCGCCTGGCGGGATCTGCGGCGTGCCCAGCGCGACGTCGGCTGGCTCGCTGCGGAACTGGAAGCGGTGACGGTAGAGGTAATAGCCGTCGGCGGCGACGAAGCGCAGCTTGAGTGTCTGGGCATCGCCCTCTACCAGGCTCAGCTTGAAAGCTTCGCGCACCGGGAGAAAGTCGGCGCTGTTGTTCAGCGACGCGGCGCCCAGGGTGGCGCTGGGGCGGGTGTCCAGCAGGCCTGAGGCCAGGGCGGGTGTAGCCACAAGCAGGAACAGCAGGAAAAACAGGCGGCGCATGGCGGTCTCGCGAGGGTAAAACGTGCGGGCATGATAGCGGAGTTGCACTTGAATGGGGCCGCACCGCTTATCCCTATCCCCACGCTTGCTTTATAGTGCCTGATGCGCGCTTGCCGCGGCACCCTCGCCGACGACTGCGGTCCAAGCTCCTGAACCGACGTGACTCACAAGGACAATGCCATGCTGGACTGGAAAAACCGTACCGGAAAAGCCGACGCGCGCGAGCGCGCCGACACTCGCACCACCGCGACCCGCAGCTACTTCGGCGGCTTGTTCAGCCGGGCATTGGGCACCCTGATCGGCCTGTACCTCCTGGTGTGTATCGGCCTCGGCTGGTACTGGAGCCAGGAACCGGACCTGTTCCCGGTTCAGCAGACCGCGCAGTCGGAGGCGCAGCGCAGCAATCAGCAGATGGTCATTGGCTACACCACCATCGAGACCCTGAAGACCGTCGCTGGCACCCTGCTGCAAAAGCCGGGCGGCTACATTTCCAACGACCGCTTCCCGCCTGGCCTGTGGATGGACAACATGCCCAGCTGGGAATACGGCGTGCTGGTGCAAGTGCGTGACCTGAGCCGCGCCTTGCGCAAAGACTTCGCCCGCTCCCAGTCGCAGTCCACGGAAGACGCGGACCTTGCCAGGGCCGAGCCGCGCTTCAACTTCGACAACAAGAGCTGGATCCTGCCGTCGAGCGAATCGGAGTTCCAGGAAGGCATCAACTCCCTGAGCCGCTACCAGGGGCGCCTTGCATCCGGTGACAACAATGCGATCTTCTATACCCGTGCCGACAACCTGAACAACTGGCTCGGCGATGTCGCCACCCGTCTGGGGTCCTTGTCCCAGCGGCTTTCGGCCAGCGTCGGCCGGGTCAAGCTCAACAGCACCCTGAAGACCGAGACCGTGGTCGCAGGCCAAGCGCCGCAGCTCGACGAGGAAGTGGTCGAGACGCCATGGATGCAGATCGACAACGTGTTCTATGAAGCCCGTGGCCAGGCCTGGGCGCTGTCGCACCTGCTGCGCGCCATCGAAGTCGACTTCGCTGACGTCCTGGCCAAGAAGAACGCCACGGTCAGCGTTCGTCAGATCATCCGCGAGCTCGAAGCTTCCCAGGAGCCCCTGTGGAGCCCGATGGTGCTGAACGGCAGCGGCTTCGGCATGTGGGCCAACCACTCGCTGGTGATGGCCAACTACATCTCTCGTGCCAATGCCGCAGTGATCGACCTGCGTCAGCTGCTGTCCCAAGGCTGAGGCCGGTGAACCCTGGAGAGGCCGCACACCGTGCGGCTTCGGACGCCGAGCTGATCGCCTGGGTGGACGAGCTCGACAGGCCCCTGGGGGCCTTGCCACGTGCGCAGTTGCGCGAGCGGGGCCTGATCGGACGCGGCACTTATATCCTGTTGTTCAACAGCGCCGGTGAGTTGTGTGTGCACCGGCGCACCCTGAGCAAGGCGATCTACCCGGGTTACTGGGACGTCGCCGCAGGCGGCATGGTGACGGGCGACGAAACCTACGCCGAGTCGGCTGCCCGTGAGCTTGAGGAAGAGCTGGGCGTCTCCGGCGTCGAGCTGCGTTTTCACGAGAAATTCTTCTTCGATCAACCGGGCAACCGGTTATGGTGCGCAGTGTTCTCGGCCGTCTCCGATGGGCCTTTGCACCTGCAACCAGAAGAGGTGATGGAAGCACGTTTCCTGAGCCTGGCGCAGGCTCTCGCGGATAGCCGGCAACGGCCGTACTGCCCTGATTCCCTGTCGGCGCTGCAACGTTATCTCGACCGTCGGGCATGACGTCGCGAAAGCTGCGAAAAATGGCGCAATCCAGGACTTAGCAGACGGCGGATTTCTCGTTACACTGCGCGGCCTTTTCGGGCTGCCGCAACATTTTCGGCAGTAGCGCTGCCCCTGCCAGAGTGGGGCTTCGCGGTCGGTCTCAACTGTGAACCGGCCGGTTTTTTGTCCTCAAGCAAGAGGAACAAAAGTGGCCAAGAAAGCCTCATCCTTTTCCGCCCTTGGCGGCCTCGTGTTTTCCACCGACGCTGGCCGGCACTGTCCGGACTGCAGCAAGCCCGTGGATGACTGCATCTGCAGACAGACGCTCATTCCCGAAGGGGATGGCATTGCCCGTGTGCGCCGCGAAAGCAAAGGCCGCGGCGGCAAGACCGTGACCACCATCAGCGGTGTCCCGCTGCCCCTCGAGCCTCTCAAGGCGCTTGCCGCTACGCTCAAGCGCCGTTGTGGCACAGGCGGCGCTTTGAAAGACGGGGTCATCGAGATCCAGGGTGACCATGTCGAGTTGCTGATCGCCGAGCTGATCAAGCAGGGCTTCAAGGCGAAGAAGTCCGGCGGCTGAGGCCGTTGCGCGACTTTTTAACCAACGCTTTCTAAACTCGTTCCGTCAGCATGGGTCTACCCCTGGGCACGGATCGATCGTCATTTTCAGCTTTTACACCGCTCAGGCCTTCAGGCCAGGCAGTGTCCGACTTTTCAGATAGGGGACTTGAATGTCCGTACGACGCACACGCAAAGATGATGGCAGCCAGTGGACCGTGGCCGACAGCCGCAGTGTTTACGGAATCCGCCATTGGGGCGCCGGTTACTTTGCCATCAATGAGGCCGGACGCGTCGAAGTGCGCCCGAATGGCCCGGATAGCTCGCCGATCGACCTGTTCGAGCAGGTCGACGAACTGCGCCAGAGCGGCCTTTCGCTGCCGCTGCTGGTACGCTTCCCTGACATCCTGCAAGACCGCGTGCGTCAGCTGACCGGCGCTTTCGATGCCAACATCGCGCGCCTGGACTACCAGAGCCAGTACACCGCGCTCTACCCGATCAAGGTCAACCAGCAAGAAGCGGTCGTCGAGAACATCATCGCCACGCAAGACGTGTCCATCGGTCTTGAAGCCGGCTCCAAGCCCGAGCTGCTGGCAGTTCTGGCGTTGGCGCCCAAGGGCGGCACCATCGTCTGCAACGGCTACAAGGACCGCGAGTTCATTCGTCTGGCACTGATTGGCCAGAAGCTCGGCCACAACGTGTTCATCGTCATCGAGAAAGAATCCGAGGTCGCCCTGGTGATCGAGGAGGCCGCCGAGCTCAAGGTCAAGCCACAGGTCGGCCTGCGCGTGCGCCTGTCGTCCCTGGCCTCCAGCAAGTGGGCCGACACCGGTGGCGAGAAGTCCAAGTTCGGTCTGTCGGCCGCGCAGCTGCTCTCTGTGGTCCAGCGCTTCCGCGATGCCGGTCTTGACCAGGGCATCCGCCTGCTGCACTTCCACATGGGATCGCAGATCGCCAACCTGGCTGACTACCAGCACGGTTTCAAGGAAGCGATCCGTTACTACGGCGAACTGCGCGCCCTGGGCCTGCCGGTCGATCATATCGACGTCGGCGGCGGCCTGGGTGTCGACTACGACGGCACCCATTCGCGCAACGCCAGCTCGATCAACTACGACATCGACGACTACGCGGCGGTGGTGGTCGGGATGCTCAAGGAGTTCTGCGACGCCCAGGGTCTGCCGCATCCGCACATCTTCTCCGAGAGCGGCCGCGCCCTCACAGCGCACCACGCGATGCTGGTAGTGCAGGTGACCGACGTCGAGAAACACAACGACGAAGTGCCGCTGATCGAGAACAAGGAGAGCCTGCCCGAGACCGTGCAATGGCTGGTCGACCTGCTGGGTCCGACCGACATCGAGATGGTCACCGAAACCTACTGGCGCGCCACCCACTACATGGGCGATGTGGCGGCCCAGTATGCCGACGGCAAGCTGACCCTGGCAGAGAAGGCACTTGCCGAGCAGTGCTACTTCGCCGTCTGCCGGCGCCTGCACAACTCGCTCAAGGCCCGTCAGCGCTCGCACCGCCAGGTGCTCGACGAGCTCAATGACAAGCTTGCGGACAAGTACATCTGCAACTTCTCGGTGTTCCAGAGCCTGCCCGATACCTGGGCGATCGGCCAGGTGCTGCCAATCCTGCCGCTGCATCGCCTCGATGAAGAGCCGCTTCGCCGCGCCGTGCTGCAGGACCTGACCTGTGACTCCGACGGCAAGATCAACCAGTACGTCGACGAGCAGAGCATCGAGACCAGCCTGCCGGTGCATTCGATCAACGAAGGGGAGGACTACCTGCTGGGGATCTTCCTGGTCGGCGCCTACCAGGAAATCCTGGGTGACATGCACAACCTGTTCGGCGATACCGACTCGGTGAACATCTACCAGAATGCCGACGGCAGCGTGTACCACGCCGGGATCGAGACCCACGACACCATCGAAGACATGCTGCGCTACGTGCACCTGTCGCCTGAAGAACTGATGACGCACTACCGCGACAAGGTCGCCAGTGCGAAGATCACTACGCGCGAGCGCACGCAGTTCCTCGATGCGTTGCGGTTGGGGCTGACTCGGTCGTCTTACCTGTCGTCCTGATAGGGACTGGGGGCCCCTTCGCAATGAAGGGGCCCGTCCAGGCAACCTCTAGATCCAGGCCCCGCGCTGCTGCAATCTCCACCCCATCCATCCCAGGGTCAGCGCCCGCAACCCCATGAAGCCCAGAAACGCCAGCCACAACCCATGATTCCCCAGCCCGCTCGCCATCCAGGCGAACGGCAGCGCAATCACCACGCTCACCAGCATTGCATTGCGCATCTCCCGCGCACGGGTTGCGCCAATGAACAGCCCATCCAGCAAGTAGCTCCACACAGCAATCAGTGGCAGCAGCGCCAGGTACGGCAGGTACGGATAAGCTGCCTCGCGAACACTGTCGATGTCGGTCTGCAGATCGATGAACAGATGCCCACCCACCAGAAACAACCCGGCAAACCCGACACTCACCAGCAATGACCAGCCACAGGCAACTACCAGCGCGCGGCGCAGGGCATGGCGGTCGTGGGCGCCGATGGCGTGGCCGCAAAGTGCCTCGACGGCGTGCGCCAGGCCGTCGAGGGCATACGCGGTGAGCATCAGGCCGTTGAGCAGCAGGGCATTGGCGGCAACCGTCGATTCACCCAGGCGCGCGCCCTGGATGGCGATCAGCAGGAACACCAGTTGCAGCGCCAGGCTGCGCAGGAAGATGTCCCGGTTGACCGCCAGCAGTGGGCGCCAGGCCTGCCAGCGCTTGAGCGCCGCCCAGGCAATATGCCCCGGATAGGCGCGCAGCGCCGGGCGGGTGAGGGCCAGGCCAAGCAGGGCGGCGCTCCATTCGGCAATCACCGAGGCGCGCGCCGAGCCGACCACGCCCCAGTCGAGTCCGAGCACGAACCACAGGTTGAGCGCGATATTGAGCAGGTTGGTGGTTAGCAGGATGGCCAACGGCGCGCGGGCATTCTGGGTGCCGAGAAACCAGCCGACCAAGGCGTAGCTCGCCAGCGCGGCGGGCAGGCCCAGCAGTCGGGTGTGGAAAAAGTCCTCGGTCGATCGATGCAGCGCCGCGCTGGGGTCCATCAGTTGCAGGGCCAGCTGGCTGAAGGGCAGGGCGACCAGCCCCAGCACGATCGCGAATACCATCGCCAGCAGCAGGCCTTGCACCAGCACCTGGCGCAGCGCCGCGCCATCGGCACGCCCGGCGGCCTGGGCAGCGAAGCCGGTGGAGCCCATGCGAAGGAAACCCATCATCCCCATCATGAAGGTAAAAAGCGTGGCACCCACGGCCACGGCGCCCAGTTGATGGGCGTGGGGCAGGTGACCGATCACGGTGCTGTCGACCAGCGCCACCAGCGGCACGGAAATGTTGGACAGGATCATCGGCGCCGCCAGGCCCCACACCTTGCGGTGGGTGGCCCGGTCGCTCCAGTCATTGGAAACTCGAATCATGCGGACTCCTTGAGGGCCCGCATTGTAGCGCCACAGGCACCCGACGGCGCGAACCCGAGCTCGGTTGTCGCCTGCCAGGCGGTACGGCATTGCTTCGGTACGCTATAGTTGCTGCCCTCACGAACACGCTGCCAAAGAGTTTCCCATGCTCGACAAAGGATTGTTGCTGGCCTGCGCGCTGGCCTTGCTCAGTGCCTGCGATTCATCGTCGCCTGACAGAACCGCGCCCGTTGAAAAGCCCATCGCCAGTGCGGCCCAGGCCGAGGCGCCCAAGCGCGAGGACCAGGCGCTCCTGGCCAAGCGCTACGCCGACCGCGAGCTGAGCGTGCTGGACGTCTCCGAGGTGCAGCTCGATGGGGCCAGCACCTTGTCGATCAGCTTCTCGGTACCGCTCGATCCACAGCAGGATTTCGCCGGTAGAGTACACCTTGTCGACACGCTCAAGGGCAAGGTCGACGGCGCGTGGGAGCTTTCCGATAACCAGATGGAGCTGCGCCTGCGCCACCTGGAGCCGCAGCGCAAACTGGTGCTGACGGTCGATGCCAGCGTCCTGGACGTCAATGGCAAGCGCTTGGCCAGCGAGTCTGTCAGCCGCCTGGAAACCCGCGACATGCAATCCACTGTGGGTTTCGCGAGCCGCGGCTCGCTGCTGCCGACGCGCCTGGCGGAGGGCCTGCCTGTCATCGCCCTGAACGTCGACAAGGTCGATGTAGAGTTTTTCCGCGTCAAGCCCGAAGCGCTCTCGACCTTCCTTGCCAGCTGGGGCCGCAACAGCAGCCTGTACGCCTACCAGTCAAAGGAAACACTGGACATGGCCGACCTGGTCTACAGCGGCCGCTTCGACCTGAATCCTGCGCGCAATACCCGCGAGACCGTGCTGCTGCCGATTGCGGGGATCAAACCGCTGCAGGAGCCGGGCGTATACCTTGCGGTCATGCGCGCCTCGGGCACCTATGACTACTCGCAGCCTGCGACCCTGTTTACCTTGAGTGACATCGGCGTGTCGGCGCATCGCTACCGTGACCGCCTCGATGTGTTCACCCAAGCCCTCGAGGGTGGCAAGGCGATGGGCGATGTTGCGCTCCAACTGCAGGACGCCCAAGGCAAGCTGCTGGCCCAGGCGACAACCGACGGCGGCGGCCACGCGCAGCTGCCGATGCCGCCCAAGGCAGAAGTGCTGATCGCCCACCAGGGTGTGCATACCACCCTGCTGCGCCTGAACACGGCGGCGCTGGACCTGGCCGAGTTCGACATCACCGGCCCGCAGTCCAATCCGCTGCAGTTCTTTGTGTTCGGCCCGCGCGACCTGTATCGCCCTGGCGAAACCGTGCTGCTCAACGGCCTGCTGCGCGACCAGGACGGCAACCCCGTCAAGTCCCAGCCGGTCACCGTCGAGGTGCGCCGGCCCGATGAACAGGTCAGCCGCAAGTTCGTATGGCAAGCCGACGCGAACGGACTGTTCCAGTACCAGCTGCAACTGGCCAGCGAAGCCCCGACCGGACGCTGGCAGCTGCTGCTGGACCTGGGCGGCGGGCGCAAGCAGGTGCATGAGATTCTGGTCGAGGACTTTCTCCCTGAGCGGCTGGCGCTCGAACTCAAGGGTAGCAGTACGCCGTTGCGCCCGGACCAGCAGGCAAGCGTGGAGGTGAACGGGCGCTATCTGTATGGCGCGCCGGCCGCGGGCAATCGCTTGAGTGGGCAAGCCTATGTGCGGCCGCTGCGCGAGGCGGTCCCGGCCTTGCCCGGCTACCAGTTCGGCTCGGTCACCGAGACCGGGTTGAGCCAGGATCTGGAGCTTGAGGAAGTCACCCTCGACAATGCTGGCAAGGCCACGCTGGATATCGAGAACCGCTGGGGCGAGGCCCGTTCGCCGTTGCAGCTGACCGTCCAGGCAAGCCTCCAGGAGTCCGGCGGCCGGCCGATCACTCGCCGCCTTGAACAGCCTATCTGGCCCGCCGAGCGGCTGCCGGGCTTGCGCGGGCTGTTCGATGGCGAGGAAACCGACAGTGACGGCCCGGTCGAATTCGAAGTGCTGGTCGCTGACCGCGAAGGCCGCAAGCTGGCCGCCGACGACCTCAAGGTGCGCCTGGTGCGCGAGCGTCGCGACTACTACTGGAACTACTCCCAGAGCGATGGCTGGAGCTACAACTTCAACGAGAAGTTCCTGACCCAGAGCGAGGAAACCGTCAGCATCAAGGCCGGATCCACCGCCAAGCTGAGCTTCCAGGTCGAGTGGGGCCCGTACCGCGTCGAGGTCGAAGACCCGCAGACCGGCCTGGTCAGCAGCGAGCGGTTCTGGGCAGGCTACCGGGCCCAGGACAACGCCGAGGGCGGCGCGGTGCGGCCGGATCAGGTCAAGCTGGCGCTGGACAAGCCCGCCTATGCCGACGGGGCAATCGCCAAGGTCACCGTGACACCGCCTGCGGCGGGCAGCGGTTACCTGATGGTCGAGTCCAGCGACGGGCCGTTGTGGTGGCAGCAGATCGACGTGCCCGCCGAGGGCAAGACATTCGATGTGCAACTGGATGAAAAGTGGGCCCGCCATGACCTGTACATCAGCGCCCTGGTGATTCGCCCAGGCGAGCGCAAGGTAAATGCCACGCCCAAGCGCGCTGTCGGCGTCCTGCACCTGCCCCTGCAGCGGGCCGGGCGCAAGCTGGCGCTTACCCTGCAAGCCCCGGAGAAGATGCGTCCCGGACAACCGCTCACCGTCAGGTTCAAGGCTGCCAATGCCGACGGCAGCGTGCCCGGACAGGTGCATGTGCTGTTGTCGGCCGTGGACGTGGGCATTCTCAACATCACCGACTTCAAGACCCCCGATCCCTTCGCCAGCCTGTTCGGACGCAAGGCCTACGGCGCCGACCAGCTGGACATCTACGGCCAGCTGATCGAAGCCGGCCAGGGCCGCCTGGCAAGCCTGGCCTTCGGTGGCGACGCGGCCATGGCCAAGGGCGGCAAGCGGCCGAACACCACGGTGACCATCGTCGCCCAGCAAAGTGTGCCGGTGACGCTCGATGAACAGGGAGAAGGCCAGGCGACGGTGGAGATTCCCGATTTCAACGGTGAGTTGCGCTTGATGGCCCAGGCCTGGAGCGATGATCGTTTCGGCATGGCCGAAGGCAAGACGGTGGTGGCGGCCCCGCTGATTGCCGAACCGTCGGCGCCGCGTTTTCTGGCCGGGGGCGACCGCACTGATCTTGCGTTGGATCTCTCCAACCTTTCAGGAAAACCCCAGCAATTGAGTGTGCGAGTGATCAGCGAAGGTCAGCTCAGCCTGCTCGCCGCTGGCCAGCAGGACCTCAGCCTTGCCGAGGGCCAGCGCACCACCTTGAAGATCCCGGTCCAGGCCCAGGGTGGCCTGGGGCAGGGCAAGGTGCGGGTGCAGGTGAGCGGGCTGCAGCTGCCGGGCGAGACGGCCGCCGTGTTCGAGCGCGAATGGACGCTGGGCGTGCGCCCGCCTTATCCGGCCGTTCTGTCGCATTATCGCGTGGCCCTCAAGGACCAGTCCTGGACCCTGCCGCCAGCTGATCTGGAGGCATATGAAGCGGCTGGGCTCGAGGGCAGCCTGGCGCTCTCGAGCCGGCCACCACTGAACCTTGCCGAGCAGATCCGCGCCCTCGAAGCCTACCCCTACGGCTGCCTGGAGCAAACCGCCAGCGGCCTCTATCCCTCCCTCTACGCGGATGCCGATAGCCTCAAGCGCCTTGGCATCAAGGGCGAACCGGCCGAGGTGCGCAAGCGCAAGATCGAGATGGGCATCGAGCACCTGCTCGGCATGCAGCGCTATAACGGCAGTTTCGGCCTCTGGGGTCCGGATGACGAGGAGGAGTTCTGGCTGACCGCTTATGTCACCGACTTCCTGCTGCGTGCTCGCGAGCAGGGTTTTGGTGTGCCGGCCGAGGCGGTGAAAAGGGCCAGCGAGCGACTGCTGCGGTATGTGCAGGAGCGCAACCTGATCGAGGTCAATTACAGCCAGGACGATGCGCACACCCGCTTTGCCGTGCAGACGTATGCGGCGCTGGTGCTCGCGCGTAGCCAGCAGGCGCCGCTGGGTGCCTTGCGTAGCCTGTTCGAGCGGCGCAGCGATGCACGCTCGGGCCTGCCGCTGGTCCAGCTGGCCATTGCCCTCGACAGGATGGGCGACAGGCCTCGCGCCCAACAGGCGCTGCAGGCTGGCCTGGCCGCCGGGCGCAAGGACGGCTGGATGGCTGATTACGGCAGCGCGCTGCGGGACCAGGCGCTGATTCTTGCGCTATTGCAGGAAAACAGCATGGCCAGCGATCAGGTCGACTCGCGTCTGTTCGCGTTGTCCGATGAACTCGCCGCCAACCGCTGGCTGTCGACTCAGGAGCGCAATGCGCTGTTCCTCGCCGGCCGTGGCCTGCTGGGCAAGCCGGAGGGCAGCTGGCAGGCGCGTCTGAACAGTGCTGGTGAGGTACGCGAGCTGAGCAACGCCGAGTCGGGCATCAAGCTTGAAGGCCGGTTGCTCGCCTCGCCGCTGACCGTGCAGAACCTGGGCAGCGAAACCCTGTATCAGCAGCTCACGCTGTCCGGCTATCCACGACAGGCTCCGGTGGCCGGTGGCAATGGCCTGTCGATCCGCCGCGAATACCTGGGCATGAACGGCCAACCGCTGGATACCGGCAACTTGCACAGCGGCGACCTGGTGCTGGTGCATCTTGCGCTCAAGGCCGAAACCCAGGTGCCCGACGCTTTGGTTGTCGACCTGCTGCCCGCGGGGCTGGAACTGGAAAACCAGAACCTCGCGCAAAGCGCCGCGAGCCTGGAAAACGCCAGCAGTGCAGTGAAGCAGTGGCGCGATTCGATGCAGAACGCCAACGTGGTGCATCAGGAGTTTCGTGACGATCGTTACGTGGCCGCGCTCAAGCTGGACAGCTACGGCACCACGCACCTGTTGTACCTGGCGCGTGCGGTTACCCCAGGCAGCTACCGCGTGCCGCCACCGCAGGTCGAGTCGATGTACCGGCCCAACCTGCAGGCGGTGGGGGAAACCCAGGCAGAGATGGCCATCAAGGGCCGATAGCGCTCAGGGCACGTCGCGGCCAGGGCCGCGCGTGCCCTGTGGGTCTGCGTCAGTGCACTACCCAGCTCAACACCCACAACCCCAGCAGCATCCAGATGACTCCCATGATGACCGACGCGCGCATGAACGCCCGGACCGCTGAGAACAGCAACAGCAGTCCGACGATCAGGGCCAGGATGCTGACCAGGGAGGTGTCCATGCCCAAGGTGCGCGCCAGGCCGTCGATGAAATTGCTTCCGGCACTGGCCAGCCAGTTGAATATTCCGCTCAGCGCATCGACGATGAAGCGGATCAACGAACCCAGTGCCTGGCCCAGCCACTCGAAAAAACCTTCTACATGCATAGTCACTTCCTGATCTGCGCTCCGGCGTACGTGCCGTTTCCAAGTCTTGGGCCATTACCGGGCCATGTCGGTTCCCTGGTCCAGGGGTTTCGATGCTCAGCTTAGCCCGCCCACGCACCCGCTGCGGCAGGCTGCTGCGTGCGGTGCTCGCCAGCGGCCTGCTTGTCCTGGCATTGCTGTGGCTGGCCGACCGCCTGTGGCCATTGCCGATGCCCGCCGACGACCTGGCGCGGGTGGTGCTTGCCGAGGATGGCACACCGCTGTGGCGGTTCGCCGATGCCGACGGCGTGTGGCGCTACCCGGTCAGCCGCGAGCAGGTCTCGCCGTTGTACCTGCAGGCGTTGCTGACCTACGAGGACCGCTGGTTCTACCGCCACCCCGGGGTCAATCCGCTGGCCCTGGCGCGCGCCGCCTGGCTCAACCTGCGGGGCGGGCGGGTGGTGTCAGGTGGCAGCACCTTGTCGATGCAGGTCGCGCGCCTGCTCGACCCGCACCCACGCACGCTGCCGGGCAAGCTGCGCCAGCTGTGGCGCACAGCGCAGCTTGAGTGGTACCTGTCCAAGGACCAGATCCTCGAGGTCTACCTCAATCGCGCCCCCTTCGGCGGTACGCTTCAAGGGGTCGCAGCCGCCAGTTGGGCGTACCTGGGCAAATCGCCGCAGCACCTTACCCCCGCCGAAGCCGCGCTGCTTGCCGTGTTGCCCCAGGCGCCCAGCCGGTTGCGCCCGGACCGGCACCCGCAACTGGCCCAGCAGGCCCGTGACAAGGTCCTGCAACGTATGGCCGACTATCAGGTGTGGCCGGCGCGCCAGGTGACCGAGGCCCGTGCAGAGCCGCTGCTGCTCGCGCCGCGCCAGGAACCGGCACTCGCCCCGTTGCTCGCGCGGCGCCTGAATCACCCCCACAGCCCGCCCCTGATCCGCACTACCCTCGACGCTTCGCTGCAACGCCGCCTTGAAGACTTGCTGCTGGGCTGGCGTACCCGGCTGCCCGAGCGGACCTCGGCGGCGGTCCTGGTGGTCGAGTCGCAGAGCATGGCTGTGCGCGCCTACCTTGGCTCGCTCGACCTCGGCGACGAGCGCCGCTTCGGGCATGTCGACATGATCAGCGCCCTGCGCTCGCCCGGTTCGACCCTCAAGCCGTTCCTGTATGGCATGGCCATGGACGACGGCTTGATCCACTCCGAATCGCTGCTGCAGGATGTCCCGCGACGCTATGGTGATTACCGGCCAGGCAACTTCTCCATGGGCTTCAGCGGCCCGGTCTCGGCGAGCTCCGCCCTGGCCTTGTCGCTCAACCTGCCGGCGGTGCAGTTGCTTGAGGCCTACGGTCCCAAGCGTTTTGCCGCACAGCTGCGCAGTGCTGGCGTGCCACTGATACTGCCGCCGCTGGCCGAGCCCAACCTCTCGCTGATTCTGGGAGGGGCGGGCAGCCGTCTCGAAGACCTGGTCGGCGGGTATGCCGCGCTCGCCCGCGACGGACATAGCGCCAGAATCCGCCTGCAGCCCCAGGATCCGTTGATCGAGCGGCGCCTGCTGTCGCCCGGCTCCGCATGGATCATCCGGCGGATACTCGCAGGCCAGGCCCGCCCTGATCGCGACCCTGCCGCCGAGCTGGTGCAGCGCCCGCAGCTTGCCTGGAAAACCGGCACCAGCTACGGCTTTCGCGATGCCTGGTCGATTGGCGTGGGCCCGCGCTACCTGATCGGCGTCTGGATTGGCCGGCCCGACGGCACCCCCGTGCCCGGCCAGTTCGGTCTGGCCTCGGCAGCGCCGCTGATGCTTCAGGTCCATGACCTACTGAGCAACCGCGACCGCCAGCGCGGCATCGCCTTGCCCGTATCGGCGGTGCCGCGCAGTGTCGGGGTCGCCGCGATCTGCTGGCCGCTGGGCCAGTCGATGAACCGGCAAGATCCCAACTGTCGGCGCCAGCGTTTTGCCTGGACCCTGGACGGCACCACGCCGCCCACCTTGCAGGCTGCCGACCAGCCGCTGGGCCTGGGCCTGCGTGAGAGAGTCTGGGTCAGTGGCCACGGCCTGCGCGTCGACGAATCCTGCTCAGGCGCGCGGCCCCGTGAAACGGCCCTGTGGCCGGCGCCCCTGGAGCCCTGGCTGCCCCGGCAGGAGCGGCGTGCGGCTCGTCTGCCAGCCTCCGACCTCGCCTGCCCGCCTCGAGTGCCTGCCACCGCACCGCCACTGTCCATCGTCGGCATCCGCAATGGCGACCAGCTGCGCCGCCCCGCCACCAGCACCGAGCCTTTGCAGCTGCAGGTCTCGGCCCTGGGCGGGGCGGGGCGCAGATGGTGGTTTCTCAATGGCCAGCCCTTGGGCGAGACCCTGGCGCAGCAGAGTCTCGCGGTGCATTTCGAGCACGTGGGGCGGATCGAGCTGAGTGCGCTCGACGAAAGTGGGGAAACCGCGCGGGTAGAGTTTCAGGTGACTCCCTGAGGCGCTCACCTGACAGGCGCGAGGCTAGTGCGTGACGAATCGCTGATGCAACGGCGAACTGTGCGGCGTCAAGGCCAGCGCCAGTTGCGTGCGGTTGTGCATATGGGTCAGCCGCAACACTTGCGACACATACAGCTTGACGGTGTTCTCGGTGATCCCCAGCTCGCAGGCGATCTGATAGTTGGTCTTGCCCTGGCTGACCAACTTGGCCACCTCAAGCTGCCGCGGAGAGAGCTTGTCGAACATCTCCGGAAGCTTATCGTCCGCCACCACAGGCACCACATCGGTTGCCCGCCGGTAGGGGCCTTGGCCCCGGGCTTTTTCCAGGTCGTGATAAAGGCCATCTACGGAGTCGGCCAAGTCTTGCAGTCGCTGATTGAGCGTGCCGAGCTCTTCGAGATTGCGTTGGCGCTCCTGCAGCGCCGCTTCCTGGCGCTGCACCGCTTGAAGCAGCTCGGCCAGCGCGACGGGTTTTTCGTAGCAGTCGGAAAATCCTTCACGCATCGCGCGGATCACATCGCGCTTGTTGGCATGAGCGGTCAGCATGATCGTCTGGAAAGGACGCTGCGGGCCAGCGATGCCCTTGAGCGCGCGGACCAGGTCGATACCGTCAAGCCCAGGCATCCGCAATTCGCACAACACCAGGCCAATCGCCGCTTCGCTCTGGAAACGCTCAATGGCATCGACACTTGAATGCGCAGCGATGCAAAGGTAACCGCTGGCTTCAAGAAACTCGCACACTCCTTGCACGGCTTCCGGCTGGTCATCGACGACCAGGATATTGACGGCATTGTTGGTTCCGTTCACGTGCAACTCCCTTTGTAAACAGCCTGGCTCCCGTAGCCAGACGGGCTGGCTGCTGAAACGGTAGTCGCAATTCGCGACGCTGTACATGATGCGTACAGCTATTCGACCGCAGGCATGCTCAATGGATCCATACAGATGCCAGAAGAAACCCAACCAGTACATAGGGCGCGAAAGGCTGCTTGTTGGTGGCATCCTCGGCAAGCTTTTCCAGGCGTTTTCTTACCTTCAGGTTGAGCTTGGACCACAGCCAGCGTTTGCCGGCCATCCAGACCAGCACCGATACACCGGCACCGATGAATGTCCCCAGCACATGATGATGGTCAGTGGCCAGGGCCAGCGCGGCGAGCAATTTGACGTCATCCGCGCCGAAGCGCCCAAGCATGCACCCGGGCAGCGTCAGCGCCATGACTATCACCAGCGCCCAGCCGGCGTCCTCGGGCTCGGAACCGATCCAGGTGTGACCGGTGGCGAACAACCAGGCCAGCGCGCAGGCCGCGCCGCCGATCGTGAGAGTGTTGGCAATCTGCCGTTCACGGATATCTTGTTCGGTGCACAAGGCAAGCCACAGCAGGAGAACAATGCTTTGCATTGGCAAGTCGCCATCCCTGTTCGTTGAAGGAAACCACGCTGTCGGTCAGGTTCCCTGTCAGGGTAGACGCGAACTTGCAAGCGAGCCTGCAAGGACGGCAAAAACGTCTCGCGCCAACCTGGCCAGGCTTCAACGTGGCGGATAGTTCCCCATCAACTGTGACACCGTCTCCTGGATCGCCGTGCTGCGCTCCTGCGGGCTGGGCGGGTAGTTGTTCATGACCTGCTCGGCGCTGCCGCGCCAGACCAGCTTGCCGTCATGGCCGTCGAACAGGTCGACCTGGATGGTCGCGACCTTGTAGTCGACGCTGCGGGTCTCGTTGTACATCGGCCCGCCCCAGTAGCCTCCCCAGTAACCACCCCAGGCGCCACCGTAATTGGTGGTGATCTGCTGCTGGCGCTGCTCGACGATCAGGTAGGTGCGCACTCTGACATCGGCGTGGGCGCTGCCCTGTGCAGGGCGCAGGCCGCGCTGGTCGAGCTGACCCTCCACTGCCTGTCGGATGCGCTGCTCGGTGAGATCGCTCTTGATGCGGGGATCATCCGGCCGATACTGCAATGCCGGCTCCTGCCAGGCCCAGCTGCGGTAGGCGGCGAAATCACGACTGGCGTCGAAGTCCTGGGTGACATTGTTGCTCGAACAGGCCGCGAGCATCAGCGTGAGGCTAAGCACAACGTGTCGGCGCAACATGATGGTTCTCCTGGAACGTTAGCTGGGAGGGTAGCCGCTCAGGGCTTTGTTCACGGATTCGCGCAGGGCGTTCTCGCGTTCGCGGGCCGAGTCCTTGCTGCTGCCGCTTTCAGCGCTGGCGCTCCACACCGGCTGGCCGTCGCGGGCATCGAACAGATCAATGCGCACCACCATGACCTCGACCTCATAGGTGCGCACGATCGGGACACTGCCGTAGGCGCCGTAGCCATTGTGGTAGCCGCCATAGCCGACGCCGCCGTAGGGGTAGCCACCATAGGGGTAGCCGCCATAATCATAGTCGCGCACCTGCCGCACGCGGCGCTCGAGGCGCAGGTCTGCGCTGACCAGCAGATCAGCGTCCGCGCCGCGTGCCGGGCGCAGGCCATGCTGGTCGAGGCCATTGCTGATGGCATCGGCCAGTTGCGCAGGATCAGCCGTCGCCGTGCCAGGCGGCAGTTGGCCGTCGCGCCAGCTCCAGCTGCGGTAGCGTCCATAGTCACGTGGCGTTGCCGGATAGGCACTGGCGTCGAAGGTCTGCGCGGCCTGCGGGGGCGCAGGCGGCAACGGCCGGGAGCTGGCAACGTAGGGATTGGAGCCCTGGCAGCCGGCCAGGGCCAGGACGCACAGGGCCAGGAGCAATCTTTGATACGGCATGTGTTCCTCCCGGCGGGTGAGGTCAACGCGGTCGGCAGATCCAGTGCAGGTAGCGGCCCAGGCCGGCGAAGGCCGGATGGCGACGATGGGCCAGCTCCATTTCCAGCAGGTCGGCAAGTTGGGCCTTGGCCTGGAACTCGCGCGGCATGTAGTCGTGAAACACCCGCACACCGCTTTCCTTTTCGACATGCCAGATGGGTTCAAGTTGCGCCCGCAACTCTCGCGGATCAAGCGGTTTCTGCGGGGTCAGGCTTTGCTTTTCGCCAGCCAGGCTGTCGCTGCGCAGCTTGCGCAGGTGCCCCTTGAGCAGGTTGCGGTAGACCAGCGCGTCGCGGTTGTAGAAGGCCAGCGACAGCCAGCCATCCGGGCGTGTGAGCTGGTGAAGCGCCGGCAGGATGGTCTCGGGCTCGGCCAGCCATTCCAGCACCGCATGGCAGATCACCAGGTCGTAGGGCTCGGTAAGCTGGCCGGGCAGGTCCTGCCATGGCGCCTGGATGAACGTCGCCTGTTGCCCGGCTTCGGCAAAGCGCGCGCGGGCGCCGTCCAGCATGGGCGCCGCGGGTTCGGCGAGGGTCACCTGATGGCCGCGCTCGGCCAGCCACAGCGACATGTGGCCCAGGCCCGCGCCGACGTCGAGGACGCGCAGCCCTGTGCCTGGCAGTAACTCGGCAAGGTCGGCCTGCAGCACCTCCAGGCGGATTGCGCCCTTGGCCCCGCCATAGATCTTCTGGGCGAAGCGGCTGGCCAGTTCATCGAAATGCCGGTCGTTCATCGGGCGAAGCGCCTTTCGCTGTCGGCCAGTTTGGCCCGCACCACCTGCTCCATGTCCAGGCCCAGTTCGCTGCACAGCAGCAGCAGGTAGAGCACCACATCGCCGACTTCCTGGCCTGCGTGGGCGAGTTGCTCGGGCGGTAGCTGGCGCGACTGGTCTTCGCTGAGCCACTGGAAGATTTCCACAAGCTCGGCCATTTCGACGCTGGCGGCCATGGCCAGGTTCTTGGGACTGTGGAAGCCGCGCCACTCGTTGGTGTCGCGGATCTGGTGCAGGCGTTGGGTGAGTTCTTGCAGGTTCATCGGGGCTCTCCTGGAAGCGCATAGCTTCGGGGGAGCGGGGATGCAAAGCAAGAGCGGCACAGGGCCGCTCCTGCAACGGGCTGAGCTACAGCGCTCGCCAGCCTCCCACCATATGCTCGATCCCATCGTGCCCTTCCAGCCGCAGCTTCCCCTCGGAGCCCGCCTCGCGGGCCTTGAGGATCACCTCGCTGGGCAGCCGTACCGGTTTGCGAAAACCTGACTCGAAGGCATAGCCGCTGGCCGGCAGATGACCGCGCAAGGCCGCCAGGGCCATGGCCTGGGTCCACATGCCATGGGCAATCGCCCGCGGGAAACCGAACAGCCGGGCGCTGGCGCCACTGAGATGGATCGGGTTGTAGTCGCCGCAGACCTTGGCATAACGCCGGCCAATATCCGTGTCGGCGTACCAGCGGGTCAGTTCGGCCAGATCCTCCGGCTGATCCTCGAGTGGTTCGCTGGCCGTGCCGTCCAGGCGCAGGCCGCGCACCAGCATGCGGCTGGTCTCGCTCCAGAGCAGGCCCAGGCCATCCTGCGCCTCGGTGATCAGTTCGAAGGTGCCGCCCTTGGCGTGGGGCTGCAGGTTATCGGTGCGGACCGTGAAACGCAGGCTGTCGATGCCGCCCAGAGGACGGTGTACGCGGATTTCGTTATCCAGGTGTACCAGTCCGAGCAGCGGGAAGGGAAAGTCATGGACCGTCAGCAGCTGCAACTGGAGAGTAAAGGCCATGACATGCGGGTAGGTGCCGGGCAGGCGGCCGTCATCGGTGAAGAGACACAGCTTGCGATAGGCCGCGAGATTGTCACGATCGACCCGCAGCATGCAGCGCAGACCCCGCGCAGGCAGTGTGCTGCCGGTGATCTTGCGCTTGCCGACTGCGCGCAGGTAAAGGCTGGCGCGCGATTCAGGGCTGTGCAGGTCGTGCCATTTACGGTCCATGTTCACGCCCCCATCACCGCCTGCCCGCAGATGCGCAGCACCTGCCCGTTGACCGCGCCGGAGCCCGGCTGGCCCAGCCAGGCCACGGCTTCGGCCACGTCCTGGGGCAATCCGCCCTGGCCCAGCGAACTCAGCCGCCGTCCTGCTTCGCGCAGGGACACGGGAATGGCGGCGGTCATGTGGGTCTCGATGAACCCGGGCGCGACGGCATTGATGCTGGCGCCGCGCTGGGCGAGCCTGGGCGCCCAGGCCTGGGCAAAACCAATCAGGCCTGACTTGCTCGCAGCGTAGTTGGACTGGCCTCGGTTGCCAGCGATGCCGCTGACCGAGGACAGCAGGATGATCCGCGCGCCGTCGTGCAGGGCGTTGCCGTCATACAGCGCCTGGGTCAGGCGCTGTGGGGCCTTGAGGTTGACCGCCATGACCGCGTCCCAGTATTCGGGGGTCATGTTGGCCAGGGTCTTGTCCCGGGTGATACCTGCATTGTGCACCACGATGTCGATTCCATCCGGCAAGGCAGCGAGCAGTTGCTCCGCGGCGTCGGCGGCGCAGATATCCAGCGCCAGACTGCGCCCGCCCAGGCGCGAGGCAAGTGCATCGAGATCAGACCGGGCCTGGGGCACGTCGAGCAGCACCACCTCGGCACCGTCCCGTGCCAGGGTCTCGGCGATGGACGCGCCGATGCCACGAGCGGCGCCGGTGACAAGCGCCCGGCGCCTGGCCAGGGGGCGCGTCCAGTCCTGTACCTGGTCGGCGCAGGCTTCCAGGCGCAGCACCTGGCCCGAGATGAACGCGCTCTTGGGCGACAGGAAAAAGCGCAGGGCGCCTTCGAGCTGGTCTTCGGCTTCAGGGCTGACATACAGCAGCTGCACGGTGGCGCCGTTGCGCAGCTCCTTGCCCAGTGACCGGCTGAAGCCTTCGAGCGCGCGCTGGGCGACGCTGGCCAGCGGGTCTTCGAGTTGTTCAGGTGCCCGGCCGAGAATGACCACGTGGGCGCTGGAGGCCAGGCTGCGCAGCAGCGGCTGGAAAAATTCGCGCAACTGCGAAAGCTCGTCGGTGTCGGAAAGGTGACTGGCATCGAACACCACGGCCTTGACCTTGGGTCCCAGGCCCGCCACCCAGGGCGGCGATTGCAGGCCTTGACCCGCGAAGCCGTAGGGCTCGTCGGTCAGGCGTTGGGCGAAACCTTCGACCTTGTTGGCCAGCGGGCCGCCGCCCAGCAGCAGGGGCCCCTCCACCGGACGCAGGCGGCCCGCTTGCCAGCGCTCGAGATGCGCGGGGCGGGGCAGGCCGACGGCATCGACCAGGCGCCGGCCGAGGTTGGAGTTGGCAAAGCCGAGATAACGATCGCTCATGTACGGTTCTCCCTGATGGCAAGCATGCAAGTGTGGACCAACTTTGCATCACGGTCGTTCGGATGCGAAAAAAACACCTAGGCTGTACGAATCATTGATAGCAGGAGGACATCACATGCGTCCAACGCGCCGGGTCGCGATCATAGGCGGCAATCGAATACCCTTCGCTCGTTCCAACGGCGCCTACTCCACTGCCAGCAACCAGGCGATGCTCACCGCAACCCTTGAAGGCCTGATCGAGCGCTACGGCCTGCATGGCGTGCGCCTGGGCGAGATGGTGGCGGGCGCAGTGCTCAAGCACACGCGCGACATGAGCCTTGCCCGTGAATGCGTGCTGGGCTCGCGGCTATCGCCGCAGACCCCGGCCTACGACCTCCAGCAGGCCTGTGGCACGGGTTTGGAGGCCACCTTGCTGGCGGCCAACAAGATCGCCCTCGGGCAGATCGACAGCGCCATTGCCGGAGGCGTCGACACCACTTCCGACGCGCCGATAGCGGTCAACGAAGGCCTGCGTCACCTGTTGCTCGAAGCCAACCGTGGCAAGTCCACGGGAGAGCGCCTCAAGCCATTCATCAAGTTGCGTCCCGCTCACCTCAAGCCCGAGCTGCCGCGGGTTGCCGAAGCGCGTACGGGTCTGTCGATGGGCGATCACTGCGAGTTCATGGCCCAGGCCTGGCAGATCCCCCGCGCCGAGCAGGACGAACTGGCCCTGCTCAGCCACCAGAATCTGGCGGCGTCCTATGCCGAAGGCTGGCATGACGACCTGGTGACGCCCTACCTGGGCCTGAACCGAGACAACACCCTGCGCGCCGACCTGACCCTGGACAAGCTGGCCAAGCTCAAGCCGGCCTTCGAGCGCAGTGAGAAGGGCACACTTACCCCCGGCAACTCCACCCCCCTGACCGACGGCGCCTCGCTGGTGCTGCTGGGCAGCGAGGACTGGGCCCGCGAGCGCGAGCTGCCGGTGCTGGCGTACCTGGTCGACGGCGAGACCGCGGCGGTGGACTTTGTCAAAGGCCAGGAAGGGCTGCTGATGGCACCTGTCTACGCCGTGCCGCGGTTGCTGGCGCGTAATGGACTGACTCTGCAGGACTTCGATTACTACGAGATCCACGAAGCGTTCGCCGCCCAGGTGTTGTGCACGCTCAAGGCCTGGGAAGACCCTGAGTACTGCCGCACCCACCTGGGGCTGGACGCGCCGCTGGGAGCGATCGACCGCAGCAAGCTGAACGTCAAGGGCAGCTCGCTGGCGGCGGGGCACCCGTTCGCCGCGACGGGCGGACGCATCGTGGCCAACCTTGCCAAGCTGCTGGACCAGGCAGGGAAGGGACGCGGGTTGATCTCGATGTGCGCCGCCGGCGGGCAGGGGGTCACGGTCATTCTCGAACGATAGGCCGCAGGCCGGGCGGCCTGCGGCGGCCATGGTCAGGTCCGGAAGCGCCGCACCAGGTTGTCCAGCTCGTTCGACAAACCCGCCAGGCTCTGTGAGTCCTGGCGCGCGGCGGTGGCCAGTTCGGCGACAAGCTGAGCATCGCCGTGGATCTGGCTGATGTGACGGTTGATATCCTCGGCGACCTGGTGCTGTTCTTCGGCGGCCGTGGCGATCTGGGTGTTCATGTCGCGGATGATGTCCACCGACTCGCGGATCTGCCCGAAGCTGTCGCGCGCCAGGCCAATGCGGCTCACCGACTGCTGCGAGACCTCAAGGCTTGCGTGCATCTGATCGGCCACCTGGGCGGTGCGTGAGGCGAGATTGCCGAGCAGCCCGTCGATCTCGGCGGTGGAGTCAGCCGTGCGCTTGGCCAAGGCCCGGACCTCGTCGGCGACCACGGCAAAGCCCCGGCCCTGCTCCCCGGCGCGGGCTGCTTCGATGGCGGCGTTGAGCGCCAGCAAGTTGGTCTGCTCGGCGATCGAGCGAATGGTGCCAAGGATCGACTGGATGGCGTTGCTGTCGCGCTCCAGTTGCTGGATCGACTGGGCCGACTGCTCGATCTCCTGGCTCAGGCGGTCGACGCTCTGCACGGCGGCATCGATCTGCTGCTGGCCTTCACGGGCCTGCTGCTGGCCGCTGTCGGCGGACTCCGCCGCCTGGCTGCACGAGCGAGCCACTTCGTTGGCGGTGGCGACCATTTCATGGAAAGCGGTGGAGACCATGTCCACGGCCTCGCGTTGACGCCCGGCCGCTTGCGCCATGTCGCCAGAGACCCGGGTGGAACTGGCTGACGTATCGAGGATCTGGTTGGCCGCCTGGCCGATATTCTGGATCAGGCTGCGGATGGCGCCGAGGAACTGGTTGAACCAGCTGGCCAGTTGCGCGGTTTCATCGCGTCCGCGCACATCGAGGTTGCGGGTCAGATCGCCTTCACCTTGGGCAATGCCTTCCAGCCCACTGGTCACACTGTTGATGGGGCGAACGATGACCTTGGCGAAGGCGGCGCCTACAAGGGCGAACACTGCAGCGAGGACCAGAGCGATGATGCCGATCAGCCAGGTCAGGCGCGTGGTGCTCTGCATCACTTCTTCCTGCTGGATCAGGCCGATGAAGGTCCAGCCCAGGCTGTCGTCCGGATAGACGTTGGCCATGTAGCGCTGGCCGTCGAGTTCGACTTCGACAAGGCCTTTTCCGGCCTTGGCCAGCGCGTCATAGCCAGGTCCAAAGCTTGCGAGCTGCTTGAAGTTGTGGCTGGCATCGCGCGGATCGACCATCACGTTGCCGTTTTTCTCCACCAGCATCAGGTAGCCGCTTTCCCCCAGCTTGATCTGCTTGACGATCTCGGTCAGGCCATTGAGCGACACATCGATGTTCACCACACCGCCTGGGCTGCCCAGGGAGTTGGCGACTGTGCGCACGGTGCTGATCAGCACGGTATCGTCGGCGGCCCAGTAGTAGGCGCCGGTGCGCACGGTCTTGCCCGGGTTGGCCATGGCCAGCTGGTACCAGGGGCGTTGCCGCGGGTCGTAGTTGGAGAACTTCTGTCCGGCGGGCCAGGTGACATAGCCGCCGTCGAGCACGCCGTACGACAGGTAGGCGTAGCCAGGATGGGTTTGTGCAAGCCGGGTGAAGAAGTCCAGCACTTGCGTGTCCTGTTCCCCAAGCTCGCTGGACACGTCGGCACCGAGGTATTTGTTGAGATTGCCGGTGTTGGCGATCAAGGGCTGCGCGGCAAGGTAATCGACATTCTGGTCGATGGCCTTGAAGAACAGGTTCATGGCATTGGCGACCTGGCGGATCTCCCTGCTGCTGTTGTCCAGGAAGTCGTCACGGGCTTCGCCGCGCAGGTTGATAACCACCAGGGTGGCTACCAGGACTATGGGCAGGCCAGCTATCACGGCAAAGGCCCACGTCAGTTTTTGCTTGATGTTCATCCACGCTCCCGGAAATTTTGTTTTTGTCACATTGAGGCAGGTGATAAAGGCATCGGCCGGGGCGGGCGTTTTTGTAGGTCAGGATATGTATTTATTGGATTTACGGGTTGCAGCAACTCTTTCCGCTGGCCAGGTCCTTGAGAATCGGGCAATCCGGCCGGTCGTCCCCTTGGCAATGGGCGACCAGCTCGCTCAGCGTGTCACGCAGGCTCACCAGTTCCTCGATCCGACGGTTCAGTTCGCCGATGTGCTGGGTGGCCAGCTCTTTGACGTCGGCGCTGGCGCGCTGGCGGTCCTGCCACAAGGTAAGCAGGCGAGCAACTTCCTCCAGGGAAAACCCAAGGTCGCGGGAGCGTTTGATGAAAGCCAGACTGTGCAGGTCTTCGGGCTGATAGAGGCGGTAGCCGCTGTCGGTGCGCGTGGCCGGGCGCAACAGGCCGATCGCCTCGTAGTAACGGATCATCTTGGCGCTGAGCCCGCTTTGCCGGGCGGCTTGACCGATGTTCATGGGATCTCCTGATGCTGCGTGGGTTTCCAGGTTTTCAGCCACAGGGCGTTGCTCACCACGCTGACGCTCGACAGGGCCATGGCCGCGCCGGCCAGCACCGGGTTGAGATAGCCCAGGGCAGCCAGCGGGATGCCTATGAGGTTGTAGATGAACGCCCAGAACAGGTTCTGACGGATTTTCGCGTAGGTCTTGCGGCTGATTTCCAGGGCGGCGGGCACCAGCCGTGGGTCACCGCGCATCAGTGTGATACCGGCTGCCTGCATGGCCACGTCGGTGCCGCCACCCATGGCAATGCCGATATCAGCCGCGGCCAGGGCAGGGGCGTCGTTTATGCCATCCCCGACCATGGCGACCACGCCGGTCTGTTTCAGGACCGCGACGGTGGCGGCCTTGTCGGCCGGCAATACTTCGGCGTGGACATCGTCGATGCCCAGCGCCTGCGCGACTACCTTGGCGCTGCCGCGGTTGTCGCCGGTCAGCAGGTGGCTGCTGATGCCGTTGGCGCGCAATTGGTCGATGGCCTGGCCGGCTCCAGGCTTGAGGGTGTCACCAAAGGCAAAGAGGCCCAGCACCCGGGCATGCGGTGCACGCTCGATCAGCCATGAGAGGGTGCGCCCTTCAGCTTCCCAGGCCTGAGCCGTGGCTGCGAGCTCACCTTCCTGCAAGCCGCTTTCGGCCAGCAGGCGATGGTTGCCCAGCGCCAGGTCGCGCTCCTCCAGGCGCCCGGCAATGCCCCTGCCCGTCAGTGACTGGCTGGCACTCACCGTTGGAACTTGCAGACGTTGCTCGCCACAGGCGTCCAGTACGGCCTTGGCCAGAGGGTGTTCGCTGCCCCGCTGCAGGGCGCCTGCCAGTTGCAGCAGCCGCGCAGCGTCACCAACCACGGCCTGGCTGTGAACGATGCGCGGGCTGCCGGAAGTGAGGGTGCCGGTCTTGTCGAACACCACCCGGTTTACGGCGTGGGCGCGTTCCAGTGCCTCGGCGTCCTTGATCAGGATGCCGTGGCGCGCCGCAACGCCGGTACCCGCCATGATTGCCGTGGGGGTTGCCAGGCCCAAGGCGCAGGGGCAGGCGATGACCAGTACAGCGACGGCATTGATCAGTGCCGTGGCCGCAGGTGCCCCCGTCATCCACCAGCCCACCAGGGTGATCAGCGCCAGCACCAGCACGGCCGGGACGAATACCTGGCTGACCCGGTCGACCAGCTTCTGGATTGGCGCTTTGGCGGCCTGGGCGTCCTCGACCAGCCGGATGATGCGCGCCAGTACGGTCTCGGTGCCCAATGCCAGGGTCCGCACCAGCAGCGGGCCTTCGCCGTTGATCGCGCCCCCGGTGACCGGATCTCCGGCCTGCTTGGCTACGGGCAGGCTTTCGCCGGTGATCAGGGCTTCGTCTGCATGGCTGTTGCCTTCGAGCACCTGCCCATCGACCGGGAAGCGCTCGCCCGGCTTGACCAGCACCTGGTCACCCAGGCGCAGCAGGCTGATCGGCACGTCTTCCTCGCGCCCGTCCATCACCCGCAAGGCGCGCTCGGGGCGCAGTGCCTCGAGGGCGCGGATGGCGCTGGCGGTCTGGCGCTTGGCGCGGCTTTCCAGGTATTTGCCCAACAGCACCAAGGCGATCACGACGGCCGAGGCCTCGAAGTACAGCTGAGGCATGCTCCCCGCGTCTGCCATGGCCCATTGATAAAGGCTCAGCCCATAGCCGGCGCTGGTACCCAGGGCCACCAGCAAGTCCATGTTGCCGGAGCCGGCCCGCACGGCCTTGAAGGCAGCGCTATAAAAGCGTGCTCCCAGAATGAACTGCACAGGCGTCGCGAGCACGAACTGCGTCCAGGCGGGCAGCATCCAGTGAACACCGAACGGCTGCAGAAGCATCGGCAGCACAAGCGGCAGGGCCAGCAGCAGTGCGGCAATGACGGCCAGGCGCTCGTGCTGCAGGCGGCGATGGGCGGCGGCGGCCCCGTCGTTGGCGGCCGCGGGCAGACGAGCGCTGTAGCCGGCGCGCTCCACGGCCTGTACCAGCTCGCTGTCATCGATGCTGCCCAGTGCCTGGATATGCGCGCGTTCGTTGGCAAGATTGACGCTGACCTGCTGCACGCCCGGCAATTTGCCGAGGGCACGCTCGACGCGGCCAGCGCAGCTGGCGCAGGTCATGCCGCCGATCAGCAGCTCGAGATGGATGGATGCGGGCATGGCTTACCTCCTTGGACAGGCCTCCAGCATCAACCTTGCCATGCTGGCAAGGTCAATAGCCCAGAACGACGCGCTTCAACGTGAGGCCGGCGTGGTCCATGGCGATGCGGTATTTGTTGATCTCCCCCGCCTGCAGATTCAGCCGCATGTTGTGCTGGTTCTCGAGGCCAGGGCGGCAGCCGGGAGCCTGGCCCGGCAGCAGGCGCAAGCGCACGTCCACGGGGCCGGGCGGCAGGTTGAACGAGGTCGACTGTTCCTGGAACAACCGGCCGGAAAGCTGATCGTTGAGGTAGACGCCGATTTCGCAGCTGGTCGCCACTTCGAGGCGTTCCCGCGAAATGATCAGCACGCTGTAATCCGAATTGCCTTCGGCACTGGCCGACGGCACCACCGCCAGTGCACCCAGCAATCCGGCAAGGCCCAATGCTGTCCTGACCATGAAATATCTCCTGCTAGCCAAATCGTCAAAGGCGCAGCTTGGCCGACCCTCGCCCGGATTTCCAGCCCAAGCGCTTGACCTTGCCGTGGTGGCAAGGTTGAAACTTGGGGAAAAACCACCAGGAGAGCGTTCCAATGCAGGTATTCACTGTACAAGGCATGACGTGTGGCCATTGCTCGAAAGCGGTAACCCAGGCTGTCCAGGCACTGGATGCCCAGGCGCAGATCAAGGTTGACCTGGCGGGCAAGCAGGTGAGCGTTGAAAGTGGACTGGGAACGGAGCAGATCCTGGAAGCCATCCGGGAAGAGGGTTACGAAGCGCAGGCCCTGTGAGCTTGATGTAATTGTTGCAAAGGTTTTCCGCGAGAACCCATGGGCAGGTAAACTAGGCAGCTTGCTTAGCCTGCTATGGATTCTTCATGAACCTGCGAATGCTCCTGATCCTCGGCGCCTTGAGTGCGTTCGGGCCGTTGGCGATCGACTTCTACCTGCCCGCCTTCCCGGCCATGGCGCAGGCGTTCGTCACTGACGAGAAACACGTCCAGACCACCCTGGCTGCCTACTTCCTTGGCCTGTCCATCGGCCAGCTCGCGTATGGGCCGGTTGCCGACCGATTCGGGCGGCGCCTGCCGCTGCTCTTCGGGGTCGGCCTGTTTACCCTGGCATCGGTGGCCTGCGCCTACGCGCCGAGCCTGGATGCGTTGATTGTTGCGCGCTTCGTCCAGGCCTTGGGCGGCTGCGCAGGCATGGTGCTGTCGCGGGCGATCGTCAGCGACAGATGCGACGCGGTGGCCTCGGCCAAAGTGTTCTCGCAACTGATGCTGGTGATGGGCCTGGCGCCAATCCTGGCGCCGATGCTCGGCGGCGTGCTGGTCAACGTCGGCGGCTGGCAGTCGATCTTCCTCGTCCTGAGCCTGTTCAGCGCCCTCTGCCTGGTCGCGGTTGGCCTGGGCCTGCCGGAGAGCCTGCCGGCCCATCAGCCCCGGCAACCTTTGTCTGGCGCCCTGCGCTCGTATGGGCGGTTGCTGGGAGATCGTGTGTTCCTGGGCCATGCCCTGACGGGGGGTATCGCCATGGCGGGGATGTTTGCCTACATCGCAGGTTCACCCTTTGTCTTCATCAAACTCTACGGCGTGCCGGCCGAGCACTATGGCTGGCTGTTCGGCGCAAACGCGGCGGGCTTCATTCTCGTGGCCCAGGTCAATGCGCGGCTGCTGGCCAAGCGCGGCCCGGCCTGGCTGCTGGTGCGTGCGGTGTGGTTCTACCTGGCGGCTGGCGTGGCGCTGATGGCGGTGGCTTCCATGCGTCCGACGCAGCTGTGGCCGCTGCTGGTGCCACTGTTCGTCTGCATCGCGAGCCTTGGTTGCATCATTCCCAATGCCTCCGCTTGTGCCATGAATGGGCAGGGCGCGCGGGCGGGGAGCGCGTCAGCGCTGCTCGGATGCCTGCAGTTCAGCGTCGCCGCGGGCGCGGCGGCACTCGTAGGCGTGTTGCACGACGGCAGCGCTGTGCCGATGACGCTGGTCATCAGCCTGTGTGGTGCGTTGGTGGTTGGCGTGGCATTGCTGACCCGCCGATTACAGCTCAGCCGGTCTGCCTGAGCACATGGGGCGCGTGCAAGCGGCTCTGCAACGTGGCCGCGAAGCTGCGCGCCTCGGCCTCGCTGCGGAAACTCACCACGTGCTGATCGAGCTGGACTTGCCACGGGCACTTGGGATTACGGTTCGACGCACTGACGACAATTTTCATCGTGGGCTGCCTCCGGTTAGCGAGCGCTGATCAATTGTAGCGCTGCCATTGCACGGTGGTATGACTGCCGACATTCTCCTGACTGACGGTCACGCGGGACTGCGTGCAATCTGGTCACTTCAAATTTTCTCCCTGACGTACGCCGTGTTTGCCGCTAACAGGGGCAAAAGGCAGGTGGGCCCGAGGAATCTTCGCTTTTTCTTGCCTTCCTTTTTTTCCCTCGGCGTCGGCGTTGTCCTACGCAGCTAGCTGCGCCGTGGCTTGCCCAAGAGGCTTTTTCCATCCGTGAAGCGGGGGTGTTGTGCTGATGAGGCGGGCAAGACCCAACGTCCGGCGCGCTGCATTGACGGTCGTCAAAGGTAGCCGACCCTCGGTATCTCACTTCCCAGAGGCAGCCGATACGCGGCTTATACTGCGCTCGGCAGCGGTGCCAGCGAGAGATGCTTCCATGCCAAGGGACAGCGAGGTCTCTGATGCGGTTGACCGCAGCGCCTGCCTGAAACCATGCCAGGCCCGATTCCGGGGCCACGCGCGGGTGCTTCGCGACGCATGCTGCCCACACGCTCAGTCAACCGATTCCAGACGTGATCTCGCAGGGAGTAGAGATATGAAAGCTGTCACCAGTATCAGTCAGATCGCAGGCCTGCTGGCCGACCCCAAACGCTGTGCCATGCTATGGGCGCTGATTGACGGCTCGGCGCGCCGCGCCGACGAGATCGCGGTCATGACCGGCCTGACCTGTTCGTCTGCCTGCGCGCACCTCTCACTGTTGTCGGCAGGGGGCTTGCTGCGCCTGGAAGCCCGGGGCCGCAAGCGCTACTTTCGCCTGGCCAATCCGGAGATCGGCGCGGCGGTCGAAGCGCTGGCAAGCGTACAGATCGAGGTGCGCAGCCCCAAGGGCGGCGGCACGGTGCTGGCACCCTTGAACATTCCCTTCTCGATGCGCAGGGCACGGCGGTGTGGGGATCACCTGGGCGGTGAGCTGGCGGCCGACCTCTACCAGCGGCTGCTGGAAGCGGGCTGGCTCGTGAGCAATGACGGCCACACGGTGGTGAGTGTCGTGGGGCGCGACGCCCTGGCAGGCATAGGCTTCTACATCGATGCCCTGGCGCCGGGACAGCAGAGCCATTGCGTGACCTGCAATTGCTGCAGCGAATGGACGGACAGACGCCCACACCTGGGCGGCAGCCTGGGCCTTGGCCTGTTCAAGCTGTTTCTGCAATCAGGCTGGATCCGCGAGCAAAAAAACTCGCGTGCCTTGCAGATCAGCGCGGCCGGGTTGGGTCATATCAACCGCATTGCCCGGCCGGCACTGATGTCTGCGCTCGTCTAGCGCAACCAAGGGTCACTTGACCAGGCGTGCGTCCAGGCTGTTCTGTGCCAGGCGGCGCGCCTGATCCTCGGTCATGCCCAGGTGGGTGTGAAGCGCGTGGAAGTTCTCCGTGACATAGCCGCCGAAGTAGGCCGGATCGTCGGAGTTGACGGTCACCTTCACGCCACGCTCGAGCATGTCGAGGATGTTGTGCTGGCCCATGTGCTCGAACACGCAGAGCTTGGTGTTGGAAAGCGGGCAGACGGTCAACGGGATCTGCTCGTCTATGATTCGCTGCATCAGGCGTTCGTCCTCGATGGCGCGCACGCCGTGGTCGATGCGCTGGATCTTCAGCAGGTCAAGGGCTTCCCATATGTATTCGGGCGGGCCTTCTTCGCCAGCGTGGGCAACGGTCAGGAAACCCTCGCCGCGGGCACGGTCGAACACGCGCTTGAACTTGCTTGGCGGATGGCCTTTCTCGGAACTGTCCAGGCCCACGGCAACGAAGGCATCGCGGAAGGGCAGGGCCTGGTCGAGGGTTTTCTGGGCTTCGTCTTCGCTGAGGTGACGCAGGAAGCTCAGGATCAGGCCGCTGCCGATGCCCAGCTGCTCGCGGCCATCCTTGAGGGCCTGGTTGATGCCATTGAGCACCACCTCGAAGGGCACCCCACGGTCGGTGTGGGTCTGCGGGTCGAAGAAGGGTTCGGTATGAATGACGTTCTGCGCCTTGCAGCGTTGCAGGTAGGCCCAGGTCAGGTCATAGAAGTCCTGCTCGGTGCGCAGCACGTCCGCCCCACGATAGTACAGGTCGAGAAACTCCTGCAGGTTGTTGAAGGCGTAGGCGCCGCGCAGTGTTTCGACGTCTGCCCAGGGCAGGGCGATCTTGTTGCGTTCAGCCAGGGCGAACAGCAGCTCGGGCTCGAGCGAGCCCTCGAGGTGCAGGTGCAGTTCGGCCTTTGGCAGGGCATTTAGCCAATCGTACATGGTGTTGAAATCTCGATCAGGAACGGTTGCGGCCATTCTACTAGAGGTTGCCCGGAAAGCGGGCACCGGCCGCCCGGAACCCTGGGGTTGCCGCCGCAGTCCCTATCCTGGATCTGGAGGACGCTCAATGCTCGAATTACTGAAACAGGAAAGATTTCTGCTGCTGGCGATCATCCTCGCCGTCGTCGCCTGGCCCCTTGAGCCGCAGCTGGTCGGACACGGCCATGGCATGGCGCTGTTGGCCGGCGTGGTGCTGGTGGCAGCCATCGTCTTCGCGTCGATGCGCGTGGCGCACCACGCGGAGGTGCTCGCCGAGCGGGTAGGTGACCCCTACGGGACCATGATCCTGACCCTCTCCGCCGTGCTGGTGGAGGTGTTGATCCTGGCGATCATGATGAGCAACCAGGCCTCGCCGACGTTGGTGCGCGACACCATCTACTCGGCGGTGATGCTCGATATCAACGGCATTCTGGGCCTGGCCGCGCTCATGGGCGGGCTCAAGCATGGCGAGCAGTCGTACAACGATGATTCGGCGCGTACCTACAGCGTGATGATCATGACCGCCGTGGGCGTTTCGATGGTAGTGCCGGAGTTTATCCCCAAGGGAGACTGGAAGCTGTATTCAGGCTTCACTATCGCCGCGATGCTGGTGCTCTACGCGCTGTTCCTGCGTATGCAGGTCGGTCCGCACAGCTATTTCTTCAGCTACAGCTACCCGGAGAAAAAGCGCCGGGCTCCGCAGGAGCCCGGCCCCGTGGACAGCAAGACGCGGTCCATCGCGATCCTGGTGGGCGGTGTAGTGGTCATCGGCGTACTGGCCGAGGTGATGTCGCAAGCGCTCGAGTACGGCCTGGAAGGGAGCGGCGCACCTCCCGTGCTGATGGCGATCGTGGTCGCGGCGATTTCCGCTGCGCCCGAGATCCTCACGGCCCTGCGCGCGGCGCTGGCCAACCGCATGCAGTCGGTGGTCAACATCGCGCTTGGCGCCTCGCTGTCGACGGTCATCCTTACCGTACCGCTGATGGAGGCGATGGCGCTATACACCGGCCAGCCCTTCCAGATGGCCATGACGCCGGTGCAGACAGTGATGATCTTCATTACCCTGATCGTCTGCGCCATCAACCTCAACGATGGGGAGACCAACGCGATCGAGGGCATGACCCACTTCGTGCTGTTCGCCACCTTCATCATGCTGGCCATGCTCGGGCTGTAAGTCTCAGCCTGCGACCAGTTGGGCCGCAGCCTGGCGGTGGTCGGCGATCAGGCCCTTGATGTCCAGGCCTTCGATCTGCCCATCGATGACCCGCCACTCGCCGCCGACCATCACCCGGTCGGCGCGGTCGGCGCCGCAGAGCAGCAAGGCCGACAGCGGGTCGTGGCTACCTGAGAAGCGCAGTTCATCGAGCTTGAACAGCGCCAGGTCGGCCTGCTTGCCCACTGCCAGTTCACCGATGTCCTGGCGGCCGAGCAACTTCGCCGAGCCGCGGGTCGCCCAGCCAAGCGCCCGCTCTGGGGTAATCTGCTCGGCGCCGAAGCGCAGGCGTTGCAGGTACAAGGCCTGGCGCGCCTCAAGGATCATGTTTGAGGCGTCGTTGGAGGCAGAGCCGTCGACTCCCAGGCCGACCGTCGCACCGGCGGCTTCAAGGTCCACGGTAGGGCAGATACCCGACGCCAGGCGCATGTTCGAGCTTGGGCAATGGCAGATACCCGTGCCGGCCGCGCCCAGGCGGGCGATTTCATCGGGGTTGAAATGAATGCCATGGGCCAGCCAGGTACGTGGCCCGAGCCAGCCGACGCTGTCGAGGTAGTCAACGGTGCGCAGGCCGAAGCGCTGCAGGCAGAAATCTTCTTCATCGAGGGTTTCGGCGAGGTGGGTATGAAGGCGTACGTCTAGCTGTTCGGCCAGGGCGGCGCTATCGCGCATGATCTGCGGGGTCACCGAGAAGGGTGAGCAGGGCGCCAGGGCAATCTGGATGCGCGCGCCGTCGCCGCGCTCGTGGTAGCTGTGGATAAGCCGCTGGCTATCGGCGAGGATCACCTCGCCCTGCTGCACGGTCTGCTGCGGCGGCAGGCCACCGTCGGCTTCGCCCAGGCTCATCGAACCCCGGGTGAGCATGGCGCGCATCCCGAGCGCGCGCACGCTCTCGACCTGCACGTCGATGGCGTTGTCCAGGCCTTCGGGAAAGAGGTAATGATGGTCCGCCGCGGTAGTGCAGCCGGACAGCAACAGCTCGGCCAGCGCTACGCGGGACGCCAGCTCGAGCTTGGCTGGAGTCAGGCGTGCCCAGACCGGGTACAGCGTCTTGAGCCAGGGGAACAGTGGCTGATTGACGACCGGGCCCCATGCACGGGTGAGGGTCTGGTAGAAGTGATGGTGGGTGTTGATCAGCCCGGGCAAGACTACGTGCTCACGAGTGTCGAAGACTTGCGCGACAGCGGCGCTGGGGCTTTGGCCCTGGGCCAGGAGTTCACTGATACGGCCGTCTTCGATGACCAGCCCGCCACGGGCGTCGAGGCTATTGGCGGTGAAGATGGCGAGGGGGTTTTTCAACCAGATGCGGGTCGCAGGCATGGTGCCGGCTCCTCTGAAAGTGGGTTCAGGTAAGCCAGCTCAGTGTTGCCCTGTCTGCTGATCCAGGTCCGCCGCGGGGGCGAGGCACCGAGTCTACTGCCTCGCCGGGCGGCTTTCAATTCACCAGGTGAGGGCTTCACCTTTGTAATTGATGAAGCGAAGGCCACCATTGCCGCTCTGCGCCTTGATCTGTTCAAGCATGCCACGGGTGCTGGTGAGCACATCGATCTCGGCGTTTTCACCGCCCATGTCAGTCTTTACCCAGCCCGGGTGCATGGCAAGTACGCAGAGGTCGGGACGCTGCAGTTGTACGACGAAGCTGTTGATCATCGAGTTGAGCGCCGCCTTGCTGGCCTTGTACAGGCAGACCTCGACGCCATCGGGGATGGCCACGCTGCCAAGGATGGAACTCATGAACGCCAGCACGCCACTGCCTTCGCGGACCTGGCCCACCAGGCGCTGGGCGACGCGTATTGGCGCCACCGAGTTGGTCATGAACAGGTCGCCGACGTCCTTGAGTTGCGCAACCTCAGGATCCTGTGGATGAGGGCCCATCACCCCGGCGTTGACGAATACCAGGTCGAAGACTTCGCCTTGCAGGCGGCTCTGCAGGGCGTCGAGCTGGGCGCTGTTGTTCATGTCGAGAGTTTCGATGCGCACGCCGGCCTCGTCGCAGAGCTTGCCGGGACTGTGCTGGTCACGCACGGTGGCGGTGACCTGCCAGCCGTCTTCACGCAGGCGTTGCACCAGGCCAAGGCCCAGACCGCGGGATGCACCAATGATCAGGGCGGTTTTGGAAGACATGAGGGCAGTCCTTGAGTAGGTGGGAGGGGAGTTGAGCATAGTGCAGAGCAGGGACAGCAATCCACGCGCTGGTGGATTTGATCAAAAAACGAACAGTTCGGCCGGAGCCCAGCGCTGTCAGGGCCTGACGCGATGGCTAACGGGTTATCCACAGGGTGCTCCACAGGAACTGTGCGCAAGCATATGGAGTTGTAAATGCCACGTGGCCGCCGTTCTCGAGGCTGGAATGCTGGGGATAACTTGACGGTATTCAATCAGTTGACGCGCGGTCATCAAACTGTGATCAAAATATGATCAGAGGTCTGTAGGGCGCGCCGTCAAAGGCCTGCAAGGGTATGCCCCAAGCTTATCCACAGGCAGGCCCACAGTAGTTGTGGGCAAGAGTCAGCGGGATTCCAGTCGTATGCGACCGCGGCTAAGGTCCGCCAGTTGCTGTTGCAGGGTTTGAAGGTGTGCCAGGCCGATCGCCAATGTGAGGTCGACGCCGTTGGACGTGAACTGTTCGTCCAGTACGCGTCCATCGATTTCGGCCAGACGCAGCTTGAGCAGGGCCAGCTCGCTGAAGGTACAGCTGCAGGTGAATTCGCTGCGCTCCACCAACTCCCGCCTTGGCGCCTGCTGCAGGCACTTGTTGGCGCCGCCGCCGTAGGCCCGCGCCAGACCGCCCGTTCCAAGCTGGATACCGCCGTACCAGCGGATCACCAATACCACGACCTGGTCAAAGCCTTGTGCCTCGATGGCGGCCAGGATAGGCCGCCCTGCGGTACCGCCAGGCTCACCGTCGTCGTTGCTGCGGTATTGGCCGCCGAGCTTCCAGGCCCAGCAGTTGTGGGTGGCGGCAAGGTCGCTGTGGCGCTCGATGAATGCTGTTGCCTCGGCGGCACTGTCGATCGGGCCGGCCAGGGTAATGAAACGGCTCTTGCGAATCTCTTCGCGGTATTCGCACAGGTCGAGCAGGGTAGAAGGCATAAGTCCGGTTCAGGCGGGCGGGGTCAGGCCGCAGCCCTTGAGAATGATGTGGATAAGATTGCGGCTCGCATCTTCCATGTCCTGCTTGGTGAGGCGGCTGCGGCCAGTGACTTGGCAGATCTGCGTGGCGAAGTCGGCATAGTGCTGGGTGCTGCCCCAGAGCAGGAAGATGAAGTGCACGGGGTCGACCCGGTCCATCTTGCCAGCGTCCATCCAGGCTTCGAACACCGCCGCGCGGCCACGGAACCAGTCGCGATAGTCGGCGCTGAAGTACTCGCTCAGGCATTGTCCGCCGCTGATCACTTCCATTGCGAAAATGCGTGATGCCTGTGGATTGCGCCGGGAAAACTCCATCTTGGTGCGAATGTACTGGCTCAGCGCCTGGGCGGGATCGTCATCCACGCTCAGGGCATTGAAAGTGCTGTCCCACAGCTCGATGATGTTGCTCAGCACGGCGATATACAGGCCGAGCTTGTTGGTGAAGTAGTAGTGCAGGTTGGCCTTGGGCAACCCGGCCTTCAGCGCGATGGTCTTCATGCTGGTGCCCTTGAAACCATGGCGGGCGAACTCGTCTTCGGCGGCCTGGATGATGGCCTGTTCGTTTTTCTGACGGATTCGGCCGGCGGGCTTGCCCGAGGAGGGGATGCGATGCGCAGGGACTTCAAGGGTCATGGACGGATTCCGGACGGTCAGTGGCAACGAGTGCCGACAGATTACCTGCCTGGGGCGCAGTGACAAGTCTTAGCGCGTGGCAGCCAGGCTTTCGAGAAAACTTTCCAGCACCAGATTGGGTCTGCGGCCCTTTCGCGTTACCCAGCTCAGCCCCAGGTCATAGAAGCGCTGGGTGGGCTTGAGCGCGCGCAGGCGGCCTTGCTGAACCCAGGCGTTGGCATAGTGGTCGGGCAGGTAACCAATGTAGCGGCCGGTCAGGATCAGAAACGCCATGCCTTCCCGGTCTGAGGCGCTGGCGGTGCAGTGCAGGGCCTGATAGTGCGCTTGAATGTCGGCCGGCAGGCGGAAGGAAGGAGCTATGGCGTCCTGGGCATTGAGGCGCTCGTCGTCGATCTGCCGGTCATCGGCGTAGAACAGCGGATGGCCGACCGCGCAGTAGAGCAGCGAGCGCTCGCTGTACAACGGTTGGTATTCAAGCCCCGACAGCAGGCTGGCCTGCGGCACGACGCCAACATGCAGGCTGCCATCGAGCACGCCCTGCTCGACCCGGCTGGGGGCAATCATGCGGATCTGGATGCGCACATCAGGACCGCGGTCCTTGAGTTCAGCCAAGGCATGAGTGATGCGCATGTGGGGGAGGGTCACCAGGTTATCGGTCAGGCCGATGTTCAACTCGCCGCGCAGGTGCTGGTGCAGGCCGTTGACCTCGGTACGAAAGGTCTCCAGGGCACTTAGCAACTGCAGGGCCGACTGATAGACGTCGCGGCCTTCCTCCGTCAGCGAAAAGCCCGCGCGCCCGCGCTGGCAGAGACGCAGGCCAATTCGCTGCTCGAGGTCGCTCATCTGTTGGCTGATGGCCGAGCGGCCGATGCCCAATACGTTTTCCGCCGCCGAGAAGCCGCCACATTCGACAACGCTGCGGTAGATCTTGAGTAGACGGATATCGAAATCGCTGACTTGTGCGAGAGGATCGGGACGACGGCTCATAGTTTAGTCCGCAGCTGACTGAAGATTAGAAAAGCAGGATTTTTCAAACTTTATCTCCATGCCAACGTAGCTGCAACAACACCCATCGTTGCCTAATCGTCTCGCGAGGAACCGCCCGATGAACATGCCTGAACCCGCTCACGCAGGGATAGCCAGCCAGCTCAAGCTGGACGCCCACTGGATGCCCTACACCGCGAACCGCAATTTCCAACGAGATCCGCGGCTGATCGTGGCGGCAGACGGCAGTTATCTGGTCGACGACAAGGGTCGCAGGATCTTCGATGCGCTGTCCGGGCTCTGGACCTGCGGCGCCGGGCATACCCGCAAGGAAATCCAGGAAGCCGTCGCCCGTCAGCTGGGCGTGCTGGACTACTCGCCAGCCTTCCAGTTCGGTCACCCGCTGTCGTTTCAGCTGGCCGAGAAGATCACTGAACTGACGCCGGGCAACCTCAATCACGTCTTCTATACCAACTCCGGCTCCGAATGTGCTGATACCGCGGTGAAGATGGTGCGTGCGTACTGGCGCCTGAAGGGTCAGGCCACCAAGACCAAGATGATCGGCCGCGCCCGTGGCTACCACGGCGTGAACATCGCGGGGACGAGCCTGGGCGGCGTCAACGGCAACCGCAAGATGTTTGGCCAGCTGCTGGATGTCGATCACCTGCCGCACACAGTGCTGCCGGGTAATGCCTTCACCCGGGGCATGCCGGAAGACGGTGGCATTGCCTTGGCCGATGAGATGCTCAAGTTGATCGAGCTGCACGATGCGTCGAACATCGCAGCGCTGATCGTCGAGCCGCTGGCAGGCTCCGCCGGTGTGCTGCCGCCGCCCAAGGGCTACCTTAAGCGCCTGCGTGAAATCTGCGATCAGCATAATATCCTGCTGATCTTCGACGAAGTCATCACCGGCTTCGGGCGCATGGGTGCCATGACCGGTGCCGAAGCTTTCGGCGTGACCCCGGACCTGATGTGCATTGCCAAGCAGGTTACCAACGGCGCCATCCCGATGGGTGCGGTGATCGCGAGCACCGAGATCTACCAGACCTTCATGAGCCAGCCAACGCCTGAGTACGCCGTGGAATTCCCGCACGGCTATACCTACTCGGCACACCCTGTCGCCTGTGCCGCCGGCATCGCTGCGCTGGACTTGCTGCAGAAAGAAAACCTTGTGCAGTCGGCCGCCGAACTGGCGCCGCACTTCGAGAACGTGCTGCACGGCATCAAGGGCACCAAGAACGTCATCGACATTCGCAACTACGGCCTGGCTGGGGCGATCCAGATCGCCCCGCGCGACGGCGACGCCATCGTACGTCCCTATGAGGCGGCGATGAAGCTTTGGCAAGCCGGCTTCTATGTCCGTTACGGTGGCGATACCCTGCAGTTCGGACCGACCTTCAATACGCACCCGCAAGAACTCGATCGCCTGTTCGACGCGGTGGGTGAGGCGCTGAACCAGATCGACTGATTTTCCTGACTTCGTCCGCAGGTGTGCGTGGGCACGCCTGCCTGATCCTCTTTATATGGAGTTCTGCATGAGCACTGTTCAGCACCTGATCCACGGCGAGCTAGTTTCCAAGGGTGAGCGCAGGGCCGACGTCTTCAATCCCGCCACTGGCCAGGCCATTCACCAGGTCGAGCTTGCCAGCCGGGCGACCGTGCAGTTGGCGATCGATTCCGCCAAGTCGGCGTTCCCTGCCTGGCGTAATACGCCGCCAGCCAAGCGCGCCCAGGTCATGTTCCGTTTCAAGCAACTGCTGGAGCAGCACGAGGCGCGAATCTCGCAGATGATCAGCGAGGAGCATGGCAAGACTTTGGAAGACGCGGCAGGTGAACTCAAGCGTGGCATCGAGAACGTGGAGTTCGCCTGCGCCGCGCCTGAGGTGCTGAAAGGCGAGTACAGCCGTAACGTCGGCCCGAACATCGATGCCTGGTCCGACTTCCAGCCGCTGGGCGTGGTTGCAGGTATCACGCCGTTCAACTTCCCGGCGATGGTGCCGCTGTGGATGTATCCACTGGCGATCGCCTGCGGAAACTGTTTCATCCTCAAGCCGTCCGAGCGCGATCCGAGCTCGACCCTTTATATAGCCCAGCTTCTGCAGGAAGCTGGCCTGCCCAAGGGCGTGCTGAACGTGGTGCACGGTGACAAGGAAGCCGTTGATGCGCTGATCGAGGCGCCTGAGGTAAAAGCGTTGAGCTTTGTAGGCTCGACGCCGATTGCCGAGTACATCTACGCCGAGGGTACCAAGCGCGGCAAGCGCGTGCAGGCCCTGGGCGGCGCCAAGAACCACGCGGTGCTGATGCCGGATGCCGATCTGGATAACGCTGTCAGTGCCCTGATGGGGGCGGCGTACGGTTCGTGCGGTGAGCGTTGCATGGCCATTTCGGTCGCTGTATGCGTGGGCGATCAGGTTGCCGATGCGCTGATCGCCAAGCTGCAGCCGCAGATCAAGGCGTTGAAGATTGGCGCGGGTACCCAATGTGGCCTGGACATGGGGCCCCTGGTGACTGCCGCCGCACGTGACAAGGTCGTGGGCTACATCGATGACGGTGTTGCCGCCGGCGCGCAATTGGTAGTCGATGGCCGGGGCCATCGTGTGAGTGGCTATGAGGACGGCTACTTCGTGGGCGGTACGCTGTTTGATCGCGTAACCCCTGAAATGCGCATCTACAAGGAAGAGATCTTCGGTCCGGTGCTGTGCGTGGTGCGGGTGAACAGCCTGGAAGCGGCCATGCAGCTGATCAACGATCATGAATACGGCAATGGGACGTGCATCTTTACCCGTGACGGTGAAGCGGCCCGCCTGTTCTGCGACGAGATCGAAGTGGGCATGGTAGGGGTCAACGTACCGCTGCCGGTTCCGGTCGCCTATCACAGCTTTGGCGGCTGGAAGCGATCCCTGTTCGGCGACCTGCATGCGTATGGCCCGGATGGCGTGCGCTTCTATACCCGCCGCAAGGCTATTACCCAGCGGTGGCCACAGCGCGCCAGCCATGAGGCTTCGCAGTTCGCGTTCCCAAGCTTGTAAGTGGTATCACTCAAGAGGCGGCCTGTTGGCCGCCTTTTTTACTTGCATCGAAAGTTACTGAAATAAAGGTTGACGGCGTTTCGAATCCCCTTATAATGCGCCCCACTTCCAGCGTAGTTGGAACGGAAAACTCCTTGAGAATCAACGAGTTGGATGTTCAGGACAGCAGCCGGAAGTGGCTCCGGTCGAAAGATCGGTAGCGGTGAAAAAGGTGGTTGACAGCAGATTGAAACGCTGTAGAATTCGCCTCCCGCTAGCAGTGATGCAGCGAGTCAAGTGTTTGAAGTTAAACAGCTTTCTGGTTAAAAACTTCAAAATAAACGCTTGACAGACACAGAGGAAAGCGTAGAATGCGCACCTCGGTTCAGCAAGCCAAGCGCTTCGGACCAACCGCTCTTTAACAATTGAATCAAGCAATTCGTGTGGGTGCTTGTGAGTACGGACTGATAGTCTGCAAGATTATCAGCATCACAAGTGACCACATGAGCAATCATAGTAGTCATTTGAGATTGC